>CAMLDW010000006.1 GCA_946479035.1 uncultured Chthonomonadaceae bacterium | reverse complement strand
CATTTTCGGTGCTGTGGAGCGGCGCGGGCGGGCGCAGGGCAGGGGCCTGCACCACAATTGCGGCGGCGGCCTCCCCTGCCGCCGTGGTTTGGACTAGGCGCTGACGTCGAGTCGGCGGAAGCGGGAGAAGATCCCTTTTAGGCGCTCGAACAGTGTTAGCGAATGGACCCTTTCCTCGTCGACGAGGATGGCCAGGAGCTCAGGGCAGCGGTAGATCAGGTCGTAGAGCCGCGACTCGATCCGGTGCGGCTCGGTCTGGAACTTGCCGGCCCACCCGCAGGAGAAACAGGCATCGTTGTCGGCGACGTTGACGGACTCGCAGAGGGGGCAGACCTTGAACTGCTCGACCGCCAGGTGGCAGCGGACGATGTAGGCCTGCGTGAGAGCGCTTTCGTTTCTGATCAAGTTCGAGCCCTTATTCACAGATTCTCGGATCGAGCGCAGCCGATCTGCACGGCAAGGCATGTGGTTCGCGGCGGCGGGCGGCTCGGAGTGGAGCGTGGGGCTTGATGAGGGAGTAAGGCAGTTTTACCGGGGCCAGGGGCAGTCCAGCGGCTCGCCGACATGGAAGAAACCCGGTAAGGCTATGGACTCGCTCGGCATGCTCGGATATGGGATCGCGTGCTTCGCGGTGGCAATCGTACTGACGCTCCTCGTCGCACTTTTCCGCCCGATCAAGAAGCACGACGACCTGCTTTCGTGGAAGGTGCTCAGCTTTTGCTACGTCTTTACACTGTTCGCGCCTTACGGTTACATCGAGGTCATGACGCAGTGGAAGGGCGCTCCGCTCTCCGCCGCGATCCACGAGGTTTGCGACGGCGTGACGAAGGAGGGCCGTTTCCAGTACTTCAAGGTCCTAACGTGCGACGAAACCAAGGCGCGGGTAATCGCGGTGAACAAGGAGAAGAGCTTTTGGGGCGGGGACGAGCGCTCGGTGATGGCGATCAACCTCGTGAAGACCAACGGCAAGTGGGAGGCCACGGAGTTCAACTGGGTCTATAGCGACCAGCGCAACAAGGACAGCGTGACGCTGCCGCCCTACTGGTAGCCGCCGAACGGATACAATCGGTCGCATGACCCTCAGAGAGGTCGTGCACGCGCACATCCCGACCCTCACGCGGAAGAGCACGCTCCGCGACGCGGTGGACAAGATGGACATCTACCAGTTCCCCGCGCTCGTCGTCGTGAGCGAGGACATGGCGCCCGTGGCGGTGCTGACCGAGGGGGACCTGTGCCGCGCCGTGAGCCAGCGCGGAAACCTCACGAGCCTTTCGAACGAGCCTGCCTACGAGTTCGGCTCGAACGAGCCGACGACCGTCGCACCCGACATGGAAGTGAGCGACGCGCTGCACCTGATGCTCAACAGCGGTCTGACCGTGCTGCCGGTCGTGGAGGACGCGCGGCTCTGCGGCGTAGTGCTGCGGGTGGACCTGATGCAAGCAATGCTGACCGACTCGGCGGAATAGGACTCTTATGGTCTCCATCGGCGAAGTTTTTCCTGAGTTCGATCTCTTTGACCAGCGCGGGCGGGCCTGGAGCAAGAAGGACCTGCTCGGCTCGCGCTGCGTGGTGTTCTGCTACCCGAAGGACAGCACGAGCGGATGAACCGCGGAGGCGGCGGAGTTCAACGCCGCGATCCCCAAGTTTGGGGGCACCAAGATCTTCGGGCTGAGCCCTGACACGGTGAAGTCGCACGCCAAGTTTGCGACGGACCTCGGGCTCGGTTACCCGTTGCTCGCCGACCCGGAGCTCACGCTCTTGAAGTCGCTGGGGGTGTGGCGGGAGAAGCTGCTGTACGGCAAGAAGTACTTCGGGGTGGAGCGGTCGACGTTCTTGGTCGGGACCGATGGCCGGGTCGAAAGGGCCTGGCGCGGGGTCAAGGTCAAGGGGCACGTGGACGAGGTCTTAGGCTCGCTTTGAGCGGCGATATACTTAAGCCGCTTTGAAACGAACAGCCCCCGGCGTGCGCGCAATGAAGGCGAAGGGAGAGCGGATCGTCTGCATCACCGCCTACGACTTCCCTAGCGCCTCGATCGCCGACTCGAGCGGCGTAGACGTCGTGCTAGTGGGCGACTCCTTGGGCAACGTCGTGCTGGGCTACGAGAACACGCTGCCTGTGACGCTCGAGGAGATGGAGCACCACACGCGCGCGGCGCGGCGCGGCGTTCGCGAAGCGCTGTTCGTCGCAGACCTGCCTTTTGGTTCGTACCAATCGTCGGTCTCTCAGGCCGTCGAGTCTTCTGTGCGGCTGATGAAGGCAGGAGCGGAGGCCGTTAAGCTGGAGGGCGCATACACGGAGGCGATCCGTGCGATCGTGCGCGCCGGGATCCCGGTGATGGGGCACGTGGGGATGACGCCGCAGTCGGTCAACGCTTTCGGCGGCTTTCGCGTGCAGGGGCGCGGCGAGGACGCGACGGCCGTGCGTGAGGCGGCGTGCGGGGTGCAGGAGGCCGGATCGTTTTCGATCGTGCTCGAGCTGGTGCCTGCGGGCTTGGCTGCGCAGATCACGTCGGACCTGGAGGTCCCAACGATCGGCATCGGCGCGGGGCCGGACTGCGACGGCGAGATCCAGGTCTTCCACGACGTGGTGGGGCTCGGTGGCGGGATGTTCAAGCACGCGAAGGACTATGTCGGCGCGCAGAAGCTTTTTGTGGACGGCGTATCGCGGTACGCGGCTGAAGTGCGCGAGCGGAAGTTTCCAGGCGAAGAGAACAGCTTTTGAAGGTCCTGCGCACCATCGCCGAGGTCCGCGAGCATCGGCGCGGTCGCGACAGCGTCGGGCTCGTGCCGACGATGGGCGCGTTCCACGCGGGGCACCTCGAGCTAATGCGCCGGTCTCGTGCCGCTTGCTCGACGACCTACGTCTCGCTGTTCGTGAACCCGACGCAGTTCGGGCCGAGCGAAGACTTCGCCGCGTATCCGCGCGAAGAGGCTCGCGACTTGGCTTTGGCAGAGTCGGTCGGTGTGGACGCGGTGTTTGCGCCGAGCGTGGAGGAGATGTACGGGCGCGGCGGGTCTTCGGTGCGGGTCGGGCCGGTGGGCGAGCTTTGGGAGGGCGTGCACAGGCTGGGCCACTTCGACGGCGTCGCGACCGTGGTGGCGAAGCTGTTCAACGTGTTCCTGCCGGAGGTGGCTTTTTTCGGTCTGAAGGACCTACAGCAGTGCGCGGTTGTCCAGTCGCTCGTCTTGGGGCTTGAGTTCCCATTGCGGCTCGAGCTGGTGGAGACGGTGCGCGACGCGCGGGGCTTGGCGCTTTCTAGCCGCAACGCCTACTTTAGTCGGGAGCAGGCGGAGCGGGCCAGTGGACTTTTTCGTTCGCTGAGCGCCAGCGCAAATGCGGTGCGTGGCGGCTCGGACGTGGACGGCGCGTTGGCGCTTGCGCGGCAGGAGCTTGAGGGCGAGGGGTTCGATGTTGAGTACGTCGCGTGCGTGGACCCTGCGACGATGTCGCCTTCTTGTGACGTTTCGTTGGGCCTGCGCGTGGTGTGTGCGGCTCGGTTCTGCGGGGTGCGGCTAATCGACAACGTGGCGGTGTGAGGGTACATTAAGGGCTCGTCGGCCGCCTTAGCTCAGGGGTAGAGCAGCTGTTTTGTAAACAGCAGGTCGGGGGTTCGAATCCGCCAGGCGGCTCCAGTTTCTAGTCGAGCGTCGAACGTCGAAAGTCGTAAGCCGTGAATCCTGACGCAGAAAGGAGAGAGGGTGAGGGGAGAGCAGGGAGGCTCGTTGTATCCTTGATGCCATGAACGTCGAGGCCGTCGTGCTGACCGGAGGTGCGAGCCGGAGGATGGGGGAGGACAAGGCGTCGCTGACGATCGAGGGGCGGACGCTGCTCGATCGCACGCTCGCGGAGTTCGACAGGATCGGCGTGCGCGCGACGGTGCTCGGGCGCGAGGCGGTGCCTGGGCGCGCTTTCCTAAAGGACGCGGGGGTGCACGCAGGTCCGGCGGCGGCGCTGAGCCGGTTTGTTCCGAGCGAGGAGGCGGTGTTCGTCTGCGCGTGCGACCTTCCCTTCTTCAACGCGGACTGCGTCGCACCGATGGCGACATTGCTAGGCAGTCACGACGCGGTGGTGCCTTTCGTCTCGGGCGAAGCGCAGCCGCTATGCGCGCTCTATTCTGGTCGCGTGTTTGAGAAGTGGCGGGATTCGGGTGAGCGGTCTATGAAGGGGCTGTTGGCTTTGTGCGACGTGGTTGCGCTCGGTGAACCAGAGATGATGGGCCTTGGGATCGATCCGCGGTGGTTCTTCGACGCCGACTCACCGGAGGACCTGGGCGCGGTCTCTCGGCTCTGACCCGGTCTGCGGCGCGGCGACTACTTGATCAGGCCCTCGACCACGTTGCCGAACACGTCGGTCAGACGGAAGTCGCGCCCCTGGTAGCGGAACGTCAGCCTTTCGTGGTCGATGCCGAGCAGGCGAAGCATCGTGGCGTGCAGGTCGTGCACGCTGACCGGGTTCTCCGCGATGTTGTAGGAGAAGTCATCGGTCTGGCCATAGACCGTGCCGGGCTTGACGCCGCCGCCCGCCATCCAAACCGAGAAGCAGCGCGGGTGGTGGTCGCGGCCGTAGTTCGTCTCGGTCAGGTCGCCCTGCGAGTAGACGGTACGGCCGAACTCGCCGCCCCAAACAACCAATGTGTCGTCGAGCATTGCGCGCTGCTTGAGGTCCTTGATGAGCGCGGCAGTCGGCACGTCGATGTCCTGCGCCTGCGCCTTCATCATGCGCGGCAGGTCGAAGTGGTGGTCCCAGCCCATGTGGAAAAGCTGCACGAAGCGCACGCCGCGCTCTGCCAACCGCCGCGCGAGCAGACAGTTGTACGCGTAGGAGCCCTTGCGGTTGACGTCCGGGCCGTACATCTCGAGAACGGCGCTCGGCTCCTTGCTGATGTCGAGCAGTTCCGGCACGGAGGTCTGCATTCGGAAGGCGAGCTCGTACTGCGCGACGCGCGTGTCGATCTCCGGGTCGCCGGTGACGGCCTTGCGGATCTTGTTGAGGCCCATCAGCTCGTCGAGCATTTCGCGGCGCGTCTCGCGGTCGATCCCGTGCGGGTCCGAGATGAACAGCACGGGGTCGCCGGTGTTGCGGAACTTGACGCCCTGGTACTGCGTGGGCAGGAAGCCGGAGCCCCACAGTCGGTCGTAGAGCGGCTGGTCGTCCTGTCGCCCGCTGCCGATGCTGGTGAGCACGACGTAGGTGGGCAGGTCTTGGTTCATGGTGCCGAGGCCGTAGCTGAGCCACGAGCCGATGCTCGGGCGGCCAGCGAGCTGCGCACCGGACTGGAGGAACGTGACGGCCGGGTCGTGGTTGATCGCGTCGGTGAACATCGAGCGGACGAGGCACATCTCGTCGGCGATTCCGCCGACGTGCGGCAGGAGCTCGCTCATCTCCATGCCGCACTCGCCGTACTTTTGCGACTTGAAGATGCTTGGCGCGACCGGGAACGTCTTCTGGCCGCTCGTCATGCCGGTCAGTCGTTGGCCGTTGCGGACGCTGTCTGGGAGGTCCTCTCCGCGCAGCTTTAGGAGCTGCGGCTTAGGGTCATATAGCTCCATCTGGCTCGGCGCGCCGCTCTGGAAGAGGTAGATGACCCTGTTGGCCTTCGGCGGAAAGTTCGGAAAGCCCGGAAGGCCGCCGATGCTCTCGTGCTTCTCGCCCTCGAGTAGCCCGGCTGCGAGCGTCTCTTTGGAGAGCATGCCGAGCAGCGCGGCCATGCCGACGCCGCCTGCTTGCTTGAGGAACGTGCGCCGGTTGAACTGGTCTTGGAGAATGAGTTCGTTGTCCATGGGCTATTCCTTTGTGATCGCCTCGTCCAGGTTGAGGAGCGTGCTGGCAGTGACGGTGTATGCGGCGAGCTCGGCGCGGTCGAGCCCGAGCGCGACCTTCGACTTGCCGACGAGGATTAGATCGAGCGCAGCGTCGGGGTCTTTACGGTATTTGCCGGTGAGGCGCGCGAGCGAAGACTGCATGATCATCAGCTCGTCGGCGGTCGGCTCGCGCGAGAGGACGAGGTTGAACCCGAACCGGAGGCGCTGCTCGGCCGTCGCGCCGCCTTCTTTCATCATGCGCTGCGCGAGGACGCGGGCCGCCTCGAGGTAAGTCTCGTCGTTCATCAGCGTGAGCGCCTGCAGCGGCGTGTCGGTGCGGGCACGATGGACGCGGCAGGTCTCGCGCGCAGGCACGTCGAAGAGGAGCATGTTCGGCGGCGCTGCGGTTCGCTTCCAAATGGTGTACAGGCTACGGCGGTAGAGCCCGTCTCCGTCGGCGGCCATGTAGTTGCGCAGGTTGCCGTAGAAGTTGGTCTCGTCCCAGATTCCTTGTGGCATGTAGGGATAGACGGACGGGCCGCCAAGCCTTTCGACGAGGAGGCCGCTGACGAAGAGCGCCTGGTCGCGGATGACCTCACCAGTGAGGCGGAAGCGCGGCCCTCGCGAGACGAGGCGGTTCTCCGGGTCGGCCTTCAGGTTTTCTGCCGTAAGGTCTGACGACTGGCGGTAGCTCGCGCTCATCACGATCTCCTTGATCATCGCCTTCATGTCCCACTTGAGGCGTACGAACTCCGTCGCGAGCCAGTCGAGGAGCTCAGGGTGCGAGGGAAAGTCGGCGCGCGTGCCGAAGTCTTCGACGGTCGAGACGATGCCGGCGCCGAAGAACCTCTCCCACAGGCGGTTGACGGTGACGCGGGCAGTGAGCGGGTTGCTCGGCGAGACGATCCACTCGGCAAACCCGAGCCGATTGTTGGGCGCGCCTTTCGGCAGCGGCGGGAGGAACTCTGGCATGCCTGCCTCGACAACTTCGCCCGGTTTGTCGTACTGGCCGCGGACCAGTATGTGGCACTCGCGCGGCTTCGGCATCTCCTGCATCACCATGACGTTGGGGATCGAGGCGACGAGCGAGTCCTTTTCCTTCTGCGCCTTGTTGCGCGCCGAGTCGAGCTGCACAAACAGTTTGTCGTTCTCGAGCGACCAGTAGCGCGCGATTTCACGGCTCTGCTCCTTGGTGCGCTTTTCGGGGACGACGGCGAGAAGCGAGCGCGCGGGGTGGGTAGAGGCGAGCTTGGCGACCTCTTCAGGCTTGAGTTCGCGGTCGTAGATGGCGAGGTCGTCGACCTCTCCCGTGTACATCTCGGAGTTCGTGCGTCGCCCGACTTTGGCGGTGACCTGCGTACGGATCGTGTCGGTCAGCTTGTCGTTTTCGACGTTCGTCTCGACGAGCTTACCGTCGAGGTACATCTTGAAACCCGCGGCCTTCATGCTGCCGTCGTAGGTCATAAAGAAGTGGGTCCACTTCCCGTTAGGGATCGTCGACTTTGCTGCGACCTTCAGCGCGTTCTGCGGCCACATGTTGATCAGGTGCGCCTGCGGCAAGCCGTTGATGAGCGAGCACTCCCAGCCGCGGTAGGCGCTCGCGCTGTCCATGCGCGAGATCGGCGAGCCCTGCCCGTTCGCGGGTTTGATCCAGGCGCCGAAGGAGAACGGCTGGTCTTTTTCGAAGTCGCCGACGTTTCCGAGGTCGAGGAAGGCATCGTCCTTCGTCGCGACGGCGCCGGAAGCGCGGCCGGCGCCGTACGCCACTGGGCCGGTCGCCGTGTAGGTCTTGTTCTCCGCGCCTGCGAACGCGAATCTAGCGACGAGGCCGGACTTGACCTCTGGCAGCTGTGCGTCAATCTTCCACTGCGAAGCGTGCTTTTCGTTCGCGTCCAAGCGCTTGGCCATCTCGGCGTCGAGGATCGCGAGGTCGGCGTTGAGCCCCGCTAGCTGCGCGGTCTGGGCAGCGGTCGGCGCGTCCATGATCGGCGGGTGGTTGACGGGACGCTCCTCTCCCGTGCCGGACTCTGGCACGTTGTTGAAGTAGGAGAACATCCGATAGAAGTCTTTCTGCGTGAGCGGGTCGTACTTGTGGTCGTGGCAGCGCGCGCAGCCGGTCGTGAGGCCCAGCCACACAGCCGAGGTCGTCTCGAGGCGGTCGATGACGTTCTCCACCCGCCACTCTTCTGCTATCACGCCGCCCTCGGTGTTGATGCGGTGGTTCCTGTTGAATCCGGTCGCTAGCTTTTGGTCCATCGTGGCGTTCGGTAGCAGGTCGCCTGCGATCTGTTCAACGGTGAACTCGTCGTACGGCATGTTCTTGTTGAACGCGGCGATGACCCAGTCGCGCCAGCGCCACTGGTAGCGCTCGTAGTCGGCCTGATAGCCGTTACTGTCGGCGTAGCGCGCGTAGTCCATCCAGTCCATTGCCATCCGTTCGCCGTAGCGAGGCGAGGCGAGCAGGCGGTCGACGACACTTTCGTAGGCTTTGGCCGATTTGTCGTTCAAGAACGCTTCGACCTCCTGCGGCGTCGGCGGGAGTCCTGTGATATCGAGCGTCGCGCGGCGGATGAGCGTGCGCTTGTCTGCTTCGGGCTCTGGTTGTAGGCCGTGCTCTTCCAACTTAGCGAGCACGAACCAGTCGATGCCGTTGACCGGCCAATTCTTGTCCTTGACCTTTGGGAGCGGCGGCCGCACTGGCGCGACGAAGGCCCAGTGCTGCTTGTACTCCGCTCCCTCCGCGATCCACTGTGCAAGGACCTGCTTCTCTTCCGCCGACAGCACCTTGTTGCTCGCCTTGGGCGGCATGATCGAGCCGTCTTTGGCGTTAATGCGCTCGATGAGCTCGCTCTCCTGCGGCTTTCCCGGGACGATCGCAGAGCGCCCGCTCGCGAGCGACTTGGTCGCGCCAGCGAAGTTATCGAGCCGCAGGCCGGCAAGCCCGTCGCCGGTGTTCTGGCCGTGGCACGAGAAGCACTTCGTGATGATCGGGCGGACGTCTCGGTTGTAGTCGAGCTTCTGCTTGGGCTGTTGTTGCGTGCCGGCAGGCGCGAGCCCCGACAACAACAGTCCGAGCCCTGCCACAACAAGGACCCCAGTACCCAAAGACGGCCTCATCTCATCTAGTTTAGACGAGACTGGCCCAAGTTCGAGCTAGTCCCGCAGAGTAACTTTGCGCGCGGACCTCACGACGACCGGCCCTAAGAGGCCCGATTCGAGCAGTGGTGAGTCCTTGTTCCAGAAGTGCCAAGTCGTAAAGGTGAAGCGCCCGGTGTTCGGCCTCGGCTCGCCTTCGAGGAGCCAGTCGGGCCACTTCTTGAGGTGCGCGCCGTCCCATTCGACGTCAGGCGGCAGTTGCTCGTCGCCGATGATGCGGTTGGGCCAGAGGTTGGTGACCTTGACCTCCAGGACGTTCCTGCCGGACTTGACCGCGCTTGTGACGTCAAGGACGAACGGCTCCTTCCACAGCACGCCGAGCGGTCTGCCGTTCAAAGTGACGGTCGCGAAGTTCTTGACTCGGCCGAGGTCGAGCAGGACGGTGCGGTCGCCTGCGACGAAGCTCTGCGGTACGACGAACGACTTGGTATAGGTCGCGGAGCCGGAGAAGTACTTGACGCCAGAATCGGAGTTCTCGGTCCATGAAGCGAGCTTTTCGAGGGTGACCTGTGGAGGAGCGCCCCAGCCGGGCTTGAACGCGACGCTCCAGGGCCCTTCTACAGTCGTTTCGTCCGCGTCCTTGCTGACGTTCACTGTGACGATGTGGCCGTTCGAAGAGCGGCCGGAGTAGCGGCCAGCCTTCCACGCTGTGAGGACCGTGCGCCCGTCTTCGACCGCGAGGTCGAAGGTCTTGGGGATCGCGGGGCCGTTCGGCATCTCTGCGAGCGACATCGTCTCGTTCTCGGCGACAGTCTGCGTCATCGGCTTGCCATCGAGGGTGTAGACCACGCGCAGGCGCTTGACGACGTCGACGACCGGGTCGCCAAAGGCTGCGTTCGACGCAGTGATCTCGAACTGTCCTTCCTTGACCATCTGCGCGACGGTCTTCGTGACGTCGGCGCCGCGGCCGTCGGCGCTCTCGTAGCGAGCGAGCTGGACCACGATAACGGGGACCTTGGGCGCAACTGCGCCTTCCCTTTCTGGCCCGAACGTCTCTATGTGCCTGTGTTGTTCGCCGTCGCGGAACACGACGAACACCGACTCCGCGGGACCAAGTTGCAGATCGACCGCGGTGCGGCCCCCGACCGCGCGATAGACCGGCGCGACCTCGGAGAGGCCCGTGTCGGCGTGCCAGAGCTCGGGGGCCCTTCCTGAAACGCGGAACCTGCACTCGACCTCGGTCGGCTTGTATTGCTGGTTGGAGACGAAGTAGACGTCCGCGTCGTTGATTCTTCGGTGGATGTAGGCAAGCTTGGAGCCAAACGAAAGGCTCGAGTAGTCGAAATCGGGCGGAGCGCCGAGCTCGTCGAAGACGTCTTCCAGCGGCTTGTTCCAGACGACCCTGCCTTTGCCGTATCGCCGTTCTGTGTTCCCGATCCCGTCAAGGTCGGCCCAAACGTCGTCGGAGGTTCGCCCGACTTCAGCGTCACAGTTCGGAAAGTCGGAGAGGCTCGGGGACATGTCCGGTTTTGGGCCCACGACAGTCGCGCCCGCAGCCACGAGGTCCCGTACGATCATCGCCACTTTTGGAGTCATCTGCGTCGTGTTTGGCAGCACGAGCACGCGGTAGCTCATCCCGCTGGGCAGGACGACCAGACCGTCCTTGACGGTTATCTGCTTTAGGACGGACGAGTCGCACCCGTCATAGTCGTACCCGTTCGGCATGCGCGGCTCGAGGTTGGGGCGGTACGGCAGCGTGACGGGCGCGCCCTCGCCGTAGTAGTAGAGCGCGTCAGCGACGAAGAGCCCTTGCTGCAGCATGTACTGGCAGCGTGCGACGTACTTGAGCCAGGTGGCGGCCTCGGTCCACCAGGTCTCGGTCCGTTCGAGGTGGGTGCCCCAAGGGCCCATCGTCATCCCGGGGAACTTGTCCATCCACGGCTGCATCGCGTAGCGGTGGAAGATGTAGCGGTTGACGCCGTTGCAAAACACGAGGTCGCCCAGCGCCTTTGCCGCATAAGGCTCTTCGAGCCAGCGCCCGCGCACGTCGTCGGCGGTGAACGACTCTGCGCCGATCACCTGGTGGCCGTAGACGTGCCCCGTGGACGAGGCGATCTTCGTCGTCTCCAGCGTTCCGCCGCCGACCCAGAACTCGCCCATCGGGATGTCGGCCTTGCCGCCGGCCTGAATGTCGTCGAAGCCGCCGTTGCCGTAGGGCTCGGTAGAAAAGAGGATCCCGTTCTTGTGGCAAAGCTCGGCGAAGCGACCGTAGTAGTTGTCGGCGTAGAGGTCTGCGATGGTGCGCCGCCAGTCCCAGAGGAAGCGCTGCGTCTTCTCTTTGTTCTCGACCGTGTAGCCCGCGATCGCCGGTAGCCACGGCATCGGGTCGTAGCCGCGCCGATTCATAAACTCGTCGCGCATCAAGGGCGTCCAGTTCTGCGAGCCGACCTCGTAGCTGTCGACGAGCGCGTTGTTCAAGGACTTGCCGGCCAGCGGCCCCGCGTCCTTTAGCACCGCCGCCATCGTCCCTTTGTTCCAATACTCGTCGAGTGCGTTGCGGCTGAGCTTGTCGACTTCTAGCCCGTCGCCCTCGGGGGTCGAGGGGTGGTTGTCCTTTCCAGTCGGGACGTGCCCCAGCCGCAGGATCGTCCAGTCGCCGGCGGGAACGTCCCAGGTCAAGCGTCCGTTCGCGCCGAGCTTTAGCATCGTGACCTTGCTCGCGGGCACGATGGGATAGTCATAGGTGAGGGAATCGTCTCGGACGACTCCGGTCGCGCCAAGGATGGGGCCGCGCTGCGGGCCGGTCAGCGCGGGAGCGGGCGGGGCCTGGAACGCGTACGCCGCGATGTCCTCGTAATAAGGCACCTTCGCGTACACCTGCGGCGCCTGCGCCTGCGGAAGCTCGGCGTCAAGGTGAATTGGCCCCGTTACTTTTGTCTCGCTCCACGCGAGCACCTGCATCGCGTTCTCGGGAGTGACCCACGGCCCGCCGCTCGATGACCAGCCCGCGCAGTTGTGGATGCACAGTTCGATGCCGAGCCGGTCCGCCTCTTTGACTGCGAAGGCGGTCATGTCGCGCCACGCAGGGCCCATGTAGTCGACGGGGCCCTTGGGGATCCCTTGCGAGACCGTGAACATCTGCGCGCCGCCGATGCCGGCCTCTTTCATCGCCTCGAGGTCTGCGGTGATCCCTTCCTTCGTGACGTTCCCGTCCATCCAGTGCCACCAGGTGTGCGGGCGCGCCCAGGCGGGCGGTTCTGCAAAGCCTGCGGCGAACGAGTCGCGCGGGGTCTGACCAAGGATGACTGCGAGCGTGGCGGCCAAAAGCATGTCGGGGCTCCTGAGCCGATTATCTCACGCTCGGGGCATAATCGCGGCGTGGAAGGACTCGGGCGGGTGCTGTTGGTCGGCGCGGGCGGCTTCCTCGGCTCGGTACTGAGGTACACGCTCGGAGGGTGGATCCAGGACCGTCTGGGGCCCCACTTCCCTTGGCAGACGCTGGTGATCAACGTCACCGGCTCGCTGGCGATCGGGCTGCTTTACGGGCTCGCTCTGCAGTTGAACTGGGACGAGCGGTGGCGGCTCTTCGTAGGCATCGGGGTCCTGGGAGGGTACACGACGTACTCGACGTTCTCGTACGAGACCGTGCGCCTTCTCGAGGAGCGGAGCTATCTGCCTGCCGCCGGGTACTTCCTTGGCACGGCGTTCCTTTCTGTGGCTGCTGCGTTCCTCGGGGTCCTATTGGCTAGACTGCTGACGAGAGGCGCGGCATGAAGATCGAGGGCCCGGGAAAGGCGCTTGTGGTGCTCATCGGCGAGACCGACCACTTCCACGGCAAGCCGACTTATTCGGCTATCGTCGAGCTGGCGCGCAAGGAGGGGCTCGCCGGGGCGACGGTCACGCGCGGGATCATGGGCTTTGGCGGCAACAGCCGGATCCACTCGGCCAGCATCTTGCGGCTTTCGGAGGACCTGCCGCTGACGATCCACATCGTGGACGTGGCGGAGCGGATCGACGCGTTCCTCCCCAAGCTCGACGAGATGATCGAGGGCGGGACCGTGATGACCTGGGACGTCACGATCGAGCGCTACGTCCACGGCAAACGCTGAACCTGGGGCCCTGCTTCGTGTATCCTGCAATATAAGGGCGCGGCGCGGCGTCCTTTCTACCGGAACCATGTCTAGATGGGGCCAGCTTCCTGCCTGTGTGTTGGGCACGCTCGGTGTGGGCGCGCTCCTGGCCGGCGTCGCCGCCAAGGCCCAGCAAGGGGCGGCCCCAGGCGCAAAGCCGGTCGCGGTGCGAAAGGTGGACTTCAACCGCGACGTGCTGCCGATCCTGTCGGAGCACTGCTTCCGCTGCCACGGCCCTGACGCGGCGACGGTCGCCGCGGGCCTGCGGCTCGACTCCTTTGCGACGGCCACCGCCGACCGAGGAGGGTATCGGGCCATTACGCCAGGCGACCCGGCCAAATCGCTCATGTACAAGCGGGTCAGCGCGAAGGAGGACTCGATGCGGATGCCCCCGGTCGGCTCGCCAGTCGCGGCGCTGACGCCTGAGCAGCAAGAGACGGTCCGCCTTTGGATAGCGAGCGGCGCAGAATACAAGGCTTACTGGGCGTTCGTGCCGCCCAAAGAGGCGCGTCTTCCCAAGGTCAGCGACCTGGCTTGGCCGAGAGAGCCGATCGACTATTACGTGATGGCCAAGCTCGACGAGGCCGGCCTCAAGCCAGCACCCGAAGCGGACAGGACGACTCTGGCACGGCGCGCATCGCTCACGTTGACCGGTCTGCCTCCCGCGCCTGGGGAGCTCGAGGCGTACTTGAAGGACACGAAGAAGGGCGCTTACGAGCGGTACGTCGACAGGCTGCTCGCGAGCCCGCGCTATGGCGAGAACCAGGCGCGGTTCTGGCTGGACGCCGTGCGGTACGCCGACACGCACGGCCTGCACATCGACAACGAGCGCGCGATCTACCCGTATCGCGACTGGGTCGTGCGCGCGTTCAACGCCGACCTTCCCTACGACAAGTTCGCCTTGTGGCAAGTGGCGGGCGACCTGCTCCCCAACCCGACGCCCGACCAGCTGATCGCCACCGGGTTCGTGCGGCTGAACCCGACGACGAACGAGGGCGGGGCGATCGAAGAGGAGTTCCTCGTCAAGAACACGATGGACCGCACGGACACGTTCGGCACGGTGTTCCTTGGGTTCACCGTCGGCTGTGCGAAGTGCCACGACCACAAGTACGACCCGATCAAGCAGAGCGAGTACTACAGCCTTTACGCGTACTTCAACAGCACCGCCGATTCGCCGCTCGACGGGAACCTCAACGCGCCACCGCCAGCGATCAAGGCGCCGACTCCGGAGCAGGCGAGCGCGCTCGCTGGATTGAGGACCGAGAGGGGTGCGATCGAGAAGCGGGTCAACAGGGCGCGAGCTCTTGCGTGGTTGGAGGAGGCGTGGGTTCCCGATCCTAAGGCGGGCGCCTGGCAGGTCTCGGGCGTGTACCAGGCCAGCGACTTTGACGCAGCGTTTGCGACTGCGTTCGACCCCGAGGTCCCTGAAAGGGCCGGCGCGGTGGTGTGGAAGGACGTAGACGTCAAGCTCGGCGTGCAGCAGACCGGCTTCATCGGCAAGGACAACGCCGCGGTGTACCTACGCACCGTTCTGACCTCCGACGCTGACCGCGAAGTGACGCTGCGCCTGGGGAGCGACGACGGCGTTGCCCTATGGGTCAACGGGAAGAGCGCCCACAGCAACAAGGTGCTTCGGGCGATCACCGCTGCCGCC
The DNA here is from genome assembly GCA_946479035.1 of uncultured Chthonomonadaceae bacterium. Next base: position 76,053 of record CAMLDW010000006.1, on the reverse strand, counting down.
GACACGGTCAAGATCGCACTGAAGAAGGGCGACAACAGCATCCTGGTCAAGATCGTCAATGCCGGGGGAGGGGACGGCATTTACTTCGCGTTCGGCGACGCCAGGTCGGACCGGATCGGCAAGGCGGCCGCGCTTGGCAAGAAAGGCAGCCGGACGCCAGAGGAGGAAGAGCTATTCCGATCGACCTACCTGACGTTTGGCCCGGACACGGCGGACAAGACGAAGTTCCTCGCGCTAGCCACACAGATCAAGTCGCTCGAAGACTCGCTGCCGCTAACGATCGTCGCGCAAGAGATGCCGACTCCTCGCGAGACGCACCGGCTCAACCGCGGACAGTACGACCAGCCGAAGGAGGTCGTGCAGCGTGGGATACCGAAAGCGCTGGGTTCCCTGCCGCCAGGAGCGCCGAACAACCGGCTTGGACTCGCCCAGTGGCTCGTCTCCGACGGCGATCCGTTGTTCGCCCGTGTTTACGTCAACCGCGTGTGGCAGCAGCACTTCGGCAGGGCGATCGTCAAGACGGCCGAGAACTTCGGCAAGCAGGGCGACTACCCGACCGACCCGGACCTGCTCGACTGCCTGGCGGCCGAGTTCAAAAAGCGCGGTTACAGCGTCAAGAAGCTGGACAGGATGATCGTGACGAGCGCCACGTTCCGCCAAAGCTCTGCGGTGACCGCCGAAAATCTCGCCAAAGACCCCGAGAACGTGCTGAACTCGCGGGGCCCGCGCTTCCGGCTGGACGCGGAGGTCCTGCGCGATCTGGCGCTCGACGTATCGGGGCTGCTTGTCAACAAGCTTGGCGGGCGCGGCGTCCACCCTTACCAGCCGCCAGGACTCTGGGAGGCGGTCGCGTACCCGATCAGTGACACCGCCAAGTACGTGCAAGACCACGGCGAGGCTCTGTACCGCCGCAGCCTTTATCTTTTTTGGAAGCGCACGAGCCCGCCGCCGTCGATGGCGGTGTTCGACGCGCCCTCGCGCGAGCAGTGCGTCGTCAACCGCTCGCGCACCAACACGCCTCTGCAGGCTCTAGTAGGGATGAACAGCCCGCAGTTCATGGAGGCTGCGCGCACGATGGCCGAGCAGGTCCTGCTGGCAACAAGGGACGACAGGTCGCGCGTCGCTTTGGCCTTCCGCCTCGCGACCTGCCGCGATGCGACGCCCAAAGAGGCAGCCATCGTGCTGGAGACGCTTGGAAAGCAGAAGCTGGCGTTTGCGGCGGACGCAGGTTCGGCCGCAAAGCTGCTCGCAGTCGGTGAGGCGCCGCGAAACGAGTCGCTGGATCCGGTCGAGCACGCGGCATGGACGATGGTCTGCAACATGCTGCTAAACCTTGACGAGGTGGTGACACAACACTGATGAACCCGATCCGAGAAGCAGAGCTCCTGATGACGCGCCGCCAGCTGTTCGGGCGCACGGCCTACAGCGTCGGCACGCTTGCGCTGTCGTCGCTCCTGCGCGCCCAGTTGCCTTCGGCCGGTTTCTTGGACAGCCTCGAGCAGCAGCAAGAGCGCAGCGGCGCGCTGCCGGGCCTGCCGCACTTCCCTCCCAAGGCGAAGCGGGTCATTTACCTCTCCATGAACGGCGGCCCGAGCCAGATGGACCTCTGGGACTATAAGCCGAACCTGAACGAGAAGTACGACGCGGACCTGCCGGAGTCCATCCGCAACGGACAGAGAATCACGACCATGACGAGCGGTCAGGCGCGCTTCCCCGTCGCGCCGTCCAAGTTCAAGTTTGAAAAGTACGAGAACAACCAGGACGGCATCTGGGTCAGCGAGCTTCTGCCAAAGACCGCGCAGGTAGTCAAAGAGCTTTGCGTAATCCGCTCGATGTTTACTGAGGCGATCAACCACGACCCGGCGGTGACTTTCATCCAGACGGGCAGCCAGCTCCCGGGACGCCCGAGCGTCGGCGCGTGGTTCAGCTACGGCCTCGGTTCGATGAACCAGGATCTGCCGGCCTATGTCGTGCTGCACTCGAGCTGGAGCGCGAAGAGGGACGCGCAGGCGCTCTATTCGCGCCTTTGGGGCGCGGGCTTCCTGCCCAGCGAGAACCAGGGCGTCGAGCTTCGGTCGAAGGGCGACCCGGTGCTCTATCTGACGAACCCGGACGGCGTGAACAGCGGCATGAGGCGCGAGATGCTCGATGGGCTCTCTAAGCTCAACGAGGTGCAGCTCGAACAGTTCGGCGACCCGGAGATCGCGACGCGCATCAAGCAGTACGAGATGGCGTATCGGCTGCAGACGAGCGTGCCTGAGCTGACAGACTTTTCGAAGGAGCCGGACTCGACGTACGAGCTCTATGGCGAAGACGCGCACACTGCGGGCACGTTCGCGGCGAACTGCCTGCTCGCAAGGCGTTTGGTCGAGCGCGACGTGATGTTCGTGCAGATCTTCCATCGCGGCTGGGACACGCACGACAGCACGGCGCGAGACCTTCCCCTGCAGTGCAAGGACATCGATCAGGCTTGCTACGGGCTTATCACGGACCTGAAGCAGCGCGGGCTGCTCGATGAGACGCTCGTCGTGTGGGGCGGCGAGTTCGGGCGCACGGTGTACTGCCAGGGCCCGCTTTCGCACGACGACTATGGGCGAGACCACCATCCGCGCTGCTTTACGATGTGGATGGCGGGCGGCGGAGTCAAGCCCGGCACCGTGTACGGCCAGACCGACGACTTCTGTTACAACATCGCGGACAAGGACGGGAACCCGATCAACCCGACGATGGACGAGTTCACGCCGGGCGCCGTGCACGTCCACGACCTGAACGCGACGATCATGTACCTGATGGGGATCGATCACCAGAAGCTCGGATACCGCTACCAGGGGCGCGACTTCCACCTTACGGACGTCCACGGACACGTCGTGCGCGACATCACGAAGTGACGTTCCAGGACTACTTTTCGACCGAATCGGCCGCGTACCGCGATGGGAGGCCGACGTACCCGCGTGCGCTCTTCGAGTGGCTGGCTGGTCTCGCCCCGGCCCGGTTGCGCGCATGGGACTGCGCGTGCGGCAACGGTCAGGCCTCTGTGCCGCTGGCGGAGTTCTTCGACGAGGTGGTCGCGACCGACGCGAGCGAGGGGCAGATCGCGAACGCGGTCGCACACCCGCGCGTACGATACAAGGTCGCGCTCGCAGAGCAGAGCGGCATCCCTGGCGGTTCTGTCGACCTCGTGACTGTAGCGCAGGCCGCCCACTGGCTGGACCACGGGGCATTTGACGCGGAGGCGCGACGGGTCTTGCGGCCGGGCGGAGTGGTCGCGTTTTGGAGCTACGGCAAGCACGCCGTCTCGCCGGCGGTCGACGAGGTCATGCACCGCTATTACAGCGAGATCGTCGGGCCGTACTGGCCGCCGGAGAGGGTCCACGTCGAGAACGGATACAAGGACATCCCGTTCCCATTCGAGAGAATCGTTGCGCCCAGGTTCGACATGTCTTTGGACTGGAACCTAGGCCAGCTCATGTCCTACCTGTGGACCTGGTCTGCGACGAAGAGGTACCGCGCGGCGCAGGGGAGCGACCCGCGCGAACTCGTCGAGGGCGAACTGAAAGCGCTTTGGGGCGACGCAGCGACGGTGCGGAGGGTGTCGTGGCCGCTCACAATACACGTTGGGAGGCGAGAGTAAGGTCCGGCTCCGTGATCTGTCCGCTTGCGATCCATCCTGCTGCTGCGCCGACCGCCACGGCGCCACCCCCGACCCAGAACGCGACCTGGAGCGACGCCTGGCGCGAGACCCATCCAAGCAGCAGCGTGCCGATCGGCGACACTCCAGCGATCGCCCAAAGGTGCATCGACAGGACGCGCCCGCGCAGCCTCTCCGGCGCGATCAGTTGGAACAGCGTGTTCGTCGTGTTGAACTGCACGATCGTCGCTGCGCCAAGGACCGCAAAGAGCAGGTTGGCGATCCACAGCTTGTGCACAAACCCCAATGGGAGCATCGCCAGTGCAAAGACCGTCATCGAGAGCCGCACCATCAGCGGTTTGTATGGCAAGTGCGAGATAAATGCGAGCGCGACCAGCCCGACGAGCGCACCGATGCCGATGCTGCTCAGCGCAAGCCCAAGGCCAAGCTCCCCTGTGTGGAACAATTCCTTGACGATCGCAGGCATGAGACCCAGATAGAAGATGCCGAAGAAAGACGTGGTGCACTCCAAGATAAAGAGCGTCCGCAACGACCGCTCGCGCATGGTATAGAGCATCCCTTCCGTGATCAGGTCGCGGATCGGCTGCGGCTCGCGCTCCTTTGCGCGCAGGTCGGCTCTGATCGCGAGCGCGGAGTAGACGAGCGCCAAGAAGCTCACGGCGTTGACCCAGAAGCAGAACTCGGCCCCGAGCCAGCCCGCCAGCAGTCCGCCGATCGCCGGCCCAGCAGCACGCGCCACGTTGAACGTCATCGCCATAGTGGGGACTGCCGAAGGCAGGTCCTCAGCAGGGACCACGTCGCGGACGATCGACTGCCTCGTAGGGGTTTCAATCGTCGACACGAGCCCGTTCATGAGTGCGATCACAATGATGTGCCAGTACGCGAGGAACCCGCCGTGCGCGGCGAATCCGAGGAACGCCGCACCCAGCGCCATGAGGACCATCGACACGACGAGCACTTTGCGCCGATCGAGCACGTCGGCGAAGACGCCGAGGACCGGGCCGAGCACGGAGATCGGGACGAGGTTCGCGAAGGTCACCATCGCGAGCTTCGCCGGGTCGCCGGTCAGGTTGTAGACGAGGTACCCCTCTGCGACGCCCTGGATGCGCGTCCCCGTGAAGGAGAGCATCGCTCCGACCCAGAGGAGTCGGAAGTCCCTGTGGCGCGCGCCTCGGAAAGCAGGCAGGGCGAAGAGCCGGTCGCGCCATCTCACATAGAAGGACCGTGCGCCGTTTCCTTCTTCGCGCGCCATGCCACGAGTATGTGCCAGCCCGCCCGAGGGCTTAGGCACGCGTCGGTATAATCGCCGCATCCGGGGCCCGATGCGACTCCTCCTCAGCAAGTTCTGCGAGTACGCCACACAGCAGCACAACGGCCGCCACTCGATGGTCGGGATCTTCGACAACATAGTCTCCCCCAGCTTTCCCATCGACCACCCTCCGTTCTTCCTGTGCATCCAGATGGAGTTCGACCCGGTCGAGTCGGACGAGGAGATGAAGGTCCTGGCGCTGCTCATCGACGAGGACGGCAAGGAGATGATGGACGTGATGGCGAGCGGCAAAGTGCCGCGGGACCCGAACGGCGGGGTTACGCGGCTTTTCATCCAGTTCCTCATGCCGCCTATGCGCTTTGGCAAGCCCGGCGACTACCGGCTCGACGTGATGTTCAACGATCAGAAAGTAGGAGAGGAGCGTCTGCCCGTGATCGACGCCACGAATCCGCCCGGCCGCGCAAGCACAGGTACAGAAAACTGAGTTTGCGGCGCGTGGCATACTGGCCCCGGCCTTGAGCGAAGTCTGGTTGTTCGTTCTCGATATCGTCATCCTGCTCGGCGCAGCCGTCGTGCTGGGCATCGTCTTCGAGCGCTTAAGGCTCGGCTCGATCCTCGGCTACCTGCTCGCCGGAGTGATCGTCGGCCCCAGCGTTACAAACCTCGTCCAGCAAGGTGAGGCGATCCAGGCAATCGCCGAATTCGGCGTTTCGTTGCTCCTGTTCACGATCGGTCTCGAGTTCTCCTGGCGCCAGCTCGTGCGCTTTAGCGGCCGGGCACTCATCGGTGGGGCGATCGCGATCGGGTCCATTGTGCTCGTTTCGCTCCTCGTCGGTCTTGCGTTCGGGATCGACTGGAGCACGGCGTTCGCCCTGGGCGCCGCCGCTTCGCTCGGTTCGACGGCGGTCGCGATGCGGGTGCTGCGAGACAAAAACGACATTGACAGCGTGCATGGGCGCTTTGCAGTCGCAGTGCTCCTCACCCAGGACATCGCCATCGTGCCTCTGATGCTGGTCGTCTCCTTCGCTGCGACGCGGAGCGGAAACCTCGCGGCCTCCTTGGGGTCTGCGATCCTCAAGACGGCCTTGCTAGTGCTCGGGATGACGCTCTTCGTTTCGCTCGTCGTTCCCCGCCTGCTCGATGAAAAGGTCATTGCCCGCAACCGCGAGATCCCTATTCTGATCGCGTTCGCGACCGCCGTGGGCTCGTCGTGGGCGGCGCACGCGCTCGGGCTTTCGCCAGCGCTCGGGGCGTTCTTCGCAGGGCTGTTGCTGGCCGAAGGGCGATTCGCGGACCAGATGCGTGCGGACGTCCTGCCTCTGCGCACCTTGTTCCTGACTGTGTTCTTCGTTAGCGTCGGGCTGCTCACAGACGTCGGCTGGATCGGCGGACACGTCTTTTTGGTCGTCGGGGTCACCGTGGGGCTCGTCCTGTCGAAGGTGTTGGTCACCTACTTTTCGATCAGGCCGTTCCAGGCCAGCATCGTCGAGTGCCTTGCGACGGCGGTCGCGATCGCGCAGGTCGGTGAGTTCTCCTTCGTCATCCTTGCCACGGCGCGAGACGGTGCCATCGTCTCCGAAGACATGTTCCGTCTGGCAACCTCTGTCACGCTCATCACGCTCTTCGCAACTCCCTTCCTAACCGGCAACTCCCGTGCGATCGCGCTGCGAGTCGCGAAAGTGCTCGTCCCCAGGCGCAAGCTCGCCCAGGCAGAGCGGACGATGCACCGCGGGCACGAGCGCGAGGGCCACGTCATCCTTGTCGGATACGGAGCTGCCGGAAGTGCGACCGCCATTCATCTGCACGACGAGGGGGCGAGGGTTACCGTGCTAGAGATCAACCCCGCGCTCGCCCGCGAGGCGGAGCTGTTCGGGATGGATGCGCTCGTGGGCGACGCGACGCAGACCACGATCCTTGAGCGCGCGGGCCTCGATACGGCCAGGGCCGTCGTCGTCGCAGTACCCGACACGCAAGTCGCGCGAGCGGTGGTCAGCCAGTGCAAGCACCTGGAGCCGGGCGTTCGCGTCTTTGCCCGATCGCGCTACCACGTCTTCGCAGAAGAGCTCCAGGTCGTGGGAGCGGACGTTGTCGTGGACGAGGAGCAGAGCGTCGGCGAGCTTCTTGGAAGGCACGTCGCCAAGTTCTTGTCGCTCAACAGCGAGGTCCCTGTAGAGGACGCAGGGCACTCGGACCGCTAAGGCACGGTCCTGATGCGCTCATCGAACCCTGTCGGGATGAAAAGCTCGCGGAACTTCTCGATCGCAAACCTGTCCGTCATGCCCGCGACGTAGTCGAGCGCGCCCTGCTTGCCCACAAACCCCTCCGGCAGGTCGCCCGATTCAAGATAGTGCAGGAACAGCGACCGGACGATGTGCTTCGCCTTGCCGATGTCGGGGTACTTCCGCGGGTACTCGAGATAGACGTTCTCGTAGAGCCATTCCTTGATCTCGTTCATCAGCGCGAGCATTGGGCCGGAGAGCCGGATCGCCGGCTGGTCGAAGCTGTTTTCGATGACGTCGACGACCATGGCGCCGATCCTAGCTCCGTGGCCGGTACCGATCTTCTGGAACTCTGCCGGCACCGCAGCAATGATGCCGCTGCGGACCGCGTCGTCGAGGTCGTGGTTCACGTACGCGATGCGGTCTGCGATGCGCACGACGGCGGCCTCGAGCGTGCTCGTCGGCTCGCCGTCGAATGCGGTAAGGTCCTTGCGGCCCTTGCTGTGGCCGCCAATCCCTTCCCTCACCTCGTGCGTTAGGTTAAGGTCGGAGAGCACATCGACCACGCGCAGTGACTGCTCGTAGTGGCGGAACTTCGTCGGGAGAGCGGGGTCTCGGAGCTCTTGCAGCACTTCGTCCAGTGCCTGCTCGCCGATGTGCCCGAAAGGCGTGTGCCCCACGTCATGCCCGAGCGCGACCGCCTCGATCAGGTCCTCATTCAGGAGCAGCGCTCGGCCGACCGTCCGTGCTATCTGGGCGACTTCGAGCGAGTGGGTCAGTCGCGTGCGGTAGTGATCGCCGACCGGGTCGATGAAGACCTGCGTCTTGTGCTTGAGCCTGCGGAACGGCTTGGAGTGAAGCACTCGGTCGCGGTCGCGCTGGAAGCAGGTTCGGACCGGGTCCGGCGCCTCTTCGCGCCTACGGCCGCGCGAGTCCGCGCTCAGCATCGCAAAGCGCCCCAGGGTCTGCCGCTCCCGCTCCTCGATGGACTCGCGGATCGTATGCACCGTCGCTTTCATGACGCGCTTTGGAGCTTACACGGACCCTGGCTCGGCCGACCGGCTATGACAGCGCAGGGGCGGAACCGACCATAATAGGGCCAGGCGCGGAGCGGTGTCCGAGCGGTCTAAGGAGCACGATTGGAAATCGTGTATAGGGAAACCTATCGTGGGTTCGAATCCCACCCGCTCCGCCAGTCCTACTCCCTGACCGCTTCTTCCTGCTTTCGCCTGTGCTCGCGCAGGAACGCCGGGATGTCGATGTCGTTGTCGTCGAAGATCTCTTCCGGCTCCGGAGCGGCCGCTCTCGCTGGCGCGCGCTCCTGGTCCCAAATGTCCTTGGGCGAGATGCGTGCGCCGAACTGTGGCGAGAGCTGTTGGGACTGGGACTGAGGCTGGTACTGAGGCTCCGCGCGCTGTCGCACGGCTGCCTGGCCGTTGCGCGAAGCGCGACCGACCGGCGTGAGGTCCACGAACCCCGTTGCCAGAACCGTTATCCGGACTTCGTCCTCGAGCTCCGGCTCGATGACCGTTCCAAAGTAGATGTTCGCGTCCTCCGTGTCGCACAGGCCGTGGATGTAGTCCATCGCCTCGCTGACCTCTGAGAGGGTCAGGTCCTCGCCGCTGGTGATGTTGACTAGCAGTCCGCGCGCGCCGTTGATCGTCTGCTCGAGCAGGCGGCTCTGCGTAGCGCTCTGGGCCGCCTGGATCGCCCTGTGCTCGCCTACGCCGTGCCCGATGCCCATCAGGGCAGGGCCGGCGCCCTTCATGACCGCCTTGACGTCGGCGAAGTCCACGTTGATCTGGCCCGGGATCGTGATGATGTCGCTGATCCCCTGCACTCCCTGGCGAAGCACGTCGTCGGCTACGCGAAACGCGTCGCTCAGCGTCGTGCGCCTCTCGACGACCTCCATAAGGCGGTTGTTAGGAATCGTGATGAGGGTGTCGACGCGCCCCATCAGCGAAGTCACGCCGTCCTCGGCTAGCTTTTTGCGCCGCTGGCCCTCGAACACGAACGGCTTTGTGACGATGGCGACCGCTAGCGCGCCGATCTCGCGCGCGATGTCGGCGATGACGGGCGCTGCGCCTGTCCCAGTACCGCCGCCCATGCCTGCGGTCAAAAAGACCATGTCGGCGCCGTCGAGCGTCTTACGGATCTCGTTCTTGCTCTCTTCTGCGGCCGAGCGCCCGATCTCAGGGTCGCCCCCCGCACCGAGCCCGCGAGTCAGGTTGGTGCCCAGTTGGATCTTGCGGGTCGCCGTAGAGCGGTCGAGGACCTGCACGTCGGTGTTCATGGCGACGAAGTCGACGCCACGGATGCCCGCCTCGATCATCCTGTTGACCGCGTTCGAACCGCCACCGCCCACGCCGATGACTTTGATGACTGCGCCTGTTGATTCCACTATTTGCACGTCCAGCGATACGATTTTCCGACCTAGGAGCGAGGTCCGAAGATGGACCTCAGCGACCTGATCTTTTGTTTCCAATCTACGGCGCCGGATACCGGCGCAAGCTCGACCTCGCTGCCTTCGAGCGCGAACAGCGCGAGACCGACGGCGGCCGACATCTCCGGCACCGACACCCTCCTCGACTCCGTTCCGACGAGCCGAGGAGTGCCCAGCCTCACCGAGTCCGCATCAAAAACGCGCTTGAACACCGCGTCGGTTCCAGGAAGGTGCGCCCCCCCTCCCGTCAGTACAATGCTCCTCGGCAGTTGCCTTCGCGGGTCGGGCTTGAGCAGCTCTTCCTTGAGCAGCGTGGCGATCTCCCTCACGCGGCTCTCGATGATTTCGGAGAGTACCTTACGCGGAAACGGCCTTGAAGCCTCGTTTCCCACCTGTTTTACATGGACGACCTCGTCCTCGCCGATCTGGGAGGGGTCCGCGTGGCCGTGCGCGAGCTTGAGGCTCTCGGCGTCCTGGGTAGAGACTTTGATCAGGTTCGCGATGTCCCCTGTCACGTGGGCGCCGTTCACTTCGATCGAAGCCAGGAGCGAGCACGAGCCGCGCTCAAAGACGGCAGCGTCGGTCGTGCCGCTTCCGATGTCGACCACGAGGCACCCGGCTTCTGCGTCGACCGGTCGGATCGCGCCGAGGCCGGTCGCCAGCGAGACGGGCACGAACTCCTCGATCTCGACCCCTGCGGCCTTCACCGTCTTGCCCAGGCGCTCAAGGTCCTTGGCCTGGGCCGACATCACGTGTGTGATGACCTCGAGCCGGTTCGCGCGCTTGCCAATCGGGTCACCGACCACGGGAAGTCCGTCGATGCGGTAGTCACAGGGCAAGGTCTGGAGAAGCTCGAACCCATCTTGCAGGCGGAACTGCCGGCTGTGCTCGTTGACCTGGAGCAGGTCCTCTTGGTGGACCTCCTTTCCCGCCGGGTACATCGGCCTCACTCCACGGCTCAGTTCGCTACGGACGGTGCGTCCAGGCACGCCTACCAGCACTCGGTCGACCGTCTTGCCGGTCTCGTCCTTCACCCGCCCGATCGCGATCCGCAGGCACTCTGCGACAAGCTCAGGCTCGGCGACTCGGCCCTTCTTGACCCCACGGCTGACCACCGCCGCGGCCGAGACGACTTTGAGGTCGTCGTGGTCCACGGTAGCGGCGACGCACGTCGTCTTGCTCGTTCCGATGTCGATGACGTAAGCGGTCCTTCCCATCTCTGTGTCCAACTATCGTCCTGATCCTTGGTCAATTCGGTTCCTGGACCGGGCGTCCTGCCACAGGTTCAATGCGTGCCGCCGGATCATGCTCAGGTTGTTGAAGATCCTCCAGCCGAGCACGAGGGACGCCGCCACGAAAAGATTGACTCCTATTCTATCGCCGACCCACGCGAGGAACGATGCGATCAGCATGTTGCTCACGAAGCCGGTGACGAAAACGCTGTTCTGGAACTTACCCTCTAGCGCGCTCCGCCATCCCCCAAAAACCGAGTCGATTCCAGCAATTACTGCCACCGGCAGATAGATCCCGAGGTCGCCGCCGACCGGGATAGCCAGTTTTAGACCGATCAGCACGCCGACGACGAGGGCCAGGAGGGGTATCAGGATCACTACTTGTTCCCTTCGACGGTCGGGATCTTGGAGAACTTGGCCGTCATCGAGCCAGTGAACGCAGGGAGCCTGTGCCGCTCGACGATCACGATCTCTGTCATCTGAGAGTCCACGTCGCGGATCTCGTCCAGTGGCCCGCCGGGAAGGTTCATCGCGCCCAGCAGCGTCTGCTGGTCACCGATCGCGTCGATCCGGATCGGGGTCGCAATCCGGATGCTGTCGACGAGGATCGTCGAGCCGACGCAACGAAAGTTAGTGCGCGGCCCGACGCGCTTGCCGTTGACCGCGATCGCCTCCGCGCCCGCGTTCCACAGTTCGTTCACGACCTTGAGCACGTCCGTGTCGTGGATGATCCCCCCGCCCGGGTCGAGCACGTTGGCCACCGGCTTTTTCGAGTCGCGCAAGACGATCGTAACGCCTGGACCCTCCGCCTCTGTGAGGCCAGCGAAGAGTTTTGTGTCCTGTAGGCTGTCGTTGAGCTCCGTCGTCCCCTTGCTCCCCTCTGCGAGCTGGTGCTGCAGTCCGCTGTTCTCGTCGCGCAGCTTCTTGATCTCGTCGTGAAGGCTAACAAGCTCGGACTGCGCGTCGAGCTTGCCGGCCATTAGGCGTTCGCGGACGTCCGTCGGCAACCGGTTGAGGCGCCCAGTGTTTGAGCTGTCGGTAATCCACGCCGAGGTCGCCATCCAACCCACCAGCAGCGCGAGCACGCCGACCGGCATGACCCAAGCGTTGTTCTTGTTCTTAATGAACGGATCCATTTTCGCCTAACGACGGACCACCGGGGCATCGGGAGACAACAGGTTCAGAACGCGCACATGCGCAAGCAGCGCGGGGTTGTCGCTCAGTGCCTTGTCGAGCGCCTGGATCTTCCTGTCCATGTCGTCGAACGATCCGAACTCGACCGTGCCGCCCGCGTCCGGCACGAGCGTCACGAAGCCGCTGTTCGACACGACCAACCTCCAAACCCTGTCCGGCAGCCGTCCTGAGATATTTTCGCACATTCGGGCTGCGAGCCCCGAGCGCCATGCACCAAATGCCGCGAGATTCACCGCGCCTACAGCGACAGGCGGCTCCACAGAGATATGGAGCACAGGCGCGTCCGGACAGCTGAACGCCGCGCCGCGCGAGGAGAGGTATGTCCGGTCCTGCCCCGCCAGGGCCGCGACCGGCCGCTTGTAAGACAGCCGCAGCACGCCGCGCCCGAAGAGGTTGGTGCGGAAGTCGGCGTCTTCGACCGCCAGGTTCTCGAGCATCGCGCTCTGTACCTGGTCTCTGTCCGTCCGCAGGCAGGGCCGGCCCAATAGCGTGCCCAGGATGCGCCTGATCCTGGCCTGGTCGTAGCCAGCGGCCCCGACGACCCGGACGCGCTGTAGGGCGGTCACAGGGCTCAAGGTGAGGCCGAGCAGGAGGTTGAGCCCCAGCGCCCCCCAAAGCCCCGGCGACCAGTCTTTGTGAGGATCCCAGATCTTCCTTCGCTTCTTCCTAGTCCGCCGCGGCCTTGAGGGCATCTTCTGTCATCCATTTGACGAGGTCGTTGAAGCTCCAGCCGTGGGTCCGAGCGCTTTTTGGCACGAGGCTCGTCGCGGTCATGCCGGGGAGGGTGTTGACTTCGAGCACGACGGTCCTATCTTTGGCCACGATCATGTCCGTGCGCGTCACGCCTCGGCAGCCGAGCGCGCGGTGCGCCTTGAGGGCAAGCTCGGCCGCAGACTTCTCGTCTTTTTTGCTGATTCTGGCCGGGCAGACCTCTTCCGTCGCGCCGGGCGTGTACTTGGCCTCGAAGTCGTAGCGACCGCTGGCTGGCACGATCTCGACGGCCGGGAGCGCTTGGTCCCCTGCAACCGGTACAGAGATCTCAGTTCCCTTCACCCACTCTTCGAGCAGCACGGCGTCGTCGTAAGCGAACGCGGTCCTGATGGCCCTTTCGAGCTGGTCCTCCTTCTCGACGAAGCTCAGGCCGACGGTCGAGCCCTGCGCGTTCGGTTTGACGATCACGGGCAGCTTTGGGAGCTTCGGCCTCGGCTCGCTCTTGTGCCACTTTACGCCTTTCGGCGTCGGGAGGCCGCAGGCTTCCAGCACCTGTTTGGTGAGCGCCTTGTCCATCGCGATCGCGCTCGCCTGCACCCCGCTGCCGGTGTAAGGGATGTGGAGCAGCTCGAAAAAGCCCTGGATCGCGCCGTCCTCCGCGTGCGTGCCGTGGACGCACAGGAACGCGAGGTCGGGCCGGTCGGTTCCCTTCATGTGCCCTGTAAACCCCTTGCTCAGGAGCATGTCTGTGACATCGATCAGGAACGCATCGTAGCCGAGCTCCAAAAGAGCATTGAAGACCTCTCGCCCGCTATGGATGCTCACTTCCCTTTCGGCGCTGTCGCCGCCGTACACGACCGCGATCTTGTTGCCTTTGCGTTGCAGCTCTTGGATAAAGTCGGGGGCGAAGCTCTCGATGCTGCCTGCGCCCATGCCCACCACCACGTCGCCCTCCCTCGCGAGCTTTTTGACCATTCTTGGGAGCAGGTGGCGGCTAGGTACGTAGCTGACGGGAGACTCCATTAGCTCGGCGATTCGCAGGCTGCTGACGCCCGGAACCGGGTCCTCGCGGGCCGGGTAGATGTCGGTGAGGAAAACGTGGTCGGCTCCGTCGAGCGCGCTCGCGAACTCCTTCATGAGGCCCTTTGTGCGCGAATAGAGGTGCGGCTGGTACACGATGACGAGCCGCCTGTCCGGATACTTCTCCCTTAGCGCTTGGATGCTCGCGCGGATCTCAGTCGGGTGGTGCGCGTAGTCGTCGACGACCTCGATGTCGCCGGACTGCAGCACCTGCAACCGCCGCTCCGCGCCGCGAAACTCATACACCGCGCGGAACCCGGCACCCCTGAGTCGAATAACCTCTTCGAACTTCGGAGACCCCATCTGGAAAACCGCGTCGAGGGCGGTCATGGCTAACAGAGCATTGTCGCGATTGTGCTCTCCGCCTGTCACGATATGCTCCAAAGCAACCGTGGCCTTGTCGTTTGCGGCGTCCGAGTAGCGCTGCTGTCTTCCAACAGCGGCGGCCACTTCCAGCGAACCTTTGTCAGCACGATGGAACACAAGCTCGCCATCCTTGGGCAATTTGGAGACGAAACGAGTAACTGAACCCTTCAGGTTCTCCCAGCTCCCGTGAAAGTCCACATGGTCCAGCTCGAGGTTCGTCAGAACCACGATAGTCGGGTCGAAGTCGTGCAGCGAGTCGTACGCCTCGCAGGCCTCCACCACCGCCCACTCCCCCTTCCCCTCCACCACCGACCCTCCGAACTGTGGCACCTCCGCGCCCACGACGATCGTCGGGTCCAACCCGGCGGCGAGCAGCCCGGCTCCGATCATCCCGGTCGTTGTCGTCTTGCCGTGCGTGCCCGTCACTGCGACCAGCTTTTTGTCCTTGAGCAGCCAGCCCAGTGCCTGCGACCGACGGAACACGGGGCAGCCCAGCTCGCGCGCGCGCCGCACCTCGGGTGATGTGGCCAAAGGAACCGCGTCCGACACGACCACCGCGTCGCCGTCGCACACGACCTCGGCGGTGTGCCCGGTCCGCACCTCGACGCCCAGTGCTCGCAGTTCTCCGACGACGCGCGAGTCCACAAGGTCCGTCCCCTTCACCCTAAACCCGCGATGGGCGAGCATCCGGGCCACTCCGCTCATCCCCGCGCCGCCGATCCCGACCAGCACGAACGAACGCCGCCCGTCCAGCTCGGAACGGTCGTTGAACGCGGTCGCGATCTCGTGCGGCGTCCTCATTGGGCGGCCTCCTCTAGGATTCCCAATATACGCCTTGCCGCGTCGGGCTTGTCCCACGCCGCCAGGCTCGCGGCAGCCCGCTCGCACCGCGCACCGTCCCCCAGCCACCCTTCTATCCTGGACTCCAGGGCGTTTGCCCGGAGTTCGGCCTGCAAGAGCAGCTCGGCCGCGCCCATCTTCTCGAACTCGAGCGCGTTGAACCGCTGGTGGTCCCCGAACGCCAGAGGGTATGGCACTAGGATCGAAGGCTTGCGGAACGCGGCGAGTTCGGCGAGCGTCCCTGCGCCGCTCCGGCACACAGCCAGAGAACAGGAAAAGAGCGCCGAGGCCATCTCCGCCGCGTCCAGGTACGCCTTGATCGTGTAGTCGGCTCGCACCGCCATCTTGTCCTTGCTCGCGACGGTCCGCTCGAACAGCTTAGCGCCGGTCACGTGCACCCACTGCACCGGCGTCGAGGCCATGCGCACCGCCGTCGCCAGCGCGATGTCGTTGATCGCCTCGCTGCCCTGCGAACCGCCCATCACCAGGACGATCGGCGCGGCCTTCTCCAGCGAATGCGTGAGCGGCAGGACGCCCTGCGCGCTCGCGCGCAGCTCCTTGCGGATGGGAATCCCGGTCAGCACCGTACGCGCATGCGGGAAGAAGCGCGCTGAGGACTCGAACACCGTGCACACGCGGAACGCACCGTTCGCGAGCATGCGGTTCGTGCGGCCCGGCACGGTGTTCTGTTCGTGGATCACATACGGCACGCCCAGCGACCTCGCCGCCGAAGCGACAGGCGCGGACGCGTATCCGCCTGTAGAGAACAGCGCGTGCGGCCCGAACTGCATGAGCAGGCGCACCGCAGACCGCCGCGCGCGCAGCAGCCGCCACGCCGCGCGCACACCGCGCGGCGTGTAGAGCCGGTAGAGCGGCTCCGAGGGCAGGCCATGGAAGGGGACGCCCGCCTTTTGGCAGGACTTCCCTTCGATCCCGCGCAGCGAGCCGAAGTAGGCGACCTCCCAGCCTGCTGCGCGCGCCTGCTCGGCGACCTCAAGTGCGGGAAACACGTGGCCGCCGGTCCCGCCACCCGTAACTGCCAGCCGCAGGTTGTTCCACCTCCTTTTTCGTTTTCGCTTGCGCGGACATCGTCATCGAAAGACCGACGCCCATCCATAGCGCGAGCAGGCTCGACCCGCCATAGCTGACGAACGGCAACGGGATCCCGATCGGAGGGAGCGTGCCGTTTACCATCATCATGCTCGTACAAGTCTGCACTCCGATCCAGACTGCCATCCCGACGAGCGCCAGGCGGCCGAACGCGTCCGGCGCGCGCGCAGAAAGCACGAAAAGCCGCAGCGTCACGGTGCCGAGCAGCACGACAATGACCATCACGCCCAGCAATCCGGTCTCTTCGCCCACTGTGGTCAGCACAAAGTCCGTCGTCGGCGCCGGGAGGCGCTGCTTCGCGAGGCCGTTGCCGATCCCGACGCCCAGAATCCCGCCGCGAGCGAGCGCGGTCTCTGAAACGACGGACTGATAGCCGCCGTCGAGCCGGTTCTGCGACTCCCACCTGTCAGCGTGCACGCGGAATCGTTCGAGGCGATAAGGCTGCTCGACGATCGCAAACCCCGCCGCAACGACGGCCAGAAGCGCAAGAATGGCCAGGGACTTGCGCGAGACGCCGGCCACGACGATGATCCCTGTGCCGCACACGACGATCATCGCCGCCGTTGCAAGGTCCGGCTGCCGCTCGACCATCGCTGCGAGCACCAAAACGAGCAGGAACGGGAATCCGCGCTTGAGTTTCGGCGCCCAGGCGCGATCGATCCGCTCGCCGAAGTTCTTGAACGCCTTCCTCGGCGCGACCCACGGCGCATGCGCGGCCATCGTCGCCGCCAGGAACATCACTGCCGCGAGCTTGATGAACTCCGAAGGCTGGATCGTCAGGCTGCCTAGCTTGATCCACCTCTGTGCGCCTGCGATCGAATAGCCGATCCCTGGCACGCGCACCAAGGCAAGCGCTCCGAAACTGGCCGCCAGCGCGACCCACGCGAGCCACCGCCACCAGCCGCGCGGGACGAACGAGCACACCCACCCGACCAGCACCGCGGCCGCCAGGTAGCCGATCTGGTTACGGAACTCCGGCGGGATCGCCAAGCTCTCCGTCCTGGCATACCCTGCGTCCCAGATCGCCAACAGCCCGACTAGAGAGACGCCCAGGCAGGTCCAGAACAGGATCGGGTCGGCGTAGGCGCGCGGGAGCCTCATGACGCGATCCACCCCTTCGCCATCTCACGGAACGCGTCGCCGCGCTCGCGGAAGTTCGCGTACGGCTCCGCCGAAGCGCACCCCGGCATCAGCACGACTGCGTCGCCAGGCATGGCGCTGGCCACGGCGGCTACGAAGGCCTCCTGCATCGTACTAAAAGACGGCCAAGAGCCCTTTAACTGTCCGTTGAGCCCCCCAGTGTCCGGGCCGAAAAGGTACGCGGCGTGCTTGGTGCCGCGCAGATACTCCCCCACGGGCGTGAAGTCGAGCTGCTTCCTGTTTCCGCCAAGGATCAGCAACTGGCGGCGGTCGAGCCCGCGGCTGCTCGCGACCACCGCGGCGGGGTTCGTGCACATTGAGTTGTTGATGACGAGCACGCCCCCCTTCTCACCGACCACTTCCATCCGGTTCGCGAGCCCTTTGAACCCCATGAGGGCGGAAAGCATCGCCGCAGACTGGTCCGGAGTCGGCTCACCAAGGATCGCGCAAGCCATCTCCCACGCCATCATCGCGTTCGCGACGTTGTGCTCGCCGAGGAGCGGAAGGCTCGCGCGCGCGATCTTGAGCCCGCCGAAGTAGAGCTCGTCGTTCAACCTCGCTGTGAACCCGTTGCTCGCCCCGGATCCGCTCGGCGAAAAACGGACCTTGCGAGGGTCTTCGGGAAAGTCTCCTGGAAGCAAGCTTTCCTCGTCGCGGTTGATGACGATCGCGTCCGTCGCGCCCATCCTCGCAAAGAGCCTCAGCTTCGTCTGCTTGTAGTCTTCAAAGCTCGGGTGGCGGTCCAGGTGGTCCGGCGCGACGCAGGTGATCGCGGCGACGAACGGACGGAACTCGCGCACCGTCTCGAGCTGGAAGCTGCTCACCTCTGCGACGAGCACGTCCGCGTCCGTCAGCGCGGCGTCGGTGAGCGTGACTTCCGGATACCCCGATCCAGCGATGTTGCCGCACAGGACCGCCTCCCGCCCCGCCGCCTTGAGCAGAGTCCAGGTCAAGACTGTCGTCGTCGACTTTCCGTTCGTTCCCGTGATCGCGACGATCGGCGCGTTCGCAATGCGAAACGCGAACTCGATCTCCCCGACCACGTCGCGCTGTGCCATGTCCACGAGCGCCGGATGGTTGCGCGGAAAGCCGGGAGAAACGACGAGCATGTCGAACTCGTCGGGATCGAGCCTGCCGTGCCACCCAGGGACCGCCTGCACGTCCATCGCGTGCAGCTCGTCCATCGCCTGTAGAATAGCCGGGCTGTCGGCGGGCTTTTGGTCGAACACGGTCGCCTTCCCGCCGAGCGCCTGCACTGCGTGGGCGACGGAGAGCCCCGACTTGGCCATCCCCGCGACAGCGACACGCGTTCCTGCGAGCTTCAACCCGCGAACCTCCACAGCACGCCGACGCCGACGGCGACCAGCAGTGCCTGTACGATGTGGAACGCCCAGACGACGCGGGTCTCAGGCCAGCCCGCGTGCTGGAAGGCGTGGTGGATCGGCGTCCGCGGGAAAAGTCGCTTGCCCTTCCGCAACTTGACCGAAAGAATCTGCAGCGGCACGGGAACGAGCTCGAAGAAGAGCACCAGCGACATCACGGACGCACAGACCAGGTTCAATGAGTACGCTACCGGAGCGTTCGGCCGTCCGACTTCTAGGAACGCCCAGCCCAACACGGCGCCGACGGGCAAGGCGCCCACGTCTCCCATAAACAGTTTCGCCGGAGGTGCGTTGTAGAAGAGGAACGGCGCCATGGACACCGCCAGGCCGCCCATCAGCACCAGCACGGCCCTCTCCGCGTCGGGGTCGACCATCGAGAGGCGTCCGACGACCGCAAACCCCAGCGCGAGCATCACTGCGATGCCGCCCGCCAGCGCGTCCATCCCGTCCGCGAAGTTGAAAGCGTTGGCGAAAAAGAGCACGAAGAACGCGAGGAGCGCCAAAGCGCCCCAATCGCGCACTCCTCCGAGCAGGTACGCGCCCATGGCGACGACGAGCTGCATCAGCAGCTTCTGCCTCCACCCGAGACCGCGCGCCTTTTCGGACCTCTTCGGAACCACATAGTCGTCGACGAACCCAATGGCGGCAAACCCAAGCAGCAGTGCGAGCGGAGTCACCGCCACGTCGCGCGGCACGAACCAAAACGCCGCCAAGACTCCGATCAGTACGATCAATCCGCCCATCGTAGGCGTGCCCTGCTTGGCGGCGTGCTCCGGCACGTACTCGCTCACCTTCTGACGGCTCTGCACGCGCAACAGGAAGCGATAAACGAGCGGCGCGCAGCCGAGCGAAGCCGCAAACGCGACGAGCGCCGCGAGGAAAGCCTGGTCGATGTTCCCGTAGATCATTTTGTCGCCGCCCCGAGCGCGCTCTCGAGTCCGAGCGCGCGGCTCCCCTTGATCAGCACGACGTCGCCCGGATGCACCGTCTCCAAGAACCGACGCACGTTCTCGATGTCGAACTTCTCAAACGCTGTCATCTTGGTCTTAGGAAACCCCGCCATAAGTGCCTCGTCTGCAATGAACGCCGTCGGCCCTCCCGTCAGCACCACGTAGTCGACCGCGCTCGAGAGCAGCACGGCCCCGACGGCCCTGTGCCCGGACTCAGTGTAGTCACCCAGCTCCTTCATTTCTCCCAGCACTGCGATCCTGCGCCCCTTCGCCGGCACGTCCGCCAAAGTCTTGAGCGCGGCGATCGTCGAGTCCGGAGAGGCGTTGTAGGTGTCGAGCACGATCGTCGCGCCGCGGAACTCCACGACCTGCAGGCGCAACGGTTGCTTTTCGGCGAAAGGCAGAGCGCCAGTGGCTTCGCGCACTGCCACGCCCGCGCAGTGCGCCGCCAACAGTGCGGCCGCCGCGTTGAGCGCCTGGTGCCGGCCCGCCGTCGGGAGCTCGACCTCGAAGGCCTCGCCGTCGAGGTGCCCGCGCACGGTGCAACGGTCCCACGCCAGCGCGCGATAACCCAGCACGCGGCACTCTGCCTCCTGTGAGAACCCGAACGTCCTAGCGTTGCACGGAGCGGCAGCGCGCATCTCGCTCAGAAAGTCGTCCTCCTGCCAAAGCACGGCGCTCCCGTCCGTAGGCAACGCCCTGAGCAACTCGCTCTTCGCTCGTAAGATCCCTTCGCGCGAACCGACTTTCTCGATGTGGGAGGTCCCTATGTTCGTCACGACGCCGATCGTCGGCTCGCTGAAAGAGGCGAGGTGGGCGATCTGCCCGAACCCGCGCATCCCCATCTCGACCACGACCGCCCTGTGCTTTTCCAAGAGCTCCGCCCACACCAGCGGCGAGGTGTACTCCGTGTTCCTGTTGCCCGCGCTCTTTAGGACCTCGCCCAACGGCGTGAGCGCTGCCGCGATGAAGTCTTTCGTCGTCGTCTTGCCCGTGCTGCCCGTGACCGCCACCACCGGCCCGTCGAACCCCCGTCGCACAGAGAGGGCGAACGCCGCGAGCGCGGCGGCGATGCCCTTGACGACGATGTGCGGGCCTTCCACTGGCCGATCGCACAGGCACCCCGCTGCTCCGGCCCGGATCGCAGCAGCTGCAAAGTCGTGTCCGTCCGAGCGCTCGCCCTTGATGCACAGGAAAAGCTCGCCCGGCTTGACGTCGCGGCTGTCAGTCGCAAAGCCACTGATGGGAGCGTTGCCTCCGCGCAGCTCGCCGCCGCAACGTTCTGCAAACGTCGAGAGGGAGAGCTTCAAACGAGCGCCTCCAGCGCGTCGCGCGCCAGCGCGCGGTCGTCCATCGGGTGCTTCGTGCGGCCGATGATCTGATAGTCCTCGTGACCCTTGCCTGCAATGACGACCACGTCCCCGTCTCTTGCGATCTCGATCGCGCGACGCACCGCCTTGGGCCGCTCGACGATCGTCTCCGACTCCTTGCCCGCATCCAGCCCTTTCACGACCTCTGCGATGATGGTCTCGGGGTCCTCCGTGCGCGGGTTGTCGCTGGTCACGATCGTAACGTCCGAGTTCTCGCTCGCGGCGCGCGCCATCTTGGGCCGTTTCGTCTTGTCCCTGTCGCCGCCGCAGCCAAAGACGGTGATGACCCGTCGGGGCCCTAGCTCACGCACGGACTGCAGCAGCTTGGTCAGTGCGTCGTCCGTGTGAGCGTAGTCGACGATGACGCTAAAACCGCGCCCTGTCGGCACGCTTTCAAACCGCCCAGGCACGGGCGTCACTCTCTCCATGCCTTGCGCCGCTACGTCCAAGTCAATTCCCATCGCCAGCAGCCCTGCCAGCGCGGAGGTCGCGTTCCACACGTTGAACGTACCGCCAACACCGATCTCGAACCTCGCCAAAGACCCTCTGAACACGGCCTCTAGCGCAAGAGAGGACACCGACTTCTCTAGCGCCCGCACCTTCAGGTCGGCGCCTTCCCCGCCATAGCTCACTGTGACGTCCAACCGCGCGGCCCACCGCGCCCCGACCGGGTCGCCGACGTTGATGGCGCTCCGGAACGCGGGTCCCGCTGCGCGCGCGTACTCCGTAAAGAGCAGGATCTTCGCCGCCGCATAGTCCTCCATGTCGCGGTGGTAGTCCAAGTGGTCCTGGGAGAGGTTCGTAAAGATCCCCTCTTCGAACCGGACCCCCGCCAGCCGCCGCTCCACCAGCGCGTGGCTGCTCGCCTCCATCACAAAGTCCTGCACGCCCTTCTCGCGCGCTTCGTGCAAGAGCTGCCAAGTCTCGACGGGGAAAGGCGTCGTGTTTGCGAGCTCTCGGCGCGTCCCGTCCGGGTCGAAGCCGAGCGTGCCCTGGTAGCTCGCGCGCCTGCCTAGCGCGCGCAAAGCGTCGCGCAACATCCAGGCCGTCGTCGTTTTTCCGTTCGTCCCTGTCACGCCTACGACACGCATCGCGCTGCTCGGGTCGCCGAAGACCGCGCGCGCCAGCGCTCCCACGGAAGAGTTGAACTGCGGCTGCTCCGGTGCGACGAGAACCGCCACAAGCCCGAGTAGTGTCGCCGCCTCGCGGCCGGCTGCGGAGTGGGCGACCGCCGCGACAGCGCCCTTCTCCTTCGCCGAGGCCAAGAGCGAGTGCGTGTCCGTGTTCCTGCTCGGCATGCAGACGAAGACCGAGCTATGCGCCATGTTGCGCGTGTCGGCGGTGATCCAGGCGACCTCGGCGTCGCCGGTCTGTGCTTCGGGGCGCAGGCCAGCCTCAGCGACGAGACTGGAAAGGCGCCGCTGTGTCATTCCACCTTGTTTGACGTCTTGGCCGGGCCGGACGAACTGGGTATCTGTAGGCGCGCTATCACGGCCTTCGCGATCTCGTCGAAAGCGGGGCCGGCCACCAGGCTGCCGTAGATGTCCCCGGCCTTCGCGTCGTTGATCATGACGAGCACGAGCGCCTGTGGCTTCTCCGCAGGAAACATGCCCACGAAGCTCGAGACGTGCCCGCCGCCAGAACCCAGCTTCTGCGCCGTGCCGGTCTTGCCAGCGATGCGGTAGCCAGGGATCCTCAGCGCGTACCCCGTGCCCATCTCCTTCTGCACCACTGACTCCATCAGCCGCATCACCCTTTGTGCTGCGAGCGGGCTGACGATGCGCTTCGGCTCGCTCGGCGCGACCCTCTGCCCGCCGATCTGCGAGACCAGTCGCGGCGCGACGTACTCCCCGCCGTTTGCGAGCATCGCGAGCGCCGCCGCCAACGAGACAGGCGGGACCGCGACCGACTGCCCAAAGCCCAAGACCGCGAGCTGCCGCTCCTTGTCCCACTCGTTCATGTCGAAAAGCGGAGCAGCGATTCCGGTCAGGCCGAGCGAGGGCTTGCTCAGGAGTCCGAGGTCCCGCATGTATGCGATCATCGGGTCGCGACCGATCTTGAGCGCCCACGTCGCGGCAGAAATGTTGCAACTCTTAGCGATCGCCTTTTCCAGATCGACGGTCCCGTGCGCGCGGTTCCCGTGGTGCAGGTCGCACTTCACCCACCTCTGGTGCCCCAGGTCATACTGGCCGGTGCACGTCAGCGAGAACGAGTCGTCCACGACCCCCATGTCTAGCGCCTTGGCGAGCGTTAGCACTTTCATGGTCGAGCCAGGCTGTAGGTCCTCCATGTAGGAGGCCATCATCTCCGTGCCCCCTTGTGGCCCGCTCGCCGGGTCGAACGCGGGCCAGTTCGCCATCGCCAGCACGTCGCCCGTGGCCGGCACGAGCACGATCGCCGCGCCGCTCGACGCCCTGTTCTGCTCTACGGCCTCGCGCACAGCGGTCGTCGCCGCTTCCTGGAGCTTGGAATCGACCGTCAAGACGATGTCCGATCCGTGATGAACACCGCTTGGGTCCCCTGAAAACCTTCCGTTCAGGCCGACGACGCCGACAGACCTGCCGCCCGTACCAGACAACTGCGCGTCGTAGAACGCTTCGACGCCGGACTTCGCCGCTCCCTCGCTCATCCAACCGACCACCCCGACCGCAGAATCGCCCATCGGGTACGCGCGAGCCTGCGCCTCGTCCAACGAGACGCCGTCGGCGCCCCACTCTGCCGTCACGCTCCGCACGGCGCGATAATGGTCAGCGTCGAGCGGCTCGAGCCAAGTGCGCTTCTTGCCTTCGTGGAAAGGCGCGCTGATTCTCGCCTCTGGCACGCCCGCCGCCTCTGCCAACGCCATAAAGAACCCGGGCGTGCAGGGGGTGCGGTCATAGAAAACCCAGAAGTCGTACTCCGGCTTGCTCTGGGCAAGGATGAAACCGTCCGAGCTGAAGATCGTGCCCCGCTCGGCCTCCACGTCGCGCGTGCGCGCGAGCATCCAGGCAGACTCCGCCTTCTTGAGCACGCGCACACGATCCGCTATCTGCAGTCGTGCCTGCGAATACACGGCAGAGCCAAATAGGGCCGCGACCACCGCGATCGTCGCAAAGAACGCGCGCGGCGGCTTGGACCTAGAACTCCGCGACGACGTCTTTCGTGACATGGTTTGATGCGACCAGCCTCCCGGGCCGAACGAATCCGTGGGACTCCGCCCATCGATCCAGCGAATCGTCCGAGGCAAGCCCCGTGACCTGCCGCCCGATCTCCAAGACGTCCATCCGAGCGCTCTCGGTGCGCAGTTCGGCGTTCTCGCGCGCCTTCGTCGCAGCGGAAAGCATCGAGTGCCCGGCGAGCGCGAGCAGGCCG
This sequence comes from uncultured Chthonomonadaceae bacterium, assembly GCA_946479035.1. Next base: position 51,746 of record CAMLDW010000006.1, on the reverse strand, counting down.
TAGCTCGCCATAGCCAGGGCCGCGAAGCCCACCGCGTGTTTGCACGCCGTCCCCAGCCGCGAGCTGCGCGGCTCGGTCGCGACCGTCCCCCGGGTCTTGCCCTTCCTTCTGCGTACGGTCGGCACGGCGACCTTTGTGTCGTTGATCCATGGTGCTGCGCTCATTGTTTGTTCCTCTCGATCACGCGGAGCTTCGCGCTCCGGCTCTTTGGGTTGTCCCTCTGCTCCTGCTCGCCTGGGACCGTCGGCTTCTTTGTAAGGAGCGTGAAATCTCTCGTGTCGGCAAGGGCGCGCAGGGCCCGCTTGACGGCGCGGTCCTCGCCCGAGTGGTAGCTGAGCACGGCCATGCGCCCGCCGGGGTTGAGACAAAGGCCCGCTCCCTCGACCGCGTCCTGCAGCCCTTCAAGCTCTGCGTTCACTTGGATGCGCACCGCCTGGAAAGTGCGCGTCGCAGGATGGATCCGCTTGTCCCTCTTGGCCGCTGGCACTGCAGCGAGCACGCAGTCGACAAGGTCTTGTGTCGTCTTGAGCGGCCTCTGCCTCCGCCGGTCCACGATCACCTGCGCGATCCTCTTCGCCCACCGCTCGTCGCCGTATTCAAGGAGCACCCTTTCGATCTCTCCCGTACCGGCCCTGTTCAAGAACGCTGCCGCAGACTCCCCGCGCGAACGGTCCATCCGCATGTCTAACGGCCCGTCCTGGCGAAAGCTGATCCCGCGCGACGGGTCGTCGATCTGCGCCGAGTTCAGCCCGAGGTCTAAGAGGATCGCGTCCGCGCCGCGCAACCTGGCTTCGACCAGGCAGTCTTTCAAGGCGCGATAGTTCGAGTGGAACAGGCGGACGTCTGCTCCCTGCGCTCCTTCTAACCGCTTCCGTGCGATCTCCAGCATCTCTTCGTCCCAATCGATCCCTACCAGCGTCCCGCCGGGCGAAATCCTTTCCGCCATCAGCAGGCTGTGGCCAGCGAGCCCCAGCGTCCCGTCGACGACCACTGCGCCCGGACGCAGTTGCAGAGCCTCCAAGACCTCTCGCGACATGACCGGGACGTGGATGGGCTCATGCAACGCTCACTCCTTCCCGACCATCTTCTGCTCGGCGCGCTCGATCGCCTCGCGCCGCTCGCGCCCATACCCCTCAGGGTCCTTTTCGTACTTCGACCACTCCTCCTTCGACCAGATCTCCAGCCTGTCCAGGCAACCGACGACCATCACCTTGTCCTTCAGTTTCGCGGCGTCGCGCAGCTTCTGTGGCACGACCACACGCCCCTGCTTGTCGAACACCAGGTCGTCCTCTGCGGTCGCCACTACGAGCCGCGTGTACTGCTGCCTTCCTTGGTTGGTGCTTGGGTTCGCAAGGATCTCGTGCAACAGCCGCGCCCAAACGAGCTCCGGATACGCGACCGCGCACCCCGCGTCCCCGAGTGACATCACGAACGGCTCTCCCAGGCGCTCGCGCTTCTTCTTGCTGACGAGCAAACGCCCTTTGTCATCGATCGTCGCCTCGTCGGTGCCGATCAATGGCCGAATGTCTGGGACGCCGGGCTGGCTCATCGCGATCCTTTCGAAGAGGAAGCCGGCCGGTTACCTTCCCTGGCACCGGCCGCCTTGTCAGTTCTTTCCGGACACCCCGCCCGGCAGGTCGACCATCACCATCCTGGTTTCGGTCTACCACTTGGCAGGGATTATAATGGGAACACCCGCCACTAGTGTTGCTTCCGCTCTAGTTTTTTTGGGCTTTTTCCCCATCGCTTGGGAATGAATCACCAACGAGTGTGTATGTGTCTACTAATACTCAATAAGCACAGGCGCTGTGTGTCTAGTTAGAGGGAATCGGGCCGTCGGAGTCACGCGCCGGCCGGGCGAGAGAGCACGCTTTTGAACTGCTCGTTGAACATGTCCTGATAGATCCCCGGGCGGCTGACCAGCTCCTCGTGTGGGCCCTGGTCGATGATCCTCCCCTTCTCCATCACAACGATCCGGTCCGCCTCGACCACGCTCGTCAGGCGGTGCGAGATGATGAACGTCGTACGGCCCTTCATGGCGGCCTTCAGCGCCACCTGCACCTTCGCTTCTGTCTCGCCGTCCAGCGAGCTCGTCACGTCGTCTAGGATCAGTATCTTGGGATTCGTCACGAGCGCGCGTGCCAGGGCTAACCGCTGTCTCTGGCCTCCGCTGAGCCTCACTCCCCGCTCACCGATCCGGGTCTCGTACCCGTCCTTGAGCCCCATGATGAACTCGTGGACGTCCGCCACCTTGCAGGCGGCCACCACCTCCTCGTCGGTCGCGTCCCGGTTCCCGTACCTCACGTTTTCCGCTAGCGAGGCGCTAAAGACCACGTTCTCCTGGGCGACCATGCTCATTTGGGCGCGCAGCGAGGCCAGTCGCACCCTCCTCAGGTCGTGCCCGTCGACCATCACATGCCCGCGAATAGGGTCGTAGAACCGCATCAGGAGGTTCATGAGGGTCGTCTTGCCCGCGCCGCTGTGGCCGACGAACCCGATGATCTCGCCGTTCTCCACGCGCAGGTCGATCTCCTTCAGGATCGGCGCCTCCCCCGAGTACCCGAAACTGACGCCCTCCAGCGCGACGGCTCGAGAGAACGGCGGCAGCGCGGTCGCGTCCGGAGCGTCCTCGATCTCCGGCCTTGTGTCCAGCGTCTCGAACACGCGGTCCATGGCTGCCACGGCCCACTGCAAGCCCGTATTGAAGTCCACGACGCGCACCGCGGGGTTGAACACATAGCCGATGTAGAACGTGATCGCGACCAGCGTGCCCACCGTCATCGCGCCTGCCTGCACCAGGGAACCGCCATACGCGTACACCACGCCGGTCCCGATCGCCGAGATCACGCCTGAGATCAGCCCGAGCCTCCTGTTCAAGTGCAACTGCTTTCTGTCGACCGCGAACTTCGCCTGGACGGACTCCATAAAACTGTGCGTCTCGCGGTCCTCGCGCACGAACGCCTTTACGACAGCGATCCCTGAGATCTTCTCCGTCAGCTTCCCCACCATCTCGTCATAGAGCCGCCTTTGCTCCTGCCGCACCGACTCGATGAACTTTAGGAAGCTGCGGTAGCTCACGACGTAGAACGGCACGAGGGCGACGATAATGAGCGCGACGCGCCACTCCAGATAGAACAGCGTCAGCACGACCGCAATGAGCGTGATCACGTCGCTGAAGAACACCACGAGCTGCCCCTGGATCAGCCCCTGGATCAGCTCGATGTCCGCCGTCGCCCGCGACATGATCTTCCCCACTTGAGTCTGCTTGTGGAACGCGAGCGAGAGCCGCTGCAGGTGGCTCCAAGTCGCGAACCTGAGGTCGAAGCAGAACCGGTGGCCCAGGGTGGCCACTGTCCTAGACAGGACGTAGTTCAGCGCCGCCCTGAGGAAGATCACCGAGAGCAGCACGATCGCGACCACCTTGAGCACGTGCGGCCCTTCCTGTGCCGTGGCCCGGTTCAGCTTGGCCTGGACCGCCGCCCGGTCCTTTTCCGAGCTCGCGTGCGCAAGCTCTTGGCGGGCGGAGACGGCCGGCTTGATCCCGACGTCGATCGCGTACTGGAACAGCCGCGGCGGTACGATCTGAAGAACGGTCACCAGCAAAGTTGCCAGCACCGCCACAGCGACCCACGTTCGGTAGGGCCGGAGGAACTTGAGCGTCCGTGCGAACGATCTCACGTCGGCACAGATTCTGGCAGACCCGCCATAAAGCGAAACGGCCCCCGTTTCCGGGGGCCGCTCCAAGGACTCACGTCGTGTGGTCGACGATTATGACTCTGGCTCTGTCTTCTTCAGGGCCTCTTTCGTCAAACCCCATGCACCCATGATGGATGCGACCGCTATGGCAACTGCAACGAGTGAATAGACCATTTCCAACCTGCACCAAGCTCTCCCTAGCTCTACGTTCCACCGCCCCGCGCGGCGCAACCATGCCAGTCCCGCGAGCCTTACCGGGCTTTGGTTGAACTCAAGCACCCTTGCTGACGGTCTCATTCCTGGCAGTCGATTTGCCAGCCAGTACCGGCCCTAGCCAGCACATCTGCCTGACCGCCCTTACTGCCAGCGCAGAACAAGTCAGCCAGCCATGCGGCAAGTAGAATCTCTTCGATGATCGCAATTCTCCCGGCGCTGATCGCCTCCTCGCACGTGCCCCCAGCGGTCGCCGCTTTTGAGGGGCACGACGTGGGTGTCCGGGCCGTGAGACAGGGGAGCAAAGTAGCGCTCGAGCTATTCGTGGTCGAGCAAGGCGGCATTCAGACGGTCGTCGCAGTCTCGTCGACCCACACGGCCGCAAAGACCAATGACCCTCTGTTGCGCTCGTTGGGCGGGCTCGGGCTCGATCGCGCCGAAGCGACAGCCGACGGCATCCTGCTAAAGGGCGGCTCGTTCTCTTGCTCGGTCCACGTCCCAGCGAGCGGACACGTGCTCGCGATCGAGGTCACGGCCGAGCCTCAGACCGCTCCTCGGCATGACGCCTTGTTCGGCGTTGCGCTCGCCCCGAACAAGGTCCCGACGAGGGCGACGGGCCGCTTTATGCCGCCAGGTGGCCAAACAGGCATCGCGACCACCGAGCGCCTCGCAATGCCCATCTCGCTCGTTTCAGGCGGCAGTTTCTCGTTGGCCCTCCTTCCGGACGTCAGCGACCTCGAGCGCAACCGGCCCATGCCGCCAGTACTCCTGCTCAAGAACGACGGAAGGGTCTCTCCCGCGGCGATCCTGGCCTATGGTTTCGCGTCCTACGACCGCGACGCGGAATGGGCGCCCAGGCTTGTGGACCGCGACCTGAGCGGAGCGACTCAGTTTTCGTGGAAGTTCGACCTCCTCGTCGCGCGCCAAGACACTGCCCTCGATGAGCTCAATCGGTTCGTCTGGTCGAAGTACGGCACCCAGCGCGCCATGAAACCACTTCCCCAGGTCGTCCCGTTCCGTTATTACACCAAGCCGACCTACGCGCTAGAGTCCGGAGGCGGGGAGGAAGAGGAGGAACCAGGCGCACCGGAAAAGCCGGGCCTCTGGTGGACGATCAAATCGGCTGGCAGCGATCTGCGCGCCCCCAAAGGCGCTGACGGGCTCGCCAAGCTCACGACCGACGGGAACATCGCGCGGTTTGCATGGGGCCTGCGCTGGTGGGGCGACCGTTTGCGGCAAGACTCGTGGAGCGAGCACGCGGACGAGGTCATGAACCTCGTGTGTTCCGCCCCGAAACAAGATGGCAAGACTGCGACCGCGTTCGATACCGAGAAGAACGCTTGGCACTTTGGGCCAAGGGACAGCACGAGCGAGGCAGTAACCGCACGATGGAAGCTCGCCTATGCAGAGGGCTTTTTCTATGCGCGAAACAGCCGCCTCGTCGAGCAAGTCGAGGACTCTGCGAGGTCATTGATGGCCTCCAAGATAGAGGGCCCCACGGCGCTCTTCCTTCAGGCGTTCGCGCGGAGCTCTGCCGTGGAGGACTCGGAGCTCAAGAAGCTCGCAGGTGCGCGCTTGGCGGCCTCAAAGCAGGAGCTCCTGGACCTTGCCGATGAATGCACAGGTTCGTTCGAACGGCCAAGCATCGAGACCGTCTCGCTGGCGCTCTTCCTCGCCCGCGAAGCGGACGGGCCCTCACACCGCGCAGCAAGGAGGCTCGTCGAGGCCCTTTTCCTTTACCAGGCCCTCTGGCAGCCCGTCACGGTCTCCGGTGTCGAGCTCTTTGGCGCGTTCGTCGGGGACCACTTGCTGGAAGAGGCCCAGTCGAACTACACCAACGACCTGCTCGCAGCGTCGATCGCGCTCGATGACCCGGTCCTGTGCGCCCGCTCCCTCGCCGCGCTTCGCAGCCCGCTTGCGCTCTTCAACCACGAGTCCACTGGCGTCGTGGGGCTGTTCCTGCCTGCGTCTATAGCCCTCAACCGCTCTGCGGCGTGGTTCGGCAGCGATGGGCAGTCGGGCTTTGGCGCTTGGCGCGGAATAGCAGAGGGGGTCGGCCAGACCCTGACGTCGGCGGCGGACGTGCTCAGCCAGTTCGGTTCTTGCTACCGCGCCAAGTCTGGCTGGCTGCTCGGCCTAGACGGCATGGAGTTCGATGGCCAAGGCGCTCCACAGAGCGCCTTTTCGCGGAACCCAGTCGCGTTCGAAGGCACTTTCCCGTACGAGCTCGTGGACGCCTCCTCGGGCCTGCGGACCCAAGGCTCCGACCCGACCCGCGCTCCCGCGATCCGGGCGCTCGTTCTCGAGCAGGACACAACAGGGCTCGCCGTCGTCGCGCTTCCTGGGTTCACCGTGACGGACGCGACCGAGAAGCTGCACGGCGAGTTTGTATTCGCCGATGGTACGAGCACGAAGGCTGAGTTCTTCCCCACGGGCCTTGGTGCCCGCGTGACGCAACAACAGCTTTCAAAGGGTCCCGTTTCGTTTGTCGGCTCCTACGCCGGGTTACCGCTCTCAGTCCCGGCAACGGCGCTTCTTGTCGGCCCGCCAGCACCGACCGCGCAGTGGCCGATGGGCTGGCGGTGGCTGAACGGTCTTTCGGACGTCACCGCGCTCACTGCACAGGCTCTTGACACTGCCGACGACGGTAGGGGAGGACGGAACGAGGGCCTCACCGGCGTCATCGAGTCCCAACGCTTCCTATTATCGCGGCCCACGATTAGGTTTGCCCTGAACGGAAGAGTCGACAAGGGGACGCGCGTCGAGCTTGTGGACCTCTCTCTCGGAGTCCCGGTCTTGTCCGCGACAATGAAGTCGGACGGCAGAGAAGAGGTCGTGTGGGACCTCGCCCGAGGAACCGGGCGAACCTACCTTGTAAGAATCGTCGACGAGAGCAAGCGCGCTTCGATCCGTGTTTCAGATCTCAGGCAAGCGGCGGCTGGTCAGAACTAGAACCGGATGCCGTAGTCGAGCCGCATGGACCAGTCTTGCAGGGCGTGCCCGCTGGGCCGGAAACCGGCGTAGTTCATGTTGCCGAGCATGAAGCTCAGCGACTGGTTCGCGCCCGGCCTCTGGTCGAACCGCAGATAGAACTCGTAAGACGTGCTCCGGGGCCCGACCCCGTCGGTCAGCACCGAGCGGTAGCCCAGGGTCAGCGGCGACGGGTTCTTCGCGAACAGCGTCAGGTCAAGACCGACTTTCCGCTGAAGCATGCTCGTCCTGTCGTTCATCAGCTCCTCGAAGACGAAGCCAGCCTTCGTGTTCGGGCTGCCCAGATAGTTGATCCGCCAGTTGTTGATCCGCGTGTCCTGGGCGACCCCACCGAGAAGGGCGTTGTTGTCCGCCTTCAGGGGGTTGGTCATGATCGAGTTCTCGAGCGACCAGTCGTCCCAAAGCTTGGCGATGAACTTGAGGTCACGGATCGCGACGTTCTTGTCGTTCGGCATCGTCCGCAGGTCGTAGTTCATGACGGCTCGGATCGCCGCCTTTCCTGTCGAATCGGAGTTGAACGAGAAAACGCGGTCGATTGCCCGGTCGCCGTTCGGAACCGTCTGGCTGCGATATCCGATCCCCATCCCGAACTCGCCGAGCTTGCCCGTGAGCCCCATGCTGCGGTTCTCCTTCTTCCACTGGTCCATGTCGCGCAGCGTGTCCGCGACATAGAAGAACTCGATGTTGCTCATGCCGCCGAACTCGAGCGGCTTGACGGTCTTGAGGTTCACGTTGCCCGATGAGAGGTTCCGCTTGCCGTCCCACATGTCGTGCGTGTACTGCAGGCTCTTGACGTCGATCCCGGCGAACTGCCCGGGCGAGAGCGAGAGCTTTTCGTTCTTCGTCGCGTTCAGCGGGTCGCTCAGATCGCGGGCCTCGCCATAGCTGAGCCGGACGTTCTTCCCAAAGTCGTACCAAAAGCCGTAGTTGCGCTTGGCCGAGTCGGGCGTGTCACCGTCCCTCACGACCTTCGTGTCCGTGAGGCTCACGCCTAGGCGGTTCGTCACCTGGGTGCTCACCGTGTTGGTCGTGGCCGCTTCGTGAGAGCCGTTGTCGAACCGAGTGTCGCTCTGCTCAGTCTGGAACTGCGTCGTCTTGTTCAGGTTCGCCTGGTAAGCGACCTTCTGCATCAGCGAGTCAGGGTTCGTGTCCTGGTCGCCGTCGAAAGTCCTGTGCTCCTGCAAAAGCGAGATGATCCCAAAGCGACCAAGGTCGTGCTGCAGCAGCAGCCTGTCGAACTGTCGGTCCATCGAAGTCGAGCTCTCGTCCTTGTAGAGCTGTTCTGCGCGGTACGCGCTGATCGTCGTGTTCCCCGCCAGCTTCCAGTCGACCTGCGACTCGCGCCAGTGCCTCTCTTCGTCGGTCTGGATGCCGGCGGCGTCCGCCCAGTTCAGCTTCAGAGCCAGACCAGGTATTAGGCTCACGTTCGCCACTAGGTTCGTCTGGTCGAAGCCCATGAGCCCGGTCAAGGCCGCCCTTTCCGGATCCATGATCTGGCCGACCTGGCTGAAGGTCGGGTCGACGCTGCGCCGAGACCAGTTCACGTCCCACCCCTTGGCCTTGTATGCGAACATCTGCCGCATTGCGCCCGCATCGCCGATCCCCGCGTTCATCTGCGAGTACTCGAACTTGCTGTTCTTGTCCACCAGCGCGCTAAAGCTCAGGTCGCTCTTCTTGAGCCCGCGGTCGATGCCGAACACCTCTTGCTCTGACGTCGTCAGCCGCGTGATCTCACTGAACTGGCTACCGACGTTCGTGCCTCGATAGCTGAAGTTGTACTTCGGCCCGGTGAGCATGTAGACCTGCGACATCAGCTCGCCCTGCTGGCCCTCGATCGAGAGGTCGTCTGCGCGCATCTTGACCCCACCGCCAAAGTCGAAGCCGACGCGCCAAAGCTCGCGGTCGATCCCCGCGCTCTGGAAGAACATCGGCACGTCCTGTCCCTTGGGGCACTGTCCGGGGTTGACCATCTCCGCGATCGACTTGACGTCCGCCGCCGCCTCCGCCTGAGACAGGTTGCCGAGCTTGGCGAATCCGGGATCGACTTCGCGCTTGACGTAGTCGACGGATAGCCGGCCGGCCTTCGCGTTCAAGTCTTCAGCCTTAAACCCAAGGCCGCCCGTTGAGATGCTTTGAGAAGAAAAGTTGAACGCGCCGCCGAACTTGCTCAGTTGCGCAGTCATTCCCCGGCGATCCATCCCCGACTCCCGCTGGAGCTGTCCCACGTCGAACTTGGTCTGGTCGTCGTACTGCGGCCGCAGACCGTTGAACCGGCTGAATCCTGGGTCGATCGTTTGGTCGTAAAAGCCGAGCTTGAGGCCCGCAGTGTCCAGGCCGTATTCGGTCCGTGAGAACCCGTTCTTGTTGTCCGTCAGGCTGAACGTGTTGTACGAAAGCTTCCCGCCGCCGAACGCATAGCCGGCGTGCATGAGCTGGCGGTCGAGCCCGCGCTCGTTCTGCAGCACCTGCCTGTCGGCCTCGCGAAGGTCGTTGAACCGCGTGAACGCACTGTCTACTTTCTGCGCGTCCCAAACGAACCCCAGCCCGCCGGACTTGAAACCGTAGCTCCGCCAGTTGATCGAACCGTTCGCGTCGCCGACCGTCCGGAACGCGCTGCTGAACTTCATTCCGCCGATCCCAAGGTCCTGAAGGCTTACTCCGGTGCGCTTCATTCCTCGCTCCTTTCGAACCTGGTCGACCTGCTGGTCGTTCAAGCCGTTCGCCTTCAGCGCATCGAACCCTGCAAATCGAGAGTCCACGTCCTGATAGTCGAACGCAAACTTCCCACCGAGGGCGCCGGACTGGTAGTTCTGGATGATCGCCTTGCCCTTTCCGTCGTCCTTTTGGTGCTGGCCCGCCCCATAGTCGCCGAGCATGCTCTGCGCGTTCGACTGCAGTCGCTCGCCGACCATCATCAGTCCTGTGAGCTTTCCGCCGCCGAGCGTGTATGCGTTCGACATCCCGTACACGTTGGAACTGAGTACCGTGCCGTCGCTCAGCCGCTCCGTCATCCCCATCCCAAGATAGAACGCCGCCTGAGGGTTGAACTCGAGCTTGAGCCCAGAGAACCCCGTGGACTGCCCGTTCTTCGCCGCGAAAGTCCCCACTTGGTCGGCCTTTTCGTCGTACTTGTACTGCACGCGGATGAACTGTCCGGCGCGGAACGCGCGCATCATGTAGATCGCGCCAGTCGCGTAATCGATCGAGTAGTCCTTGTCCTTGACCAGCGCCTGGCCGTCGAGCTCCACGCGCTCAGAGCCGGCGCGCACGTGCGCAAACCGTAGCGGGAAGCTGAACCGGCTGCCATCGAGTCGGATGAGGTCCATCGAGGACCGGCCACCCAGTTCCAGGGCAGCTGCCTGCCCCTGCTGGTCCTGTCCAATGGGCAACGCGACCTGCGCCGGAGCAACGACCGGAGTCGCCGCAGCCGCCAGTGCGATCCATCGCTTCAGCGCTGTTTTCGGCATCACAAACAGGTTCTCTATCCTGATTATAGACTCAATTGAGCCTAACAAGAGTGCTGGGCCCACCCCCAGCCGACGCATCCTTGCGTCCCAGCCTTCCCCTGAACATCTTGCCAGTCTCTACTAGGCTAGACGTCCGCAATGTTGCGAGGTTTCCCGATTAGGTTCAAGAAAGGCAAATTTCTAGCCGAGAATCTGCTTTGAGATGGAGCGGCAGACAGGGATTGTCAAGGTCGAACTGACCCACGAAGAGGCGTACGAAATCTTAATGCGGTGCCTCCAGAGCGCCGAGCAGGACACCCCCGTCTTCCACTCAGCCATCCGCCGCCTCGCCCGGGCCATTGAGTCTGACGCGACCAAGGCCGCCTAGAGCCTGACCCAGCCCCGGCTCGCGTGGCTCTTCTCCACTGCATCCAGCACCCGCTGGTTTTCGTAGCCGTCCTCCATGTCCGGGTCGCACCGCCTCCCCTCGTGCAGGGCGGTCACGGCGTCCGCGACCAGGTTGATGAACGTGTGCTCGTAGCCGATAATGTGCCCGACGGGCCAGTAATGCCCGGCGTACGGATGGACCGCCTCGGTCGCTTGGATGACGCGGAACCCCTGCGTCCCCGACGCGTCCTCGGTGTCGTAGTACTCCAGCTCGTTCATCCGTTCCAGGTTGAACACGACCGAGCCCTTCGATCCGTTGATCTCGAACCGGTTGTGGTTCTTGCGCCCGACCGCAAACCGGCTCGCCTCGAAAGTCCCGATCGCGCCGCCCTTGAACTTCGCCAAGAACATCGACGCGTCGTCCACGGTCACCTCGCCCGTCTCCGACGACGCCGATGCGCCGAGCTTGTCGTCGATCGCACCCATGAGCGGCCTGCGCTTGATGAAAGTGTGCAAGTGTCCGCACACCTCGTCGAACTCGCCTACGATATGGCGGCCGAGATCGATGATGTGGCTGTTGATATCGCCGTGCGCCCCGCTACCAGCCCGCTCCTTTTGTAGGCGCCACACGAGCGGGAACCCCGGGTCCGCGATCCAGTCCTGCAAATAGACGGCGCGCATGTGATAGACCGTCCCCAGCTCGCCCTCCGCGACCATCTTCTTCGCCAGGGCCACCGCCGGCGCTTTGCGGTAGTTGTGGAACACGGCGTGCGGCACGCCGGCCATCTTTACGGCGTTCCACATCGTCTCCGCCTCGGCAAGCGTGTTGCCGATCGGCTTTTCGCAGAACACCGCCTTCCCCGCTGCAGCAGCGGCGCACGCGATCTCGCAATGGCTGTCGCCCGGCGTCGAGACGTCCACCACGTCGATCTCAGGGTCTGCGACGACCTTCCGCCAGTCCGTCTCGTACCCCTCCCACCCGAACGTCCCTGCGGCGGCCTTGACCGCGGGCTCCGTCCGTCCACAGATCGTCTTCATCCTGATCTGCACCGGCAGGTCGAAGTACCGCCCAGCCTGGCGGTAGGCGTTGCTGTGCGCCTTGCCCATGAACTGGTAGCCGATCAGCCCGACGGTCAGCGTTTTCTTTTTCATGTTTGGCTGCGCCAGTTTGAAGCGCGCGCATGGGTGTCGTCAATAAGGAGGGCCCATGGCCGCAAACGCCCTGCGGCCCGGACTGTCTGACAGCTCTAATCCTTTCGTCGCCTTCTTCTCGCGACTAGCGCGGCTAGACCTAGCCCGAGCGCGGCCATGCTCGCGGGCTCAGGCACGGGAGCGTTCTGCTCGATCCAGTCGCTATAGGCGTTCAAGTCGGCCGCGCCCCCCTGGTCGCCCCAGTCGAGGAAGTTGTCCGTTGCGCCGCCGACGCCGTCAACGTCGTTGATGAACGAGTTGACCGCAGCGATCCGCCATTGCCCGCCTGAGTTCACGAGCCATGCGCCGCCCGAGTCCCCGAAGATGATCCCGCCTTCGCCTGCGACGGGGTCGCCGCCGCCGAACGTGTTGCGGTCGCCCGGGACGCCCGTGGCACCGTCGATGTCGTACCAGAGCGATATCGAGTCGGTGATCGAGCCGCCAAGGTTGACCGACTCCCGATGGTCTGCGACGTTCATCGAGGCGCGCCTCTTGCCCGCACCGCCGATCGCGTGGTATCCCGTGCCGTCGGCGCGCAGCTCGGCGGTGATCCCGTATCCGACCATCGTCATCGTCTGTCCGATCTCGTCCTGGTAGATCGGTCGGTACCAGCTCGAGAACGTGTTCGGCGCAAACCGCAGGATGGAGAGGTCTGCGGTCGGGTTGTCCAAGCGGCTGACTGCGTCGAAGAAACCGCTCGAGTTCTGGCCGTCGTTGAACATCGTAAAGCGCATGCCCCCCACGTGCTTGGCGGTCAGAACTGCGTCGGGAGAGATAATCGTTCCCGAACCGTTGAACCCGCCGACCGGGCCGACCTCGCCAACCAGCGTGAAGAGGGTGTCGACCGTCTGGTTCGGGTACGTCGCGTAGCACGCGCTCGAAAGGACGGCAGCGAATGCAAACAAACTGATCCTATTCACGAAAAAACCTCCGACCGATCCGTTCAATGGGCCAACCGGCCCCGACAGTTCCATTTTACGCACGCCGAGCCTGCGACGGCACCTTAGGCGGCCAAACCCGGTAATCCTGTGAGCGGCCGGCAAGCTGTGCCACCATCTGGGGGCCAGTGCAACATCCCTGCGCACCCCGTCCCGGGTTCCAGGTCGGCCCAGTCAAGGTCGGCGTCCCGTTACTGCTCGCCCCGATGGAGGACGTCACGAACCTCGCCTTCCGGCTCATCGCCAAGCGCATCGCAGACCCGGGCCTGATGTTCACCGAGTTCGTCAGCGCGATGGCGGTCCACCACGGCGCGAAGAAGACGATAAAGAAGATGCGCGTGCTCGGCGAAGAGCGGCCGCTCGGCATACAGATCTTCGGCGGCGTTCCTGAGGTCATGGCCGAGACGGCCCGAGTCGCGGAGGAGATGGGCGCGGACCTCGTCGACGTCAACATGGGTTGCTGGGTGCCCAAGGTGTGCCGCACAGGCTCTGGCGCCGCGCTCCTCAAGGACCCAGATCTCGCCACCAGCATCGTCGCGAGCGTGGTCAAGGCGGTGCGCGTGCCGGTCACGGTCAAAGTCCGCGCGGGGTGGGACTGGTCGCTCTTCGCGGCGCCGGACCTCGCCAAGCGGTTCCAGGACGTCGGCGCACAAATGCTCACGCTGCACGCGCGCTTTGCCAAGCAAGGGTTCGACGGAGAGGCTGACTGGCGACTTGTCAAAGAAATGCGCAAGGCGGTCACTGTCCCGCTGATCGGCAACGGCGACGTCCGCACGCCCGAGGACGCAGAGAGGATGTTCCAAGAGACGGGGTGCGACGGTGTGATGGTCGGGCGGGCCGCGGTCTCCAACCCCTGGGCGCTCGCCAGGATCCGCGCCTCGATCGCGGGAGATCCGGCGCCCTCTGAGCCCACGATCGAAGAGCGCATCGCCGTCGCCGTCGAGCACGCTCAGAGCATGGTCGCGTTCGAGCATGGCTTGGGCTCGTGGCAAGAGGTCCTCGACCTACCGGCGCCCGAGCGAGCCACGGCCGAGCTCTATGGCATCCGAGCCCTCCGCGGCCAACTTCCGCTCTACATCAAGGGCGTCCAGGGCGCCGCGCACGTGCGCGGGCTCCTCTCGCGCGTGTCGTCCCTCCGCGAGCTGCAAGAGATCCTGCAAGAGTTCCAAAGCCCTGCGGAGCCGCGACCTGCGGAAGTACAATCGGTGCGCTAAGTCCATGCTCTTCCGCACGCTGGTCATGAAGCTCGCGGCATTCAAGCCGTTTGAGCGAGCCACAAAGTCGCGGCTTTTCCGCCCCCTCGTCAAGCGGTTTGTCGCGGGCGAGGACCTCGATACGGCCCTCAAGGTCGGTGAGGAGTACTCGAGCCAGGGCTACTTCGTCTCGATGGACCTGCTTGGAGAGAACGTCGCGACGGTCGAGGAGGCAGACCGAGAGACCGCCGCGTACATTGAGATGGCACAAAAGATCGCAAGGAGCCCGCACAAAGACCGCATCAACATCTCGGTCAAGCTCACGGCGCTCGGCATGGACATCAGCGACGACATCGCCGTCAACAACTACAAGAAGATCCTTGACGCGTGTAGGCCGTACGACATCTTCGTCCGCGCTGACATGGAGGCGAGCCCATACACAGATCGCACCGTAAGGATCATTGAGTGCCTCGTCTCCCAGTACAAGAACTGCGGCACGGTCCTGCAGGCCTATCTCCACCGCACGTCAGGCGACGTCCAGAGGATGATCGGGCTCGGTGCGCGCGTGCGCATCGTCAAGGGCGCGTACCTCGAGCCCGACAGCGTCGCCTACCAGGACAAGTCCAAGGTCGACGAGATGTACCTCTCAGGCGCAAAGACGCTGCTGAGGGACGGCTTCTATCCGGCCATCGCCACCCACGACCCAAAGATCATTGCTGAGATTAGAGAGTTCGTCAAGAAGGAAGGCATCCCGAACGAGCGCTTCGAATGGCAGATGATCTTCGGGGTGCGCCGCGACCTGCAACAGCAGCTCCTGAGCGAGGGCTTCAACATCCGGATCTACATCCCGTACGGCGCGGCGTGGTACCCGTACTTCACCCGCCGGCTCGCCGAGCGCCCCGCCAACCTCCTCTTCATCGCCAAGTCCCTCTTCCACAAGTAGTTCCCCGGGTAAATTCATATTCGCCCGATGGACCTCTTTCAAGCCCTACGAAACAGCTATTTCACTCGCGGCCTTAGCGACAACGAGGTCCAAAGCATCGTCGCCGTCTCAGAGGCCATCGAGTGCCCGGACATGTGCGAGGTCGTGCGAGAGTTCGAAAAGGCAGTCGACCTCTTCGTACTGGTGGAAGGTAAGGCGCGCGTAACCACCGGCTCGGGCGACCCGATCGCACGGCTGAAGGAGGGCTCCATCTTCGGCGAGATCGCGCTCTTCTCCAAGGAGAACCGCACCGCCAGCGTGATCAGCGACGGACCGTCGAAGTTCATCCGGGTCGACGGCATGCGGCTGAACGCCCTAATGGACGCGGAACCGGCAATCGGCGTCAAGGTCCTGCGCAACGTCGGCCGCACGCTCTGCGAGCACTTGCGGTCCTCGAACATCCAGCTCGAGACCGTCCTCAACGCGCTTTAGTCGTTTGCGCGCGAGAAGACTCACGCCTTGTCCGTCACCCGCTCCTCTTCTTTAGTCTCGCCGAGTGACGCGTGCGAGAGGTTTGATCGTAGTTCCGCCGTCTCGTCCTCGACGCGCTCCACGATCTCGCCGGTCAGCTTCTTAGCGGCCTTGCGGCCCGCCCGCACGATCGCGCTGAACACTGCGCCCCCGACGGCGAGCAGCGTCGCAGCGATGCCCACGCCCAGCCATACCATCCCCGCGCCCGCCATGCCGCCGATCAGACCGAAGCTTGCAATAATCGGAAGGTGCAGACCGATGAAGTAGGCGCTGAATGGCAGGTACTTGACGCGGATCTTTGTGCGGCCCTTGCGCGCCTCGACGTTCACGGTCACCATGTGGATGCCCGAAAAGCCCTGTCCGGCGAGCGTGCGCCCGACCTGCACGAGCCCGCTCCGCCCGTTTCTCTTGACCATGTTGGAGATCGTGTCGAAGTTGGCCGGGTCCATTTCGCCGTCCACCACGCGCTCGAACTCCTCGGTCATGTTAAAGAGCCCGGTCGTAGACTTCTCTTCGTCGCCTTGCCCTGCTATCGCCTTTGCAAGGAACCCAGCGTCAATCCCCGCCTCTTTCGCGATCCGTTCCAGCTCCTCTTGTGTGATGCCTGGCGTGTAAGTGCTGCTCGCAGACTTCTCTTGCAAGTGCACCGCGCGCCGGAGGATCTCCCCAGCTTCTTGTTCACTGAAGACGTGTTTGTTCGACATGATCCTCCGGGCCCTCCATTGATACCCCAGGCCGTTGGTGCTTGGCGGGGTTGCCGATCATCTGGCGACCCGGAACCCGTCCGCCTTCTCCCAGGCTGGCGCGACCGGCTTCTTCGGCCCCGGCTTGCCGTTTAGCTCCGTCGCTGCCGCAAAGATCGCGGACAGCTCTTCCGGCAGCCCAGCGGGCGCGGCCCACTCCTCAAACTCCCGACCGAGGAACCCCGTGTCGATCTCTCCCTTCTTGAAGCCCGGATGCTCGAGCACGTCGAGGAGGTATGCGATGTTCGTCGAGACACCCAGTACGTGAAAGTCCGCCAGTGCTCCGCGCAGTCGCACGATCGCCTCTTCGCGGTCCATTCCGTGTGCGATCACTTTCGCCAAGAGCGAATCGTAGTACCTTGAGACCTCGTCGCCAGCCCTGAAGCCAGTGTCGACGCGCACGCCTTCTCCGCTCGGGGCCGCCCAACCGACGATCCTTCCGACGCTCGGCAGAAAGCCGCGCGCTGGGTCCTCGCTGATGATCCGCGCCTCGATCGCGTGTCCTTTAAGCGAGCGCCGGTCGCCGTTCATGAGCGCTGGAGGCAGCGCGAGCTTCTCTCCGCCCGCAACTTTGATCTGCTCCTTCACGAGGTCGATCCCGGTCACCGCCTCGGTCACCGGGTGCTCGACCTGCAGCCGCGCGTTCACCTCGAGGAAGAAGAACTCGCGCGTCGCGGGATCGACCATGAACTCGACGGTCCCCGCGTTCACGTATCCCGCTGCTTTTGCGAGCTTCGTCGCCGCGTCCCTCATCCCGTCCCACAGCTTCGGGGTCATGAAGGGCGAGGGCGACTCTTCGATCACCTTCTGGTTCCGCCTTTGCAGCGAGCACTCGCGCTCGAAGAGGCACGCGACGCTCCCGAGCGCGTCCGCCAAGACCTGCACTTCGATGTGCCGAGGGCGCTCGATCAGCCTCTCGACCATCATCGCGCTGTCGCCGAACGCCTTTTCGGCCTCTTCGCTCGCGAGCCGGAACTCGCGGTCGAACTCCGCAGCGTCTCGCACCGCGCGCATACCGCGCCCGCCGCCGCCCGCGCTCGCCTTGAGCATCACCGGGTAACCGAGCTTCTCCGCTTCCTTCTTCAACCGCGCCGCCGTCGCACCGCGCTCGAAAAAGCCCGGCGTGATCGGTACTCCGCAAGAGACCGCAAGCTGCTTCGACTCGATCTTTGAGCCGAGCTTTTTCATCGCGCTCGCTGGCGGCCCGACGAAGACGATCCCCGCCTTCGCGCACGCCTCGGAAAAAGCCGCGCGCTCGCTCAAGAACCCATAGCCGGGATGGATCGCGTCAGCGCGGCTCTTCTTGGCGGCCTCGAGGATCCGGGCAATGTCCAGATAAGAAGACGCCGGCTCGGAGGGGCCGATAGGAACGGACTCGTCCGCCATCGAACGGTGCAACGACGATGTGTCCGCCTCGCTGTACACCGCGACAGTCGAAATCCCCATCTCGCGCGCGGCGCGGATCACGCGGCACGCGATCTCTCCGCGGTTCGCGACGAGCAGCTTCTTCACGGCATTCCTCCCCCGGCAAAGCCAGTGTGACGACGCTTACCCTGTATCGCGTCGGGGGAAGTTAGGAGGGGGTTGAGTCGATCCAACGGTCTATCGCTCCACCACAAACGACGCCTTCCGCTTCTCCAGAAACGCCTTCACGCCCTCTTTCCCTTCCTCGCCCGCCCTCGCCTTTGCAAGTAGGCGCGCCGACTCCGACATTGGGTACGGCCCGTGTACCGCGACGTGCTTTGCGCTCGCCACGGCCTCCGGACCGTTCTTCAAGACGTCCGCCACCACGGCCTCGACGGAAGAGTCCAGCTCTGCCTCCGGCACGACCTTGTGCACCAGTCCGATGCGCAGAGCGTGGTCCGATCCAAACGCCTCTCCGGTCGTGAAGAGGTGCCGCGCGTGGCCGCTGCCGATCTTCGGGATCACGATCGTCGAGATCGTCGCCGGTATCAGCCCTAGCCGCACCTCGCTGAAGCTGAACTTCGTACCCTCGGCTGCGATCGCCACGTCGCTCGCGCACACCAGCCCGCTCCCTCCGCCGAACGCCGCGCCGTGAACGCGCGCGATCACGACCGCAGGGCAGTCGCAGAACGCGTCGAAGAGGTCGCCGAGCCTCATCGCGTCGGCGTAGTTCTCCTCTTCGGTGTAGTTGGCGGCCTTCGCCATCCAGTTCAGGTCGCCGCCTGCGCAGAACGACTTGCCTGCCCCGCCAAGCACGACTGCCCGCGTTCCGGGAGGCAGGTCGGCGAAGGCGCCGGTCAGCGCGGAGATCAGCTCGTCGTTGATCGCGTTGCGCACCTCGGGCCTGTCCAAGGTCAGGCGAAGCACAGGGCCGTCGGACTCGATCCGAAGCATCCTGACAAGTATGGCGCGTCGGGCCGGGGCTAGAACTTCTCCCAAGCGATCGGGTGCACAGCCTTGCGGTCGCTCGTGTAGACGGTCATTATCGAATTGCCTTTCTCCGCGTGCCCGATTTGGATCTCGAACATTTTGGCGCCAGCCTTGAACCAACTTCCTATTGGAGTCCGCGTGTATCCGTTCGCCTTTGCCCAGACCTCGAACTGAGCCGTCGCCTCGTCTAGGGACATGGCAATCACGGCAGTGTAGACCGCGGCGTCTTTGCCGGTGAACCGCATGCCTTTGCTCGACATGAGCCCTTCAAAGCTCGAGAGAGAGACCGTCGTTGCTTTGGATGGCCTGAAGCACGGAATCTCGATCATCGGCGCCGGGGGCGTCTTCGAGACCGCTGCCGCGTACCACTTGGACGGTCGAACGCCCGGGCGCACGGTCTCGATCACCGTCACAGTCGTGTATGGGTCCTCCTTCACGCCCTCCTCTCGTCCCTTCGGGCCCGATGAGACAAATTGCAATACCCTGCGGTAGATCGAGACCGTCTGCAGCACTCCGTCGCCGTCGCGGTTCCCGACGAACGAGCTGCCCGCACGATGGCCCGTAGAGCCTGTAACGAACTTTTCTTTCGCAAACTGCGCACCAAGCTCCGCCACCGGTCTGCTCACCCGATACTCGAACTCGACTTGGTAGTAGCCGTCCACCCAGTAGTCCGAGACCGTGGTCTTGACTGGCGCTTCACCCTTGAGCAGGTCGAGCGGCAGAGCCGGGCCGTCGGTCCCTTCCGTATGGACTTGAATCAAGAGAAGCAGCAGCAAGGAGAGACTCATCTTGTCAGTGAGTGTCGGCGCAACGCTGGTTTGTTCATCCTCTGGTTCTATCTCTGAACCCCTTGGGGTTGAGGGTTTTTATCCGAGCGCACAAGCCTCAACCCCAAGCGGCTGAGGCATAGAATCCCTGGGCGGTCGCGGCCGAGCCCAATCGTAGCAGAGCGAGCCGCCGTTCCCCTCACCCCTAGCCCCTCTCCCCCAGAGGGGAGAGGGGAATTAGGTTCAAACAGGTTCAATCGAGCCTAGCCAGGTTCAAATGAGCCTGGGACGCCTGGTCCGTACGGGCGTCCGGTTCAAGTGAACCTAGGAACGGGAGGTCCGGAGGGTGGAACGGACGGTCCGTACCAAGGTGCGGGGGTTCCGGACGGTCGTACGGAAGCACCGTACAACCCTCCCAAGCCCCCGTACGGCCGTACCGAAGCGCCGTACCACGGCGCGGGCCGAGGGGACAACCGACAAAACGGCCCGTTCCGTTATACACTAGACCCGTGCCTACTAGCGGTTTTTATCCCTCAACCCCTTGGGGTTGAGGGTTCCGATCCGATGGCACAAGCCTCAACCTCAAGGGGCTGAGGCATAGAAACTGGCGCTGTAGACGAGTGCGCGGATGAAGGTTGCCCGGTTCCCCATCCCAGACCCCTCCCCGCGACTCGGACATTCGCGGCGAGGGGCTGCGGAACCTCCCACCCTGCCCTCCCCTCCTCCCAGGGAGCAGGAGGGGAGGGTCCGGGCTACTCCTTCCCCGGGATGCCGGGTTCGGTGAGTTTGGCGGGGTCGAGGGCGGCGCTGGCCCCTTCCTCTTGCCGTCCCGATGAAATTGGGAAACGCGAGAGTTGTGTGGAGACCGCTCAGCCGGCGATCTTGATGTACTCGAGGCTCGTGCCCGGGGGAGGGACAGGGTCGCCGTCCGCCTTGGCCGACTCGATCCAGAGCTCGATCGCCTCCTTGATGTGGGCGATGGCCTCGTCCCTGGTGTTCCCCCAACTGGTGCAGCCGGGCAGGTCCGGCGCATAGACCGAGAAACGACCGTCCTCCTCCTTTTCGAGAACGATGGGGTACTCCTTCATTTCTTTAGCCCTGCCTTCTTGAGTATATCACTCAGCGTGCCCTTCGGGAGATCGCCGCTGTGCATCGGGACGACGAGCCGGCCCGGTCGGGATGGATGCTTGAAGACGGCGTGGGACCCCTTCTGCCTGTCTTGTCTCCACCCCGCCGCTTCTAGTTGGGACACAAGTTCTCTGGCCGTCATCGCTCAACTCTAAGAGGGAGATGTTACCGTCCGAGCGTGGCTCGGGCAGGACAGGAGCATCAGCGCAAGAAGGAGGTTCCGGACTACTCCTTCCCCGGGATGCCGGGTTCGGTGAGTTTGGCGGGGTCGAGGGCGGCGCGCAGGGTCGGCTCGTCGAGCAGGCCGAGCTCGCGCACGACCTCGGGGATCGTCTTCTTCTCTTTCAGCGCCTTCTTCACGACCTCCGACGCCTTCTGGTAGCCGATGTGCGCGTTCAGCGCCGTCGCGAGCGAGGGCGAGGTTTCGGCGTAGCGCCGGCACACCTCTTCGTTGGCCGTGATCCCCTCGATGCAGTTCGGTACGAACGTCGCGAGCGTGTTGGTGAGGATCTGCAGCGAGAACTGCGCTGAGAACACCATCGAAGGCATCATCACGTTCAGCTCCAATTGTCCCGCCTGCACGCAGTAGTCGATCGCCGCGCACTGCCCCATCACCTGGAACAGCACGAGGTTCATGTTCTCGGCCATGCTTGGGTTGACCTTGCCCGGCATGATGGAGGAGCCCGGCTGCACAGGCGGCAGCGTGATCTCTGCGATCCCCGTCAACGGCCCGGAACAAAGCAGGCGAAGGTCGTTCGTGACCCGCGTCAGCTCCAGGCAGAACATTCGCAGCGCCGAGGAGAGCGCAGCCATGCAGAACTGGCTCTGCATCGCCTCGCGCATGTCGTCGGCGTTGCGGAACTCGATCCCCGTGTACGAGCGCAGGTTCTTTACGACCATCGCCCGGTATTTGGGGTGGGTGTTGAGGCCCGTCCCCACCGCGCTCCCACCGATCCCCAGCTCTTCGAGCTCGTGCGCGGCAAGCTCGATCCACCTCTTGCAGCGGCGCACGGCCGCGGCGTAGGCGGCGAACTCTTGACCGAGACGGATCGGCACCGCGTCCTGCAGGTGCGTGCGACCGGACTTGAGCACTCCGTCGAACTCTTTCCCTTTCTCGGCGAGCGCACCTGCCAGCCTCTCGACCTGCGGCAAGAGGTCCGCGACCATCAGCCGCGACATGACCCGCATCGCCGTGGGAAACGTGTCGTTGGTGGACTGCGCGTAGTTCGCGTGGTCGTTGGGGTTGACCTTCTTGTACTCTCCCTTCTTTCCGCCGAGGATCTCTTCGGCGCGATTGGCAAGGACCTCGTTGAAGTTCATGTTGAGCGAGGTGCCCGCGCCCATGTGGAACACGTCCACCGGAAACTGGTCGCGCATCTTTCCGCCCAAGATCTCGTCCGCCGCCTGCACCAGCGCCTCACCGACCCCCTTGTCCAAGAGTCCGAGGTCCGTGTTCGCCCTCGCGCACGCCTTTTTGACCAGGGCGTACGCGTCGATCATCTTCGGATGTTCGGTCAGCCCGCTGATTTGGAACAGCTTGCGGCTCCGCTCTGCCTGGCTCCCCCAATAGGCGTCCTTTGGCACCTGGACCTCGCCCAGCGAGTCCTTTTCGATCCGGAAGTCCACGGGGGGAGTTTACTTGGAGCGCGGAGAGATTGCTGACCAATGGCTGAACAGTTGCGGAACCGTTGCTGAACAAGTGCTGAACAGAAGCGAGTCAGAAGGAACGCCATCGGAGAGGCACAGTTCAGCGTTCCCCTAGAACCTGCTCGCCGTCAGCACGACGTCCGCGTACTGCCAGGCTGTGCGGAAGCGGGCCATGGCGCGCGCGGCGTCGGCGCTGTTCCCCTCGCCCTCCAGCGCTTGGGCCAGCCCGATCAGCGACCAGCCGTTCTCCGGGTCTGGCACGAGCGACTCGCGATAAGCCTTCTCCGCGTCCGCGAACCTCCCTGCGTCGATCAAGACCTTCCCAAGCACGAGCCGGACCGGCTGGTGCCACGAGGGCAGCTCGCCCCGCGTCACCGAGTCCTCCTCCGACTTTGCCGACTCCAAGAGGCGGACGGCGCTCGTAAAGTCGCCCCGCGCTGCGGCGATCTCGCCCGCCGCGACGTCGCGCATGATCTTCTCGTTTGTGCTGCGCGGGCTTTGGCCGATCACGTCCAAGAGCGCGGAGTACTCGCTCTGCGCCCCGCCCGCATCGCCTTTGCGCGCGCGCGCGATCGCGCGCGCGTAATAGATCGCCGCTCGCGCCATTTCGCTCTTGTCCTCCGAGGCTCGCAGGCGCATGATCTCGTCCCACTTTCCAAATCGGACGTACGTGAACGGAAGCTTCGAGTCGCTCCCGTCGTCTCCGAACTTCTTCGCGGCCTTGATCGCGAGCGCGCTGCGGCCCTCGATGTTCGCACCGGTCCAGACGAAGTCCCAGTTGTGCATCTCATAGCCACCGATCGGCTGCATCCCTTGGTCGCGGCAGCTCTGGGCATAGGAGTCGTAGGCCTCGGTCGCCTTGACGTTCAGTTCGAGCCCATCGTGGTAGCGCCCGATCCGATAGAAGATGTGCCCGGGCATGTGCACGAGGTGCTCGACGCCCGGCGCGAGCGATCCGAGCCGGTCCGCGCACTCCACGGCGCGCGCCGGCGTGGGCGACGCCTCCCACGCATGGATGATGAAGTGGTTCGCGCCGGGGTTCGTAGGATCGAGCTTGATCGCGCGGTCCAGCATATCGAGCACCTCTTGCGTCCACGGCTGCGCCACCTTCTCGTTCGTCCAGAAGTTCCACGGGTGCAGGTCCATCAGCGATTCCGCCGCTAGCGTGACGACGTCGCCGTCGTCTGGAAACTGCTTGGCGACTTCGCGCATCGCGTCGGCGTAGTCCTTGTCGGCGTCGCTGCGGCTGCGCCCGGCCGCATACCGTTTTTGGAGCGCGCTGATCAGCTCGCGTTCCACCGGTCGCTCGTCATCGAGCTTTTCTTGGGCCTGCGCGGCGAGGTTGCGCGCCTTGTCCGAGTCGCTGCTCGGCATGCGCGAGTTGAGGTTGGGGCCCAGCACCAGCGCGGCGCCCCAGTACGCCATCGCGCACTCGGGGTCCAGCTTCGCTGCGTACAGGAACGACCGGTGCGCCTCCTCTTCGTTGAAGCCGTACGCGAGCACGAGCCCCTGGTCGAAGTACTTCTGGGCCTCCGCGCTCTTGGTCGTGACCGAAAACGTGTGGTTGCCCATGCCGTCGAAGAGCGGGGCGCGTTCCTGGGCGACGGCCGCACACGAAGCGAGCGTGAGCGCGAAGGCTATCGCCGTGCGCATGATGGGGTGTTCTACCCGTTGCGGGCGTCTGGTTGTTTCCCGGGGCTTCGCGCAGCCCGCAGAAACGCTCCTCCGTTCCGGGGCGGTGGCACCGCCGACTCGCGTAGAATGCCGCCGTGGGCGACGCATACGGTCTGGCCAAAGAGCGCTACGCGGCGCTGGGCGTCGACACAGAGGGCGCGATCAAGGCGCTTGGGGCCGTTGCGATCAGCCTCCATTGTTGGCAAGGCGACGACGTCGGCGGGTTCGAAGGGACGCATGGAGCGCTCGGCGGCGGGCTCGCCGTCACAGGCAACTATCCGGGAAAGGCACGCACCCCCGACGAGCTGAGGCAGGACCTCGCCACGGCGCTCTCGCTCATTCCCGGAAAGCACCGGCTCAACCTGCACGCGATGTACGGAGAATTTGGCGACGGAAGGTTCGATCGCGACGCGATCGAACCCGCGCACTTCCAGGGCTGGATCGACTGGTGCAAGTCGCTCGGTCTGGGGTTTGACTTCAATCCGACCTGCTTTTCGCACCCGCTCGCCGCAGACGGGTTCACCCTTTCGCACCAAAACGAGGACGTGCGCGACTTCTGGATCGAGCACTGCCGGCGGTGCCGCGAAGTCGGAGAGCACGCGGCACAGCAGCTCGGCAGCTACTGCGTCGTAAATGTCTGGGTCCCCGACGGGATGAAGGACGCGCCGGCCGACAGGCGCGCTCCGCGCGAGAGGCTCTGCGAGTCGCTCGACGAGGTCTTTGAAGAGCAGTTCGAGCACGTGCTGGATTCAGTCGAGTCTAAGCTCTTTGGTATCGGAAGCGAGTCGTACGTCGTCGGGTCGCACGAGTTCTATCTCGGCTATGCCGTCTCGCGCGGAAAGCTGTATTGCCTCGACGCAGGGCACTACCACCCGACGGAGTCGATCGGCGACAAGATCACCTCCTGCCTGACCTATCTCGACGAAATACTGCTGCACGTCAGCCGCGGAGTGCGGTGGGACAGCGACCACGTCGTCGTGCTGAACGACGATCTTCTTTTCATCGCGCGCGAGGTCGTCGTCAACGGCTACCTCGACCGCGTCCACATCGGGCTCGACTACTTCGACGCGTCGATCAACCGCGTCGCGGCGTGGGTGGTTGGAACGCGCGCAATGCAAAAGGCGCTGTTGATCGCTCTGCTCGAGCCCACGCTGAGTTTGCGGGAGCTGGAGTCGCGGTGGGACTTCACATCGCGCCTTTCGTTGCAAGAAGAGTGCAAGTCGATGCCTTGGGGAGCTGTATGGGACGAGTTCTGTGAGAGGCAGTCCGCCGCCGCGGACAACGCCTGGCCCGCCGAAGTGAGGAAGTACGAGTCAACCGTCCTCAGTCTTCGGTAGCTACTTGTTTTTTCCTTGCCCCTTCCCCTTCGGCAGTGTCGAAGAACAGGTTGTAGCCGTCCGGGTCGCGCAGGGTCCGCGACCACTCGCTCTTGTGCTGCCTGGAGTCGTCGTGAAACTTGATCCCATTCTTCTCCAGCTCGCGCACGATCTGCGGCACGTTGCCGCCTCGGAAGTTGAGCGTCACTGCGTCGTCGCCCATGTGTCGCGCCTCGTAAAGGCCAAGCCGCTGGCCACCGTTCGTCACAACCGCCCAACCCTCTTCGTCGTCCCCCTCGACGAGAACGAAACCGATCTTTTCATAGAACGCGCGGCTCGCCTTCGCGCTCGCGACCCTAAGGCATACGTCGCACCAGCCAAGGTCCATGGTTGCGCAGTTTTACCTCGGCCGCCCTTCTGTCCGGGCAAAAGTTAGAGAGCCTGCTACGCCAGGTCGAAAGCGATCACCTCGCTTTCGGAGAGGGCCTCGAACTCCAGCGACTCCTCGCCATCGATCTGCGCCGCATCGCCGGTGTGCAGCTCGTTTCCGTGGAAGGAGAGCACGCCTTTGGCAAGGAAAAGATAGCCTCCGCGGCCAGGGCTGAATTCAAGCCGCCGCTTCTCGCCGGCGGGCACCACCGTCGCGGCCACCACCGCGTCCTGGTGGATCGCAACGATCCCGTTCTCCGGAGCGGCGAGCGCGACCCATCCGTGGCGCAGTGCGCCAACGTCGAACGATGCCTGCTCGTAGGTCGGCTCTAGCCCCTTCACTTCGGGCAGAATCCAGATCTGAATCAGGTGCAGCGGCTCGGTCTTGCTCGAGTTCCACTCTCCATGCTGGATGCCCGTGCCGGCGGACATCCGCTGCACCTCGCCGTGTCGAACGACCGAGCCGTTACCCAAGCTGTCCTTGTGCTCCATCTCCCCCTTCATCACGTAGGAGACAATCTCCATCTCGCGGTGCCCGTGCATGGGAAACCCTTTGCCCGGCGCCACGAGGTCGTCGTTGAAGACTCGCAACGAACGAAACCCCATTCTCTCCGGGTCGAAGAACTCGCCAAACGAGAAGCTATGGCGGCTCTTGAGCCAGTCGTTCTCGGTCTTGCCGCGGCCTTCGGCCTTCAGTACGGTGATCATTCGCGGGAAGTGTACATGGTTCGGGTTCGTCCGGATTCGTTCGGGTTTGTCGTGATTTGTGTTGGTGCTTTTCGATCCAGTCTTGCTGTTGGGTCTAGACGAATCCGAGCCAATCCGAACCAACCCGTAGCAAGCCGAACTAGCCCGGACGGGCCCCATCATCGTGCAATTCCTGCCACAATGCTCCTCGTGGCCGATCTGAACAAGCGGATAGACGAGCTTGCGGAGCTGATGGACGAGTTCGGTCTGGAGAAGGCCGAGCTCCGCGGCGCCGACTGGTCCGTCGGTCTCGACCGGAACGGCCCGGCGCAGCAGGTCCTGGCGAACAACCACGCGCCCGCGCCCGAGAAACTAAAGGCGAAGAAGAAGAAGGAGGCCGCGCCAAAAGGGACGCCCGTCAGCAGCCCGATGACAGGCATCTACTATTCCGCACCGAGCCCCGGTGCTCCGCCTTTTTGCAGAGAGGGCGACTCGGTGAGCTCTGGCCAGGTCGTGGGGCTCATCGAGGCGATGAAGGTCTTCAACGAGATCACCGCACCGTTCGCAGGCACAGTCACGGCGGTCAAGGCCGAGAACGGCCAGCTCGTCCAACCGGGGGACCCGCTAATCTACATTGGCTAACTGCGACAAGATCCGCGTCGGAATCCTCGGTTTTGGGACCGTCGGCGAAGGCACCTATCGCATGATTTGCGACAACGAGGAGGAGATCCTCGCCAAGATCGGCGTGCCGATCGAGGTCGCGCGCATCGGCATCCGCGATCCCAAGAAGCCGCGCTCCCTCCCTGGCGAGTTCTTCACCACCAACCTCGAAGACATCGTCGCCGACCCTTCCATCGACGTCGTGCTAGAGCTAATCGGCGGAGAGGAGCCAGCGCTCTCGCTGATCGACCGCGCGCTGGACTGCGGCAAGCATGTCGTCACCGCAAACAAGGAGCTCATCGCCAAGCACGGCTCGCGCCTCGTGACGAAGGCGAAGTCCAAGGGGCTCGACCTGCACTTCGAGGCCGCCGTCGGCGGCGGAATCCCCATCGTCCAGCCGCTCAAGCACCAGCTCGCCGGCAACGACATCGAAAAGATGATGGGCGTGCTCAACGGCACGTCGAACTACATCCTGACGAAGATGTGGGACGACGAAGAGACCTTCGACGCCGCGCTGGCGCAAGCCCAGGCGGCCGGGTATGCCGAAGCCGACCCTAGCAACGACATCGACGGGCACGACACTATGTACAAGATCGCGATCCTCTCTGCTCTCGCGTTCGGCAAGCAGGTCCCGCTCGAGAGCGTGCACCGCGAAGGGATCCGTCACGTCGCGCAAAAGGACATGCGCTACGCCGAGGTGCTCGGTTATCGCATCAAGCTGCTCGGCATCGTCGAAGAGACTGGCTTTGACGAGATCCTCGTGCGCGTGCATCCGACGCTAGTGCCGGAGGACCATCCGGTCGCAAAGGTAGAGGGCGTCTACAACGCGCTTTGGCTGCACGGCGACTTTGTCGGCGACCTGATGTTCTCTGGCCGCGGCGCAGGCTCCTTCCCCACCGCCTCTGCGGTCGTCGGGGACCTGATCGACGTCGGGCGCAACGTTGTGGCGGGCGGCTCAGGCTCCGCGATCCCGTATGGCCAGGGGATGAAGTGCCGACCGATCAGCGAGCTACAGACGCGCTACTACATGCGCCTGGTCGTGGCGGACAAGCCGAACACGCTGGGCCGGATCTCGACGGTGTTCGGAAACGCCGGAGTCGGCCTCGCGGCGATGGAGATGCGCACGCTCGAGAACGACCTGGGCGAGATCGTGTTCCTCACGCACAAGTGCCAAGAGTCGTCGTTCACCTCTTCATTGGACGGCGTGCGGCTGCTGCCCGTGGTGGAGTCGGTCGAGTCGTGGTTCCGGGTCGAGGACTGAGCGCGTGAACGCGCACGACGCAGGGGCTACGCCGCGAGCTTGAAGCGCTTGCCGACTTCGACCTCGGCTGCGGGCTTGTACAGCTCGAATATCGCCCGGAGCTCAGGCAGGCCCGACTCGAACGCTGCGACGGCCCTAGGGTCGAACTGTGTGCCAGCGCTCCTGACGATCTCGGCGACGGCCTCGTCCCACCCCCAAGCGCTCTTGTAGCGGCGCGGCGAGAGCAGCGCGTCGAACACGTCCGCGATGGCCGTGATGCGCGCCTCCAGAGGTATGTCCTGTCCAGTGAGCTTGTACGGGTACCCCTTGCCGTCGTATCGCTCATGGTGGGAAAGGGCGATGCGGTAGGCGGTCGTCATGAGCGGGCTACCACAGCCTGCGAGGATCTGTGCGCCGATGATCGTATGGTGCTGCATCTTTCGGCGCTGGTCGTCGTTAAAGGCGCCGTCGAACATCACGATGTCGTCCGGCACACCGATCTTGCCGAGGTCGTGCATCTTGGCCGCGACCTCGATCCGGTCGCACTCCTCCTGTGAGAGCCCGTAGTTCTTCGCGATGACGCTGGCGAACTGCGAGACCCGCCGGACATGGTCGCCGGTCTCGTCGTCGCGCCATTCCGACGCGATCGAAAGCCGCTTGATGATCTCGTTCTGCGCCTCGTCCCTCACCCTGTACGCCTCGAATTGGCGGCTGAGCAATCCCCGTAGGTGGAAATAAAGGATCACAGAGCAGACCAGCACGAACCCTGCGCCCTTAAACTGCTGGAAGCGGAGCACGACATCTGGGGACCTCACGACCGCTGAGATCGCCTCGTCTGTGAAGAGGATCCAGGCGCTGGAGACCAGGAGATAGACAAGAGCCGTGCGCGCGGCGAGCAGGTCGCTCTTCCGCAGTCTTATCCCGGCCTCTAGTTTGGCGGCCATTCTCAGTCTGTCCCTACCCGGCAGGGTCGGGCCTATCCAGTATCTCGGCTGACCTTGACCAATCGCTCAGGTTCAAGGGGCTCCTAGTGGGTCGCTCGGGGTTCCGAACCGAGAACAAGGGCGCCCGGCCAAGCATGGCCGGGCGCCCGGAACGGCCCTCGTGGGGCTAGTTCTTCTCTTTGAGGGCCTTCTCGACCTCCGCTCGGAACTCCTTGAAGAGCTCTGGCGAATAGCCGACGTGGAACGAGACCACCTTGCCGTCGCGCCCGATCAGGAACGCAGTCGGAATGCCCGTTACGCCGTAGAGGTCAAACAGGCTGTGGTCGGCGCAGTAAGCGACCGGCCAGTTCATTGCGTGCTCCTTCATGAACTCCGACATGTGCCCGAACTCCGCATCCTTGGCCATGTCGCGCTTGGATGTGTTCTCGGACTTGTAGTAGCCGTAGTAGGTCGTCGCGCTGACGACCTCGAGGCCCTGCGCCTTCAGCTCGTCGTACATCTTGCGCATCTCGGGGAAAGAGGCGATGCACGGCCCGCACCAGTGCGCGAAGAAGTCGAGCACGACCACCTTGCCCTTGAGCGATTCGAAGCCTTTGAACTCGCCGATCGAGCGCTCGAGGTTGAACATCGGCGCGGTCGCGCCGACGAGCGCGGACCGGGTCAGGTCGGCCTTCATCGAGCGGGAAGCGCCGTTGTACGCGGCCTTGAGCGAGTCGGTCCCAGCGTTCTTGGCCTTTAGTTCGAGGTACTTGACCGCGGCCTCGGTGCCCTTTTCGCCCTTGATCAGGCCCGCATTCGCCGTCGCGAGCATCGAGCGCGCTGCGTCCAGGTACTGCTGGTTCTGCGCGTTCTCGTCAGTATAAGGCAGTCGCGACTCGACCGCGGCGAGCATGTCGTACGCGGCCTTGTTCCCTTGCGTCTTGGCGATGTTGGGCGCGAAAACGTTCGCGGCCATCGCTGCCACGCTATAGGCGTTCATCGCGGTCGGCAGCGGCATCTCTGCCATCGTATCCTTGGCCATGTCGTAAGACTTAAGCTCTGCAAACGCCTGTAGGCACAGGTAGTGCGCGCTGAAGGACATCTGCTCTGTCGGATGGGTCG
The DNA here is from genome assembly GCA_946479035.1 of uncultured Chthonomonadaceae bacterium. The sequence continues at coordinate 21,508 of CAMLDW010000006.1, read as the reverse complement.
ATTGGTACATCTCGCAGAGCATGTGGATGTCGTCGTACTTGCCCGCGTAGTTGTAGAGCTGCGCCCACGAGTACGCCTTGCCCGCCTCGACGCTGTGCGGATCGACGTCCTTGATCGCGTCTGCCGCCATCTGCTTGATCTTGGCGGTGATCTCCTCGAAATTGGCCTGGGCGCCAGCCTCGCGGGCTTTCGTGAGAGCGTCGGTGCGGTACTTGTTAATGGCCTGCAGGGCCTGGTCGGGGTCGCCTGCGGCGAAGGCTGTGCACGCGGCGATCGCCGCCGCGATGAGTGCAAAGGTGCGGAGCTTCATCTGGGTCCTCCTGCCCTGGGGCAGTCGTTGCCGAAAGGATGGCACATTCTGCGGGCGTGCCGGGCGAAGGCAGAGTCGAAAGTCAGGCGCAGGCTTGACCCCCTCCCTAACCCTCCCCCAAGAGGAAGGGAACGATCTTTCGAACTTCCCGACTACCGCGCGTAGAACTCGACGACCTTCTGCTCCTGGAAGAACGACGGGAAATCGTCCCGCTCCGGCAGGGCTATGACCTTGCCACTGAAGTTGACGACGTCCGGCTCCATGTAGACCGGGACCGCCGAGCCCTCGTAGTGGTTGCGCCTAGCGATCTCGCGCGACTCGGCCGTTCCTCGCATTGCGACGACCTCTCCGACCCGCAGCGTATAGCTGGGGATATTGACGCGCTTGCCGTTGACCGTGACGTGGCCGTGGCTGACGAGCTGGCGCGCCTGGAAGATCGTGTTCGCATAGCCGAGCCGGTAGACCGCGGTCTGTAGCCGAAGCTCGAGCAGTCGCAAGAAGTTGAGCCCGCTGTTGCCGTGCATGCGCTGGGCCTTCTCGAACGTGTTGCGGAACTGGCGCTCGAGCATGCCGTAGTACCGCTTGATCACCTGCTTGGAGAGCAGCTGTTCGCCGTACTCGGAGGTCCTGTTGTCGCGGACGTTGGGGCCATGCTGGCCCGGCTTGAACGGGCGCTTGCCGCTCGGGCACTTGGGCTTGCCCCAGATGTTGTAGCCGACCTTGCGGCTGACGTCAGTCTTCCTTCCTCTGTATGTCGCCATGCTTCTTTGAGCCTTTGCCTAGTTGGTTTCACCTTGTCCGGTATTCCGGGGGTGGGCGTGAGGCTCGATTATGGCACGGGGTGGAAGGATGGTGGGGATGCTGCCCCACCCCCACCCCCACCCCCATCCCCCTCCCCTCAGCACGATCGTGCTAGGAGAGGGGGCTCCGAACTTCTAGCCCTTCCCCTCTCCTGCCGAGCTGAGCGGGGCCGAGACCATGCCGCGGCGGCGGAACCAGAGGAGGAACAGCACGACCGGCAGCCACACGGGCACCAGCACGAACAGGTAGGTCGCGGCCTGCGCAACGAACCTTCCGACCCCTTTCAGCATGAGCATCGCGGAAACCTTGGTGTCCTCGAACCAGTTGTTCGGCTTCGGGGCGTCGCTGGCCTTCTTCTCCTCGGTGAACTGCACCGAGATCGTCGAGAGCGCAGCGAGGCGGGCCATCGTGAGGCGCTGCGCGTTGTAGCTCTCGATCTCCTGGCGGATCTCGCTGATGCGGTCCGTGATCTCCAGGATGTCGGTCGTCTTCTTTGCGTTGCGGAGCAGCGCGCGGTACGACTCCTCTTGCGCCGTCAGCGTCTTGACGCGCGCCTCGATGTCCGCGACCTCCGCGGTCACGTCGTCGCCGCTCGAGTTCTCGGAGGTGACGCGCCCGGCCGAGCGCAGGCGCGAGACGATGGTCTCAAAGTTCTTTTGCGGGACCCTAAGGACCATCGAGCCGCTCGGCTTGGGCACGTCCTCGCTGTCGCTCACGGAGCTGGACTCGACGTACCCGCCCTGGACCTTGGCGAACTGGGTAGCGTCGTCCATAGCCTTCTTCACGCTCGCGACCTGGATCGAAAAGGTCGCGTCCTTGATGACGAGCCGGCCGGCCTCGGACCTGTATCTCTCTTCGTCGAGGACCTTCGCCGCCAGCGTCGACGGGGAGTGCGCCAGAGGTTTGCTGGTCAGCGTTTCAGGCATTCTGCCTCCGCCGCCCGTCGTCTCGCCGGTCGATGCTCCCCTTCCCGCATCACGCGCTTTGTTGCCAACCCCGGTATCGACGTCTTTGGGCGATCCTGAAGAGCTCTCAAACTGTCTCAATTCGTTTGCACTGTATGGTGTCGAAGCAGCACCAAGTTGTTTGTCCACTCCCTCCATCCGCTTCTGCGCGCGGCCGTTGGTAAACGGGGTCTCGCCCGCTACGGCGTCGGCGCCGGAATCGTTGAACGCGGCGCGCTTTGCCGAGAACTTCGACTGCGCGAAGGTCGGGAACAGCACCATGGCGAGCACGACCAGAGCGGCTGCCGCCACGAGCCCCTCCACCCACCTCAGCCTCCTGCGCGGAGCGGCGTTCGCGAGCGCCTTTTCCGCTCCCATGACTTGCGGCTGACGCACGAGCGACGACAGCTTTTCTGAGATTGACTTCATTTCTTGATACTCCTTCTTGAGCGCCGGGTCGGAATCGAGCGCGGCACGGACCTCCGCCGCTCGCCCAGGAGAGAGCTCACCGTCGATGAAGGCCTTGATGTCCTCGTGCAGGCTCATACTGCCACCTCGCTCATCATCTCGCGCAAGTTCCGGAACGCGTGAAAGAGCCGGGACTTGACCGTCCCTTCCGGCACTCCCGCGACCTCCGCCACCTCCGCGTACGTCAGCCCTTCGACCTCGTGCAGCAACACCACTTCCCTGTGCTCGGGGCTCAGCCTTCCGAGCGCGCAGCGCAGGGCTTCGTTGTCGGCGACCTGGCCGCCGTGGTCCTGCGCTGGCGATTCGAACGACTCGTCGAGCGCGAGCGGGTCGCGCATCCGTTTGCGCGCAAGGTTGCGGCAGTGGTTGTGCGCGATGCCGAGCAGCCAGGTCTCGAAACTGGACCGGCCCTCGTACCGCCTGATCGTGCGCTGCATGGTCAAGAACGTCTCCTGAGCGGCGTCCTGTCCGAGGTCGTCGCCGATGCGGCGCGCGCAAAAACGGTACACCCTCGGGTAGTGCTCGCTGACGAGCTCGCCGAGAGCGGTCCTATCCCCGCGCTTAGCCCGGTCGACTCTCTCATCCATTCCGGATCGCTCGTCCTTTGTGTGTCGGCTCTGGCCCAGAAAGTTCAGTCGCTTCCAAGAAGCTCCTTGGCGGCGAGCCTGGCGCGGACGGAGTGGTCGCGGACTTCTAGCCAGGCGAGGCGGACCGAGCCGAAGAGCAGGGCGGTCACGCCCATCGCGGCGAAAAGCGAGAACGAGCCGACGTTGGTGCGGAACCCGTCGTGCGGCAGCCCGGCGAGCACCGCGGAGTCGATCGCGACCATCACGATCGCTGCGACCGTGCCCTCGTAGCGCCACCGGTCGGTGCGGCACAGCGCTGGGTGGACGGCGAACGGCGGCAGCAGCGACTCGATCGCGCCGCGGGGCCGCTCGACGAGCCAGTCGTAGATCTCGCGGTAGAACTGTTTGGCTCGCTTCCGCTTTGCGAAGTCCTCGTAGGGGTCGATGACCTTGATCTTGATGACAAGGTGCCCGCTCTTGGACTTCATCGGAATGACGCAGGGCGGCTTGTCTCGCGACGGGTCCGGCTTGATGCGGTTTGGCCAAGCCTCGATCGGTACGACGTCTTGCTGGTTAAACCGGAACGCCGTCTGGATCCCCTTGAAGTACCACGTGCCGTCCTGCTGCCACATGAAGCCCGCGTCCATCCCGGTGATGCTTCCTTCGCGGAAGACCTCGACGGTGATCGGGAGGTCGGCACTGTCCGGCACCTTCGAACGCAGACGGCGGAAACCCGTGCCCGCCTCGATGTGCGAGGACTGGCGGCGGTAAAGGTAGAAGAGCACGAGCTGCGCCAGCCCGATGAGAACGAGCGCCTGCGTGGTCGCGACCGTGAACGGGACCTCTTCAGTGATGGTGCGCCGCACGACGAGGAAGAAAGCGAACCCCGTGAGGACGAAGAGCCAGGCGAGGCCGCGCTGCCAGACGTTTTCAAGCGACTTGGGACGGAGCCTTTCGCGCTCCGGCGGCAGGACCCATTCCGCGGTCGGTTCGGCCACTTTGAACTGGAACTCTTCGCTGAACTTGATGTCCACCGCTACTGCTTAAGATACTCCTTGCGAAGCCCAGGTAACGCGGATGGCTGGTAGGCGAGGCGTGTATGATTCGCGCGATGTCAAGGGTTTCTGAGACGTTCGCGGCCTTGCGCTCGCGGGGCGAGAAGGCGCTGGTGCTCTTCGTGACCGCCGGCGACCCCTCGCTCGCAGAGCTGCCTGCGATCCTCGACGCGCTTGCGGAGGGGGGAGCGGACCTGATCGAGGTCGGCTTGCCCTTTTCCGACCCGATTGCCGACGGCCCGACGATCCAGGCGAGCGACCAGCGGGCGCTTGAAGGCGGAGCGACTCTTCAAGGCGCGCTCGACGCCGTGATAGGGTTCGAGCGCGCGCCGGTCGTGCTGATGGGCTATTACAACACCTTCTTGCGGCGCGGGCTCGCTGGCTCTGTGGCAAAGATGAAGGCGGCGGGGGTGTGCGGCGCGATCGTGACTGACCTGATCCCAGAAGAGGCACACGACTGGAAGGTTGCCTCGCAAGGCGCAGGGCTGGACACCGTGTTCCTTGCCGCGCCAACAAGCACCGATGAGCGACTGAAGATGGTGTGCGAAAGCTCGACTGGGTTTGTCTACGCGGTCTCGCGCACCGGTGTGACCGGCACTGGGAGCGAAGTTCCGCCGGAGGTCTCCTCGCTCGTGGCGCGGCTCCGAGCGCTTACCGACCTGCCTGTCTGCGTCGGGTTTGGGATCTCGAACCCCGTGCACGTCAGGACTGTCTGCTCCGTCGCCGACGGAGCGGTGATCGGGTCTTGGCTTGTAGATTGGCTCTTGCGGGAGTGGCAGGGCGGCAAGGGTCGCGCTGCGCTCGTCGAGCAGATCAAGGCGCTCAAGGCCGCTACCCGCAATTGATTGCAGCCGCTTGTCCACTTGCTCGGACCGCTCGCTGATAGAATGGCGGTATGACGATCAAGGTCGCGTGCGTGCAGTGCGACGTGGCGTTCGGAGACCCGGCTGCGAACGCAGAGACTGCGATCGCGCACCTGCGTGCACTCAAGGACCAAGGCGTCGACCTCGCGGTCTTTCCGGAGGCGTTCTTGACCGGCTACGTCGTCGATTCATTCGAGGACGCAAAGCGGATCGCGCTCCCGCTGGAGAACGACCGGCACCTGCGCGTCATCAACCAGCTCGGCGCGATTTCGACTCTGCATCTGGCGTGCCAGGAGATCGGCATCCACGCCGTGGTCGGCGCGATCACCACGGACGGGACGGACGTTCAGAACGCCGCGCTGCTCTTCACGCCGGACGGCACTGTGTGGCGCTACTTCAAGACGCACCTGCCTTTCTTGGGTGTCGACCGGTTCGTCGTTCCCGGCTGGGATCTGCCCGTCTTCGAGACCGAGATCGGCCGCATCGGCTTGCTCGTCTGCTACGACCTCCGCGTGCCGGAGGCGGCGCGCAGCCTTGCTCTCGATGGCGCAGACTTGATCGTGCTCCCAACGAACTGGCCAGTCGGCGCCGAGCTGACCCCGGCGCATGTTGCGCCCACGCGCGCTCTCGAAAACCGCGTGTTCGTTGCGACGTGCGACCGGGTCGGCACCGAGAATGGCGTGAAGTTCATCGGGCAGAGCGCGATCTACGACGTGTTCGGCCGCGAGATGGCCAATGCAGGCGATTCGGACGCGGTGATCGTTGCGGACCTAGATTTGAACCTGTCGCGCGAAAAGAGGACGGTGATCCGGCCGGGCGAGTATGAGCTGGACGTGATGGGCTCGCGACGCTCGACGCTCTACGGGCGCTTGACCAAGTAGACCTCGCAGCGCGACTTGTTCCCGAGCGGGCCTCGCGCGCTTCAGTAGACTCACAGCATGAACACGCTGCCGGCGATAGACGATCTGTGGGACTTCGGCGACCCGGCGGCGACCGAAGGGCGGTTCCGCGCGTTCTTGCACGAGTGCGACGACGAGTCGCTGCGCGCCGAGGCCCTGACGCAGATCGCGCGGTCGATGGGGCTCCGCAAGATGTTCGACGAGGCGCACGGGACCCTTGACCTGGTTTCAGAATCGCTGCCGCGCGTCGCGCCGCGCGTGGAAGTGTGCTACTTGCTCGAGCGGGGCCGCACGTGGAACTCCGGCGGATCGCGCGAAAAGGCGCGCGAGGTGTTCTATCACGCCTTTGATGCTGCAAAGCGGGTCGGCGACGACTATTTGACGGTAGACGCGGCACACATGCTCGGGATCGTCGAAGACCAGGAGAAAGCGATCGAGTGGAACTTGCTCGGCCTGCGCATCCTAGAGCAAAGCAAGCAGGAAAAGGCGAAGTCGTGGATTGGCGCGCTCTCCAACAACCTGGCGTGGACCTACCATGAGAGGGGCGGATTTGAATCCGCGCTCGGATACTTCGAGAAGGGCCTCGCGTACCGAGAAGAGGCTGGGAAGGAGCCGGAGCTGCGTATCGCGAAGTGGGCCGTCGCGCGCTGCAAGCGCTCGCTTGGGCGTACCGAAGAGGCGCTCCGAGAGCAGACGGCGATCAAGGAGTCGTACTTCCCCGCTTTCGACCCGCTCGACGAGGCGATCGCGCGCGGGTCGTTCGACGGATACCTTGCGGAAGAGATCGCGGAGTGCCTGCTCGCGCTCGGCCGCGCCGAAGAATCGAGGGCTTACTTCCGAGCCGCCCACGCCGCGCTCAGCAACGACCATTCTCTTTCCGCAAACGAGCCCGCACGCGTTGCTCGTTTGAAGACTCTCGCGACCTAAGTGCCCCTCAGTTGGAGCGCGGGACCGCCGCCTCGCGCCCGGCCATCATGATCCGGTCGTTGTGGTCGTCGAGCCACTTTTCATGTCGCACATAGTCAGGGCAGTGCGTACTGACGACCTTCCAGAACTTGCGCGAGTGGTCGAACTCTCGGATGTGCGCGAGCTCGTGAACGACGATGTACTCGAGCACTTCGGGCGGCGCCATCACCAACCGCCAGTTGAAGGAGAGCGCGCCGTCCTCTGAGCAAGAGCCCCAGCGCGAGACCTGGTCGCGGACCGTGATCCGCTTGTGCGTCACGCCCAGCTCGGGCGACCACTTGAGAACCGCCGCGCGCAGCGCCTGCTTGGCACGCAGGCGCATCCAGTCGTGCACGTACTTCAATCGCGCCTGGGGGCTCTCACCTGGCGCCCAGAACACGCCTTCAGAAAAGCGGACCGGCGAGACCGACGCGCGCCTGATCTCGTGCTCGACGCCATAGAACAGCACGCGGTCGCAAAGCGTCGCCGCGAGCTTCTCCTCGCGCTTGGTCAGCTCGTGCAAGATCCAGCCGTTGCAGTCGCGCAGAAACTCCTCGACGCTGGCGCGGGACGTCCAACGCGGCTTGGTCACGACGACGCCCTCGTGGTTGACGTGGACGATGACCCTGCGGGCGCCCCGAACCTCCCTGAGCTTGAAGGGGGCGGTGAGGGCCCCGAAGGTGCGGTTTTCTCGCAAAAGGGTCCTCATGGCAAGGCAGTGTAGCCGAAGGCCACGGCCGTTTTGGAGGGGTTTTGAGAGGTCTAGGAGTTTGACCTGGAGGGGTACTAGGCCACCCGGCCCGGGTGCCATGATGAGCCTGAAACCGCATGGCTCAGCTTCATTTCAGTCCAACTATCAGGCCCGAACCTATACTCAACAGGCAGGTGGCGGTCTTGGGCTTTGGGAACCAGGGGCACGCTCACGCGCTGAACCTACGGGACCAGGGCGTGAGGGTCGCGGTGGGGGCCAGGGAGGGCGGGCGCGGGTGGGCGCGGGCGGTCGAACTGGGGTTTTCCCCAACCCCGTTGCGAGAGGCCGCCGAGGGGGCAGACGTGCTGATGATGTCCTTGCCTGACGAGGCCATGGCCGATGTCTATGGGGCGGAAATCGCGAGCGCCGTGCGGCCCGGCAAGACCCTGATGGTCTGCCACGGGTTCGCGTTCCACTTCGGGCTCATCAAACCGCCCGCGGGCGTCGACGTGTGCCTTGCGGCGCCGAAGGGCTCCGGAGCGTCGCTGCGGCGGGAGTACCTGGCGGGCAGGTCGCTGGCGGGGCTCGTCGCGGTTTACCAAGACGCGACCGGGAGCACGCTCGAAATGGCGCTGAGCTATGCGTGGGGCCTGGGGTGTGCGCGGTCGGTCGTGATCGAGACGACCTTCGCCGAAGAGTGCGAGACGGACCTGTTCGGCGAGCAGGCTGTGCTGTGCGGCGGCATCCCAGAGCTCATCAAGGCGGCGTTCGAGGTCTTGGTAGAAGCCGGTTACTCTCCTGAGTCCGCGTATCTCGAATGTCTGCACGAGGCGAAGCTCATCATGGACCTAATCTACGAGCGAGGACTGACCGGGATGCGCGAGGCGATCAGCGACACGGCGGAGTGGGGCGGCTTTCGAACCGGACGCCGATTGGTCGATGAAGGTGTGAAAGCGCGCATGCGCGAGGTGCTGGGAGAGATCAGGTCTGGCAAGTTCGCGGGAGAGTGGGTCGAACAGGCGCACAGCGGCAAGAAAGAGCTTGCAAGCATGCGCGACGAGGAGGCGAAGCACCCGATCGAAGAGGTCGGAAAGCGCCTGCGGCCCCTCGTGCTGCCGAAGGAAGGCTAGAGGACGACTACTTGTAGAAGTCGAAAGACTCGAGCTTCTTCTTCAGCGACTGTAGGAACATCCCGGCGGCCATCCCGTCCACGATGCGGTGGTCATACGTGAGCACGACGTTCATCATCGAGCGCACGCCGATCATGTCTTCGATGACGACCGGCCGCTTGATGATCCCGTAAGTACCGACGATCCCGCCCTGGGGCGCGTTGATCATCGGCGTGCCGAGCGTGGCGCCGTACGAGCCCGGATTGGTCAGCGTGAACGTCCCGCCCTGCACGTCGCCCGGTTCGAGCGAGCTGCTTCGCGCCTTCTTTGCGATGGTCGCTAGCTCGTGCGAGAGCTCGACAAGCGACTTCTTGTGGCAGTCGCGGATCACAGGCACGATCAGCCCACCTGAGCCGTCCTCGCCGAGCGACACTGCAACGCCCATGTGGACGACGCGATTGACCACGACCTCGCCAGAATCGGCGACGGAAGAGTTGAGGCTGGGGAACTGCAGCAGGCACTCGGAAATCGCCTTGATGAAGAACGGCGTATAGGTGAGCTTGACGCCGTTCTGCTTTTCGAACGAGTCCTTGTTGTCGCCGCGGAACTTGACGAGCGTGGAAACGTCGATTTCGATCAGTGTGCTGACTGCGGGTATCTGTGAAGAGCGCACCATGTGGTCGGCGATCGCCTTCCGAAGCCCGGTCAGCTTTTGAACCTCCTGGTCGGGCCCAGCGACCGCAGGCTTGACCGACGCCGCAGGACGGCTAGCCGGGACGCTCGCCTTCCCAGAGAGCCGCGTCTTCAAGTACCCCTCGATGTCCTTGCGATTGACCCGCCCGCCCTGGCCGGAACCGGAGATCGACTCCAGCTCGCCCTCGCTGACGTTGTTGTCGCGGGCGATCGCACGGACGACCGGCGTGTACCACCGCCTTCCTCCGTTGCTCGCCGGCTGCACAAGCGCCTGCTTTTCTCCCGCTGTGACGGCGGTCTTCTCCTCCGACTTTGCGGGAGCGGCCGCCTTCTTCTCCGGCCCGCCGGCGGGCTTGCCGTTCTTGAGCAGCGCCATCGCCTTGGTCTCGTCCTCCTCTATGATCCCCATCCGGTGGAACACCTCGACGTCGCCGCCCTCCGGCACAGTGATCTCGACGAGATAGCCCGAAACGGGGGCGGGCAGCTCGGTGTTGACCTTGTCGGTCATGATCTCCACGACCGGCTCGTCCAGCTTGACGAAGTCGCCCACGCTCTTCAGCCAGCGGCTGACCTGACCTTCGTGGACGGACTCCCCAAGCTCGGGGAAGAGGATGTCAACGGCCATCGTTTTATTGTATCCCTACCTTGGATTGGACGGCGCGGCACGTCCCAAAGCCGCGCGGGCCAAACGCGAAACGGCGCCACCGCGAAATCGCAGTAGCACCGTGTTCGTTTCCCGTCCGTACGTCAGGCCGACTTGTGCCAGTAGGACTCAACAGCTGCGCCAATGCAATCCGCTAGTCACAACCCGGCAACTCTGGCGGGTCATTGAGGCGTAATCCACCAGAAAATGTGCGAGAGCACTGCGACCCAGGTAATTGCGCAGAGCCGGATCAGCTCCGGCAGCGACTTCAGGTCGATCATCAACCCGGCCAGCACCCCAGTCAGCACTCCGCCGAGCCAGTACGCCGGGTGCCACGCGTTGGCGAAGTTCCGCGACGCGGCTGATATCGTGAACCGCCCAGTCGCGATGCCATAGGTCTCGATGACCAGCGCGATGGCCGTCACGAGCACTATGACCAACTGCCAGCGGCTCTCAAGCTCCGCCGCACGCCAGGCGCGAGGGTCGAGGTACTGCTTGACGAAAAGCACCTTGCTGTAGCGCATGACGAGCACAGCGATGAGGCAACTGAGAAGCCCCAGGAGCCAATAGAGGGGCGTGTAGATCCGGTAGTCCTCCAGCGCTGCAGGGTAGGTGAACGCGTCGACGAGCCACGGGGGCTCGACGTAGACCATGCAGAGCTCGAACACGCCAAGCGCCAGAACGCCCAGGAAAGCGACCCAGTGGAAAAGGAGCGAGCGCGACTCATACCAGGCGACCAGCCTGTCATAGGCGGTCGCGAGCCAGTCGAACGGCTTTCCGGCGATCTCTTTGGCCTGCATGGCGTCCTCTCTTGGGTAAGGACGGGCGCTGGATCGCAATCGGCGTGTCTACCCCTTTACAACGGTAAGAACAGGGGGTTGCTCACTTTGCGCCGGCTTCCATGAACGACTTCAGGTCCGCTTCGCTCACGTGCGGCTCGCCTGGAGCGACGTTGTTGAGCTTGCCTTCCTTCATCCACTTAATCAGGTCGTCTGTCATCGAGAACAGGTGATCGAAAGAGTCGACCACGAAGTAGAGCGGCTGGTAGTGGTCGATCTCAAAGTACTGGTTCACCATCCACTCGAGCTGTGCCGGATAGCGCTGCGCGCTCGCGCTCTCGATCGCATACTCGATCTCGCCAAAGGAAGACAGTATTCCGCTTCCATAGACCTTGAGCCCGCTTCCCTTCTCCTGCATCAGTCCGAACTCGATCGTGAACCAGAAGAACCGCGCCATCGCTTTGATGATGCTGCTCAGGCGGTGGACCTTTTCCTCGGGGTCACTGATCGCGTTGCAGATCTCGGCCGCCGTGTGCGCAGCGTCGCCAAAGCGCACAAGCGTGTCCGCGAAAGCTCTGTCGGTGTGCATCGGCACGTGGCCCGCGATGTCGTGGAAGATGTCCGGCTCGGGCAGATAGTCGAGCTTGTCCTTGTGCCGGATCGTGATCGTCGTCGGAAAGTCGCGCTGCCTCAGGCAATCGAAGAAGAGGAACGCCGGCACGTACCCGCTCACGGCCTTGGCCTTGAAGCCGGTCAGCGCGGTGAGTTGCTTGTTTACGTCGGCCAGGCGCGGCACGGCGTCCGGACTGAGCATCAGGTTGTTGATCCCCTTCATGAAGTGCGCGTTCGCGTACTTCTCCCAGCGTGGGAGCATCCTCGCGAAGAGCCGCCGCCATGCCTCGTGGTTCTCCTCCGAGTAGAGGCCGTATGGCTGCTCGATGTAGACCTGCCCGTGCTTGACGGCGTCCTCGATGAACGGCGACTGGTTCGTCGTCATTCCGGCGCCGGGCTGGAACTTGTGCGCGCTCGCGTGTGCCATCGATCCTCACTATTCTAACGCCGCAGGGGCGCAAAGAGGAGCAGGACGGGCAAAACGGCCGCGACTTATCCGCCTATCTTTCCATCCGGTCCCGGTACGTGCGGTGGATCAGCATCCCGAGCAAAACGAGCGTGCAGAGCGCGGGCACGATGAACGCAGCGTAGTGCAAGTTGACCGATCTGTCCGTCAAATAATAAAAGTGGCGGTAAGACTCTGTCGTGACGTCGCGCAATGGAGTAAGCCCGAACCAGTCTCCGATCAACAGCGGGATCAGCGAGAGCCAGGCGATCGCTCTCGACTTACCTGCCTGGGCCCTGTCTCTCGCAACGCGGTAAAGCGTAAAGGACAGGATCGCGGGGACCAGAATGATCACTCCGAGCTCGACGACCGAGTGCTTCTCGCCGGCGGATGCCAGCAGGCTTGTGAATAGGTGGGCGGGATCCATCCGTAAACGGCCTCAGGTCAGGCTAGTGTATTCCCCCAGCAAGGAGCGTGCCTCAGTCTAAAGGTCGTACTTCTTGGGGCCCGTGTTGCTTTCGTCCGCACCGCCCTGGGCAATACGCTTGACGAAGGATACGAGCTCGCGCGGGTTGAACGGCTTGGTCAGGTACATGTCCGCGCCGTAGTGGTACCCCTCGAACACGTCCTTGTCCTGCGCCTTGGCCGTCAGCATGATTACCGGCAGCTTTTCCGTCGCAGGGTCCTTGCGGATGGTCTTCAGAACCTCGAAGCCGTCCATGTACGGCATCATCACGTCCAGAACCAGCAGGTCTGGCTTTTCGGCCTTCACCTTTTCCAGTCCTTCTTTGCCGTCGTAGGCCGTTACGACGTTCCACCCCTGTCGCTCCAGGTTGACCTGGATGAGGCGGACGATGTGCCTTTCGTCGTCGCAGACAAGAATTTTAAGTGGCGGCATCCTGGGAGTGCTCCGTTACGGTGCGCCCATGCTACCCCATCCACCTTGGGCTGTCAATCAGGTTCAAGCACGCCCTTTCGCCTCCCCGGGGCCCAAGGTAACCTCCCCCCTTGTGAAGCTCTGCCGGTTCGTGCTGATCGACGCCCCAGAACAGCCCAGGTCCGGGGTCTACCACGAAGGAAGAGTCTACGAGACCGACGGCGAGCGAGCGATCGGCATTCACGAGCCGGGCACCGTCAGCTTCCTGCCGCCTCTTGGCGCTCCCTCGGCGGTCCGAGTATTCGAAGGGTTCCGTCGTCCGTCGGGCGAGCGGGGCTTGACGTACCGCTTTCTCAACACGACAGGTTTTAGGGGGCCGAACTCCTTGGTCGACGCGCCGCCGGCGGCCCAGACCCTGGACTTCGACGTCCACGTCGCCGCGGCGGTCGCGGACTTCGCTGAGTCGGTCGAGCCGAGGGAGGCGCCGTCGTTCATCCTCGGCTATCTGATCATGATTGTGCTCTACGACAGCGATATGGCCGAGGAGGAGCGCACGCTCGGACTTCCCCTAGGGCCCTCGCACGATTTCGGTGGAGTCCTAGGGCCGTACCTCACGACCCCGGAGGATCTTGCGGAATTCACTTTGGGCAGCGATCCGACGGAGTTCGCTTGGCGCTACCGCGTGCGAGTGAACGAGACAGAGATCGCCGCAGGGGTGAACGAGCCTCCAGCTCCCGCCTCGGACCTCTTGTCTTTCTCGAGCCGCCTGCGGGCAGTCAACGCGGGTGAGCTGTTGGCCTGGCCAGCTCTTGAAAAGCCGGGGCTGGACGCATCGCCGCTCGAGCGGTTCCTCACCGCATCCGACCGCATCGAGGTCACCGTGGACGGGCTGGGGACGCTGGTGGCAAGGCTCTCATGAGCGAGATATTCAAGGAAACTCTAGATAACGGCGTCCGCGTGCTGTGCGAGCCGTTGACCTACGTCGGATCCGTGTCCGTCGGGCTCTGGTGCATGACCGGCAGCGCCAACGAGCGCGACGACGAGGCCGGCGTCACGCACCTGATCGAGCACATGCTCTTCAAAGGCACCAAGACGCGCACTGCAAAGCAGATCGCCGAGGAGATCGAGGGCAGGGGCGGGATGCTCAACGCCTTCACCGACAAGGAGAGCACGTGCTACTACTGCCGCTCGCTCGACCGCGACGTGGAGGTCGCGATCGACGTGCTTGCTGAAATGGTCACGGGGTCATTGATCGCCCCCGCGGACCTCGAGATAGAAAAGCACGTGGTGCTCGAAGAGATTAAGCGCAGCGAGGACGAGCCGAGCGACCACGTCCACGACCTGCACCTGCAGTACCGCTGGCCAGGGCACGCGCTCGGCAAGCCAGTCATCGGTACTCCGCAGTCGGTCGCGTCGTTCACTCACAACGACCTCGCTCAGTACATCGAGCGCCGCTACACAGGCGGCAACGTCGTCTTGGCTGTTGCTGGAAACGTGCGGCCGCCGGAGGTCGTCGAGGCCGCGAACAAGCACCTTGGCTCGCTCAGGCCGGGCGGCGACAAACTGCAAATGCCAAGGCCCAAGGGCGTGGCCAGCAACCACGAGGTCGGCAAGGAGGTCGAACAAGTCCACTTTTGCATCGGCGCCGACGCCTACAGCTTCTACGACGAGGACCGCTACGCGGCAATGGTCCTCGACGCCACACTGGGCGGAGGGATGAGCAGCAGGCTGTTTCAGGAAGTGCGTGAAAAGCGCGGCCTCACCTACGCCATCGGTAGCTACTCCCTCACCTACAGCGCGGGCGGCTCCTTCACCATCTACGGCGGGACCGGGCCCGACAAGTGGCAGGAGGTGCAGAAGGTCGTGCGAGACGAGCTGGACAAGGTGATCGAGGGTGGGGTCGAGCCTGGAGAGATGGCGAAGGTCAAGCGCGCTCTCGCAGGCAACCTCGTGATCGCGCTCGAGAGCATGAGTACCCGAATGATGCGCATGACGCGCAACGAGATCGTCTACGGAAAGGAAGTCACCGTCGAAGACGTGCTCGCGCGCATTGAAGCCGTCACGAACGACGACCTCCGGTGCGTCGCCTCCCGCCTTCTCGCCCCAGAGCTCGTCAGCACCACGGCGATCGGGCCGTTCGGGTAGCCATGCCCTCTGACCACGCATTCCCGGCGATCTCGCGAGCAAGAAAGAAGCTACGCGCGGTCCTCGCGTCTGCGCGCAGCGAAGAGCAGCTCATGCAAGCCGCCGCTCAGGCGCTCAAAGATCTCACCAAGTGGGGCGCGTGCGACATCCTCGTCTCAGGCCCGCGCGCCAGCCTCATCCTCGTCGGCAGCACGCACTCGCCGGAGTACGCCATGCGCTTCCGGCTCGGGCCAGGCAAAGGCACCGCGTCGCGCGCGTTTCTTTCCGGCGAGCCGGTCATCGTGCGGAAAGGGCTACAGGCGGATCCGGACTACACGCGGCACCCGGGAATCCCTGAGCCCAAGTACGACGCCGCGTACGTCGCACCGCTGATCGGGAGCGGCGGCCCGCTCGGAGTCCTGTTCCTGCGACGGCTGCAGGCGTGGGCACCCACGGCCTCGGAGCTTAAGTGGCTGGGCGAGGTCACAGAGACCGTCGCGTTCGCGCTGCAGGTCTTCCAGCACGGGCACAGTACCGGCTCCGGCGACGACAAGCTCGGCGCACTTAGCGACGTGACCACGAGCATCGCCTCGAGCCCCTACCTCGAAGAGATCCTGCAACTGCTCGTCAACCTCACAGCGCAAAGGTTTAACTATAAGGTCGTCACCGTGCGGCTGCTCGACACCAAGCGCGGCGAGCTCGTGCTCCGCGCGACGCAGGCCAAGAACAAGGCGTACCAGCGCAAAGAGGCGATTCGGCTCGGCGAGTCGATCGCCGGGCGCGTCATCGAGCAGAACCGCACGATCATCGTCCCCGACGTGCAGAAGGACACGGACTACATCGGGCACGACCTTGCCGCCGAACAGGGCCTGCGCAGCATGATCTGCGTCCCGCTCACGATCCAGGACCGGCCGCTCGGCGTGATGTCGTGCTACACGGGCAAGGTCCGGCACTTTGGCCGTGACGAGGTCGCCGCGCTAGAGACGCTCGCGCAGCAGGCCGCGATCAGCATCGAGCATGCGCGCCTGCAAGTGCGAAACACGCTGATGCAGGAGATGCACCACCGCGTCAAGAACAATCTGCAGCAGATCGCCTCGCTCTTGCGGCTGCAGCAGCGGCAGTCTCATTACAAGAACCTAAACGAGGCGCTAGAAGACTCACTCAGCCGCATCCTCGCGATCGCGGCGGTCCACGAGCTCCTTTCTCGCGAAGACCTCGACCACGTCTCGATCAAGTCGATCGCCGAGAGTCTCGTTCAACACCAGCAGCAGTCCTTCCTCCTGCCGAACAAGCGCATAGAGTTCAGGGTCGAAGGCCAAGATATCCACCTCAACACGACGCAGGCGACGCAGATCTCGCTCATCATCAACGAGCTGCTGCTCAACGCGATCGAGCACGGCTTTAAGACCACCGACACGGGAAGGATCGTCGTCTCCGTGGTGCAGGACGGTGACAAAGTCCGCATGCAGGTGCTCAACACGGGCGATCCGCTCCCACCGGAGTTCGACGTCAAGCAAGGGCAGCTCGGCCTACAGATCATCCGCTCCCTCTCGGCCGGCCTCGGAGGCGAGTTTACGATGGAGGACGTCGGCGGCACGACCGTCGCTGCGCTGCGGTTCAAGAGGGCGACGGCGGAGTAGAACGGCCCAAGAATGCGGTTCGCCAACGGCGACAGCCGGGCGGCGCGAAGCAAACGTCCAGTGGCGACCCTTCTTAGTCGACCACTTCCACTTCGACGTGCGGCACCAGACCGATCCGAGCGCCTTCGCTCAGTAGCAGCTTGATCGCCCTCACGCCCTCGTCTCCCATGTCGCGCGTCCGCTCGTTCACGTACATCCCCACGAACTCGTCGCTCGTCTCGCGGTCCATGTCGCGTGCGAACTGCAGCGCATATTCGAGCGCCTTCGCACGGTTGTTCAGCCCTGCGTCGATCGACTCGCGCATGCACCGCGAAACGTCTTTGCAGACGGCGTCGCCCAGGTCCTTGCGCACGACGTTCACTCCAAGCGGAAGCGGCAGCCCGCCCGTCTTCTCGCTCCACCACTTGCCCATGTTCGCGATCTCGACAAGGCCCTCCCTTTCGTAGGTCAGCTGTCCTTCGTGGATGATGAGCCCGGCCTCGTATTCGCCTCGCTGCACCGCCGGGATGATCTCGTCGAAAGGGACAACGGCGTATTGTGGCGTCGCCGGATCGTCGCCAGATCGTCGTCTAGTTGTCGCCTGGTCGCCCTGTCCACTTGGCGACGCGCCGGAAGGCGACGACATGGCGACGACCGGCGAAGCCTGAAAAGTGTCGTCGAACCACAGATTGAGCTGCAAGAACGCGCTGGTCAAAACGCCCGGCACGGCGATCTTTGTCGTGCGCAGCTCCTCGAGCGGCACCGGTCGCTTCGCGACGATCATCGGCCCGTACCCCTCACCGAAAGACCCGCCGTGCCGCAGCAGCGCGTACTTGTCCGCCACGTGGGCGAACGCGTGCACGCTCACCGCGCTCGATTCCAGCCGCCCCTCCCGCGCCCACTCGTTCAGCGTCTGGATGTCGCGTAGGATGTGCTCGAACTCGTGCTCGCTCTTCACCTCACCGCTGGCCAGGCCCCAGAACATGAAGGCGTCGTCGCTGTCGGGCGAGTGCCCAAGCCGGATCTTCATCTCCCCAGTATCCCTCAAGCCAAAGTCCGATCCAGGGCCCAAGAACGGCCCCCGAACGTGCCAAAATCTCCTTCCGAATCGTGTGGAGGGCGCCGGACAGGCGCATCAACGACAATGAGAAAGATTCTTATCATCGCGGCCGCCTCGATCGTGGCCCAGGCCTGCTTCGGCCAGACGCCCGACTTCGCCCCTTCAGCGGAAATGAAGAAGCTCGACTTCATGGTAGGCGAGTGGACTTCCGTCTCGACGTGGAGCATGGAAGGGATGGCGCCCACCAAGGTCACCACGAGCGTCAAGATCGCCTGGGACGGCCAGTTCCTGCGGCAGACCACGCTCTCCGACTACGAGGGCCAATTCAAGATGACCGAGACGGCGATGCTCGGCTACGACCCGGCAAAGAAGCAGTACTTCTCGAGCGCCTACACGAACGTCAGCCCGATGCCGCGAACGGAGCACGGCACATTCGATGGAACGGTCATGCTGATGACCAGCGACCCGTGGGAAGTCATGGGCGACGCGACCACCGGGCGCGCAACTCTCACCAAAGTCAGCAATGACGAGATGAAGTTCAAGCTCGAGTTCAAGATGGGCGACAAGTGGGTGCCCGTCACCGAAGGCTCCTACATTCGCAAGAAGAGCTAGCGCACCACGCGGCCCTCCCCTCACATCTGGAGATGGAGGGCCGGCGCTATACGGATTCCAATGCAGCTTCCATGTCGGCGAGGATGTCGCGCACGTCCTCGATCCCGACGCTCAGCCTGATTCCGCCGGGGTGGATCCCCGCCTCGAGCTGCGCCTCCGGCGGGATCGCCGAGTGCGTCATGCTCGAAGGGTGCTCGATCAGCGTACGGATCTGCCCCAAAGACACCGCCAGCGTCACGCTCAGCGCGTTCGAGGCGATCTGGTTGCACAGCTTCACCGCCTTCCCATAAGCCTCTTCCGCGCTGCCCTGCATCTCAAAGTAGATCATCGCGCCTGGTGCGAAGTTGCCGTCAATGTCGCGCATCTGCTTGAGCGCCAGCTCGCGCTGTGGGAACGAGCTCAGCCCGGGATACTGCACCTTCCGCACTTTCGGGCTAAGTTCGAGGAACTCTGCGATCCGCTGCGCGCTCTGCTGCTGCCTCTCAAGCCGCGTCGCAAGGGTCGGCAGGCCGTAAACGAGGATGTGCCAGGCCGAGTCCGGCGAGATCGATCCGCCGTAGTCCTTACGGATGAGGAGCAGGTCCGTCTCGGCAGAGCGTGGGCCGACGACCGCGCCGCCCATCGTCGCACCGAAGCCGCTGATGTGCTTCGTCATGCTGTGCACTACGAAGTCCACGCCCATCGTGAGCGGCCTTTGCGCGTAGGGCGAAGCGAACGTGTTGTCCATCACCGTCACGATCCGCTCCTCTGCCGCGCGCCCTGAGTTGATCGCCTTGACCGTCGCGACCGTGCGCTCGATGTCGATCAGCTCCATCGTCGGGTTGCAAGGCGACTCGAAGTACACGACCCGCGTCTCCGGCCTGACTGCTCTTTCCAGCGCGCAAGGCTCGTTGAAGCTGACCGCAGTGTTCTCCACGCCGAACCGCTTGAGCCAGCGCGTGATGTGCGAGTAGGCGCAACCGTAGATCGCGGGATGGAAGCAGACGTGCTGCCCTGCCTGCAGGTGCACGCCGAGCACCGCGCTGATCGCCGCCATCCCCGTGCTGTACACCACCGCGCACTCCCCTTTCTCTGCGAACGCAAGCGTCTCTTCGAGCAGGCCGGAGCACGGCTCGTCCAAGCGGTCGTATATGTAGATCGGGTGGACCGTTCCGCGGTTGAACTCCGGGTTTGCGTACTGCTGGAAGGCGAGCGCACCTCGCTCGGCCGACCGCAGCCGGAACGACACCGCCGTCGTGATTGGCGGCAGCATGTGGTCCTGGAAGTCCCACTTCTCGCTCTTGAACTTCCCGTGGATCAGCACCGACCGGTCTCTGTAATCGGGCATATTCTTATTCTGCCAACTCTATGACGTTTCTCCAAGGCAGATAGACGAAGGAAGCCCACAGGCCTAGTACCTGTGGGCTCCAGAAGGAAGAGATGGCAAAACCTATTTCTTGGCGTCTTTCCCGTAGCGCCGCATGAACTTCTCGACGCGCCCGGCAGTGTCGACGATGCGCTTTTGGCCCGTGTAGAAGGGGTGGGTGAAAGCGCTGATCTCGACCCGCACGACCTGGCACTCGATCCCGTCCACGACCCTGGACTCGTTGGAGGTGGCCGTGGTGAGGCCGACCCACTCGTGCTCGCCGTCGATGAAGAGGGCGGGGTAGTTCACAGGGTGGATCTTGTCCTTCATGGCCGTCGCCTTGCCGGGGGCGAACGCTATGGTAGCACATCGGTTTTGGCCCCCTCAAGCGGGGCCCAGGGGCTCGGATTGAGCCTGTTTGAGCCTGGTAGAATCTGGGACGTCCAACCGGACTCCGTTCGCCAATGGTGCCGTGCGGGGCTCTCCCCCTACAATTCAAAAGGTGCCGAAAGAATGAGCGAAAAGCGAGTCTATCTCTTCCGCGAAGGCAACGCCGGCATGCGCGACCTGCTCGGCGGCAAAGGCGCGAACCTGGCCGAGATGTCAAACATCGGCCTCCCCGTCCCGCCCGGCTTCACCATCACGACGTCCGTCTGCAACGCGTACTCCGCCAGCGGGGGGAGCCTGCCCTCCGGACTGATGGACGACGCGATGAAGGCGCTCGCCGACGTCGAGAAGTCGCTGGGCAAGAAGTTCGGCGACCCACAGAACCCGCTGCTCGTCTCCGTCCGCTCCGGCGCGAAGTTCTCCATGCCCGGGATGATGGACACGGTGCTCAACCTCGGGCTCAACGACGCGACCGTCGAGGCGATGTGCAAAGTGACCGACCCTAGGTTCGTTTGGGACAGCTACCGCCGCCTCATCATGATGCTTTCCGACGTCGCGTACTCGGACAAGTACCCCACCGTGACCAAGCACGACTTCGAGCACATCTTTGCGGACCTCAAGAAGGAGCTGGGCGTCAAAGGGGACCTGGAAGTCGACGCTAAAGGGCTGCAGGAGCTCTGTAGGCGCTACGAGTCGCACGTGATGAAGGCGACCGGCGCGCCGTTCCCGCAGGACCCGCTCGTGCAGCTCCAGGCAGCGATAGAGGCCGTGTTCCGCAGCTGGAACAACGCGCGCGCGATCGTCTACCGCCGAAAGGAGCGCATCCCCGACGAGATCGGCACCGCGGTCAACGTGCAGGCGATGGTGTTCGGCAACCTCGGCGAGGACTGCGGCACAGGCGTCGCGTTCACGCGCAACGCCGCGACCGGGGAGAACTCCGTCTTCGGCGAATACCTGATGAACGCGCAGGGCGAGGACGTCGTCGCCGGCGTGCGCACCCCAGTCCCGATCGCGGAGCTCGCAAAGCAGAGCCCGGAGCTGTTCAAGCAGTTCGACGACGTGTGCAAGAGGCTCGAAGCCCACTACAAGGACATGCAGGACATCGAGTTCACGATCGAGCACGGCCGCCTCTTCATCCTGCAGTGCCGAACGGGCAAGCGCACCGGGCCCGCCGCGATCAAGATCGCGGTCGACCAGGTCGCCGAGCGCCTGATCACGAAGCAAGAGGCGGTGAACCGGGTCGATCCGGAGCTGCTCAACCACTGCCTTCTTCCCGTCATCGCGCAGGGGACGAAGTACGAAGTGGTCGCTAAGGGGCTGCCGGCAGGCCCGGGCGCTGCGACGGGCGTCGCCGTGTTCGATGCACACGTCGCGGCAGAGCGCGGTAAGGGCGGCAAGGGCGAGCGCGTCATCCTCGTGCGCGCCGATACGAGCCCCGACGACCTGAAAGGCATGCTCGCCGCTCAGGGCGTGCTGACCGAGAAGGGCGGCATGACGAGCCACGCGGCGCTGGTCGCGCGAGGGTTCGGCATCCCGACCGTCGCCGGATGCTCTGAGATCGAGGTGGACGCGGACAAGAGGCAGTTCACTGCCGGTGGCAGGACTTTCAAAGAAGGGGACGTGATCTCGCTCAACGGCTCCCTCGGCGAGGTGATCGCGGG
>CAMLDW010000005.1 GCA_946479035.1 uncultured Chthonomonadaceae bacterium | reverse complement strand
CGAGCAGCGCCTGCGAATAGCAAAGCTCGATCACCTGCATGGCGGAGTAGGGCGGCGTCGCGCACACGACCTCGCACGTCCACCCGTCAGCGCCGCCGCCTGTGCGGTCGATCTCTTGCATCGCCGCCTGGGCCGCTTTCTCCAGCCGATCGATGCGGGAGGATGGAACCGCGAACGCAACCGCGCTTTCGAGTAGCGACACCATCGCCATTGGGTCGCGCAAAGCGCCTAGGAGCGCGACCGCGAGCTTGTGCGACCTCATTTGATACGGGAGAGAACCTTGAATGTGGCCAACCGGACTGTAGACAGCCACGCCGAAGCCATAGGTGAGCCGTTGGATGTGTTCGACGAGCTGCACTGCGCGGTTCACGGTCGCAAACGCGCCAAGCCTGTTCATGGGTGCAGAGACGGCGACGTTGGCGCGCAGGTTGAACTTGCAGAAGTCGCCGACCTCGGTGCGGTGGTACTCGCACTCCGTCCGGTCGTTGAAGTGTCCGACACCGCGATAGGCCTTGATGCTGCCTTCGAAGGTGAGAACCTCTTCGAGCGGCCTCCCCACGAAGTCCACACCGGGCCACGGTGAGCCCTCAAAATAGGCTGCGCGGACGACAGTGCCCTTGCCGTCGACCTCGAGCTCTGAGACCTGAACCTGCCCCATCCAACGACCCCTACCGACTCTGATTCTCGGGAGCCTGCAGGTCGGCCCTCAGCGTCCTTCTACGGGCTTTTACAGCGGCCGGTCGCTTCGAAGATAGTTTCCCCGCTGGCGATTCAAAGCGAAGAGCGCCACCGGCGGCGGGGTTCGAACCCGCATCTCCCGAACCTCTCGATCGGCTGACCGGGCCGTCTTACCAGCGCGCAGCAGGTCGAGCCTGCGCTTTGGACGACGCCGATGGCCCGAACATTATGATGGAGACGGTGCGGTTATGCCAACGGCCTTCCCGGTGCGATCGGGACGCTCTCCCTGGGCCCTGTGAAGTGGTGGAGATGATGGGATTCGAACCCACGACCTCTGCAGTGCGATTGCAGCGCTCTCCCAACTGAGCTACATCCCCACGTTCCGTCCTCTGTTCGCCAAAGCAGGCGCGACCCTCCCGGTGCAATCGGGACGCTCTCCCTACTCGGCGAACCCGCATTATACAGTCCGGCCAAGCCGAACCCGGGAATCGCTCCGGATGGCCGATTTGAACCCGGCGCGCGCCCGCGTCTCGGCTCAGACCGTCCCATACACCGTGGCAGATTCGCGCAAGATCTGGAAGGTCATCGGCGCCAGCTCGGCCGGCACGCTGATCGAGTGGTACGACTTCTACATCTTTGGAAGCCTGGCCACCACGCTGGCCGCCGCGTTCTTCCCCAAGGAGAACCCGACCGCGGCGCTGCTCAGCACGCTCGCCACCTTCGCCACCGGGTTCCTCGTGCGCCCCTTCGGCGCGGTGATCTTCGGCCGGATGGGGGACAAGGTCGGGCGCAAGACCACCTTCCTCTTCACCCTCTTGCTCATGGGCGGCTCGACCTTCGCGATCGGGCTGCTGCCGACCTACGCGCAGGTCGGAGTCCTGGCGCCGCTCCTGCTGCTCGTGCTGCGGCTTGCGCAAGGGCTCGCGTTGGGCGGCGAGTACGGCGGGGCCGCGACGTACGTGGCCGAGCACGCGCCCGACGGCCGGCGCGGCTTCTACACGTCGTTCATCCAGACCACCGCGACCCTCGGCCTCTTCGTCTCGCTCGCCGTCATCCTCCTGGTCAGTAGCTCGATGCCAAAGGAGCAGTTCGACGTGAGCGGCTGGCGCTACCCGTTTCTGCTCAGCATCGTGCTGGTCGTGTTCAGCTACCTGATCCGCACGCGCATGGAAGAGTCGCCCATGTTCGCCCGCTTGAAGGAAGCGGGCAAGGTCTCGGTCAACCCGCTCAAGGAGAGCTTCGGCGACCCGAAGAACCGCCGACTCGTATTGTTGGCGCTTTTCGGGGCGACCGCGGGCCAAGGGGTCGTCTGGTACACGGGCCAGTTCTACGCGCTCTACTACATGCAGACGGTGCTGAACATCGCCAAGAGCTCGGCGAGCATGGTCGTCGCAGCGGCTCTGATCCTTGGCACCCCCCTGTTCATCTACTTCGGCTCCCTCTCCGACCGGATCGGGCGCAAGAAGATCATCGTCGCAGGCTGTGTCATCGCCGCGTTCGCTTACGTCCCGATCTACTCCGCAATGGGGAGCGTCGCCGACCCAATGAAGTTCACAGGGGCCGTGGCCGTCAGTTCGACGAAGGTCGAGTACGACCAGGCGACGGTCGTCACGACCACCACCACCAAGCCGGACGGCAAGCCTGAGACCAAGACCGAAGTCACGCCGAAGGGCACGTCGATGGTCGTCCAGCTCGGCGGCCTCGTGCTACTCCAGGTGGTGTTCGTCACGATGGTGTACGGCCCGATCGCAGCGTTCCTGGTCGAGCTGTTCCCAACCAAGATCCGCTACACCTCCCTCAGCGTGCCGTACCACATCGGCAACGGCGTGTTCGGCGGACTGGTGCCTCTCATTTCCACCGCCCTGGCGGCCTCCACGGGCAACAAGCTCGCGGGACTCTCCTATCCGATCGGGATCGCGCTCATGACCGCGATCGTCGGCGGGCTCATGATCAAGGAAAAGCGGAACGTCGTCTGGGACGACGCGGGCTCCTGAGCACGTTGTCGCCGCGTACTCCGTCCGCCGCAGCTCGACCCCCGGGCTGAGCGGCAGCCGGTACGCGCATGGTCGTCAGTTTGCCTCCCGGGCCACGGCGTCCGCGCCTCACCGAGCGGGACCTAGCCCCTCGACTTGAACCTGGATCAAGCTTTCCCAAGGCCCTTAATCCCCCCTTAACGGCCGGTCTGTAGATTCTTGGCAGGAACGCCGCCACACCACGCGGCATCCAGTCAAGTCAGCTTCTAGAGGATCACAAATGCGAAGAGAAATCGTGCTTATCGCCGGGGCCGCCGCGCTCGCGCTCCTTGCCGGGTGCGGCTGTTCCGGAACGTCGGGGCCGGGCAACACGGCCACCAACGGCGGCTCAACTTCCGTCGCCATCACCGGCGCTGGGTCTACGTTCGTCAACCCCGCAATGTCCAAGTGGGCCTACACCTACGGCGAGCAACACCCGGGAACAACCATCAACTACCAGTCCGTCGGCTCGGGCGCAGGGATCGCGCAGTACAAGGCCGGGACCGTCGACTTCGGTGCCACCGACGCGCCGCTCTCCGACAAGGACCTGGCCGAAATGCCGACCCCGACCATCCACGTCCCGGTCGTCTCCGGCTGCGTCGTGCTCGCCTACAACGTTCCGGGGATCGGCAACGGCCTCAAGCTCTCCGGCGACGTGATCGCCGACATCTTCTTGGGCAAGATCAAGAAGTGGAACGACCCGCGGATCGCCTCTCAGAACGCGGACCTCAAGCTCCCTTCCACCCCGATCGCCGTCGCGCACCGCTCGGACGGCTCGGGCACCAGCTACATCTTCACCGACTACCTCTGTGCGGTCTCCCCTGAATGGAAGGCCGGCCCGGGGCTCGGCAAGACCGTCAACTGGCCGACCGGCGTCGGCGGCAAGGGCAACGAGGGCGTCGCAGGGCTCGTCAAGCAGACCCCTGGCGGCGTCGGCTACGTCGAGTTCGCCTATGCCATCCAGGCCAAGCTCAGCTATGGCCCGGTCAAGAACAAGAGCGGCGAATACGTCCAGCCCTCGATCGAAAGCACCTCCGCCGCAGCAAACGCAGCGGCCGACAAGCTCAAGCTGGACGTTCGCACCTCGATCGTCGACGGCGACGCAATGGACGCCTACCCGATCGTCGGCTTCACCTACGTGCTCCTCTCAAAGGAGCCGAAGGACGCCGCAAAGAGCCAGGCCGTCATCGACTTCCTGACTTGGGCGCTTGGCGAAGGACAGAAAACGTCCGCCGAACTGCAGTACGGCCCGCTGCCGCAGTCGATCGCGGACCTAAACTTACAGGCACTTAAGTCGATCCAGCCCGCAGGCAAGTAGCCCCGGGCCGAATCCCGTAGGACAGCACATGGACGCGACCCGAAAAGCCCCCTCTAAAGGGGGCGGCGGTTGGACGCTGAGACCGCGCTCGGGTCGCTCCATGCTTTCCTTTAAGGATCGCCTCTTCGAAGTCGCCTGCGTCTCGCTCTCGTCCGTCATCGTCCTGCTCATAGCATGGATCGGCGTCCGGCTCTTCCTCGATTCCAGCCTCACTCGCGGGCGGTTCGGGACCTCCTTCCTCACGAAAGGCGTGTGGGACGTGCCGCACGAGCTGTACGGCGCCTCAACATTCGTCTTTGGGACTCTCCTCAGCTCCACCCTCGCTCTCGTCATCGCAGTGCCGCTCAGCGTCGGCGCGGCGATCTACCTCACTGAGTTCGCGCCCCGCTGGCTCGCGAGCCCCGTCGCGTTCCTCATCGATCTGCTCGCCGCGGTCCCGAGCATCGTCTACGGCCTCTGGGGCTTTTTCGTGCTCTGCCCTTTCCTGCAGCTGCACGCCAGTCCCTGGCTAGGGAAGCACTTCGGTAACAGCCCGCTCTTTGCCGGCACGCCCGTGCTCACAAACATGCTCGCCGCAGGCGTGATCCTCGCGATCATGGTCACCCCGATCATCACCGCAGTCTCGAGGGAGGTCGTCCGCTCTGTGCCGTCCGCGCTGCGCGAGGCATCGATGGGCCTTGGCGCGACGCGCTGGGAGACGATGAGGCGCGTCGTCCTGCCCGAGGCGCGCAGCGGAATCACCGGCGCGGTCATCCTTGGGCTTGGGCGAGCGATCGGCGAGACCATGGCCGTCGTCATGGTCATCGGCAACACGCCGCAGATCAAAGCTTCGCTCCTCCAGCCCGGCTACACGATGCCCGCCCTGCTCGCCAACACTTTCAACGAGGCGTTCAACGACAACCTGCAACGCTCCGCGCTGCTCGAGATCGCGCTGGTCCTCTTCGTGGTCACGCTCCTCGTCAACGCGGCCGCACGGATGCTGCTCAACCTGACCAAGCAGCACATTGCGGGAAAGAGGCAGGGCGCGTCCCGCGTCGCCGAGCTCGTGCGAAAGGGGATGGACTTCGCGGGCCGTTACTCCTTCCTCGCCGTCGTCACGGCCCTCGTCGGACTACAGCTCTTCAGCGACCTCAAGGCGCGCGGTGCTGCGGGGCTGGTCGGAGGTTTCGAGCTCGCGCTGGCCTGCGCGCTCGTCGTAGCCGGCGTCGCTCGCGCAGTCGGCGGTAGCTCCACCAAGCGCAGGTGGCGCAGGGCGCTGGACCTCGCGGTGCGCTGCGCGTTTGCGCTCTGCGCGTTCACGGCCTGTTTCCTCTTCGTTGTCGTGCTCGGGTACGTCGCGACGCAAGGCTTCAAAGGGCTCAACCTCGAGCTCTTCACCCAGCTTCCGCGGCCCGCCGGAGTCGAGGGAGGCGGGCTCAAGAGCGCGATCCTTGGCACGCTCGAGCTCGTCGCGATCGCCGGCGCGATCGGGATACCGGTCGGCCTGCTCGCCGGCGTGTTCGTCTCGGAGTTCAACAGGAACCGCCTCGGGCCCGTCGTGCGCTTTTGCGCCGACGTGCTCAACGGCATCCCCTCGGTCGTGATCGGCCTCTTTGCCTACGCTGCGTTCGTGCTGCCGTTCGGCCACTTTTCCGCGTGGGCCGGCGGCGCCGCGCTCGCAGTGATGATGGTCCCCATCGTTGCCCGAACCACCGAGGAGATCGTCAAGCTCGTCCCGCAGAGCTATCGCGAGGCCGCGGCCGGGCTCGGAGCGACCAAGGTGCAGACGATCCTCACCGTCGTGATCCCCGCCGCCAAGAACGGCATCGTCTCCGGCGTCATGCTCGCCGTCGCGCGCGTCGCGGGCGAGACCGCGCCGCTGATCTTTACGGCGTTCGGCAGCGACCAGCTCGCCACCAACCCGAACCAGCCCGTCTCCTCGCTCACAATGAAGATCTACCAATACGCCGGCTCGCCCTACGACGACTGGGTGCGCCAAGCGTGGGCCGGCGCGCTCGTACTGCTACTGATCGTGCTCCTGTTCAGCGTCATCGCGCGGATCGCGACCAGGCCCGCGCAATACGCCCGCTAGCGCGAGAGGAACGTGCCGTCGTTCAGTTCCCGGATCGCCTCTTGCAGCTCCGCCTGCGTGTTCATCACGATCGGTCCGTACCAGGCCACCGGCTCGCGCAACGGCCGGCCCGAGACGAGCAGGAACCTCACTCCCTTCTCCCCGGCCCGCACCGTCACCTCATCGCCGCTAGAGAACAGCACGAGGGACCGGTCTTCGACCAGGGAAGACGGGCTCCTGCCTCCGCCCACGCGGTCCGTCGGTACCTCCATCGGCTCGGAGGCGTCGGCGAAACTCGCGTCGCCCTCGAAAACGTATGCGAACGCGCTGCGCCGCGTGTCCATCGGCAGCGTGCTCTTCACGCCTGCGGGCACGAACACGTCCAAGTACGTCGGCTCCGCCGCGATGCCGTCCACCGGCCCCTTCCCACCCCAAAACTCTCCGACCACCACCTTGACCCTCGTGCCGTCGTCCTCGACCACCTCGGGGATCTGCGCCGCCTTCACCTCTTGGTAGTGGGGCGACGTCATCTTCAGCGCGGAGGGCAGGTTCGCCCAAAGCTGGAACCCGTGCATCCGGCCTTTCGGGTCCCCTTTCGGCATCTCCTGGTGGATGATCCCGCGCCCAGCCGTCATCCACTGCACGTCGCCCGCGCCGATCGTGCCCGAGTTCCCCATGCTGTCGCCGTGGTCCACGTTCCCTGCCAGCACGTAGGTGATCGTCTCGATCCCGCGGTGCGGGTGCCACGGGAAACCCTTTAGGTAGTCCTCTGGCCGCTCGTTGCGAAAGTCGTCGAGCAAGAGGAAAGGGTCCGTGTCGGCCGTGTCGCCGAACCCGAACGCGCGCCGCAAGTGGACCCCGGCGCCCTCAAGCGTCGGCTTCGCCTCCACGACCTTCTTGACCGGTCTGATTGACATCTGTCCCTCCAATCCGAGCGGGCTTTACCCGGTTCCGCGCGCCGGACCTCTGGCACCGAGCTCCTCTTCACCCGGCGGCTCGAACACAGACCACCACTCCTCCAACTGCTCGCGGTTGACGTGGAACGTACCCGGCGGAAGAGAGGCGTTGCGCACCTCGATCCGCCGCCAAAGCTCTTCGAGCGGCACTTCCAAGAACAGCACCTCCGTCTCCGCCCCCACTGCCTCGGCCCTCGCGCGGAACGATTCGCGCTCCGAGCGCGACCAGAACCCGAAGTCGACCACCACGTTCGTGCCGAGCGCCAGCGCTCTCTCCGCCACCGCCCACTGGACCGACTCGACCGGGTCGCGCACGGAGTCGAGCTTCTCTTGAGAGAGGCCCTCTCCGTAGAGCGGCCCGATCCACTCGTCGGGGGTCAGGCGCAGCGCCGGCATCTCGCGCTCGATCTGCCGCGCCAGCGTCGTCTTCCCCGCCCCAGGCAGCCCGCACACCAGCACCAGCCTCGCCATCGCCCGCAGTATCCCTTCCGCACTGCCATCTCGCCTCCCGATCGGCCGCGGATTGGGCCAAACTTGAAGCGGCCCCACGCTGATGCCCCGCAATCCAAGGAACAGCCCGTTCAGCGTCCTGAATTGGACGATCGCCGCTGGCGCGCTCGCGCTCGGCGTCATCGGTTCGTCGGCGGACGCACGGCACCAACCAGCCTCCTACGTCACGGTCCAGCGCATCTTCACCGCCCACTGCGTCCGGTGCCACGGAGGCGGGGTCGGGACCGCAGGGCTCCAGCTCGACACGTTCGCAAACGTCCTCAAAGGCAGCGCGGCAGGCAAGGTCGTCGCCCCCGGCGACCCTGGCCACAGCGTCCTCATCCACCGCATTCGGGGCGACGGCGGAAAGCCGCAGATGCCGCCCGGCTTCGCCCCGCTCACAGAGAGCGAACAGAAGACGATCGCCGACTGGATCGCCGCCGGAGCGCCCGGACCCGACGGAAAGACGCACCTGCACTGGGCTTATGTCAAGCCGCAAAGGCCGCCGTTGCCGAACGTAAGGGACCCGAAGTGGGTGCGGAACCCGATCGACGCCTTCGTTCTAGCCCGCCTAGAAAAGGAGGGCCTCAAGCCCTCGCCAGAGGCCGACAAGACCACGCTCGTCCGCCGTGTCACGCTCGACCTCACCGGGCTCCCGCCGACGCCGGAGGAGGTCGACGCCTACATCAGCGACAAGTCCCCCAAGGCGTACGAAAGGCTGCTCGACCGCCTCTTCGCCAGCCCGCACTACGGCGAAAAGATGGCGCTCCCGTGGCTCGACGCCGCGCGCTATGCAGACAGCAACGGCTTCCAGATGGACGGCGACACCTACCAGTACGTTTGGCGCGACTGGGTCGTGCGGGCGCTCAACGCCGACATGCCGTTCGACCGCTTCACGGTGCTACAGATCGCCGGCGACCTGCTGCCCGGCGTGACGCAGGCGACCCCGGAGGGGCGCGACGCGCTCGTCGCGACCGCGTTCAACCGCGACCACATGCTCAACGGCGAGGGCGGCGCGATCCCCGAGGAGCAGCGCAACGTCGGGCTCTTCGACCGCGTCGAGACCATGTCAACCACTTGGTTGGGTCTGACGATGACCTGCACGCGCTGCCACGACCACAAGTACGACCCGTTCACCCAGCGCGACTACTACAGCCTGATGGCGTACTTCAACAACGTGCCCGAGACCGGTGTCCCCGAGGGCGGGGTCCCCTACTCCGTCGCCTCGCCCTGGATCTACGCAGGCGACGACGCGCAGATGAGGCAGCTCTTCGCGTTGGAGTCAAAGGCGGCCATCGCCGCGAGCAACAAGAGCCCGGACGCGGAAGCGCTCAAGAAACAGCTCGACGCGCTGAAGGCGCAGATCCCGCGCGTCATGGTCATGTCCGAGCGCGCGCCGCGCCAGACGCACGTGCTCAACCGCGGCAACTACGAAGAGCCGCTCGACCCGGTCGGCTGCGACACGCCTCTCACGCTCCCGCGACAGCCGAAGGAAAGCCCCAAGAACCGGTTCGGGCTCGCGGAGTGGATCGTCAGCCCGGAGAACCCGCTCACCGCGCGGGTGCAGGTCAACCGCGCCTGGCAGACCTTCTTCGGCCAAGGGCTCGTCAAGACGCAGGAGAACTTCGGAGTCCAAGGCTCGCCGCCCTCGCACCCGGAACTGCTCGACTGGCTCGCGGTCGAGTTCGCACAGGGCGGCTGGGACGTCAAGAAGCTGCAAAGGCTGATCTTGACCAGCGCCACCTACCGCCAAAGTTCCAAGACCAGCCCGACGCTCGAAAAGAGGGACCCGGACAACGAGCTCCTCGCGCGCGGCGCGCGCTTCCGGCTCCCCTCGATGCTCCTGCGCGACGTCGCGCTCGCCGCCAGCGGACTCGTCGACCTGCGCATCGGCGGCAAGCCCGTGTATCCGTACCAGCCCAAGGGGATCTGGGACGGGCTCGCGATCACGGACGAGCGCGACTTCTCCTACCCCCAGTCGCACGGGCCCGACCTCTACCGCAGGTCCCTCTACACCTTTTGGCGGCGCACGGTGGTGCCCGGGAACATGTTCGACGCAGCCACGCGCAACGTCTGCACCGTGCGGCAGTGGGTCACCTCGACGCCGCTGCACGCGCTGACGACCCTGAACGACGTCACGTGGGTCGAGGCAGGGCGCGCGCTTGCCCAGCGCGTGATGCTCGCCAAAAAGACGCCGGAGGAGAGGCTGACGCTCGCCTTCCGGTACGTCTGCGCCCGCCGGCCCGACGCGCAGGAGCTCGCGGTGCTCAAGCGGGGCCTGCAGCGCGCGCTCGACTATTACAAAAAAGACCCCGGGCAGGCGGACGCTTACTTGGCGCTGGGCGAGTCGGCTCGCGACAAGTCGCTCGACACGGCCGAGCACGCCGCCTACGCCACCGTCTGCCTGACGATCCTCAACCTCGACGAGGCGCTGACAAAAGAATGAACCCCTTCTTCGAACGCGACCTGCGCATCTCGCGCCGACAGTTCTTCGCTGCCGGTGCGCACGGCATCGGCACCGCCGCGCTCTCCGCCCTGCTCGCGCAGGACGGCTTTGGCCAGCTCGTGCAGGCGCCGGCCAAGGGGAGCCTCCTGCCGCAGAAGGGCGTACCGCACTTCGCTCCCAAGGCCAAGCGAGTGATCGTGCTCTGGCAAGGAGGCGCGCCTTCGCAGGTCGACCTTTTCGACTACAAGCCTGGGCTCGAAAAGCACCGGCTCGAAGAGCTGCCCGCGAGCCTGAGGGAAGGAAAGCGGCTCTCCACCATGACCAGCACGCAGGGCCGCTACCCGGTGCTCCCAGCGATCAAGCCGTACAGGCAGTACGGCCAGAACGGAACATGGATGAGCGAGATGGTCCCGCACATGGGCGGCATCGCTGACGACATCTGCCTGGTGAGGAGCATGCACACCGACGCCGTCAACCACGCGCCGGGGGTGACGTTCTTCCTTACCGGCAGCCAGATCCCGGGCAGGCCGAGCATGGGCGCGTGGGCGGTCTACGGCTTGGGAAGCATGACCGACGACCTCCCTGCGTTCGTCGTGATGACCTCGAGCGACGAGAAGAAGACCTGCGGCCAGCTCTTCTTCGACTATTACTGGGGCAGCGGGTTCATCCCGAGCAAGTACCAGGGCGTGCGGTTCCGCAGCGAAGGCGACCCGGTGCTCTATCTCACGGACCCGCCCGGCGTCTCGCCGGAGCTGCGCCGCGGGGTGCTCGACGACATCGCCGCGCTCGACAAGAAACGGCTGCAGGACTATGGCGACCCGGAGATCGAGACGCGCATCGCCCAGTACGAGCTCGCTTTCAAGATGCAGACGAGCGTGCCGGAGCTGACCGACATCTCCAAAGAGCCGCGAGAGGTCCTCGACATGTACGGCCCGGACGTGGAGAAGAACGGCAGCTACGCGCACAACTGCCTGCTCGCGCGGCGGCTGGTGGAGCGCGGCGTGCGCTTCGTGCAGCTCATGCACTCCGGTTGGGACCAGCACATGAACATCGACACGCAGCTCGCGGTCCAGTGCCGCGACACGGACCAGCCCTCTGCTGCGCTCGTGAAGGACCTCAAGCAGCGCGGTCTCTTGGACGACACGATCGTGCTGTGGGCGGGCGAGTTCGGGCGCACCGTGTTCGTGCAGGGCGACGTGACCAAGGCCGACGGCCATGGGCGCGACCACTTTGGCTCCTGCTTCTCGCTCTGGCTGGCCGGCGGCGGTTTCAAGGGCGGGCTCGTGCACGGCGAGACAGACGACTTTTGCTACAACGTGGTGAAGGACCCCGTCGGGGTGCACGACCTGCAGGCGACGCTGCTCAACCAGCTCGGCATCGACCACACGCGGCTGACCTACGAGTACCAGGGCCGTCGATTCCGACTCACCGACGTTTTCGGCGAGGTCGCGCGCGGCCTGGTGGAGTAAGGCACTGCCTTTCGCCAGTCGCGCTCAGGGCCGAGGATAGATCGCGACCAGGCGCACCGCGCCGGCGGGGACCACGAGTTTGCAGTTCGAGCCTTGCCAAATGATTGCGCCGCCGGCCATCCACTCCTCGCTCTTGCCCACGGGCCATGGCGCCGTCAGATCCACGGCCACGGCCTGCGCAAGGTCTGTCGGCAGAACGCCGTGCTGCGGCTTCGTGACTCCGCGGTTGTTAAAGAGCCCCACGAGCCAGCCGCCGTCCGGCAACCGGCCGAGCGTCCACTCGACGTCGCCGCGCACGCGGACCGGTACGAGCCCTTGCACCAAATGGTGCATCAAGAGACCAAGGAACGGCGCGGGCCTTTCATCGAGCCCTAGCCCCAGCGGCACGCCAATGAGGACCGTCTGCCCTTTGCCTGCTTTCTTGAGCACCGCGAGCGGTTCGCCAGACGGCGTCGCTGCGAGCACCCTTCCGCCGCCGAGCGCGCCGAGGAACCGGTACCTGCCGGACGCCGACGTTGGCCCGCCCATCCAACTGAACCCTGATGATTCGCCCCAACCCCCGGAAGGCGAGAGTCCGAGCGCGGGCGAAAGCGGGCCGGAGAACTGCGCCACGCTCGCAACCAAGGTCCCGCCCTTCTCTACATAGTCGCGCAGCGCGTCGGCCCACTCTTTGTCGAGCGCGACCTCGCCCGCCGCTATGACGACGGAGTACGAGTCCAGGACCGCCGTGCGCCCAGGGGCGGTGACGACAACGTCGAAAATGTCCCCAAATATCCCGTTCACGAACGTCTGCCGGACCGCGGTGGACGGCTCGTCCTGCGTCTCGGGCGCAGGGTAGTACGCGACGTCGAACCACCCGCGGAGGCTCGCCTCGTGAAGCCCGGGCGTCAGGACTTTCGGGTTGATCGTCGGATCGATGCCGAACGCCCCCGGCTGGAACCGCTCTTGCGACCAGCCGTGCGCCTCGTCCAGCAAAAAGGCGACGGGGGCGAACTGGACCGGGCGGGGATGGTCGCCGACCACCTTCTGCACGGCCTCCGCAACCTTTCCTTTTGGCGAGAGCTGGACCGGGAAGTCGTCGCCAGCCGATCCGCCGCCGGGCTTCCAGTAGATGTCGACTCCCTGCTCGTTGTAGAAGGCGTCGGCGCCAGCCAGGTACCAGAGCAGATAGTCTTTGAGAAGCCAGTTCGTTCCCGCGCCGGACCAGGCGTCGTAGGAGTTGTCCAGGATGTAGCGAGACGAGGCGGGATAGAAGAACGCCTCTCTGCTGAACATGGTCGCGGAGTCGCCAAGGTTCGCAGACTGGTAGTCCACGATCTCGCACCCGAACTCCCTTGCTGCGCCGCGAAGGAAGGCGAGCCTTCGCGCGAGAGTCGGGCTGTTGCCGGTGTTCTCGTGGCCGATCCTCTTGACGCCCCACGCGCAGAGCGCGTGGCAGAGCGCCTCGTTGTTGGAGGAGAGGCAGGAGACTACGTCCGCCCAGGCCTCGGCCGGCTTGAGCGGTGTGCCGAAGTAGTCGCTGAACTTTGCGACGGTCGCCTCCGTGTGGAACTTCTTCAGCGCCGCCAAGACCTCGCCGCGGCTATTCGCCGCGCGGACTGCGGCATCGAACCCGCCCTCGTCGAAGTTCGCGTACGCCACGTTCTCCCCGGCGATGAAGCCCGCGAACTGCCGCGCGTGCGCCTTGAGGTTCGCATAGACGGCCTTACGGTCGGCGGCCGGGGGCCATTGCGGCTCGCCGTAGTTGAGGAGGATTGCAAACCTGCTCTCCGAGTGGCGCGAGAGCCAGTCCAGGAACGGTGACCCGCTGGCGAACGCGCTCGGATAGTTGGGGACGTGCCAGACCGGGCCGCTCAGTGGGTCGCTGTAAACCGCAGGGCTCGCTCCCTTGAACGTGGCGAGGAAGTCGGTGAGCAGCGGAGGGTCGACGCTAAAAGGCGGATCGACACGTTCAGGCAGCGGCTTCTTGAGCTCCTCTGCCCACTGTGCGCCGACGTTCCAGAGGAACGAAGGCAGCGGGCGAAGCGGAGCAAGTCGGCCGGGCGTTCGTAGCACGACCAGCGGTTCGACGTCCGGCACTCCGTCGCGGCGCATCGCGGCGAGCGCGGACCAAGACTCGAAGGACGGTTTCTCTCGTCCTGTCGGTCGGTAGTTCGGGTCCGTTGTCAGGCAGAGGCAGTCGAGGCAGCGGCGAGCTCCAGTCGGTCCGGTCGTGACGATCTCCATCGTCGCCACGCCCTCCTCCAGCGCGCATGTAGCCGAGTCCCACGCGTACGCCCAGTCCCAAAGCAGCTTCATCGGGTCGAGCTCGTCGACGACCGCCGCGAGCCCGAAGCGGAACTCCTGCACCTTCGCGCCCTGCCGCACGCGCACGACGAACTCCTCCTGCCTGTTGCGATAGTCCGCGTAACGGACCCAAAAGCGATACTGCGCTTTGGCAGGCACGACGATCTCCCGTGAGACGGCAGTCCCGGCTGGCTCGTCCGCCCTGGCGGCGATGGACATGAACTCGCTCTCGCCGCCCTGCGTCCAGGCCGCGGCTGCGTCGGGCCCCGCGACCGACCAGGACCCGCGCGTCTGCCGGTCCTCGCGCATGAACGAGAAGTTCGCGCCCTTGAGCGGCCCGAACGATTCCGCCTCGGCCCAAACCGATTCGGGCGCGGCTAGCGCGAAGAGGAGCGCTCCTAGGAGAAGCACGCCTGATTATGCATTCGCACCCAGCTTGCCGGACTCAGCGTCGAGCGAGCCTATGGAGCCCTGGCCAGTTCTTGGGCTCCGAGGTAATCGAGAAGCCTGAGAGAACATTGGGCCAAAGGTGACGACCGCCGAACTTTGCACCCTTCCTGCCCATTCCCAGAGATAGTGGGCTCACAATCCAGAGCCTGCAACTTTGGGGCAGCCGATGTCTGGGCTCTTCGCACCACGTTCCCGCCTCGGGGCGTTCATCCTGTGCGCCTCGGCCTGTGCGTTCGTGGCCGGCGCTTTGAGGCCGTCCGGGCCCGCCGATTGGAGCCTGGCGAAATGGGTCGAGTGGCGCGACGGGCAGATCGAGAGGATCCTGGAGCCCGGCGACGGCGGGGCGGTGGCGAGGGCCCAGGTCGCCCTGCGCTGTGACGAGGCGTATCGCACGATCGAGCCGGTCTTGAACAACCGAACCTCGCTGCTTGCCGAGCCCGGGGCGCAGAAAGAGCTAGGAAACTTTTTCTCGTTCGTGCAGGCCCAGCGTCTGTTCGCCCTGCCGGGGCACAAGCTCGCGATGAAGGTCTCCGACCGGGACTACATGGCCTACGCGGCGCAGCGGGTGCGACTGCCCGCCCTGCTGACCAGCCAAACGTTCCTGGAAGCCATGTCCCAACCAGACGGTTATCTCAATGCCTTGCACATGATCGACCGGTACAACGGGTCGCTTCCCGAGGGGCGAAAGTGGACGGTCGCGCTCTTCCGCGGGCGCTTTATCAAGTCTGTCGACCGCAAGACGTACGGGCGCATGCTCGTCGTCGTGCCAAACGCGCCGGTGCCGGGCGGCGTGCGCGACACGTGGGTCTCGTTCGCGATCGCCACTCCCGACCTGCAGCCGGTGCCACAGATGCAAAGCGTCTCCGTGGTCTCGGTCGAGCGGCGCGACGGCACTCCTGGCAACAGGGCGGCGATGGTGGACTTCCTGCGCACGCGACGGGCTTCTGACGGCGCGATCGAGCTGATGCCGACGCCGCTGTTGGACGACAACCCGAGCAAGAACTGCTATGACTGCCACAAGACAGCGGTGCTGCCGATCCACCCCGCGGCGGAGTACGGTTTCGACGCGAAGGGCGGGCTGGTGGAGAAGGCGCAGGGTTCGTTCCCCGCGACCGACGGGCTGAACGCTCTGATCCGCGGCTACGGAAAGAGCGATTTTGGGCCGCAGGAGAGCACCGCGTACGGGCCGTGCCTCGGCCCGCCGGACCGTGCGCGGGGCGACGCCGAGATCCAACGAATGGCGGGCGGAGGGCTTTCTCCGGAGTCGGTGCTGAGGATCAAGGCAGCGATGAAGTGCGCTTCGTGCCACGCTTCGTTCGCGCCGCTCAACTACCCGGAGGCCCTGCGGACAGACCGAGATGAGCAGTCCATGCTCAAAAAGATGGGGCCAGCGCAGGTGTTCGTCGAGGAGGGTCGCATGCCGCCCGGCAACACGCTGACTCCCGAGGAGCGGCGCGCGCTCTGGCGCTGCCTGACGCTCGAGTACTTCGACCCTTCAACCAAGACCGGTCTTTTGACCGATTGGTTGAAGGGTCGTTAGTGGGCTCAGTGCCCCATGTGCATGGAGTGGTCCATTTGTGATGGCCGCAGGCGCACGAACACGCCGAAGGTGACCGGGCTCGAGCCGTAGAACGGGTCGAGCGACGACGGGAAGGCGTAGACGCCCGCGTAGGCGCCGACGCCGAGGTCCAGGCCCTGGAACTTGGAGACCTCGCGCACGCCGCCGAAGAGGATCTTGTTGACCTTGTAGCTGCCAGGCGGCACGCCGCCCAGCTCGTTCTTGTCCACGTTCTCCCACCGCACGAAGTACGAGCTGTGACCACGCATGTAGGTCGCTTCGAGCAGGAGCGCGTCGCTGTTCTCGCCCAGCACGATGTTGCGGCCGAACGCAAGGGTCGTCGCCAGGTTCGCGCCATCGCCGAGAGGCCTGTTGTAGACGATCGCCGCGGTGAGGCGGTGCTGGTCGACGCCAGGCTCGGTGGACTCGGGCGAATTGAGGTAGCCGTAGCTGGCACTGAGCGCTGTGTCCTTGTTCGGGGCGAAGGTCACTCGCCCGGAGGCGGAGTTGAGCGCAGGCTTGTCCGGCGAGTAGCGGTTCTCGTCCGGCTCGTGGCCGTTGAAGACCGAGCCCTCCACCTGCCACGCCTGCGTGTTGACGCCGAGCGTGACGACGCCCCAGGCGATGTGGGTGGAGTCGAACCAGTGGTGGCTGATGGGCGCTTCGGGGATCTCCACGCCGCTGATGCGGTGCATGAAGGTCGGGCCGCCGAGCGCGGGCTCGGCGACGGGGCCGCCATAGAGGAACGCGCGGACGCCCTTGCCGACCTCGCGACTGTAGGTCCCGGCGACCTCGACGAGCAGGTCGTGCGGATGCTGGAAGTCGGTGAGCTTGTTGCCGTAGGCGGTCTCGCCGGTCTGGAAGAGGTCCGGGTAGCCGAACTCACCGTTGAACACGGGGTCGAGCGAGAACATGAGGCTGTAGCCGAGCGACTCCTTCTCGGTGCCTTTTTGCCCCATGAGCATGAGCATCGAGTTGCTGAAGAAGCGGTGGTCTCCGCGCTTGCCGCCGGCGTCGGTGTAGTTGTAGGTGATGAAGCCCATCGCGCTCTGGTCGAACCCGCCGTGGTTGCCGAGCCCCTTCATGAACATCGGCGAGCTTTCGGGCAGCCAACTTGTGCCGGAGCCCTCCTTTTGCATTCCCCAGTTTCCGAGACGGCCCTTCATCGCGCCCATTTCTCCCATGTCGCCCATCTGCATTCCGCCGCCGGTGTCGAAGGTGTACGCGGACTCGCCTTCGCCGACCGTCGGCGACTTGGCGCTGACGGTGACCTTCCATGGCCCGGCCATGCTGAAGGTGACCGTGGCGGAGTAGGAGCCGTCCTTGTTGTTGGTGGCGGGCGGGTGCTGGACGCCCATGTCCATCGTCGCCATGTTGACGCTGAGTGTGACGGTGGCGTCCTTGACGGGCTTGCCGTCGTGGTCGGCCAGCACGATGTTGAGCCTGTTCGCGCCGACTTTGGCCGCGGCTGCGAGCTCGGCGTGGACCTGGATGTGGTTGTGCTGGGCCGATGCCAGCGCAGTGGCGAAGGTCGCGACGAGCGCGACGAGAGTTCTTGATGTGTTCAATGTTGCCTTCCGGTGGTTGGTCGTGAAACGGCGATCAGGCTTTGGTTGCCTGTTGCGGCCTCACGCGACCGGAGGTGCGCGCCCTTGGTCGGGCGGCCTGTGGTGCGCTTTGGGCTTGGGGTCTTCGGCCCGCTGCGGCTCGCCCCTCTCGATCGGCCGAAGAGGGCCGACTAAGAGCGCTAGGCTGGCGTGAGCGGCGACCGTTGGCGCTGGGAGCTGTGCCCCCGCCTGCTGCTGGTCCGGCCGCGCGGGCGCGCCGATGGAGCAGGCGCAGTCCTTGGCCTTTTGCGCGCAGCAGCAGTGGTGCCCGCTGGCGCTTTGGCAGTGCGGCCTGGGCTGCGTCCCATTGGAGCAGACGCTTGCGGCGAGCGCGACCTGGAATAGGAGCGCGACTGCCGCGAAGAGCGCCTTGGCCCGTGCCATGTGTTGAGTTCAAGGATACAACAGGGCCGGGGGTTCCCGAAAGCCGAGCCCCCTCCCCGCATATGGGGAGGGGGCTCGGCATTCTTGTCTCTGCGTCCTCCTTAGCCTGTGGCTAGCGACTCCTCGTTGACCTTGAGCTCATCGAGCTGTTCCATGAGGAACTTGAGCCAGGGCAGGAAGTAGCGGGCCTCCTTGACCGCGTGTTCGGCGATCTCTTTGGCGTATTTGCCCTCGTCCTGCCAGAGCGCCTGTTTGATCAGGCGTTTGAGGCCGATCGAGCCTCTAGGTCTTCCGGGCCCTCCGGGGTGTCCGGCCTTGAACTGCGTGTCGCGTGGATCACGCTTGTTGTCCTGTGGGGCCATTTTTTGGCCATTTTTCTCGTTGTCTTGCATGTGTTGATTTAGGGCTCCCCTATTTACCCTTTAGTTTCGCACATTGGCATATTGTCACGACATGGTTGGTCCTGTCAAGGTCCTGGCTGGGCCCGTGCAGGACCTCTTTTCGCAGTGCCAAGATTGATGGGATGACGGACCTGCAGGAGGAGCGGGAGGGGCTCACAGCGGAGATCGGCGAGGCTTTCGCAGGAGTGACGCGGGAGGGCGGAGTCTCGTGGAGCGAGGCAGACGCGATAGACAGCTACGGTTCGAAGCGCGAGCAGCGGGAGGCGCGAGAGAGGGACGCAGAGTCTGGCTGGAGCGAGCTCGTGGGCGACGAGAGCTGGGATCCTGACGCTCAAGGGCACTGTTGGTGCTACTTGGACGCAAAAGGGTTCCGGTACTACCTGCCAGCTGGCATGGCTCGAAGCGTGAGGGACGGATTCGCAGAGCGCCTTGCGTTTCAGTTGAAAGACACTCGTAGCGCTGACCCGGCCCTAAACCTCCTTGATGACAGGCAGCGTCGGTGCGTCGCCAGGTTCTTGCGCTATATGATGGCTTTCGCAGAAGCGAACGACGATCCGGCCCAGCGCGACAATTGGAGGGACGCGTTTGAGGGGATTTGGAAGCGGTACGCGTAGCCGCTGCTCCAGCATTGGCCCTCTCTCCGCGAAGGTGTATGATTGGAGAAGCAGGAATGGCGAAGGCAGACGAGCTTTACAAGAAGGGGTTCGGGAAGACGTCGCGTGTAGACGCGTGGTGGGTCCAGGGGCTGCTGACGTTCTTGACGCTGTCGCTGTTCGTCGCTTACGCGACGTGGGCGGCCCTCCAGAACGCGCACTTCTGGTACGGGAGCTATCTCTCGCCGTTCTATTCGCCGGAGCTTTTCGGCGCGGGGCCCCACGCGCTGTTCGGAGCTAGACCGGATTGGTGGCCGGCGTTCCTGCCTTTTTCTCCTGCGCTGATCATCCTGCCGTTCCCCGCGCTGTTCCGATTCACTTGCTACTACTATCGAGGGGCGTACTACAAGGCGTTTTGGGCGGATCCGCCGGCGTGCGCGGTGAGCGAGCCGAAAAAGCCGTACATCGGCGAGAACGGCTTTCCGATGATCGTGCAGAACGTGCACCGCTACTTCATGTACGCTGCAGTGGCGTTCCTGTTCTTCCTTTGGCACGACGTGATCATCGCGTTCGACTTCGGCGGCAAGTTCGGGATCGGCGTGGGGACGCTGGTATTGCTGCTGAGCACGACGCTGCTCACTTTCTACACGCTGTCGTGCCACTCGTTTCGGCACTTGATCGGCGGGCGGCGCGACGCGATGGCCATGCACAGGCTCTCGTTCAAGTGCTGGTCGTGCGTGAGCGGTCTGAACGCCAACCACATGCGGTACGCGTGGTTCTCCCTGTTCGGGGTGATGTTCGCGGACCTTTACGTGCGGCTGGTCTCGATGGGCGTGTGGACGGACTGGAGGATCCTGTAGGTGGCCGAGTTCACGGTCCACGAGTACGACGTGCTGGTGATCGGCGCGGGCGGCGCGGGT
Source organism: uncultured Chthonomonadaceae bacterium (assembly GCA_946479035.1). The sequence continues at coordinate 72,700 of CAMLDW010000005.1, read as the reverse complement.
CTGCGGGCGGCGATCGAGGCGTCGGCCGCCGGGGTCCGAGTAGGCGTCGTCTCCAAGTCGCTGCTGGGGAAGGCTCACACGGTGATGGCGGAAGGGGGCGCTGCGGCGGCGATCGGCAACGTGGACGACCGCGACAACTGGAAGGTGCACTTCGCGGACACGATGCGCGGCGGGCAGTACCTGAACAACCCGCGGATGGCGGAGATCCACGCCAAGGAGGCACCGGCGCGGGTGCTGGAGCTCGAGGCGTGGGGCGCGCTCTTCGACCGCACGGCAGACGGGCGGATCCTACAGCGCAACTTCGGCGGCCACAAGTACCCGCGGCTAGCGCACGTCGGGGACCGAACCGGGCTTGAGATGATCCGCACATTGCAGGACCACGGGATCCACCGCGGGATCGAGTTCCACATGGAGTGCACGGTGCTGACGCTGCTCAAGGACGGCGGACGCGTTACGGGCGCTTTCGGTTACTTCCGCGAGAAGGGGAACTTCGTGGCGTTCAAGGCGAAGGCGGTGGTTCTGGCGACGGGGGGGATCGGCAAGGCGTGGACGATCACGAGCAACAGTTGGGAGTACACGGGCGACGGGCACTCGCTCGCTTACCACGCTGGCGCGGACCTGATGGACATGGAGTTCGTGCAGTTCCACCCGACGGGGATGGTATGGCCGCCCTCGGTGCGCGGCATCCTGGTGACGGAAGGCGTGCGCGGAGAGGGCGGCGTGCTGAAGAACAGCGAGGGGAAGCGGTTCATGTTCGACGACATCCCGGAGCTCTACAGGAACCAGACAGCGAAAGACGCTGAGGAAGGATGGCGCTACGTGACCGGCGACAAGGACGCGAACCGCCCGCCGGAGCTGCTGACGCGCGACCACGTGGCGCGGTGCATCAACCGCGAAGTAAAGGCCGGGCGCGGCTCGCCGCACGGCGGCGTGTTCCTCGACATCGCGTGGATCAAGGAAAAGCTGCCAAACAGCGATGAGCGGATCAAGAAGAAGCTGCCTTCGATGTACCACCAGTTCATGGAGCTCGCAGGCGTGGACATCACGAAAGAGGCGATGGAGGTGGGGCCGACGTGCCACTACATGATGGGCGGGGTGCGCGTTGACGCGGAGACGCAGATGTCGACTGTGCCGGGGCTGTTCGCGGCGGGCGAGTGCGCAGCGGGGCTGCACGGCGCAAACCGGTTGGGCGGCAACTCGCTCTCGGACCTGCTCGTTTTTGGAAAGAGGGCGGGCGAGCACGCGGCGGCGTTCGCGAAAGCGAACCCGGCAGCGGGGTTTGACGAGCGTCAGGTCAACGAGTTCGGGGCCGAGGCGCTGGCGCCGTTCGCCCGCGCGTCGAGCGGTGAGAACGCGTTCCAGCTACAGCACGACCTTCAGGCAATGATGCAGGCGAACGTGGGGATCGTGCGGACGGCGGCGGAGATGGAGCAGGCACCGCCCGAGATCGCGAAGCTGCGGGACCGCGCGCGCCGGCTTTCGGTCACCGGGAACCGCGAGTACAACCCGGGCTGGCACACGTCGATGGACCTGCGGCACCTCTTGACCGTCTCGGAGGCGGTCGCGAGGGCGGGCTTAATGCGAACGGAGAGCCGCGGCGCGCACTTTAGGGACGACTACCCGACGAAGAGCGAGGAGTGGGCGAAGGTGAACATCGTGGTCCGGAAGAAGGGGGAGGAGATGGAGGTGGTGCGTGAGCCGATCGTTCCGCTTTCTCCAGAGCAGAGACAGGTCATAGAGGAGCAGAAATAGTGGGCAGCGTCAAGGACGAAGGTGCATGCGAGATGGAAGGTTCCAAGCGTGGCTCTTGGCGCCTTCCTGTGTAAGCATCGCGTTCACTTTTTGCCTTACCTCACTCCGACTTTGACCCGGTCGTAGCGGAGGAAGGTGTCGGCGGAGAGGAGAGGGCCGGTGCACACCGCTTGGAAGAAGAGCTGGACTGCGCCGTCGGCAGGGCGGCGGTAGTTGGCGGCGGGGATCCCGATGACCTGGTTCGTGACGACATTGACCGTGACCGGGAACGCGCCGACCTGGTCCAGAGCACCAGTGGACCAGTTGCGCATGAAGACGTTCAGCCCACCTGGGTTGAAGAACTGTGTCGCACCGACGTCGACGAAGACGTCGAAGAAGCTCGGAGCGGAGACGTCGGTGGCCATGTTGAGGAAGAACGAGGACTTGTAGGGCGAGGTCGCGTTGAGGCGGATTCCTCCGTGCGTGAACAGCATCTTGCCGTCGGCGGAAGATAGAGTGCGCAGGTCGCCAATCACGGGAGTGCCGCCGTCGGCGGCGAGCGAAGTCGCCCACACGCGGTTCTCCGGCATTATTTTGAGGATGCGTCCCGAGCCCGAGCCGCGGTAGTCGCAGAGATAGATCTCGCCCTGCGAATCGACGTTGATCGAGCTGATGGCGGCCGCGCCGGAGTTGAGGTCGGCCGTGACCTCGGTGACGTTGGCGGCGCTCCCTTCTCCCGTGCCAGGGTCAATGACAAGATCGAGGGTCCAGAAGCGGGTCGAGCCGTAGTCGGCGTAGAAGTACTTGCCGAAGTAGTCGCCGAGGAGGAGCCCACGGTAGACGTATCCGCCGGTGACGGCGATGCCGAGCGAGTGGTCGTACTCGGTAATAGGGAACGTGAACGGCCCTGCGCCGCCGCCTAGACCCGTCAAGTGGTTGCCCTCGTACACGCGCCATCCGTAGTTGCGGCCGCCGATAAGGGGCGGCTCGTAGTCGACCTCCTCCCACATGTTCTGACCGACGTCGCCGATGAGCATCCCGCCGGTGCCGAGGTGCGCAGGGTCGTCGAAGGACCACTTCCAAGGGTTGCGCACGCCGAAGGACCATATCTCGTCGTCGCCTATGGCGCCGACGAACGGGTTAGAGAAGGGGATGCTGTAGTTCTTGTTCGGGTCTGCGGGAAAGTCGTCGCCATCAACATTGATGCGCAGCATTTTGCCGAGCAGCATGTTGGTAATGGTCTGCGCGCGGTTGCCCGGGTCGTTGCCGCTGCCGCCGTCGCCCATGCCGATGTAGAGGTAATGGTCGTTAGGCCCGAAGTTGAGGGTGCCGCCGTTGTGGTTGCTGAACGGTTGGTCGATGAACAGGACGGCCGTGGCGGAGGCGGGGTTGGCGATGAGCGGATTGACGGGGTCGCGCTGGTAGCGCGCGATGTGGGTGTCGCCCAAGGTGTCGGTGTAGTCGACGTAGAAGAACCGGTTGCTCGCATAGTCGGGGTGGAACGCAAGGCCCAGGAGGCCGCCCTCGCTGTCGGACTGGTGAACGAGGCCGCTGAGGTCGAGGAAGTTCGCGCCCTGGACGACGCCGTTGACGACGACCTTGATGAGCCCGCGCTGCTGGACGACCATCTGTACGCTGGGGTTCGTGGGGTCCTGGACCATTGCGACCGGGAGGCTGAGCCCGGTCGCGTAGACCTGTGCGCGGAGCTGGTTTTGTGCAAGCGCCGCGGCAGAGAGCGCGAGCGCGGCGAGCGTCAGAAGTCGTTTCATCGTGGTTTCCTCAGTTTCCGTGCCCCGTGATTCAGATGGTATGGCACATGCACAAGGTTCGAACTTGTGGCGGGACCGTATTCCTGGCAGAATTGCTGGTGGAGCCCCGGGCGAGGGGCGCCCCCGATTTGGGTGGTAGCCTTTTGGGCATGGTCAAAGGCGTTCACACGATGTTCTATTGCTCACAAGCGGAGGAGCTGCGGGCCTGGCTGAAGGAGAAGATCGGGTTTTCGGGCGTGGACGTCGGGGGCGGGTGGACGATCTTCGAATTGCCGGAGGCGGACATGGGGGTCCACCCGCTGGACCACGCGGAGTCGCCGCCTTCCGGCACGGCGGACATCTCTTTTTATTGCGACGACATTGCGGCGACGGTGGCGGAGCTGAAGGCGAGGGGTGTGGAGTTCGCTGGCGAGGTGAAGGACGCGGGGTTCGGGCACACGGCGCACATGAAGGCGCCTGGCGGGTTCGAGATCATGCTTTATCAGCCGAAATACTCGAAGGGGTGAGCGGGCGCGGAGTCAAAGGACCGACACCCTCCCCGGTGCTCTGCGAGTATGATTGATATGTGGCGGGCGTCACTTTCAGAATCTGGCGTGGGAAGGGGGACGCGGGGCGGTTCGAGGATTACAAGACCGAGGTAGGGGAGGGGATGGTGGTGCTGGACGCCGTGCACCAGATCCAGGCCGAGAGCGCGCCGGACCTAGCGTGCCGCTGGAACTGCAAGGCCGGAAAGTGCGGGTCGTGCAGCGCGGAGATCAACGGGATGCCGCGGCTGATGTGCATGACGCGCCTGAGCGACCTGCCGCTCGACCAGGCGGTGCGGATCGAGCCGATGAAGGCGTTCCCACTCATCAAGGACCTGGTGACGGACGTCTCGTGGAACTTCCGCGCGAAGTTGGCGATCAAGCCGTTCAAGCCGCGCAATCCGGACGCGGCGGACGGGACGTGGCGGATCGCGCAGGAGGACGTGGAGCGCGTGCAGGAGTTCCGTAAGTGCATCGAGTGCTTCCTGTGCCAGAACGTGTGCCACGTACTGCGGGAGCACAAGAAGCACGATTCTTTCATCGGTCCGCGGCTCTTCGTCTACGCGGCTGCGCTGGAGATGCACCCGCTCGACACGGAGGACCGGCTTTCCGACCTCAAGAAGCGCGACTCGATCGGGTACTGCAACATCACGAAGTGCTGCACGGTGGTGTGCCCCGAGCACATCAAGATCACGGACAACGCGATCATCCCGCTGAAGGAGCGGGTCGTGGACAGGTTCTACGACCCGGTGGCGAAGCTCTTCCGGCTGGGCCAAAAAGCGTGATAACATGGGGGCATGGGAGCCCTCACCAAGCTCACCGTCAACGGCATGTCCTACGAGGTCGGTGCCCCCGGTGACGCTTCGCTGCTAGACGTCCTGCGCAACGACCTGGGACTGACTGGGGCTAAGTACGGGTGCGGGGAAGGGATGTGCGGCGCGTGCACTGTGCTCGTCGACGGTGCGGCGGTGCGCTCGTGCATTACGCCGCTCGCTGAAGTGGGCGAGAAGAGCGTGGAGACGATCGAGGGGATGGAGGTCGAATGCTGCCTGCACCCGGTGCAGCAGGCGTTCCTCGACCACGGCGCGATGCAGTGCGGCTATTGCGTGCCTGGGATGATCATGAACGCGATCGGGCTCTTGCGAAAGAACGCGCACCCGACGGACGCTGAGATCGTCGAAGGGATGGACGGCAACGCGTGCCGGTGCGGCGGATACCCGAAGATGCTCGAGGCGATCAAGAGCGCCGCGAAGGCGACGGAGTCGCGATGAGCCTTTTTGAAATGACGCGGCGACAGGTGCTGAAGCTCTTCGGCGGCGGGCTTTTCGTCGCGGTGGTACCGGTGCACGACTCCGTGTGGTCGCAGCGCGGGCAGCAGCAGGCGCCGCAGAACCTTGACGCGTGGCTGCACATCGGCAAGGACGGCGCGGTGACGGTGCTGACGGGAAAGGTGGAGGTCGGCCAGAACGCGCGCACTTCGGTGACGCAGGCAGTGGCGGAGGAACTGCGCGTCTCGCCCGCGAACGTGAAAGTCGTGATGGGCGACACGGACCTCGTGCCGTTCGATATGGGCACCTTCGGCAGCATGACGACGCCGCGGATGGTGCCGCAGCTGCGGCGTGCGGCGGCGGCGGCGCGCGAGGCGCTGATCGACATGGCGGCGAAACGGCTTGGCGTTGCGCGGGCGACCCTGGTCGCGGCGGACGGAAAGGTGGGCGGCGGCGGGAGCGGCGAGGCGGTCGGGTACGGCGAGCTCGTGGGGGACGGGAAGATCACGACGTTGATCCCCCGCGACGTCGCGCTGACTCCGCCCGAGCAGTGGAAGGTGCTGGGGACCGCACTGCCGAGAGTCGGCGCAGACGAGGTGGTGCGCGGTTCGCACAAGTACACGAGCGACCTGGCCGTGGAAGGGATGCTTTACGCCAGGGTGCTGCGTGCGCCCTCGCTGGGCGCCAAACTGCTCAGCGCGGACACGAGCAAGGCGGAGTCGATGGCTGGCGTGAAGGTCGTGCGCGACAGGTCGTTCGTCGCGGTCGCGGGGCCGACGTACCGTTCGGCGAAGGCTGCGATCGAATCGGTGGAGGCGAAGTGGGAGGAAGGCTCGACGGTCTCGACAGCGGACCTTTATTCGCTCTTCGGCGTCGCAAGGCCAGGCGAAGGAACGAGCGCGTACCAGTGCGCCTACATCGCGCACGCGCCTCTTGAGCCACGCGCCGCTCTGGCCGAGTGGGACGGCGAGAGGATGACGGTGCACACGGGGACGCAGCGCCCGTTCGGCGTGAAGCCGGAGGTCGCGCAGGCGCTCGGGCTCGACGAATCGAAGGTGCGCGTGATCGTGCCGGACACGGGGGCCGGGTACGGCGGAAAGCACACGGGCGACGCTGCGGTGGAGGCTGCGCGGATCGCAAAGGCGCTCGGCAAGCCTGTGAAGGTGGTGTGGACGCGAAGCGAGGAGTTCAACTTTGCTTACTTCCGTCCAGGCGGGATCGTGCACGTTTCGGCGTCGTTGGGTCCGGACGGGCTCTTGCAGAAGTGGGAGCACGACAATTACAACTCCGGAAGCGCAGCGCTGGAGACGCCTTATGCAGTGGCTTCGAAGCGCGAGGAGTTCCACAGGATCGAGTCGCCGTTGCGCCAGGGGTCTTACCGCGGGCTCGCGGCGACGTTCAACAACTTTGCCCGCGAGTCGAAGATGAGCGAGCTCGCGCAGGCGGCTGGGATCGACCCGCTCGAGTTCCGACTGAGGAACCTTAAGGACGAGCGGCTGAAAGCGGTGCTGCGCGCATGCGCGGACCGGTTCGGCTGGCGCGTGGAGAAGCCTGCGAAGGGGCGCGGAAGCGGGATCGCGTGCGGCACCGAGAAAGGGAGCTACGTTGCGACGGCGGTGGAAGTCTCGGTCGACGGTGCGGAGACCAGTGTGCTGCGCGCAGTTACGGCGTTCGAGTGCGGGAAGGTCCTGAACCCCGCACTTTTGAGGCAGCAGGTGGAGGGCGCGGTGGTGCAAGGGCTCGGCGGCGCGCTCTTTGAGGAGATCGTCTACAAGGAGGGGCGGAACGAGACGGGGCTGTTCTCGCTGTACAGGGTGCCGCGGTACTCGGACGTGCCGACGATGGAGACTGTGCTGTTGGACCGTGCGGACTTGGAGCCGGCGGGGGCCGGAGAGACGCCGATCATGGCGATCGCGCCGGCGATCAACGGAGCGCTGGCGCAGGCGGCCGGCAAGACGTGCAGCTCGATGCCGATGCGGGTCGGGCAGTCGTGAGCTGCCAGGCGCCGGTATGATCGGCGCAGAGGTGCAAGATGCAACAGATGCCGCCTGAACCGCCGATGGCACAACCGCCGCAGAAGAAGACGAACATCGCCCTGATCGTGGTGATCGTGGTGCTGCTGTTGTTCTGCTGCATCGTGCCCGTGATCGGGGCGGTGTTGTTCCCAGTGTTCTCGCAGGCGAGGCTGAGCGCGCAAAAGTCCGCGACGCTCTCGCAGGCGAGGAGGATCGTGCTTGCGCTCAATATGTACGCCACCGACTACGACGACACTTTGCCGCCAGCGCTTACATCGAACGACGAGCTGCGAGCCGCGGTCGCACGCTACTCGGACGGCGACCTCGACTGCAAGAGCATGAACCCGGCCGGTGGCGTGTTCCTTCCGAACAGTGGCGCGGCCGGACTTCGCATTTCGGCTGTGATCGAACCGGACCGCGCCGTGCTCGTTTACGATTCGTTGCCCTGGGCCAGGGACGAAGGAAGGGCGGTCGGATACTTCAGCGGCGGGGCGCGCTACGTCAAACAATTCGACGAGGCGACGATGCTCCCGTTCAAGACGACGCCCTAACGCGGGGCCAGCATTTCTTGTAGGGTTTCTGGGGCTGCGGGGCGTGGAACAAGCCTCCTACGATGAAGCGGTTATTGCTGGCAGCCAGCTTGGCGTTCGCGCTTGCGGGGTGCGCACCGGAACCTTCGCACCAAGCCGCCAGCAAAGAGGCACCGGCGAGGGACGGGTTTTCAGGGCAGATCGGCGTCTCGCCCGGCGATCCGAGCGATTACGGGAAGTAGGGCGCCTCGGTACCCGCGCCCCGGCTGCTTCGACGGGACGCGAGTTAGATCTTAGTCAGTCGTAGAGCACGGGGTTCTTCTTCCAGTCCTTGTCCTTGTCCCATCCCATCTGCAGGACGCGGGGGCGGCGTTCGCGCAGGCGGACCGACTCGATGCCGAGATAGTAGTTGTCGGAGACCGGGCGCTTGCCGACGCACTCGAGCCGCAGCGTGTGGACGCCGGGGTCGGGCCAGAAGTCGAGGAGGTGGAACTCGCGGTTCTCGACGCTCGCAGAATAGAGGTCCATCACACCGCCGACCTTGACTCCATCGAAGTACGCCTGATAGCGGCCGAAGTCGTATGAGGTCGTCATGTTCAGAAGCAGCCGGAGCGGTTCTTTCTTGGCGACGGTGACCGGCACTTCGATCCAGGCGTTATCGGCGGACTTTGGCTTGTAGAGGAGCTGCGCCCCGTCATAGAGGTCGATCTGTTGCGGGTCGGCGTCTCCCGCGCCGTGTGTCGCTCCGTCGCGCGCGTAGGCGATGACGCGGTCGAGGCTGGGAAGCCTTCTCTCTGCTCCGCCCGGCGCGCGCGCCGTAAAGGTGGGCGTACCGGTCTGGTACCAGAACGCGACGCTTGAGACGTCGTCCTCGCGCTCGTTCCACGACATGCTCTTGTTGTCCTTGTTCTCGTCGGGCGAGATCCATCCGAAGTGCTCGAACGTGACCTTTATTCCCTTTTCAAAAACGACAGGGTCGTTGATGTGCCACCGATAAGCGCTCGTGTGGCCGCCGACGATGCCCCACTGGTCGAAGTAGGGGACGCCGAAGTAGGGCGTGCTCGTCTTTTGCAGCCCCCACGCGCTGAGGAAGTAGTCCTCGGTGCCTGTGCCCCAGATGGAAGCGTCCGTCTCGCCGTCGATGTAGATCTTCTCGTCGCCCTCGCCGAACCAGGACGGGCTGCGCGTGCGGACGGCCATCACGGTCCCGACGTAGTGCCCCTTGCCGGTCGTGTCGAGCACGACGTAGTCCTTGCCGTGCTCGGCGGGGTACTCCTGCCGGTACTGCGCGTAAAAGTACGGCGTGTCGTTCGGAAGCGACTTCTTCTTGATCCAGTCGATGTTGTAGTAGAGGAGGTTGACGTTCTGCGAGCCTTGGTTGACGATCTCGACCCGCGCGGACTTGCGGAACGGCATGTGCCAGAAGCAGTTGTAGGAGTCGGCGTCCTCGACGATGACGGGGAGGCTGATCACTTGGCTGCGGATCCCGAAGCAGTCCGCGAAGAAGTCGCCGACGGGCGCCTCGACAGCGGGCTTGTCGCTTCCGTCCCAATAGATGCGCAGGAGCATGTCCTGGTGCGTGGCGGAGCCGTTGGGCGCCCACGCCTGTTTTTCCGGGCCGAGGAAGGTGACCCAGATGTGCGTGATGACGCCAGGCCCCTTTTCATCGAGCAGGACGTGCGTCTGTCCGGGCGCGACGCGGAAGTTGTCCCAGTTGCTGCGCTCGCTGAGGTCGCCCTTCGGCTTGGCCGTGCGGTCGTAGTCGCCTTGTGCGTTCTCCCTGCGCGTACTGGTCGAGCGGTGGCTCTGCCCGTCGATGCGCTTGGCGAGCGCGGCCAGGGAGCCGCCTTCGTCTTGTGCGGGAGCGAGCGCAAGCATGGCGAGGAGCAGGGTCGTCATGGAGTGGATGTTATCCGAACGGAGGCCCCCCTGCTCCATACTCTCCCTGTTGTCCGCCCGCACGCTACTCCTGACCCTCGTCACGCTTGTCGCGTTCGCGTCCAACTCTATCCTTTGCCGGTTGGCCCTGAAGGACGGTGCTATCGACGCGGCGTCGTTCACGGCGTTTCGGATTGTCTCTGGCGCGGCGTTCCTGTGGCTGGTCGTCGTGTTGCCTGCGCGCATTCATTCCCCTCTCCCCTTCGGGGGAGAGGGGTTCGGTTCCTGGCCGATGGCGCTGTGTCTCTTTGCCTACGCCGCCGCGTTCTCGTTCGCATATCTTTCCTTGTCGGCTGCGACTGGAGGGCTGATCCTCTTCGGGTGCGTGCAGGCGACGATGATCGTCGTCGGGATCGTCAAAGGAGAGCGGCCGACGTTGCTCGAATGGGGCGGCCTCGCCCTCGCGCTCGGCGGGCTCGTGTACTTGTTCTTGCCAAAGCTCGAAGCGCCATCGCTCATCGGCGGATCGCTGATGGCGCTCGCAGGGGTCTCGTGGGGATTCTATTCCCTGCTCGGTCGCGGAGTTCCCGACCCATCGCTCGCGACCGCCGGCAACTTCGTACGGTCGGTGCCGCTCGCTCTCCTAATCGGTCTGATCGGTCTGATCGGTCCGATAGACGCTCATGCAAACGCAACGGGCGTGCTGCTCGCGGTCGTCAGCGGCGCGATCACGTCCGGCCTGGGCTACGTCGTTTGGTACCACGCGCTGAGGGGGCTGACCTCAATGCGCGCGGCGGTCGTGCAGCTGGCCGTGCCGGTGATCGTGGCGATCGGGGGAATTGCGTTCATCGGCGAGAAAACGACAATGACGCTCGTGGTCTCCGGCGTTCTCATCCTTGGCGGCATCGCGATCGTCGTTGCGGGGAGGTCGCGTGCACCCCTCTCCCCTAACCCCGCTCCCCCGGAGAGGAGAGAGGAACGCTAGGGAGTGACGATCGTGCCCATCTGCACGACTTCAAAGTCGGAGCCGTGCAGCTGTTTGAGCGTGTTGATCTGCGCGTCGTCCCAGCGCGCGTCCGCAGTGCCTGAGATGTACCAGTCGGACCCGTTGTCGGCGACCATCATGCCGTACTTTTTGAGCGCGCGAAGGACGACCTGCGCCTGCGCGGGGTAGCCCGTTAGATCGAACGACGACTTGAGGCGCACGCGCATCCCCATCGGCGGGCGGAGGGGATCGGTGTTCGAAGAGGCCCAATGGCTAGCGGGAAAGACGTACGCTTTTCTCGTCACTGAGACGGTAAAGCGGAGCGCGTGGTTGATCGCACCGGCCAATACCTCGTCGTAGCGCACCAGGCCCGGAAGGATCGGAAGGCCCGCTGCGTCGGCGGAGGTCCAACCAGCGGTGCGGTAGTGGTTGGTCTTCATGTCCCACTTTGCGCCAGAGCCTGCGTGCCAGCCGCCCGAGACCTTGTGCGCGTCGAACATTTCGTAGAGCACCCAGTTGTCCTTGTCGACGACGAGCACGTGGCGGTCGCCCGTCGAGCTTGCGCCGCCTTCGATCGGCGCGTTGGATGGGACGGGGTACGGGCCCGGGTCGCTCTCGTCGCTGTAGCCGAAAGTGACGTTGACCGGCGGCTGCGTGCCGTCGACGACGACGTAGGGGATGCCGAACGGGCCGCCGTTCCAGTCCGCGCCGAAGTCTGGGTGGAACGCCTTGCCAGCGCCGATGTTAGCGATGATGGCGGCGGAGTTGGGGTCGACGGCGGCGGTGTCGACCGGCGTGTTCCAGGGAGAGTCTGCGAGGAAGATCTGGCGGCCGTTCAGGCTGCCGTTGAGTCCGGGGTTTGGACCGCTGTTCGTGCCGACAGAGCCGCCGCCGCCCCCGCAGGCGGTGCAGAGCGCAAGGCTGGGCAGTACGATCAGGAGGCTGGCTTTCACGATCGGCTCCAGCATGCTTATTCCTCTTGGACGCCTAAAGGGGAGTCAATGGTTTTTGCTGGGACGCAGGGATGCGTGGCCAGGCTTGGCCACCTATCTAACGCCGACGCACGTGGACTCGCCAGTCCCAATGCGCCATCGAACTCGGCGAACGGCGTTCACTGCGCATGCCTCACGGCGCGGTGTAGAACTTCCACGCCGACTGGTAGTCGCGCGTGGGGGGCAAGTCCTCCATGACCATCCGTATCCCGTCGATCGGCATGCTGTTCAGGTGCAGGATCGCGTCGTGGAACTGCCTGTCGGTAATCTTCTTCGAGAGCACCAGGTCTTTGTAGAGCGCGCGGAACTCGAGCGCGCCGGTCATGTACGCTAGCTGGTAGAGCGGCGGATACGATCCGTTGAACGAGCGGCGCACCTCGCCCTCGGCGTTCGCGCGCTCGTGCCCGACCTTTTCGACGAGGAAGTCGACGCACTGCTGCGGCGTCATCTCGCCAAGGTGGAACTTGAGCGAGAAGATGATGCGCGCGCAGCGGTGCATGCGCCAGAAAAGGAAGCCGACCTTGTCCTCTGGGGTTGCCGGGAAGTTGCGCTCGTACAGCAGCATTTCCCACCAGAGCGCCCAGCCTTCGGTCCAGAACGGCGTGCGGAACGCGGCGCGGTGCGTGTTGTAGCGCGCGTTCATAAAGCCTTGCAGGTGGTGGCCAGGGATCAGCTCGTGGTGCACGGTCGCCTTCGCAAAGTGCTTGTTGTTGCCGCGCATCGACATTTCCTTCTCGTCGTCGGTCATCGTGTCGGTCGGGAAACTCACCAAGATGGTCTGCCCGCCGAGGAAGAACGGTGACACCTTCTGCCGCTCGGGCGACATCATCTCCATGCGCCAGACGCGCTTGGCGAGGTCGGGGACCGTGACGAGGTTGTTCTTCTCGACGTAGTCGATCGCCTCCCACGCGAGCGCGCGGATCATCTCCGGCTGCTCGCCAGGCGCGACGTGGTCCTCTTTGACCTTCTCGAGCGCCTTCTTCCAGTCCGCGCCGAAGCCCATTTCGGTGGAGGCCTTGACCATCTCCTTTTCGCACCAGGCGAACTCTTTGTTGGCGATGTCGATCAGCTCTTCGGGCGTGTAGGCGATCATCTCGCGCTTGAGGTCGAGCATCAGTGCCTCACGGCCGACCGGGTCGCCCGTGATCTCGTCGCCTTCGACCTTCGCGACGCGCTCGCGCAGGACTTTGATGTAGCTTTCGAGCGCGTGGTCGGCCTGTTCGTACGGCTTCTTGCACCACCAGGAGAAGTCGGGATCGTAGCCGTTATAGAAGTCGAACCAGTGCTTGAGTCCGGCCTTCATGTTCTCGACCAGCTGTGCGGCGAAGCGCGCGTCTGGCTCTTCGCTCGTCGGCGCCTGCTGCGGCAGTCCAGCCTGCTTTGCGGCGATGGTGTCGGCAAAGTCCGTCAGTTTTTTCGCAGACTGGTCCGGCTTGACGGGGAGCATGCTGCGGTTGGCCTCGATGAACGCCGTTGGGATGGAAAGGTCGGGCAGGTACTTCGCGGCCTTTGCGATCCGCTTTTCTTGCACTTCGAGCTCACCGAGGTCGCCTTCAATGCGGTTACGGAGGAGGACATAGTCGACCTTCGCTTCCGTGGGATACGAGTCGAACGGCAGTTTCTTGATCGCGTCGAGCCAGTCGTGGTAGAAGGCGCGCCTTCCCGCGAACGTGGCCGACGACGTCTCGACGTCGTAGACGCGGTCGAGGTCGCGGCGGTCGGTCGAGAAGCGCTCGACGACGGGCGCCATCGGGTTTGCGGCTTCGGTGAGGGCGTTCAGGTCCACAGACATCTCGCGATAGGTGTGGGCGTCCTGGATTGCGCCGCCGACGAGCACGGCGAAGACGAGGCCCAGCATGGTGCCGGGGAGTGTATCTGAAAGTAGAAGGGGGAGAGCCGGGGGAATCTGGCGGGGAGCTGGTGCTTGGAATACAATAGGGGCGTGAGGAAGATTCAAGTGGCCTATTACAAGGAGGGCAGACACTGGGTCGCCCAGGCTCTCAACGTCGAGGTCAGTACCTTCGGCGACTCGCTGGAGGAGGCCAAGGCCGCTATCAAAGAGGCGCTAGAGCTCTACTTTGAAGACGAGCCTCATCCTGAGGTTTCCGAGATCGAGTCCGTCACGATCGAACACGTGGATGTCAGGAGCGCCTAGCAGCCACGAGATCCTGAGGGTCTTGCTGCGAGCGGGATTCGAACAGGTCAGTCAACGCGGAAGTCACTTGAAGCTTCGTCGAGTTGGGCGCGACGAAAAGTTGACCGTCATCTTGAAGCATCCAACCAAGGACGTGCCCAAAGGAACCTTCTCATCGATCCTAAAGCAGGCAGGCATGAGCCGCGCAGAGTTCGAGTCCTTGCGAAAGGGCTTGTGACAACGCCTACGGGCCCGGTACCGGGTTGCGCGGGCCGAACTTTCGGCCGGCGAGCGCGCGCAGAGCGGGCGGGAGCTCCGCCGTCGCTCGCTGGCCGATCGAGAGCAGGTTGTTGTTGGCGGCGACGTCCCAGTCGCCGTCCTTGCTCTTGTTCCCCTCGACGCGGCTGCCACTACGGAAGGCGGGTTCAACGTTGTCGGTGTCTTTGCCCGCGCCGAGCAGCACGTTCCCGCCGACGGTGTTTCCTTTCGGTGACATCGGGTCGTCATCGAGGATCCTCTCGATCCCGGGATAGCGCCGCCGCCAGACCTCGCCCTTGTACGGAACCTTTTCTAGCGAGGCCCGCAGGCCCTCGAGGCCGCTCGCGGCCCAGCCGAGCCCGCGCGCGTCGAGCTGCATCGCGAGGTGGCAACGGACGAAGAGGTTTTCGCGGACGGTGTTGTCGCGCCCGCCGCCGACCATGATCCCCCACCAGCAGTCGACGAATGCGTTGTGCTCGACCGTGATGCCGCTCAGTTGGTCGTCGAGGTAGACGCCGTTCTCATAGAGGTGGACGCCGTTGAGGCGGTAGAAGAGGTTTTCCTTGATCACGGTGCCGCGCGCGCTCCAGTCGCGGCCGCCGTAGATCGCGCCGCCGTCGCCGGTCTCGGTGAGGATGTCGTGGAACGAGTTGCCGACGAACGTGTGGTCGTTGCCGCTGAAGATGATTGCCGAGTGCGGCGCTTCGCGGAACTCGCAGTTCGAGACGGTCATGCCGACGCCGTTGACGAGCACTCCCGGGCGATAGGTGCGCGCGCGGCGGCTAAATCGTTCGAACAGGGAGCCTTCGACCACGTCGTTCGCGGGAGTGAGGGTCGCGCGGTCGCCGCCATAGAGCTGTACGCCGCCCTCGCCCGAGTCCGTGAACCGGCACGACTCGACCCGGTGCCCCGTGCCGCTGCCGATCTTGACCCCGAAGAGGCCGATGTTGCGGAAGACGCAGTTCTTGACTGTGGTGTCGTGGCCGCCTGCGATCTCGACGGGCGTTGCGCGCGTGGTCTCGAAGCGCAGGTTCTCGATCGTTACGCCGGAGCCGTCGATGACGCGAAGAAGATAGCCGTCATTGATCGAGAGATAGGCGTCGCCGTCTTTGGATGGCCAGAAGTAGAGCGCGCCCTGCCTGCGGTCGATGTAGTACTCGCCCGGGCTATCGAGCTCTTCGATCACGTTCTCAAAGTAGAAGTTGCGGTCGGCGAGGACGCCGTAGGTGTGCGGCGCGCCAAGCGTGACCTTGTCTCCATCGATCTCGGAAACGGGCATGCTCTCGTCGGCCCAGTCGTAGTGCCAATACCCGTAGGCCCAGGCGTCCTTCGCACCGTTCCACCTTTGTGGGCGTTCGTTTGTGAACTCGAAGACTGGCTTACGTCCGGCACTGTCGCCTTCACGCGGGACGCTTCCGCCGTCGATGAGCCGACCGGTCTTGACGTAGCCTTCGTTCGGCCACCGCGCGAGGGTTTGGGGCACGTCGCCGACGAAGAGCTCGACGGGCGCCATCGAACCGTTGTGGCTGAATCCCCTCGGCTGTAGCGGCGGCACGTTGTTGACACCGATCGCCCTGAGATCCACTCGAAACACGTGCCCCTTCGATGAGTCCGGCAAGCGGTCGTCCTCAGCGCGCTTCCAGAGGCTATGCGGGACTTGCGGGCCGCCACGCAGAACGACGCGCCCTTCGCCAAGGATCCGCAGACCGGCCCTGTCCGCGCCGACATTGACCGGCGTACTGATGCGGTAATCGCCTTCTCTGACAACGACCGTGTCGCCTGGCTTGGCGATCAAGACGGCTCGAGCGAGCGAGGCGACAGGGTTCGATGACGTGCCGGGCGCGGAGTCGTCGCCGCCCGGTGCGACAAAGACCGCGCTGAAAGGGATCGAAACGACTGCAAGGAGCGCAAGCGTCATGCCAGTGTAGTTTTGACGTTCCTTCGCGGACGGCGGTTCAATCGGGCCAGGACTCTTCGTCGCTGTGGAACCGGTGCATCATGCGGTGGAGGAAGGGAGCGAGGAGGAAGCCTGCGATGCCGATGAACGCAAGGCCCGAAAAGAGCGCATAGAAAGACGCGAAGACCTTGGCGCCGTCGGAGTTGAGCTCGTGGACCGGCCCCATGCCGCCGAGGATCATTGAGGCATCGAGCAGCGAATCCACCCACTCCAGGCCGCCGAAAACGTGGTAGCCGAGCATGCCGGCGCCGAGCGCAGCGCCGACAAACCCGAGCGCCAGTGCGAGCCTGCGCAGGACGCGCTTGTGGAACTCGGCCCTGGTGATCGGCGGCTGATTCCTGTGTTCGAACATGCCCACAGGTAAGGACGGGCGCGGGCGTGGCTAGAGTATCGTTGGAACGCGAGATGGTAAAGGTCGGACTGGTGGGGTGCGGGTTCATGGGGACGATGCACGCAAACGTCTACCGCGCGCTGGACGGCGCGGAGCTGGTCGGCGTGTGGGACAGGAAGCCCGAGCGCGCGGCAGAGTTCTCTCAAAAGTGGGGCTGCCGGGTCTGCGGGAGCTACGAGGAGATGCTGCGCGACGCGAACGTAGACGTGGTGGACGTTTGCCTGCCGACGGACGTGCACGCGGAGTTCTCGATCAAAGCGTGCGAGGCGGGAAAGCACGTGATGTGCGAAAAGCCGATGGCACTGACGGTGGCCGATGCGGACCGGATGGTCGCGGCCGCGAAGAAGGCGGGCGTGAAGATGATGGTCGGGCACTGCATCCGTTTTTGGCCCGAGTACGAAGTCCTGAAAGATGTGTGTGATAAGGTGGCGCTCGGCCCGCTGCTCTCCCTGAACTTGACGCGATACGGCGCGTTCCCTGCGTACACAGTGGACCGGTGGGCGGCGGATCCGGCGAAGGCGGGCGGCGGGATGGATATGCACATTCACGACACGGACTTTGCGCTGTACCTGCTGGGCGAGCCGCGCTCGATTGTCTCTCACGGTTCGCGCGACCCGCGCGGAGTCGGGCACTTCTTCACGACGATGGATTATGCGGGGTGCGTGGTCCACCTCGAAGGCGGATGGAACCTGCCACAGGGCGCGCCTTTCCGCATGGAGTACCGCGCGGTGTTCGAGCGGGGAGCGATGATCTTCCGCGACGGCGAGCTCTGGACCTATGAAGAGGGCAAGGAGCCGCGCAAGCACGAGGCGAAGCAGATGGAGGCGAGCGGCGCGGGCGGGAACCTTTCCTCCCTCGGTGGCTACTACAACGAACTGGCTTACTTCGTGGACTGCGTGGCGAAAGGGCGCATGCCACAGATCGTGACGCCGGAGTCATCGCGCGACTCGTTGCGCACCGTGCTAGAAGAGGTCCGGCAAATCGAAGCGAGGCTCGGATGAGCAGGCTGCTGAAAGGGATCAACGTGTGGTCCTATGCGGGCGAGCCGACGCTCGCAGAGTTCTTCAAGCGCGCCAAGCGCGACGGGTTCGAGTGCGTCGAGCCGGCGATCGGCGACAGCGGGGAGCTGAGTCTGGACGTGACGCAGGCCTTCTGCGAAGACGCTGTGGCCGCAGCGAACAAGCACGGTCTGCAAATCTCGACCATGGCGAGCGGCACGTACTGGTCTTATAACCTCGCGAGCGCCAGCGAAGCGGACCGCACCAAGGCGCTCAACGCGCTGGAGCGGATGCTGCAGATCAGCGCGTGGTTCGGCGCGCGCGCGCTGCTCACGATCCCCGGCGCGGTAGACGTGTTCTTTTTGCCGGAGGCGCCGGTGCAGGGCTACGGCACGGTGTGGGAACGAGCGACCGAGGGGCTGCAGCGCGTCCTGCCGGTCGCCGCGGACCTCGAGGTGAGTATCGGGATCGAGAACGTGTGGAACAAGTTCCTGCTTTCGCCTTTGGAGATGCGCACGTTCATCGACCAGTTCGAGTCGCCGTGGATCGGCAGCTACTTCGACGTCGGGAACGTGATGCCGTTCGGCTACCCGGACCAGTGGATCCAGATCCTCGGGCACCGCGTGAAGGCGGTGCACGTGAAGGACTTCAAGCGGCGCGTGGGGACGGCCGAGGGGTTCTGCGACCTGTGCGAGGGGGACGTGCCTTGGGACAAAGTGGTCGCGGCTTTGGAAATGACCGGTTTCGAGGGGCCACTGACGGCGGAGATGCTTCACGATTATCCTGTGCACCCTGACGTCCGGTGCAAGAACGCGTCGCTTGCGCTGGATGCGATCTTGGGAAGGGACTAGCGTGGCGCTCCAGCGATCGCCTTCCAGCACCGAGAAAGATGGCCGTAGGGAGGCCGTGACTCAATTCGTGCTGTGTGGTTTCGCGCTCGTCGCTACGATATTTTACGCGACTGTGTCCGCTTGGTCGGAGGATGGGTTCAATATATACATCGCGCTCTGGCACATCGCGGCGGTCGGGACCTTTTATTTCATCATGCCTGTAGTTGTCGGAATCGGCTACTTTGGCCGTCACCATTGGGCTCGCATGGCGCATCTCGTCAAAGCTGGAGGGTGCGGTTACGGGGCTTTAAGTCTTATGTTGCCGTTCGCTTACGGCGGCATCTCCAGTTATTGGCCGCTAATGCTTTTTGTCACTGCAAGCTTGATCGTGGATGCGTTCTCCTTGGCCTCGTCGAGGATCGCTTGACTGCTGTCGCGCACCATCGAAGTACACTCGGCCCATGCTCACACGCCGGGAGTTCATAGAGTCGGCCGCGGTCATCGCAGCCTTCAGGAACGACTCGCTCGACCTGGTCGCAAAGGCCGTCTCATGGGCCGACGCCGACCCCCAGCAGGCGGCGCAGGACGAGGACTTCTGGGCGCAGATCCAGTCGGCGTTCACGCAGGACCGCAACCTCATCAACTTCAACAACGGCGGCGTGTGCCCCTCGCCGCGCATCGTGCAGGAGGCGATGCGGCGGCAGCTCGAGTATTCCAACCAGGCGCCGGCGTACCACATGTGGCGCAACCTCGAGCCGGAGGTCGAGAACGTGCGCACGCGCCTTGCGAGGACCTTCGGGTGCGA
Source organism: uncultured Chthonomonadaceae bacterium (assembly GCA_946479035.1). Next base: position 53,635 of record CAMLDW010000005.1, on the reverse strand, counting down.
CCGCGAGGAGATGGCGATCACGCGCAACGCGAGCGAGGCGCTGCTGATCGCGTTGGGCGGGATCGACCTGCAGCGCGGCGACGAAGTGCTGACGACCGACCAGGACTATCCGCGTATGATCAACTGCATCAAGCAGCGCGAGCGGCGCGAGGGCGTGAAGCTGGTGCAGGTCTCTTTCCCTACAGTGCCGAAATCGAAGCAAGAGCTCGTCGACGCGATCGCGCGCGGGATCACGCCGCGCACGAAGCTGGTGCTGATCTGCCACGTGATCAACCTGACGGGGCAGATCTGGCCGGTGAAGGACGTGGTGACGATGTGCCGCGCGCGCGGCATCCCGGTCGTGGTCGACGGCGCGCACGCTTTCGCGCAGTTCCCTTTTACCAATGAGGACCTGGACTGCGACTACTACGGCGTTTCGCTGCACAAGTGGCTGATGGCGCCGATCGGCACGGGGTTCCTCTATGTCCGCAAGTCCAAGATCGAGTCGCTCTGGCCGATGATGGCGGACAACGAGTCGCAGCACGCGGACATCCGCAAGTTCGAGGAGATCGGCACGCACCCCGCGGCGAACCACAACGCGATCGCCGAGGCGCTGACGTTCCACGAGCTGATCGGTGCGCCAAGAAAAGCCGCGCGGCTGCGCTATTTGCGCTCGCGGTGGGTGGACAAGGTCCGCAACGAGAAGAGCGTGCGGTTCAACACGAACCTCCTGCCGGAGCACTCGTGCGGGATCACGAACGTCGAGCTCGTCGGTACCGATCCGGGCAAGCTCGCCGAGTGGCTGCTGGCGAAGTACGGGATTTTTGTGACGACGATCGGGCACAAGCAGTTCCAGGGCCTGCGCGTCACGCCGAACGTCTACACGACGCTCTCTGAGATCGACCTCTTCGCCGAAGCGATGCTGAAGGCTTCGCGCGAAGGGATCGCTTAGGCCCTTGCTTCAGCTCAGCTTCGCGCACTCGGACTTGAGCAGTTCGAGCAGCCCTTCCAGGTGCTCCTTGCGCGTGAAGAGGTTGACGGCACAAAGGCGGAAGTGGGTCTTCCCTTTCAAGCGGGTCGTACCGATCCAGAAACGGCCGTCCTTCTCCACCGCGCTCGCGACCTCGGCGTGTAGCTTCGAAAGCTCCTCTTCGCTCCGACCTTCCGGCGCATAGCGCAGGCAGAGCGCGGACATCTGCGGAAAGCAAGCGGGCTTGAAGTGAGGGGTCTTCTCGACGAGAGCGTGCAGGTGCTGCACGGCCTCCACGTTCGCGTCGATCCATTCGCCGATCCGCCTCGCGCCATAGCGGCGAAAGATCATCCACACCTTGAGCGCGCGGAACCGCCGCGACTGCTCCATCGTGTGCTCGTAGAAGTTGTAGCGCGCCTTTTCCGCGTCGAACTCGTCGGTGAGGTACGCCGGCACCAAACCAAAGGAGCGCCGCAACCGCGAGGCGTCCTTGATCAGCACCGCGCCCGCGTCCACCGGCGCAAAAAGCCACTTGTGCGGGTCCACGATCGCGGAGTCCGCAAGTTCGAGCCCGCGCAAGAGCCCCGGGCCCTTGCGCGAGAGCATCATCGCTCCGCCGTACGCCGCGTCCGCGTGCAGCCACATCCCTTCCCTGTCCGCGACCTTGCGCAAAGCGACCATGTCGTCGACCGAGCCGGTGTTCGTCGTGCCAGCGAGCGCGATCACGCACCCAGGCATGACGCCACGAGCCTTGTCCGCAGCGATCGCGGCCTCCAAAGCAGCGACGTCGATGCGAAACTCGTCGTCCGTATCGATCAGCCGCAACGAAGAGCGCCCAAGCCCAATCAGATCGACCGACTTGTCGATCGAGATGTGGCGCTGCTCGCTCACATAGACCGCGAAGCGCCCCGTAACGCCGTCCTCCTGTGCCCTGTCGCCGCTCATGAAGTCGCGCGCGAGCTTCAAGGCGGTCAAATTGGCGCTCATCCCGCCGCTGACGAGGTGCCCGTCCGATCCCGCGCCGTAGCCCACCATGTCGCACAGCCACCGTCCGACCTGCCGCTCCATCGCGGTGGCAGAGGGGCCGATCGTCCACGCGCCGATGTTCTGGTTGAGCGCTGAGGCGACCATGTCGCCGAGCGCGCCGATCGGCAGCGGCGATGATGTGATGAGTCCAAGGTAGCCGGGACTGCTCAGCTGCGTGCAATAGGGGAGCAGCCCCTCGTCGATCTCTCGAAGCACGTCTTCGATCGCGCTCCCTTGCGAGGGCATCGGATAGGAGAAGAGCGCGTTGACCAGGGCCGGCTCGACGTCTGGCAGCACCCGGTCGGTGGGCGCCGACTCGAACCGCTCCGCCATCCGCTCGACCAGCCTGTGCCCGGCGGAGCGGAACTCCTGGATGTCCATGCCGGGGATTCTGGCACCCGCCACCGAGCCTGGCGGGACGGTCGAGGGGACCTTGGCAACTGCACTCGGCACAGACCAGTATTATGATTCGCAATGTTCTGTGCGCTTATGCTGCTCGCTGCGGGGGCCCAGGCCCAAACACCGCTCCTATTTCAACACCCGACCGTCAGCGCAAGCAAAGTCTGCTTCGCGTTCGCGGGCGACCTGTGGGACGTTCCGCGCCAAGGCGGCGACGCCCGCAGGCTCACCACCAATCCGGGCCAAGAGTCCGAGCCGTTTTATTCGCCGGACGGCAAATGGATCGCCTTCAGCGGCCAGTACGCGGGGAACACGGACGTGTACGTCATGCCCGCCGATGGCGGGATCCCGAAGCGCCTTACGTACCACCCCAGCGACGACCTAGTGCAAGGCTGGACGCCGGACGGCAAGGGCGTCCTCTTCTCATCTTATGAAGAGTGCCTGCCGTTCTTGCCGCGGCTCTTCACGATCCCCGTCTCGGGCGGGCAGTCCACAGGGCTTCCCTTCCCTTCCGGCACGATGGGCAGCCTTTCGCCGGACGGAAAGCGCATCGCTTATGTGCCCTACCTTCAGTTCGAGCCAGCGTGGAAGCGGTATCGCGGCGGTGAGGCGTTCCCGATCTTCGTCTTGAACATCGCGGACTCGACCTGGAAGGAGGTCCCGCGCAAGGGTTGGAACGACAAGGCGCCGATGTGGGTCGGCAACAAGATCTACTACCTCTCTGACCAGGCGGGCAAGTTCGACCTCTACTCGTGCGACGACGCCGGCGGATCGCAGCGCGCGCTGGCCAAGAGTGGCAGCTTCGGGTTCCTTTCCGCCACCGCTGGGCAGGACGCCATCGCGCTCTCCGAGCCGGGCTCGATCAAACTGTACGACACCAAGAGCGGAAAGATCGCTGACGTGCCGGTGACGGTGCGCGGCGACTTCCCCGAGGTGCGCGAAAAATACGTGCCGCTCGCTGCTTCTATCGCGTCAGGCGACGTATCTCCAAACGGCAAGCGGCTTGTGCTGGAGTCTCGCGGCGAGATCGTTACGGTGCCGGCCAAGGACGGCGACGCGCGCAACCTCTCGCAGAACAGCGGCAGCAACGAACGGTCGCCCGCGTGGTCCCCCGACGGCAAGACCATCGCCTACTTATCCGACGCGAGCGGCGAGTACAAGATCGTGCTGCGTCAATCGGACGGCGAGGGCCAGTCAAAGGTGCTTGAGCCGGGAGGAGGGCGCGGCTTCTATCAGGGCATCGTGTGGTCGCCGGACAGCAAGAAGATCGCCTATTCGGACATGCGCGGGATCCTGTGGGTGAGCGACGTGGAGAGCGGTGCGGCGACGAAGATCGACGAAGCGCCCTACTACCCGGTCACGTACAGCTACCAGCCTTCGTGGTCGCCGGACAGCAAGTGGCTGACGTTCAGCCGCGCGAGCGACAACTATCTTCGCCGCGTGTACCTCTACAACTTGGAGCAGTCCAAGCTCGTGCCGCTCACGGACGGGATGAGCGATGCGATCTCGCCCGCGTTCGACCGCGGCGGCAAGTACCTCTACTTCCTTGCTAGCACGAACACGAACACTTCGACGGGCTGGCTCGACCTGACTGCCCTCGAGACGCCGAACGTCACGAGCAGCGCGTACGTCATCGTGCTGCGCAACGACCTGACCTCGCCCTTTGCGCCCAAGAGCGATGAAGAGGCGGTAGGCGAGCCGGCGAAGCCCGCTGAGCCCGGGCCATTCCGCATCGACCTCGATGGGATAGGGCAGCGGATCCTTTCTGCACCGATGGCGCCGCGCGTCTATTCGGGGCTCGTCGCAGGCGCGGAGGGTTCGTTCTTCACGCTCGACACGGCGCCCTCCGCAAACGCTGCCTCGCCGAGCGGGCCGCCGGTGCTGCGCAAGTTCGACCTCGCTTCCCGCAAAGACTCTCCGTTCGCGCAGGGCGTGCAGGCGCTCGCGGTCTCTTCCAACGGCGATCACATGGCGATTTTCGCGGGCGGTTCCGTAAGCATAGTCGCGACCGCCGCGCCGCCGCAGCCTGGGCAGGGTGCGGTAGACCTTTCCGGCGCGATGATCCGCATCGAACCTCGCGAAGAGTGGCGGCAAATGTTCCACGAAGTGCTCCGCATCGAGCGCGACTATTTCTACGACCCGAACTACCACGGTGTGGACCTCGCTACGCTCGAAAAGAAGTACGAGCCGTTCCTCGACGGCCTGATGTGCCGAGCGGACCTCAACCTCCTGTTCATCGACATGCTGGGCGAGATGTGCGTCGGCCACATGTACATCGGCGGCGGCGACGTCCCGGGGGTCGAGGGGCCGCCGATCGGTTTCCTCGGCGCGGACTATGCCCTTGAGAGCGGGCGCTACCGCTTCAAGAAGGTGCTGACCGGCGAGAGCTGGAATCCTGGCGTCCAAGCGCCGCTCAACCAGCCCGGCGCGCAGGTCGCTGCAGGCGAATACCTGCTCGCGGTCGACGGCACGGACCTCAAGGACACGGACAACCTGTACGCGCGGTTCGAGTACAAGGCCGGTAAGCAAGTGCGGCTGCGCGTCGGGCCGAGCGCCGACGGATCCGGTTCGCGCGAGGTGACGGTCGTGCCAGTGGGCAATGAGTCGACGCTGCGCGTGTTCGACTGGGTGGAAGGCAACCGCCGCAAGGTCGCGGAGCTGAGCGGCGGCCGGGTCGGCTACGTCTGGCTGCCCAATACGAGCGTCGCGGGCTTCACGTTCTTCAACCGCTACTACGGGGCGCAGGCCGACAAGGACGGCATGGTGCTGGACGAGCGGTTCAACGGCGGCGGATCCGTGGACGACTACTTCATCTCGATGACCACGCGGCCGCTGATGAGCTGGTGGGCGACGCGCTACGGCAAGTCGTTCACGAGCCCGCTGATGTCGATCTATGGGCCGAAGGCGCTAGTCACGAACCAGTACGCGGGCTCGGGCGGCGACTACTTCCCGTGGGCGTTCCGTAAGTCGAAGCTCGGGCCGCTGGTCGGAAAGCGGACCTGGGGCGGGCTCGTCGGCATCCTCGGATTCCCGCCGCTTGTGGACGGAGGCGGCGTGACTGCGCCGAACCTCGCGTTCTTCACCCCCGAAGGCGCGTGGGAGATCGAGAACCACGGCGTCGACCCGGACATAGACGTGGAGTGGGACCCGGTGCTCTGGCGCGCCGGGCGCGACGCCCAGCTCGAGCGAGCGGTGGCGGAAGTGATGAAGGCGCTGCAGAACTACAAGCGCCCGGTGCCGAAGCTCCCGCCCTACAAGGACAACACGAAGATCGGCGGCGGGTAGGCCGACAATTCCCCCCCTCTCCCTCGGCGATGGGAGAGGGGGTGAGGGCACCGTTGGTGGACGCGCCTTCGTCGCTACATACGGGCCACGCGCCATGATGCGGATCGTCTTCTACGCCTTTTCGTTCCTCGGGCTCGCGCTCGTGTTCGCTTTCGCGCCGTTCCACCCGTGGGTCTGGTGGCTGCTCTTCGCCGTCGGGCCGTACATCCTCGTCGGCGTCTACGACATGAACCAGAAGGACCATTCGCTCCTGCGCAACTATCCCGTGATCGGGCACGGGCGCTACGTGATGGAGCTGTTGCGGCCCGAGATCCAGCAGTACTTCGTCGAGAGCAACATCGACGGGCGTCCCTTCCCACGCAACGACAGGTCTATCGTGTACCAAAGGGCGAAGGGCGTCGTGGAGACGATGCCGTTCGGCACGCAGAACGACGTCTATGAGACCGGCTACGAGTGGATCAACCACTCCTGCGCGCCGGTGCCGCACTTGACCACCGAGCCGCGCGTGCCCATCGGCGGCGCGAAGTGCAAACAGCCGTATGAGGCGAGCGTGCTCAACGTCAGCGCGATGTCCTACGGTTCGCTGAGCCGCCGCGCCGTGATGGCGCTGAACAAGGGGGCCCTGCTCGGCGGCTTCTGCCACAACACGGGCGAGGGCGGCGTCGCGCCCGCGCACCTTCATTACGGCGGCGACATCACATACCAAGTCGGCACCGGCTACTTCGGCTGCCGCGCGCCGGACGGTTCGTTCGACGAGGCGAAGTTCGTCGAGACCGTGCAGGCGCCGAGCATCAAGATGATCGAGGTGAAGCTCTCGCAGGGCGCGAAGCCCGCGCACGGCGGGATCTTGCCGGCCAAGAAGGTGACCGAAGAGATCGCGGCGATCCGCGGCGTGCCTGCGGGGATCCGCGTCGACTCTCCGCCGGCGCACTCAGCCTTCGTCGGCCCGATCGGACTGCTGGAGTTCATCGACCGCCTGCGCGAAAAGAGCGGCGGGAGGCCCGTCGGCTTTAAACTGTGCATCGGACAGCCGGAGGAGTTCGTTTCGATCGTCAAGGCAATGGTGGTGACGGGCCGGATGCCGGACTTCATCACGGTGGACGGCGGCGAGGGCGGAACCGGCGCCGCGCCGCAGGAGTTCTCCGACTCGGTGGGCATGCCGCTGCGCGACGGCCTCGCCTTTGCGCACAATGTGCTGGTCGGCGCGGGAGTGCGCAAGAAGGTCGTGCTGATCGCGAGCGGAAAGATCATCACAGGGTTCCACATGTTCCGCGCGATGGCGCTGGGCGCGGACGCGTGCAATTGCGCGCGCGGCATGATGTTCGCGCTCGGATGCATCCAGGCGCGGCGCTGCAACATGAACGACTGCCCCGTGGGCGTCGCGACCACGGACCCAAAGCTGGACAAGGCGATCGACGTGGAGGAAAAGGGGGAGCGCGTGGACCGCTACCACCAGCGGACCGTGGAGTCTTTCTTGGAGATCCTGGGCGCGGCGGGGCTCACGCACCCGAGCGAGATCAGGCCGGAGCACGTCTACCGCCGCGTCGACGCGGTGCGCTGCCTGCGGTACTCGGAGCTCTATGAGTGGCTCGCGCCGGGGTGCCTCGTGGACGCCTCCGCGCCGGTGCGGTGGCAGTTGATGTGGGACGGTTGCAGCACAGACAGGTTCTGCCCTTCGTTCGAGACGCTAGGCGTGTCGTATTGAACTCCCTCTCGACTTAGACGGAGAGGGGAGCGAAAAGCAAGATCCGAAAGTAGAATCCCGACTATGTATTCCCTGCTCGATGCCCTGACCGTCCGCTCGAACGCCAAGAGCATGCGCGTCTCCAGCTACGACCGCAGCGGTGGGAACAGCGACTACATCAAGGTCTCGAAGGGCGAGACGGCGGTGCTGGCGGAGGTGCAGGGCGCGGGGAAGGTCACCCACATTTGGGCGACGATCAGCAGCAAGGACGCGATGGCGCGGCGAAACCTGGTGTTGCGGATCTACTGGGACGGGCAGGAGCACCCGAGCGTCGAGGCGCCGATCGGCGACTTCTTCGGGCAGGGGTGGGGCGAGAAGTACGAGTTCATCTCTTTGCCACTGGCGGCCGCGCCGAAGGAGGGGAACGCGCTGGTGTGCTACTGGCCGATGCCGTTCGCGCGCGGCGCGCGCATCACGATCGAGAACCAAGGGCCGGAGGACGTCGACAACTTCTACTACTACGTGAACTACGAGTCATTGCCAGCTTGCGAGACCGACCTGCGGTTCCACGCTTGGTACAACCAGGAGCTGACCGTTCCGGAGGCGGGGGCCGAGAACGAGTGGGCGATCTTCGCCGAGACGCCGAAGAACAAGACCGACGCGTACAACTATCTCTTTTGCGAGTGCACCGGCGCCGGGCACTTTGTGGGCGTGAACTACTACGTGCAGAACCCGGGGCCGGTGTGGTACGGCGAAGGGGACGACATGTTCTTTGTCGACGGCGAGAAGTGGCCGCCCTCTTTGCACGGCACGGGGACGGAGGACTACTTCAACCAGTCTTGGTGCCCGGACACGCTCTACATGCACCCGTTCTTCGGGACCGCGCGCGCACCGGGGCGCGATAACGACGAGGCGCGGTTCGGCTGGATGGGGCGGACGCACTGCTACCGGTTCCACTTGTTGGACCCGGTGCGGTTTGCTACTTCGCTTCGAGCCTCGATCGAGCACGGGCACGCGAACTGCCTGACCTTGAATCTTGCATCGGTCGCGTACTGGTATCAGACTCTGCCGAGCAAGCCCTTCCCTGCACTGCCTCCCGCAAAAGACCGGCAGCCGATGCAGGAGGTCGGGGTCGTAGAGGTCCACCGTTGGCGCGACGCGTGGCGCACAGCCAAGGGCGGGGTGCCGTGGGGGACGGAGAAGTGAACCCCCTCTCCATTCCGTGAATGGAGAGGGGGTTCGGTCTATCCCCCCGCCTTCTTCGACTTGAGTTCTTCGCCCAGCTCGATGAACGGCACGCCTTGCGTGACCCACTTCTCCGGCGTCGCGCCTTTGAGATACACGTCGAAGAAGTGGCGCGCGCGCATCGCGTAGTCCTTCATGTTCGCGGGCACGGCGAGCCCGTGGTTCTCGTTCGCGTACACGAGCATCACCATGTTCTTGCCCAGGCGCCGCAGCGTGTTGTAGAGGTACTGGCCCTGGTGCCAGTCCACCGCGCCGTCGGCGGTGCCGACCTCCACCATCATCGGCGACGTGATCTCCCCGGCGTGGAAGATCGGAGAGTTGTCGATGTACGCGCGCATGTCCTCCCAGAACGGGACCTCCATGCGCCCCTGCGAGACCTCGAAGATCACCTGGTTGGTCTGGCCCCAGTTCCAATAGAAGCTCGAGTACATCGAGATCAGCTCCGTGAGCGGCGCGCCCGCGACGTACGCGGCGAACATCTTGGACTTGGTCGAGGTGAACACGGTCTCGTACGCGCCCCACGAGTGGCCCGTCAGCCCGATCTTCGTCGCGTCGACGCCGACCTTCTTTGCGAGCACGGCCTTCACCGCGGCCTCGATGCACGCGACCGCGCTCACTCCGGGCTGCCGGTCCTTGTAGACGATGTCCGGCATGAACACGAAGTAGCCCGCCTGCGAGAAGTGCTGCTGGTTGTAAGGCGACGTGTTGCTCGGCAGAAGGTACTGGTAGATGCCGTCGGAGAGCCGCTCATAGATGTAGGTGACCATCGGGTAGCTCTTCCCCGCCTCATAGTCGGCGGGATAGACCAGCACGCCCTGCAGGTCCTGGCCGAGCGCCTTGTAGCTGACGAGCTCCGCGTGGCCCCAGGTGTACTCCGACTGGTTCGCGTTCGTGCGGAACATCGGCTTGGAAGCGCTGAACTCGAGGTTCGTCAAGAACGGCGTCGGCGACTGCACGAAGGTCTGGTAGACGTAGAGCACGCGGTCGGTGTCGCGCGAGCGAGCGCCCCACGAGACCCGCGCCGGATCCATGCTCAGCGCCTTGAATCCGCCGTCGTGGGTCCACTTGGCGAAACCGGACATCTTGCTGCGCGTGTCGAACGCGCTCATGTAGACCGGGTCGCCCGCGTGGATGCCGTCGTCGTGGTAGCCGGCGTCGAAGACGCGGTACCGCACCATCGGCTTCTCGCCTGCGGTCAGCGGCATGCCGTCGCCGGTCTCGGGGTTGATGAAGAAGACGTCATAGTCGTTCTGCACGAACACCTTGCCGTCGTCCATCTGCCAGACGGGAAAGCCCGCGGCGGGGCGCTTGGGCACGGTGTGGTCGTCCTCGCGGTCGTAGAACTTGACGCCGAACTTCTTGGTGACGTTGGTCTGCTTGCCGTCGGCGAGGTGGTCGAGGATCCAGTCGGTGCCGTCGAACCACATGGCATAGTTCCCCTTCGGAGAGAGCACGACGGCCCCCGCGTCCACGCCGCCAGCGTTGGCTATCGCCTTCGCGATCAGCTTTCGGCGAGTGCCCTTTGCTATGTCGATCACGACGACGTCCGAGTATTCGAGCCCGTTGACCTTGATGGAGCTCTCATAGGGGCGCGGATCGTCCGCTACGGCCCACTTGTGGTCCGGCGAGACGCGCACATTGTCAAGCTCCGGCTCTGCAAACTGTTTGAACGAGCCGTCGCTGGGGTCCCAGATGCAGTTCTCGACCCGGTTGCGCTCTTGGCCCGCTGTGCGCTCTTGCAGCGGCATGACGATGACGTCCTTCGTGTTCCAGATCTGCACACCGGCGACCTCCTCGGTCGATGGTTTGTCCTTATCGCGCCACTTTGCGATCCCGAAAACGACGGTGTCGCCCTGCTCGCCCAAGTCAAGGCCGCCCGCGTCGCTCACGCGCATCCCCTCGGGAAAGCCTTTGACCGTCTTCGGGTCGAACGTGGCCATCGAAATCTTTCCTGCCAAGAACCCGCGCGCGAGCAGGATCGTGTTCCAGTCGCCCTCCTTCGCGTCGATCGTCTCGCCGACGAGGATGCCGAGCACGTCAGCCTTTTCTGCCCACACGATCACTTTGTAGTGCGCGCGCGACCAGCCGACCGTGTGCGTGGTCATCGTACGCACGTCGACGACGGTGACACCCTCGTTCCCGGCCGAAGAGACGGTGTGCAGCGCGACGAGGTTCCCTTCCGGGTGCACGTTCACTTCGCGCACGTTGCCGAACGGGACCGTCGTGCCGTCGCTAAGGTCGAAGATCTCGCAATCGCCGCCGGCCGGGCCGGCGTTCTCGGCCAAATAGCGCTGCACGACGAGCTTGGTGCTGTGCTTGACGAGCTGCCACGACGAGACGGAGTCGAACACGACCGCGTCGCCGGTCGCAAGGTTCATCACGCCCATCTTGTTCTCGACGCGCTTCTTCTGCTTGCGCAGCTTCTCGGCGTCATCCTTCGGCATTCCGATCGTGTAGACGACCCACTTGGAGTCGTCGCTGAACTGCGCGCGAGTCGCGTTCTCGACGGACCACTTTTCTGGCCCGTCGCTGTTACGGACCTCGAGGCGCGGGTCGGCGTCCACCCGCCCGATAGACGCGAACACCCAGTGTCCGTCGTTTGATATGCCGACCTGGCCGAGCCGCTCCCACTTGGCGTAGTCGTCCGGCATGAGGCGCTTCTTGGCTGGCGGGTCCTGCGAGAGCGCAAGAGAGGAGAGGGCGAGCAAGGCGACAAACGAGGCGGCGCGGCCGGAACGCATGCCCCTTGATACCCGCTAAGCCCGCGCGGACGCTGAAAAAGGCCGAGCCGCGATCAGGTATGAAGAGAGCGATGACCTGTCTGCTGCTGGCCGCCGCGATGCTCCCACAACCGATCGACGCCGAGGCGCTGCTCGAAAAGTCGCGCTCCGCGTACAAGGCGCTGCGCTCCGCCGAGTTCCTGGTCAAGTACACGGCGCCAGTCGGCAACAAGAGCGTAACGGCCGAGGCCCGGTTCACATACCAGGCTCCCAACAAGCTCGCAGCACAGTTCCTTGGGCTGCCGAGCGGCCCGTTGCGGCTGGTCTGCGATGGAAAGCAGATCGTGCTCATCGACCGCGGCGGCCCGGGTAAGAAGACGCCCTTTACGGTCGAGAACCTGGGTCGAAAGCTCCCGACGAACGTCGAGACGTTCGCCTTTTATGACGCTGCGCACGAGCTTTCCACTGCGCGCGACGGCGCCATGTCCGGCAGCAAGCTCACCGTCAAGACCGACCAGCCGTGGCTGGGCAAAAGCTGGACCGTGCTGCACGAGGAGAACGCCGCGGCCGCGGTTTCGGTCGACTACTATATCGACCCGAAGGCATACCTCGTGTGGCGCACCTACGGCGTCGACACGAAGTCTAAGAAACCGTTTATCGATTCGTCCATCGTCGAACTGCGCCTCGATCCGGCGGTATCGCCCGAGGCGTTTCTTCTTCCCGGAACATAAAGCACCTTATACGGACGCCGTAGGTACCATCTTCCGCGACCGAGGCGGAAACACGGATGACACGAGCCAACTTTTCTCGTTTTGCGCTGCTCGTCCTCGCAACGACGGCGGCGCTCGGTCTCGCGGGCCGCGCGGAGGCGCACCACCGGGACTTCACTTTCATTCGCGACTGGTTCCTGCCGTATCAGGGCGAACAGGAGTTCGAGTCGCGCACGACGTATGTGGAGGGCATCAAGTCCTTCGACCAGGAGTTCGAGTACGAGTACGGCGTCAACAACCACATGGCGATCGAGCCGGGCATAGCGCTCCACCAGGACAACGGCGGGAAGCTGCACATCGACGCGTGGGACGCCGAGCTTCGAATGAACTTCGGCGAGTTCGCGTTCAACAAGGTCCTCCCCGCGCTGAACGTCGAGTACGAGGATCCTTCTGCACAGGGCGAGCCATCGCACGGCGAGCTCAAGTTCATCTTCTCCTACTACACCGAGGCGGGAGAGGACTACTCGCTCAACCTCAACATCGGCCAGGAACTGAGCGGGCCGAAGGAGAAGGAGGGCGAGGCGCTTTTCGGATACGCACGTCCGATCGGGCCGCACACTGAGGGCGCCGTCGGGTACCAGCTCGGATGGCGCGGAGGGTTTGAGTCCGCGTTCGACTTTCAAGAACACTTCATGGCCGCGGGGCCGGTGGTGATCTTTCGCGCAAGAAGGGAGTTCAACGCCCTCTTGACCGCACTGATGCCGCTCAACCACTCCGGCGAGCAGCACACAGTGCTCAAGCTGATCATGGAGTACGAGTTCGACTAGGGTTCTCTTTCCACGGGCGCCAGGGCTTCTTCACGGCCTTTGCGCCTTCCCTTTAAGCCTTCGCGCCCCGTAAACGCAGGCTGTTCGTAACGACCGACACGCTGCTCATCGCCATGGCGAGGCTCGCGAGCACGGGCGAAAGCTCGATCTCGAAGAACGGGTAGAGCACACCGGCCGCTATCGGAATGCCGATCACGTTGTAGACGAACGCGAAGAAGAGGTTCTGGCGGATCGTGCGCATGGTCGCCTTTGAGAGCTTGATCGCCGTGACGACGCCATCCAGGTCGCCGCGGAGGAGAGTGATGTCGCTTGCGTGGATGGCGATGTCGGTGCCCGTTCCGATCGCGATCCCCACGTCCGCCTGGGCGAGCGCGGGCGCGTCGTTGATGCCGTCTCCGACCATCGCGACGGTCTTCCCCTCCGCCTGAAGCCGTTTCACCTCGTCCGCCTTGTGCTCGGGCAGGACTTCCGCCATCACGCGGTTGATCCCGACCTGCGATGCGACCGCCTTGGCGGTGCGCTCGTTGTCCCCGGTGAGCATCGCGACCTCGATCCCCAACTCTTTGAGGTGGCTGACGGCCCACTGTGCGCCAGGCTTGACCAGGTCCGCCACAGAGACGACGCCAGCCGGCCTGCCGTCGATCGCCACCGCCATCGGCGTCTGACCGCGCGAAGCTAGGTCGAACAGCGCAAACGTGAACGGGGCCTCTCCGACTCCCCGTTCACGCATGAACAGCGCGTTCCCGACAACGACCTCGTGCCCTTCCACTCGCGCGACGAGCCCGCGGCCCGTCACGCTCTCGAACGAATCGACGTCCGCGATCTCGATCCCCTTCTCCTCCGCTCCTACCACGATCGCCAGGCCGAGCGGGTGCTCCGAGCGCTGCTCCGCGCTCGCGACCAGGCGCAAGAGCGCACGTTCGTCGAATCCGGAGAACGCGCGCACCTCGCGCAGCTCCGGCTTTCCTTTCGTCACGGTGCCGGTCTTGTCCAGCACGACCGCGTCGATCTTTTCGGCGCGCTCGAGGCTCTCCGCGCTCTTGACGAGCACGCCCTTCGTCGCTGCGCGTCCAGTCCCCACGATGATCGCGGTCGGGGTCGCGAGCCCGAGCGCGCAGGGGCAGGCGATGATCAGAACGGAGACCGAAGCGACCAGCGCCTCGCTCACGCGCATGACGTCGGGCGAGAGCACGTACCAGGCCGCGAAGGTGACGATGGCGATGATGAGGACGACGGGCACAAAAACGCCGCTCACGACGTCTGCGAGCCGCTGTATCGGCGCCTTGCTGCCTTGCGCCTCCTGTACGAGCCGGACGATCTGCTGAAGCGCGGTGTCCTTGCCGACTTTGGTGGCGCGGTAGGTGAAGGAGCCGGTCGTGTTGAGCGTGGCGCCGAAGACCTCGTCCCCCGCCGACTTTGAGACTGGGATGCTTTCGCCAGTGAGCATCGACTCATCCACCTCGCTCGCGCCAGTGAGCAGCTCACCGTCCACTGGGACCTTTTCGCCTGGGCGCACGACCACCGTGTCGCCGACTGCGACTTCTGCGATCGGGACGTCGGACTCCTTTCCGTCGCGCACGACGCGCGCGGTCTTGGCCTGTAGGCCGGCGAGCCCGCGGATCGCATCGCCCGTCTGTGCGCGCGCGCGCGCCTCGAGCATCCGCCCGAGTATGACGAGCGCGATGATCACGGCGGCCGCCTCGAAGTAGATCGGCGGGTGCATCGTTTCGGGAGAGACCACGCCCGGTATGAGCACCGCTGCGGCACTGTAGAGGAACGCCGCGCCCGTGCCGAGCGCGACGAGCGTGTTCATGTCCGCCGAGCGGTGCAAGAAGGACCGCCACGCGGACGTAAAGAAGCTCCGACCCGAATAGAGCATCACCGGCGTCGTCAAGAGGAGCTGCACGAGGTCGACCTGCGGCAGTTCGAGGAGGTTGTGCGTGAACGAGTCGTCCGGCAGGATGTGCGGCAGCATCGCAATGAGAAGCACGGGGAGCCCGAGCGCCGCAGAGACCAGGAACCGGCTCAGGAGGTCGTAGTACTCCTTTGCCCTTGCTTCCTGCTCCCAGTCGGTCTCTTCGACCTCTTCCGCCAACGAGCCCTCGATGCCTGCTTCGCGCAAGACTTCGACGAGCCTGTGCGCTGAGACGGACGAGGCGACGTGCTCGACCGTCAGAACGTCGCCGGTCTGCGTCGCGCTCGCGACTCCCGGCACGCCGAGCGCAACGGCACGCGCGTCGCCGTGCACATTGAGAGCGATCCTTACGACGCCGGCCGTGTCGAATCCCGTCTTGCGGATCGCTTCGATCATCGCGGCCGTTCCGGTTGCGCGCGGGTCGTACTCGATCGTCGCCTGCTTGGTCGCGAAGTTGACCGTCGCTCTGCTCACGCCATGGACGCGGTTGAGGTTCTTCTCCGTCCTCACGGCGCACGCCGCGCACGACATGCCGGTCACGGGCAAGGTCAGCCGCTTCGCGCCTTCACTCACCGTTTCTCTCCTTGACGATAAGGCTCCCGTGGAGCATGCCCATCCCGCACTGGAAGCCGAACTTGCCCGGCTTGGTCGGGTTCAGTTCCACGACCGTCGTCTTGTACGGCGCGAGCTTCTTCGACACTCCGAAATCTCCGAACACGACTGTCTCGGAGCAGGAGTCGGTCTCGTCCCGGTAGAACTCGATCCTCACGGGCCTTCCTACGACGGCCTCGAGGGTCGCAGGGTCGTAGCCGCCCTGCACGCGCACCTTGAACGATTGGGCCCCTCCGGCCTCCTTGGCGACGGCCTTTGGCTTGTCGGAAAGGAAGAAGTACCAGACGACCCCCGCCACCGCCAGAGCGGAGAACGCTAGCACGAGCAGTTCCGACGTATCCATACGGCCCTAATCCCTCCTCCCCCATTCTGACTCCCAGCCCAGTTTCCGGCCCTAGACCCTGGAGCTTGGGCCCGCGCCAGATGAACCCTTTGCCCGCCCAGCCACACGAACCTGCCCGTAAGGGGCGGAATCCCTGCTAGAGAGGGAACTGAACTATGAAACGCGTTCTCGCTCTCGCTACAGTCGCGGTCGCCCTCGTGCTCGCAGGCCGCCAGTCGTCGACGCCGCATACCAAGGCCATCGACCCGCCGACCAACTCCAAGGACAAGACGGGCAAAGGCGTCGCTGACGTCAAGGTCGACCACGTGGCCAGCGCACTGCGGCACGGCCCGGCGGATACACTCGTCGGATGCCACTGTGCGTGCACATGGTGCGCGAGCCCGACGAGCCCTTTAGGGGCGATCTCGTCGGGGCGCTCGATGGCGTTGCGCGGGTGACGTTCGGGCCCCAAGTGCCGGAGGACACCACAGTCCTGATCGAGGGCCAGCTCAAGGAGGAGCACCTAGCCGGGGCGCCCCTCGTCGAGCATGTGATCGTCCCCTTCGCCGGGATTCAGCCCGGCACCCGAGAGGTGCTACAAAAGCGGCCCGCCATCAAGGCCCACAACCTCCACCACAACGCTGCAATGACCGCTGAGATGGCGATGGCGCTGCTGCTTGCTTGTACTCGCCGCGTCGTCCGGCTCCACAACGAGTTCGCGCACGACAACTGGGAGCCGCGCTTCTTCAGCCGCGACGCGCTCTCGCTCTTCGGCAAGACCGTCGTGATCGTCGGTTTTGGCGAGATCGGGAAGCGGGTCGGCGCGGTGTGCCGCGCGCTGAGGATGGAGGTGGTCGGAGTGCGAACTCAACCAGATGGTGAGTCGCACGGCATCGACGAGTTGCACGAACTGCTCCCGCGAGCGGACGTGCTGATGCTCACTCTGCCCGGTACGCCGCACACAGAGGGGCTCATTGGCAGCGAGGAGATCGCGCTGCTGCCGCCGCACGCGGTCGTTGTGAACGTCGGGAGGGGGAAAGTGATCGACGAAAAGGCGCTGTTCGAGGCGCTGCGGGACGGGCGGATCGACTCGGCGGGGCTGGACGTGTGGTGGGTCTACCCCACTTCGCCGGAGGAGCGGGCCTCGCCCAGCAACTACCCGTTCGCCTCGCTGTCCAACGTCGTCATGACGCCCCACGTCGGCGGCGCGACCCGCGATGCCGAGTCCGCCCGGATGGCCGACCTGGCGCGGCTGGTAAAAGCGATCGCGGCGGGCGAACACTCCGCTAACCGAGTGCTCATCGACCGCGGTTACTAGCTGGTCTCCTTCCTCGACGGTAAGTCAATTGTCCCAAGGATTCATACTCAAAACCCTTAGGCGATATTGGCGTCAAAGTCAATAGGGGTGCAGGGTGACTGCCAGGGATGCGCTCGCCCCCGGCTACTTCGGGCCGATCAGGGGTCTCTGAAAAAAAAACGTCGAAAAACCAACCCCCCCGGCCGGAATGCCCGCGAGTGAACGAAGCAACACCTCTGCGACACAAACAAGGGACAAGCGGCACGCTACACAGTGCCCGCGAGAGGCCGGACGATGAATACCAAATACAGGTGGCTGCCCTTGGCGGCCCTATCCTTCGTTCTCATTGGGTGCGCTTCGAACCAGTATGAATCTGCTTCCAGCGGCGCATCGAACAGCCAGATGCAAGAGCGGCGAGGCGATGCCGCAGGCAAAACGACCGATCCATCCTCGAACGCGGGCCAGCCGCTGACCGAGATGAAGACCGCTTCGATGCAGCAGTCGCAGCGGCAGGTGATCCGTAACGGCGAGATCAGCCTGCGCGTCAAGAGCGTCGAAGAGACCGAGCGCCAGATCACAAAGATGGTCGCAGCGGGCGGCGGCTATGTCGAGACGACGAGCAGCTCCTCGCTCGAGGGCCCGAACCCGAAGATCGACATGACGCTCCGCGTGCCCTCGACGGGGTTCGAAGACTCCCTCACGACCCTCGCCGGCTTTGGGCTCGTCACCCACAAGCAGGTCGAGGCCAAGGACGTCACGGCGGACATCGTCGACCTCAGCGCCAGGATCAAGACCTTGGCCGCGAAGGAGGAGACCTTCCGCGAGATGCTCAAGCAGAGCCGCAGCCTCAACGACGTGATGACCTTGCAGGACCGCCTGACGGAGGTCCGCACCGAGATCGAGCGGATGGACGCACAGCGCAAGTCGCTCAGCGAGCTCGCGTCGCTCTCGACGATCAAGGTCAGTCTGAGCCAGAACGCGAACGTGCCGACGGCCGCAGTTTCAGACCCGAACTGGTTCGGCCAGTCGCTCGGCGCGGCGACGACGACATTTGTCGGCGCCTTCCAAAGGATCGTGGCCCTGCTCACTTGGGCTGTCGTCTTCAGCCCGTTCTGGGTCCTGCCGCCGGCGCTGCTTTGGTGGCTGTGGAAGCGGTGGCGCAAAGGCGCGCCTCCCGTCGCCGCTCAGTGACGCCGGTTTCGGACGGGCCCCGCTTCGCGCCGGGCCCGTCCGGACAATCCAGGACCAATCGGACACTCTCCTCTAAACTGCCCGCTCAATCGCCCGATAACCTAAGTAACATCGCGGGCACACAAAGTGAGGAACATTCCGGTCTATTTCGTCTTGGTCGCGGCGCTCGCGACTGTCGGCTGCCAGGCGCGCAAGGCTTCGAGCGCCGACGGCGCCGCGGCGCTGACCCCCATCGCCGCCAGGACGAACCGGGCGGAAAAGCCGCGCTTCCCCCGCCCTGAGCACGTCCGCGGGCTTTATATGACGGCCTGGGTTGCTGGCGCCGAGAAGCGCAGGGCTGAGATCATCGAGCTGATCAAGGCGAGCGAGCTGAACGCCGTCGTCATCGACATACGGGACACGGGCGAGGTCTACTGGCCGACCGATATCCCGCTGGTGAAGGAGTCGAAAGCCACGCAACTGGCAGTCCCGAAGCCCGACGAGCTGATGCAGCTCCTGCAGGACAGCCAGATCTACCCGATCGCGCGGATCGCCTGCTTCTCAGACAACTTCGTGCCCAAAATCGACCCCGCGCGCGCAGTGCAGAAGGCGGACGGGACGCCTTGGAAGGAGCGCAGCGGGCGCACCTGGCTCGACCCGTACAACAAGGCGAACTGGGAGTACATCGGCGACATCGTGGACTACGCGATCAAGCAGGGCTTCCCTGAAATCCAGCTCGACTACGTGCGCTTCCCGAGCGGGGGCAAGAGGTCGAGCATGGTGTTCCCCGCCAAGAAGGAGTGGCCCGAGGGCGTGACCGAAGCGCAGGTCGTCGAGCAGTTCGCCCAATACATCCGTGACCGCATTCCCAAAATGGAGGCGCTGAGCGCAGACATCTTCGGCATCGTCAGCAGCAGCACGACAAAGGACCAGGGGATCGGCCAGGACCTCGATAACTTTCCCAAGCCGTTCGACATGCTCTGCCCGATGGTGTATCCGAACCACTTCGCCCTGGGCGAGTACGGCATCAAGGTCCCGGCGGACGAGCCCTACCTGATCGTGAGCAAGAGCATCAACGACTTCTTGGTGCGCGTGCCGGGCAAGGCGCTGCGCCCGTGGCTGCAGACCTTCGGCGGGTACGACCTGGAGAAGGTCCGCGAGCAGATCCGGGCGACCAAGGAGCTCGGCGTACAGGAGTACCTGCTCTGGAACGCCGGCAACGCTTACGAGGGGAAGCTGCCCAAAGACACCAGCGACCTGGATCCGAAGCCGGGCGAAACGAAGAAGCCGACGCCGCAGTCTGGGGCGAGCACCAAGCCGACCGCGACAAACGCCCCGATCGCGACCACGAAGTCTTAGCCACCGTTTGGCGCGCTCCGGTTCCCAGCCCCTCTCCCCCGGAGGGGAGAAGGGGTTCAAACGTTCTTGTTCTTCCTGATGAACCCAACGCAGTCGGCCTTGAACTTCTTGAGCGAGGGCTCGTGGATGTACATCATGTGCCCGGCGGGGTACTCGCCGACCGAGACGTTGTCGGCGACCTCGGGGTCGAGTCCCATGTGCGCAAGCGTGTACTCGGTCGCGAAGAAGGGCGTGGCGAGGTCGTAGAAGCCTGAGCAGACCAGCACCTTCATGTGCGGGTTCTTGCTGAGCGCCTTGCGCAGTGCCTCGCTGGTGTCAGGGTGGCCTTCGCCCGCGCTGCCCCAGTCCCACGGGCTCTTGATCCCCTTGAAGACCTCGTACACCAGGTCGGTCTTGTAACCCAGCTTAGTGCGGACGTAGTCGTTGAAGCAGGCGTAGTAGGGCGGCATGATCGCGCTCATGCTCGGGTCGTGGTCGAACTCCTCGCCGACGACGTGCTTGTTGATGCCTTTAAAGCGCGAGTCGAGCCGCCCGACGGTGCGCTTCTGGTCGCGCAGCAGCTCTTTACAGAAGCCCTGGATCTGGATGCGCAAATTGCGCGCGTCGACGTATGACTCCTTGAGGCCGGTGATGCGCGAGACCTCCTTGACCATCTGGTTGTAATCGCGCTTGCTGAGGTCGTCGCCCTTCATGAGCGCTGCGGCGTAGGGGCCGCCCGCGAACTTGCGCGCGTGCTCGACCGTCTTTTGCAGCGACGAGAAGGACTTGTCGAGCTTCTTGTGGTACCAGGCCGCAGCGGCGTAGGTTGGAAGGAAAAGCACGTAGGGCAGGTCGTTGCCCTGCACGAACCGCGCGGTCTGGAAGTTGAGGATGCTGCTGATCAACACGATGCCGTTGAAACCGACCCCCCGATCCACGAGGTGCCCGGCCAGCCCCGCGGCCCGCGTGGTGCCGTAGCTCTCCCCCGCGAGGAAGAGCGGCGAGGCCCAGCGCTCGTTGCGCACGAGCCAGAGCCGGATGAACTCGCCGACGGACTCGATGTCGCCCGTGAGGCTCCACGCCTTCTTGGAGGTCTCTTCGTCCTTGGCGCGGCTGAACCCTGTGCCGACCGGGTCGATGAACACGAGGTCAGACTCGTCGAGCCATGTGGAGGGGTTGTCCTCTAGGCGGTAGGGGCCCTTGGGCATGAAGCCGTCGGCGGTGAGCTTGGCGCGCTTGGGGCCGACGGCGCCTAGGTGGAGCCAGACCGCGGGCGAGCCGGGGCCGCCGTTGAAGACGAACGTGACCGGGCGCCTCTCTTTGCCCCTCACTCCGTCGCGGACGTAGGCGATGTAGAAGACCTGCGCGTCGATCTCGTTCTTCTCGTTGAAGACCGGCATGCGCCCGGCGGTGGCGGTGTACTTCATCGCGCCGAGCGAGTGCTTGGTGACGACGGGCTTCTCTTCTTCGAACTTGATCGGCTCGTCCTTCTTTTCTTCCTTTTTGGCGTCCTTCTCGTCGGGCATGTGGCGGAGGATACCGGCGGCAGGGCGCTATGCCTGCTTCCGTCTGAGCGCCCGCTTGCGAACAGCCAAGCCCAGCCAGACGGCGCCGACCGTAACCAGAGAGGCGGGCAGCGCCCACTTTGGGAGCTCGCGTTGTCTGGGCAGCGGTTTGCCCGCCCTGATCCCTCGAAGCTCGTCCAGGGTCGGTAGGCGCGAGTCCCACGCGTACATCACAGGCTCCGCGCCCTTCGGCGGGAACAGCCATAGGTGCAAGTCCTTCACGTCCAGCCGGTAGTCGCCGACCAGGGTGCCCTTCGGAACCGGGAACTCGACCTCGTCGACGCGCTTGGCCGACGCGAAGCGCCACACGCGGGTCGTGTCGAACATAGGGCGCACGTCTGGACCGAGCCGGAGCGTCATCGTGACCTTGGACGGCACCACGACGTCTCCCACCTTCTGGAAGCCCTCGCAGACATAGGACTCGCCCGGCGTCGTCTCCTGCAAGAACGACCCCGAGAGCGGGCAAAGGGTCTCAGCGTCAAAGGTGATGCGGACCGTCCAGTGGTTACGGAGGTTCGTGTTGAGGATCTTGTCCTCCTCGTCGAAGTTCTTCCCCGTCGCCACGATCCGCCCTTGGGCGTCGGTCGAGTAGCCCCACCTCATCCCGTACACCCCGTCCGGCGCGAAGCCGGCCAGGAAGATGAACGCCTCCGGCAGAATCACCGCCGAGCCGTCCAGCGGATTGCTCGACTTCGCACCGAACTTGGACGTGGACACGAACTCGGTCACTGTCGGACTGTCCGGGTGCAGGACGTTGTTGTACCTCAGCGCTCCGGCGACGCCGTCGGAGTACATCAGCACGAGCTTGACCTTGTCCACCGCCTTCCTATCGGAGTTGAATACGGCGTATGTGCCGTTCACGACCATGTTCTTCTGGCCTCGCGCGAACACATAGTCCGCCGTGTGGGTCCAGGACTGGTCGTCGTAGTCGAACCGCACTCCCATGCCCTTGATCTCGCCCACGTCTCGCCTTGCATACAGCTTCGAAGACTCTTCAAGTTTCCACGTGATCTTCCAGCCCTTGAGCGCGTCCTCGCGCGCGAGCAGCCGCGAGCGCGCGCTTTCGACCTGGGCCATGGCGCTGTACGGAAGCGCGATAAGTGCGAGCGCCGCCAATACCGAGATGCAAGTTGCTCTGTTCATTTCTTGGGTTCCTCGAACCGTCTTGCTGCGTTGATGACGAAGGTCGCCTCACGACTCCTGCCCCGCTAGGGCGAGCAAGTGATGTAGTAGACCGTTCCCGAAATCGCTACCCATTGATCGCCACAGACGCAGTGCGAGGCGGTATTGACGCACGTCGTCTGTTCACCCGCGAAAAGAGCCGGAGGACCCCAGTACGGCGCACACGTCGTAACCCACGTCTGGCACTCCCCGACGTACCAGGTGCCCGCTGAGCGCCTGTAGCACTCGCCCAGACAGTCAGTCCCGCTGGCATAGCACCCGTAGATCGGGTCTCCCGGCGCGATGGCAGCCCGAACGCTAGCACTTCGCCAATCCTGAACATTTGACTCTCCTAATCGACACTGTAACACAACTTGCGAGTTTGTGGGGGGGGGGATAACCCCCTACTATTACTAGGTACCTCAGGTTCAAACAGGCCCGTCTTGCGAGAAGACGAACGTGACCGGGCGCCTCTCTTTGCCCCTCACTCCGTCGCGGACGTAGGCGATGTAGAAGACCTGCGCGTCGATCTCGTTCTTCTCGTTGAAGACCGGCATGCGCCCGGCGGTGGCGGTGTACTTCATCGCGCCGAGCGAGTGCTTGGTGACGACGGGCTTCTCTTCTTCGAACTTGATCGGCTCGTCCTTCTTTTCTTCCTTTTTGGCGTCCTTCTCGTCGGGCATCAGTTGCCTCCTTTCTTCTCCTTCGGAACCTCGAACCCGTAGGTCGTGCCCTTTTTGGCGGCGGGGATGCCATCGGCCATCCACTCGGGCATCGGGGCGTCCTTGAGGAAGTGGTCGAAGAACTGCGAGAGCCTGACGGAGAGGTCCTTGCGGTTCTTGCGCTGGACCAGGTTGTGGTCCTCGCCGTTGTACACGACCATCCAGACCGGCTTGTGCATTCGCCAGAGCGCGGTGAAGTACTCGATGCTCTGCCACCAGGGCACGGACCCGTCGGCGTCGTTGTGCATGATCATCAGCGGGGTCTTGACCTTGTCGGCGAAGAACACGGGCGAGTTCTCGAGGTAGCGCAGCGGCGTCTCCCACGGCGTACCGCCGATCCGGCTCTGACCCTGCTCGTACTGCAATTGCCTCACGACGCCCGCGCCCCAGCGGATGCCGCCGTAAGCGCTGAACATGTCGCTGACGGGCGCCCCCGCCTCGGCGCAGGCGAACATGTCCGTCTCCGTGACCAGGTAGGCGACCTGGTAGCCGCCCCAGGACTGGCCCTGGATGCCGAGGCGCTTGGGGTCGACGAAGCCCATGTCGAGGACGTGGTTCACGCCGCTGACGATCGCGCTGACCGCGCTCTCGCCGGGATAGCCGACCTTGTACGGGATGTCCGGCACGAACACGCAGTAGCCGTTGCTGACGAAGTAGGAGATGTTGATCGTGCTCGCGCTGGGCGCGGGCGTCTGGTAGCGGTGCATCGTGTCCGACGACTGCTCGTAGAAGTAGGTCACCATCGGGTACTTCTTGGTGGGATCGAAGTCGTCGGGCCGATAGAGGAGCCCTTGCAGCGGAACGCCGTCGCCCGAGCGCCACTCGACGAGCTCGACCGTGGGCCAGACGTAATCGTGGGTCTGCGGGTTGGCGTCCGAAGCCCTCCTGCCGCCTTCGAGCCTGGTCCTGGCGAGGTAGGCGTCGCGGTAGTCGGCGACGGTCTCGCGCTGATAGACGAACACATCTGCGTCGCGGGCCTTGGAGAGGCCGCTGAACACTGCGTCCGCCATCACCAGTTTTTCCGGATAGGCGCGCGCGCCGAAGGTCGTGAGCATGAACCCGGACTTTTTCGTTTTGGGTTCGAAGGCGTCAAGGTAGGCGGGCTTCCCTGGGTCGATGAACTTCTCTTCCGCGTCCACCGAGTCGTAACGAAGGCGCGCGTTCCACTGTCGGCCGTAGCCTCCTGTGACGCACTCGGCAGGCTTGTCCTTGTTCAGGTCGAGCGCCCAGACGTCGAACTCGTCGTAGACGTAGACGGTGCCGTCGTCCTGGCTCCATCCCGCGGTGCCGTAAGGGCCGGCGCCGAACGGGTGGTCGTCGTGGGTGTCGTAGATCGGGTTCGGGAAGCGCGAGTTGAGGACCGTCTTTTTCCCGGTCTTGGGATCCATGACGAACGCCTCGGAACTGGACATGTCGAATCCGTACAGCCATCTGCCGGTCGGGCTGAAGGAGACGCTGCCGTAAAAGCTGGTCATGAGCGCGCGCGCGCGCCCGCTGCGCAGGTCGACCGCGTAGACGTCGCTGGGCGATTCTCCCGCCCCGGCGAACTGCTCTTCGGTCGCGAGGCCCCAGTCGCCGTTCCCATCTCGCGGAAGCAGGACGATGGGGTGCTCAGGCGTTTCGATCTGGACGATGTCGCCCGTTGAGACCGTGCAGACCGCCTCGTACGTCCGGTTGCGCTCCTGCACAGCGCGCAGGAGCTGCTGCGGTTGCAGCTCGACGTCGTGGTAGGTCCAGACGTCGAGGCTGACCTTCTCGTCGTCGGGGGTCTCGTCCTTCTTTTCGTCCTTCGGCGGCTTGGTCACCGTCGAGAGGACCAGGCGGCTCGCGTCCTTGCTCCACCGGATGGTGGAGGTCGGCGGGACGTACCAGCCTTCCGGGATCCCCTTGTCGCCTTCGTGCGCTGCGCGCTTGGCGCCTCCGCGGCCCGTTTCGGCCCAATAGACGCTGAACGACGGCTTCTCGGCCTGGTAGTCGTCCTTGTCTGTGAGGACTGCGATGCGCTTGCCGTCCTCGCTCAGTGCGAGCTTCGTGTACTGCGCGAGGCCCTCTATGATCGGGCGCTGAGACTTGCTCGCGAAGTCGTATACGAACACGCCGTGGCCCTCGACGCCCTTGGGGGTGTGGACGAAAAAGAGCCTGGTGCCGCTCTCGTCGGTATCGAAGCTGCCGACGTTCTCGAACTTGACCTCCTCGCCGGTCGCCAGGTTGCGCGCGACGATCGTGCTGCCGTCGCCGTGCCCTTTCTTCTTCTGTGGCCCTTCTTGTTTGGGCGGCTCCTGTGGCTGGCCTTCTGTCGGCTTGGTCTCGGGCTTGGGCGGCTCTGGCTTGGGCGGCTCGGGGCGGTACACGATCCAGCCCGAGTCCTTGCGGGCCATCGTGTAGGAGGTGACGCGGTCGAGCTCGGTGGCTTTGCCGGTGGCCAGCTCGAGAATGACGAGCTTGTTCTTCGGGCGGTCTTCCGGCTTTGTCTTCTTTCTGTCTGCATCCTTTGTCTCGGCGTACGTGGGAACCCGGGTGGCTACGACGAACCTGGAGTCCTGCGAAAAGCGGACGTTCGTGCAGCGGTCGAGGGCCGTGTCCGCCCCCGTATCGGTGCGCTCGACGTGGACGACGTTGTCGCCGACCTGTGGGGCGACCGTGTAGGCGAGCCATTGGCCGTCGTTGGAGAGCGCGATGCCGCTGATCGCCTTCCAGCCGTCGTAGACGTCATGGGTAAGGGGCTTTTTCTGCGCGGCGATACCGACGCTCAGGAGGGCGGCGAACGCGACGACGAGTGCTTGAGAGAGGGGGCGGTTCATGCGAGGGGGTCCCGTATTCGAGTCTGGGCCGATCTTACCTACCGCCCTTCGGCGCATCCGAGTTGCCGCTTGCGCGTCCTGTCTGTAGAATGTGGGTTATCGGAGGACGGCGCGCGAACCAAGCGGCGCGCCTGGCGGCGCTGCTTTGCGCGGCCGGGCCGCTCCTTGTTGCCGCGATTGTCTCGCCGAGCGCGCAGCAGCCGACGCAGGACGCAGCGCTGCTCGCAGACCTTTCGGGGAAGGTCCAGCCGCTCTTTTCGAAGTACTGCTTCTCGTGCCATAGCGGTGATTCGGCGGCGGCGGGGCTCAACCTGGCCGGGATCTCCTCGCTGGAGCAGGTCCGCAAAGAGCCTGCGCGGTGGAGGAAGCTGCGCGAGTACGTCGCGACCGGGCACATGCCACCAAACGGTTCAAGGGCGCCGACGCAGGCTGAGCGCAAGGCCGTCACGGACTGGGTGGACGCGGCGCTGGGCGGGCGGAGAAAGGCCGGCGACCCTGGGCGCGTCACCGTTAGGCGGCTCAACCGCAGCCAATACAACAACACGGTCCGAGACCTCCTGTACTTGAAGGCGACGCCGGCGGAGGGGTTTCCAAGCGACGACGTCGGCTACGGGTTCGACGACGTCGGGGACGTGCTGACGATCTCGCCTCTGCTGATGGAGAAGTACGTGGACGCAGCCGAGCGGTTGGCGGAGTTGGCGATTGTGTTGCCACAGGGCAAGGCCGTGCGGTTCGAGGCATCGGAGTTCGGCGTGGTGGCGGGCACGGCGCAGACCGAGGACGGCGACCGCAACTTCTACACGAACGCCTTTTGGGGCGCGACCTACACGTTCCCTGCCCAGGGCGACTATGTGCTCCGCGTCAAGGCGTACGGACAGCAAGCGGGGCCCGAGCCTTGCAAGATGACGTTCCGCGTGGACGGTCGGCCCGTACAGACGGTTGAGGTCGCGGCGGTGCAGGCTGCGCCAGGGACCTACCAGGTTCCGTTCAACACTGTCGCGGGGGCGCGGAAAGTGGAGGTGGGGTTCGTGAACGACTACTACAACCCCGGCGCGAGCGACCCGGCGCAGCGCGACCGGAACCTGGTCGTGCAGTACCTTGAGATCGCAGGGCCGATCGGTGAGCAGGGCGTCCAGCCCGCTTCGCACACGAAGCTGATCACCGTGTACCCCGGGCAGCTCGACCACGTTTCGGCGGCGCGGGTGGTGATCGGTGACTTCGCTCGTCGCGCGTACCGGCGCCCTGTGGCGCAGGAGGAGCTGGACAAGCTCGTCGCTCTCTATCAAATGGTCAGGAGCATGGGGGACCCTTATGAGAGGGGGATCCAGGTCGCGGTCACCGCGGTGCTCGCTTCGCCGAGCTTCATCTTCTTGACCGAGACCGATGCCAAGCCTGCACCAGGCGGGCAGGAGGCCCTTGGCGACTACGCGATCGCCTCTCGGCTCAGCTACTTCTTGTGGAGCTCGATGCCGGACCAGGCGCTTTTCGACCTTGCCGCGCAAGGCGTACTGACCAACCCGAAGGTGCTGGAGGCGCAGGTCGACCGGATGCTGAAAGACCCGAAGGCGCGGGCGCTGGCGGACGACTTCGCCGGGCAGTGGCTGAACCTGCGCCTGCTGGAGACGCTTACTCCCGACCCGGGGACGTTCGCCGACTGGAGCGACCAGCTGAAGGCGGACATGGTGACGGAGACCAAGGCGTTCTTCAACCACGTGGTGGATACGGACGCGAGCATCGTGGACTTCCTCGACGGGAGGTACACGTTCCTGAACGAGCGGCTCGCCAAGCACTACGGCATCGCGGGAGTGACGGGCGACAAGTTCGTGCTCTACGCGTTTAAGGACCCGTTGCGCGGAGGGCTGATCACGCAAGGGAGCATGCTGACGGTGACGAGCAACCCGAACCGGACCTCGCCGGTCAAGCGCGGGAAGTGGATCCTCGACAACCTGCTGGGCGGGACGCCGCCCCCGCCGCCGCCGAACGTGGGGGTGCTGCCCGAGGACGTTCAGGCTATGGACACGGCCTCGCTCAGGGACCGGATGGAGCGGCACAGGCGGGACCCGAACTGCGCCGCCTGCCACGCGCAAATGGACCCGATGGGGTTCTCGCTCGAGAACTTCGACGGCGTCGGTCGGTGGCGGACCACGGACGGCAAGTGGAAGATCGACGACACGGGCAAGCTCCCGGACGGGACGAAGTTCCAGGGCGCGGAAGGTCTCCGCAAGCTGCTCGTCTCGCGCAAGAAGGACTTCGCCAAGGTGCTGGGCAGTAAACTCCTGACCTACGCGCTGGGGAGGGGCCTGGAGGCGGCGGACGACCCGACAGTGGAACGGATCGCGCAGCGGGCCGTCAAGAACGGTTACAGGTTCTCCGAAGTGATCAAGGGCGTCGTGACGAGCGACGCGTTCCGGAAGAGGCTGGCAGAGCAATGAGCTTAGTTTCACGAAGGACGGTCTTGAAAGGGATCGGCACCGCAGTAGCGCTGCCGCTTTTGGAGTCGATGCTTCCCCTGACGGCGCTGGCGCAATCGGTGAAGGCAAGGCCGAACCGGATGGCGTTCCTCTTCGTGCCGAACGGCGTGAACATGGACTTCTGGCGTCCTGCGACGGTGGGGACCGGATTCGAGCTTCCAGAGATCTTGCAGCCGTTAGCGAACGTGAAGGGCTCGTTGAGTGTGCTGAGCGGGCTGGCGCAGCACAACGCGTTCGCGCTCGGCGACGGGCCGGGGGACCACGCGCGCTCGACGGCGGCCTGGCTGACCGGCGTGCACCCCAAGAAGACGGACGGCGCGGACATCGAGGCCGGGATTTCCGTCGACCAGGTCGCGGCGAAGGCGATCGGCGGGCAGACGAAGTTCGCTTCGCTGGAGATCGGGTGCGAAATGGGGGCGATGGCGGGCAACTGCGACTCGGGCTACTCGTGCGCGTACTCGAGCAGCGTCTCGTGGCGCGGTCCGAACACCCCGAACGCGAAAGAGGTGAGCCCGCGCGCGGTTTTCGAGCGGCTGTTTGGGAACGGCGAGGACTCGGAGCTGGCCGAAGCGAAGGCGAAGCGCGAGCTCTACAAGAAGAGCGTGCTCGACCTTGTCATGGACGACGCCTCGCGGCTAAAACTGCAGCTCGGTGCGCGCGACCAAAGGAAGCTTGAAGAGTACTTGTCGAGCGTGCGCGACATCGAGCACCGGCTGACGGCGTTCGAGGACAAGCAGAAACTGCAGGCGCTTGCGGGGTTCGAGGTGCCGGGCAAAGGGATCCCGAGGGACCGAGGCGAGCACATCCGGCTGCTGAGCGACATGGCGGTGCTCGCTTTCCAGACCGACACGACGCGCATCTGCACGTTCATGTTCGCCAACGACGGGAGCAACAGGCCATACCGAGAGATCGAGATCGCGGAAGGGCACCACGACATCTCGCACCACGGCCACGACCCGCTAAAGCTCGAGAAGAAGAAGAAGATCGATGCGTTCCACGTGGCGCAGCTCGCTTACCTGCTCGAGCGGATGCAGGGGATCAACGAGGTCGAGGGGACCCTTCTCGACAACTCGATGGTCGTTTACGGCGCTGGGATCAGCGACGGCGACCGTCACAACCACGACGACCTGCCTCTCCTGCTGTGCGGCAAGGGCGGCGGCAGGCTTCCCGCTGCGCAGCACTTCCAGTTCCCTGCCAACACGCCGATGAACAACCTGTTCGTCTCGATGCTGGACAAGGTGGGAGTGGACGTGGAGACGCTCGGCGACAGCACGGGGACGTTGAAAGAGCTGCTGTAAGGTCTGTTCCGACAGATCGGACTGCTCGGGCCAATCCGAGCCGTCCGCACCATGTAAACT
Organism: uncultured Chthonomonadaceae bacterium; assembly: GCA_946479035.1. The sequence goes on along the minus strand of CAMLDW010000005.1, from coordinate 24,058 downwards.
CGTCCGCGAGGCCCAAGGAATGAAAACCTGGCATTTGAGCGTCCTGGCGTTGGCAGCACTGTTGGCGGGTTGTGGGAGCGGCAACAAAGCGACGGCCGACAAGGTGGAGTTCGCGTCGTTCGATGGCGGCTACGGCATCGACTTCTTCCAGCAGGCGGCCAAGGAGTACAACGAGAAGCACCCGGGCACGAACGTCGAGGTCTGGGGGAGCAACCGCGTGTGGGAGCAGCTCCAGCCGCGGTACGTGAGCGGCGATGTTCCGGACATGTGCTGGAACGGCTGGGGGATGGACGAGTGGAAGCTGATCTATGAGGGCCAGCTCATGGACCTGACCACCGCGCTCGATTCTCCTGGCTACGACGGAAAGGGGAAGTGGCGCGACAGCTTCGAAGAGAAGTTCCTGCTGCTCGGACAGAACGACGGCAAGCAGTACCTCGTGCCCTACCACGTTAACGTGAACGGGTGGTGGTACAACCCTGTGCTCTTCAAGAAGAACGGTTGGGAAGTGCCGAAGAGCTACGAAGACCTGCTCGCGCTGTGCGCAAAGATCAAGGCGAAGGGGATCGCACCGATCACGTTCCAGGGGCAGTACCCGTACTACATGTGGACAGGCTTCATGATCCCATGGATCATCAGCACGGGCGGGATCGAGGCGTACGACGCGATGCAGCAAATGAAACCGGGCGCTTGGAACTCGCCGGCCGTCGTGCGCGCGGCGGAGATGGTGTGCGAGCTTCGCGACAAGGGCTACTTCCAGAACGGGGCGATCGGGCTGAGCCACACGCAGTCGCAGACCGAGTTCTTGAACAACCGCGTCGCGATGATCCCTTGCGGCTCGTGGCTCTACTCGGAGATGAGCAAGGACATCCCTTCCATCAAGGAGAAGAACGCGGACGCGGGAGAGATGCAGTTCATGATGCCGCCGGTACCACTAAACGCGAAGGACCCGACCGCGCTTGGCATCGGGATCGAACCGTTCTCGGTCCCCGCGAAGGCGAAGAACGCACAGAAGGCGATCGACTATTTCAAGTTCATCACGACGAAGGAGAAGGCGCAGCAGTTCGTGCGTGAGAAGAGCACGCTCATGGCGATCAAGGGAGCGAACGACATCGAGCTCCCGCCGCTCCTGCAAGCTCCGGCCAAGGCGCTGGCCGACTCGAAGGACGTGTGGATGACGCAGTACCGCAACTGGTACAAGGAGTTCGACGTCGAGGCGCAGAACGCCTTCACCGCGCTCTACAACAAGCAGCTGACGCCCAAGCAGTTCGCCGACCGGTGCGAGGCGGCCGCGGAGAAGGTCCGTAGCGACCCGGACATCGTTAAGCACACCTACTCTCGATGAGAAGGCGCAAGCGCACGCTCTTCATTGTCACGTACCTGGCCCCGGCGGCGCTGCTGTACGGGGTCTTTCTGCTCTACCCACTGGCGCAGTCGTTCGTCATCGCGTTCTACAAGTGGAGCGGGCTGAGCGACAAGCGCGAGTTCCGCGGTCTGCAGAACTTTGACAAGCTCATCCATGACCAGAACTACCACAAGGCGCTGGCGAACAACGCGTGGATGCTCCTTGTGGCGCTGATCGCCCTGATGACGCTCGGGATCGGCGTCGCGCACCTGTTGCAAAAGAAGGACCGCCTGAGCGGCGTGATGCGCGGGCTGTTCCTGTTTCCGCACGTGATGTCCGTCGTCGCTGCGGCGATCCTTTGGTACTACATCTACAGCCCTGTGGGCGGCCTGCTGAACGCGGCGATCGACATTGGCAGGCCGGGCCAGACGCAGTCGGGCACTGCGTGGCTCGGGCAGAGCACGACGGCACTGCCGGCCGTCACGGTCGCCTTCGTCTGGTGGGCGCTCGGCTTTTACGTGATGCTTTTCACGGCGGGGCTCCGCAACATCGGGAGCGAGGTGAACGAGGCCGCCGAGCTCGACGGCGCGCACGGTTGGCGGAGGTTCACCAAAGTGACCTGGCCGCTGCTGTGGTCCGTCAAGCGGGTCGCCGTGATCTACATCGTCATCAACGTGGTGAACACGTTCGGCATCGTCAACCTGATGACGAACGGCGGCAACCCTGACCGCGCGACGGAGGTCCTGTTGACCTACCTTTACGAAGTGGGAGTGCAGGCGAGCAACTACGGTTATGGCACGGCGATCGCGGTGACGACTTTCCTGATGGTGCTCGCGACGACCGGGATCGTCATGCTGGTGTTCCGAAAGGACCCGTCGGAGGCGAGGGCTTGACATGTCACGCGTGACCCGTTGGCTGCTGCTCTCGCTTTACGCGCTCACGATCGTGGCTCCGCTGGCCTGGCTGGCGATGAGCGCGTTCAAGAGCAGCAACGCGATCATCTCGTCCGCCTGGTCGCTGCCCGACCGGCCGCACTGGGAGAACTTCACCGGCGTGTGGACGGGGGCACATCTGCAGCAGGGCTTCCTGAACTCTCTGATCGCGACGACCGCGACGCTCTTGGTGCTGCTACCCATCGGGGCGATGGCGTCGTACGTGCTCGCGCGATATCAGTTCTTTGGCTCCAAGTTCGTCTTTACGGTGTTCATCGTGGGAATGATGTTCCCGCAGTTCCTGACGATCGTGCCGCTCTATCGGCTCGTCCAGAAGCTCGGCCTGTTGTTCACGCTGCACGGGCTCATCATCGTGTACGTCGCCTACTCGCTGTCGTTCACGGTCTTCGTGCTGACGGGGTTCTTCAGGTCGTTGCCTCGCGAGCTCGAGGAGGCCGCAGAGATCGACGGCGCCAGCGACGCCCAGACGTTTTGGAGGGTGATGATGCCGGTCGCGAAGCCCGGCCTGCTGGTCGCGGGGATCTTCAACGCGATCGGGCTCTGGAACGAGTATCCGCTCGCGTTCGTGCTGTTCCGCACTTCGGAGAACACCACTCTGCCGGTGAAAATCGGCGACATGGCATTGACGCAGCAGTACTCGAGCGACTGGGGCCAGCTTTTCGCCGGCCTGTTCATCGTCGTGCTGCCGGTGACGATCCTCTACTGGTTCTTCCGGGACAAGGTCCACGAGGCGATGCTCGCGGGCGCGCTCAAGGGGTAGGCGTGCGCGTCAACGAGCTAAAGAAGCCCTCGACGTGCTGCCAGTACTCCTCGGCTGCGCCGTCTGCCTTGTCCTCGCGCAAAGTGCTCGCGCCGTGGACCCCCTTTGACGACGCGTAAGCCGAGTCCATCTTGTGCGCGGGGTTTTCGGCGCGCGCGTTGTATATCTCCATTACGCCGTTGCTCATTTCATCGCTGGTCGAAGCGAAGAAAACGGGTGCGGTCGCCTTGGCGGCCCAGCCCGCGACGAGCCCCGGCTGGTCGAAGTACTCGCCTGGGGAAAAGCACATGACGCCTGCGATGCCGCTGTGCTCTGCCGCCAGTCGCAGGACGAGCGACGCCGAGTAGCTGCTGCCGAGCACGAGCGTTTTCTTGTACCCCCTCTTCTGCGCCCACTCCAACGCCGCCTCCATGTCCTGGTAGGCGTCGAGGTAGGACTGTTTGCCCTCGAACTGAGCTGCGGTCTTGTTGTCGGAGCCCCACATCTCCCCGCCCGAGCGCTGGTCCACGAGCAGGCAGTCCCAACCGAGATCGACCAAGCGCGGCGAGATAGGGTCGAACTCGTGCAGGTTGGACCCGGCCTGGTGGAACATGACGACGATCCCTTTGCGCTCGCCCTTGCCGGTCACGAGCTTGGTGTTGACGCCTGTGCCGTCGGCTGCGGTGACCTCTGTCTTGCCGACGAGCGGGGGCTGTGCAGGCTTGTTCCCCTTGCATCCCGCAAGGGCGACGGCCAGGGCGAATAAGGCGAGGCGGCGCACCTACACTTTCTCCAGCAAGAAATAATCGAGCCCGAACATGTTGCGCTTGGGATCGGCCTTTGGGTTGCTGCCGACGCTGCGCACTTCGACCTTGACTGGCCCTTTCTTGAGCGAAAAGGTCCCAAGCGCGATCTTCTTCCAGTTTACGCCCGTGCCGTAGAAGTCGTGCTGTCCCGCGCTCGTTCCGTCCACGGTGATCTCGTGGATCCCGTAGTCGGCCGCGTGGCAGAAGCTGCCAGTGAGCGTGTAGGTGCCGTCTTCCGGCACGTTCAGCTCGAGGACGAGGCGGCTCCCGGGCGCGCAGTCGATCCACCAGAGCTGTGCGCCGCCCGAAGCCTCCCAAAAGCCGTCCTGGACCTGCGTCGTGCCGCCGGCGCGCTCGAGCACCTTCAGCTTTTCTCCCTCGATCGCGCCCTCGACCGGGCCGGGCGCCTTGAGCTCCTGCACGTCAAAGAGCGACGCGTCGGGAGCGACCGGGCCCTCGGAGTCGAAAGTCGCGTACCAATAGCTCGTGCCCGCGAACGTGGCCTCGCACTCGATCCAGTGCCAGATCTCGAGCGTGAAGTGGAACCGCTCGGTGAAGTTGATCGGGTCGAAGAAGTGCCACCGGTTGTTGCTGATGTGGCCGAAGTTGCCTGGCGCGCCCGCGTTCGGCTGCGTGTGGTACGGGATGTGGTCGTACGGCCGCGGATCGGACCACGCGTAGCCGAAGTAGTCCTCGGTGCCCGTGCCGATCATGCTCGGGAAGGTGTCCTCGTCGATCCAGACCTTCTCGTCGCCCTCGCCCCACCACCCCGGCACCGGGTTTCCGACGTAGAGCGTGCTGCCTACGTAGTGGCCCGATCCTATGGTCTCCAAGAAAGTGAAGTCGCGCATCGGGCGAGTGCTGCCGCGGTCGACGGTCCACTGCGAGTGGAAGTAGAGGCTGTGGTCGTCCCACTTGTAGTCGCTGACCTTGAGCCTGACCTCGCCGAACGCGCGAATTGGGCCGGCGTTGACGACCGTGACTCGCGCGGTGTGCTGGAACGGCATCCAAAAGCGACAGACCATCTCGCCGTTCGGGCGCACGCACATCGGGAAGGACTCGTACGCCGCCCCCGCGGGTGGCGATCCGAAGAAGTCCGCGGCGGGCACGAGCACCGTCTGCTTGTCGTCGAACTCGAAGCTGAGCACGAGGTTGCGCAGGAGGTTGTGGAGCTGGCGAGGGTCGGTCCAGCCCGCGCCTGCGGGCAGGCTCGGGTGGAACGGCGCGAACACGAACTCGGTGATCGCGCCGGGCTTGTCGCGCTGCAGCTCGACCTCCCACGTGTCGCGCGGCGCGACGTCGAACCGGTGGGTCTGCTCCTCCGTCTGCTTGGGGAGCGGCCGCTCGTCCGGGTGGGTCAGCTGGTTGGCGACGGAGGCCAGGAGGCTGGTCGAGACCTTCGTCATGTCGAACGACTCGACCTCGGTGCCCGGCGGGTAGGTGCGGTAGTCGACGTGATAGTAGAGGCGCGACGCGCCGTTGTCGTCAGTGTCGTCGACGGTCACTTTGAGCGACTTTGAGTAAGGGATCGGGAAGTAGAGGTCGGTGCCGCGCAGCGCCGCATAGCCGAAAGGCGGCGTCATCAGGCCGAACTTGCCGGTGAGCAGGTCGCTCGTCTTGCACTCGATGCGCGGCTTGGGCTCGTCGTCGAAGTAGAACCTGATCCTGCCTGAGGGGTTCGCCGACCACACGCGCACGACCGCGCCGGGGCCGGTCAGGTCGGCCATGACGTACTCGGTCCGCCCGTCGCGCTGTTCAGTACCGATGTACTTGCCCCAATCGGCGTTTGCGAACCATCCTTCCTTGTCGGGCGCGACGCTGGCGCGGTCGTAGCTGCTCGCCTGCGCGGTCCTGTAATACGGGTCCGGTGTGCGCGTCAGGGCGTCGAACCCGACCATCTCCTTGAGGAGGGAGTTCGCCGTGACGTCTGCGGGGCCGCGGGCAGAGAGGCAAAAAGCGAGGAATGGAGCGAGCATCTCGGTTGTGCGTATCTTGGCACGTCCTCGCTTGACCGTCGCTCCTCCTTCAGGGGGGAATACAAGTACCCTCCGGTCGCAGGATCTGAACCCCCGCAAAGAGGACTCAGAACTTGAGTTTCTTGAAGGTGCTCTCCGGCACGAGCTTGATGACAAGCATGATCCAGCGCCAAAGGCCGGGCACGTAGACGACGTCCTTGCGCTTTTTGATAGCGAGGACGATGCGCTTGGCGACTTGCTCCGGCGAGGCGACCTTGAACATGCCTTCTTTGCCGAAGGTCATCGCCGTGTCGACGAACCCGGGCTTGACGGTGAGGACCGGCACGCCGATCTTGTTCATCCGGCTCCTCAGCCCTTGCATGAACGCCGAGAGGCCGGCCTTGGCCGAGCCGTAGACGTAGTTCGTGTAGCGGCCGCGGTCGCCAGCGACGCTCGAGATGGCGACGATGAACCCTGTGCGCGTCTCCTCGAAGTGGTTGGCGAGGTGCAGGAGCACCGAGACCGCGCCGCAGTAGTTGCGCGCGATCGTCGCCTGCGCGAGGTTCGGCTCTTTCTCCGTCTCGGCCTGGTCGCCGAGGTGGCCGAACGCGACGACCGCGCCCCCGAGCCCGCCGGAGCGGCGCACCGCGTTCTCCACGAACGCCTGGTGCGACTTGGCGTCCTCCGCGTCGAACACGCCGACGTTGACCTCGACCCCGTGCTTGATCTGGATGTCGCTGGCGATGCGCCACAGTTCAGGCAGGTCGCGCCCCGCCAAGAAGAGGTTGCACTTTTCCTTGGCGAGCTCGTTCGCGACGGCGCGGGCGATCGAGGATGTCGCGCCAAGGACCAGCACGGGCCGCTCGGTCAAGGAGCGATCTCCAGCCTGCGGGCGAGGTCGGAGGTGAAGCGGTTCTCAGGGTCGTACTCGCGCTTGGCCTTGAGGAACTCGCCCAGCCGCGGATACATCTGGCGGAACGCTGCGGCCGGCAGGCGCGCGTCCTTGGCAAGGTACACGCGGCCCTTGTGCTGCAGAACGATCTCATCGAGCTTCTTGAGGAAGTCGACGAGGTCGTTGGTGAGCGGGATATCCAAGGCGAGCGTGTAGCCGTCCAGCGGAAAGCTCAGCATCCCCCGGCTCGCGGGCCCCATGCGCTTGAGCACGGCAAGGAACGAGGCGCGGCCCGAGCGCGAAATGAGGTCGATGACCTTGCGCACGCCTTCCCTGGCCTGGTCCCTCGGCACCACGAACTGGTACTGCACGAACCCGCGCTTGCCGTACATCCGGTTCCAGTTGTGGAAGCGGTCGAGGGGGTAGAAGAACGTGTTGTAGTCGCTCCGGAACTCGCCGCGGCGGCCCTGCCGCCAGTAATAGAGCGCGTTGAAGAGCCTCAGCGAGAAGCGGTTGAGCATGAACCCCGGCCAGTCTCGCTTGAAGTCCTTGACGCGACGTTCCTTGATCTCAAGCGGGGCGTGGGACATGAGCGGCACCTCCGACTTGGCAGCGTGGTGGCCGGTGATGAGCACGCTGCGCCCCATCTTCCTTCCGCGCGAGAGGCAGTCGATCCAGCAGACGCTGTAGCGGTCGTCGTACTGGTCGTTTTCCATCAGGTTGAACGCCACGTCCAGGTTGCCGGCGCGGCGGTGGCGGACCTTGACGTAGGCGGTCTCGATCGGCTCCATCCGGAACGAAACGGACTCGATGATCCCGGTCAGGCCCATGCCGCCGATCGTCGCCCAAAAGAGGTCGGGGTACTGGTCCGGCGAGCAGACGAGGCGCGCGCCGTCGGCCAAGAGCATGTCGAGCGAGGTCACGTACTGGCCGAAGGAGCCGTCGCGGTGGTGGTTCTTGCCGTGAACGTCCGCCGCGACGCAGCCCCCGATGCTTGAGTACTTCGTGCCTGGGGTGACCGGAACGAACCAGCCCTTGGGCACCATCGCGTCGAGCACGTCCTTGAGGGTCGCGCCCGCCTCGATCTTGAGGAGCCCACTTTCCGGGTCGAACTCGAGGAACCGGTCGAGGCGCTCGGTAAGTACGAGGTGGCCGGTCGAGTTGAGCGCTGCGTCCCCGTAGCTGCGCCCCTGCCCGCGCGCCAAGGTCGTGCCGTTGAACACGCCTAGCTGGCTGGCCTTTTCCGGCCGTTCCACCGTTTGGTCAGCCTTGGGGTAGCGCCCCCATCCGGAGAGGGCGGTCATCTTCTTCTCGGGGGGCTTGGTTGGGAGCATGGCTGGCGGCTCAGGCTTCTTTCTTGATGATCTCTGCACCCATGTACGGCCAGAGCGGCTCCGGCAGCACCACGTCGCCGTTGGCAAGCCGTTTGGACTCGATCAGGGCGACGAAAAGCCGCGGAACCGCGAGCCCCGAGCCGTTGAGGATGTGCACGAACTCGGGCTTCTCGCCTGGGCCGCGCCGGAACCGAACGTTGGCGCGCCGCGCCTGGTACGCCTCGAAATTGGTGCAGGACGATACCTCCAGGTACCTGTCCTCGCCCGGTGACCAGACCTCGAGGTCGTAGCACTTGCAGCCCTTGTCCCCCATGTCGCCCGCGCACAGCAACGAAACGCGATAGTGGAGCCCGAGCGCCTGCAGCACGGACTCCGCGTCTTTCACCAGTCGCTCCAGTTCGTCGTAGCTGGTCTCGGGCAGCACGAACTTGACCATCTCGACCTTGTCGAACTGGTGCATGCGCAGGATCCCGCGCGTGTCGCGGCCCGCCGCGCCCGCCTCTCGGCGGAAGCAGGCCGAGTACGCGGCGTAGTTGATCGGAAGGTCGGTGCCTTCGATGATCTCGTCGCGCAGCATATTGGTGACGGGAACCTCGGCGGTGGGGATCAGCCAAAGGTCGTCTGTGGTCTTGTAGAGGTCGTCTGCGAATTTGGGCAGGTTGCCGGTGCCGACCAGCGAGCCAGAGTGCACCAGGAAGGGGGGGTAAAGCTCCGAGTACCCGTTCTTGGAGACCTGGTGGTCGAGCATCCAGCTATAGAGCGACCGCACGAGCTTCGCGCCGAGCCCCGTGTAGACGACGAACCCCGAGCCGGAGACCTTGGGGCCGCGCTCGAAGTCGATCAAGCCGAGCTCCTGCGCAATGTGGACGTGGTCCTTCGGCCCTTCGGCGAACGTCGGCTTTTCGCCCCACTCGCGCACGATGACGTTCTGCTCCGGGCGGTTGCCTTCAGGCACGGACTCGTGCGGAAGGTTGGGGAACTGCAGCTCGATCGCGATGAGTTCCTCTTCTAGCTGGCGCTCCTCCTGTTCGAGCGCCTGGATCTCCGCCTTGAGCTTTCCAGTCTCTGCCTTCGCGCCCTCCGCCTCGTCTTTCTTGCCCTGGCCGATCAGCGCGCCGATCGACTTGCTCGCCCTGTTCATCTCGGCGTTCTTGACGTCGAGGTCGTGCTTGACCTTGCGCCACTGCTCGTCCTTGCGCAAGAACTCGTCCACGGGCGCCCCGACGCCCTTGCGCCGTGCCCCCGCGCGCACGAGCTCTGGCTCCTTTCGAATCAGGGCGCGATCGAGCATAGAGGCTCAATGTACCCGTCAAGGTTCCGACGCCAGGGCCGGGTTCGCCGTAGAATAGGGCGACCAATGCGCGCCTTGACGCTGCCCCTGCTCGCCGCCTTCCTCGTCGCCGGCGGTTGCGCGCCCAAGCCTAGCCCGGACAAGGGCGAGCCAGGCGGCCAGCCGCCGGTGGTCCGCAGTGCGGAGCCAGCCCCGCCCAAGGCGCGCGTCAGCGACCGGCCGGGCAACACGGACGGGGTCGTGTTCATCGCGATGTACCACCGCGTGATGGACCCGGAGAGCCCGTTCGTGCGGACGAGGGCGAACTTCCTCAAGGACCTCAAGCGGCTCTACGACATGGGTTTCCGGCCCGTGCTACTGACGGAGTACCTGGACAACAAGATGGACCTGGCGCCCGGCGCATCGCCCGTCGTGATGACGTGGGACGACTCGACGGAGAACCAGTTCAACTATCTGCCGGACGGCACGCTAGACCCCGACTGCGCGGTTGCGATCTGGCAGTCGTTCGCCAAGGACCACCCCGACTTCCCCGTCAAAGGCTCGTTCTACGCCAACGCGAACGGGCCGTTCGTCAAGGATGGCCCGAAGAAGATCAAGCAGCTGCTGGACTGGGGCTGCGAAGTGGACTCTCACACGATGACCCACCCGCAGCTCAGCAAGCTGACCGACGAAGGCGTGATGAAGGAGATGGCGGGGATGCAGGACTACCTGCGCGAGCGCGGCGTCGCCAATCCACGAGTGCTCTGCCTGCCTTTCGGGATCCGCCCCAAGAACAGGGCGCTGCTGAAGAGCTTCGTGTACAACGGCAAGACCTACAGGCACGAGGCCGCTCTGCTCGTGGGCGCGAACCCGGCGCCCTCGCCCAACGACCCGAAGCGCGACCCGTTCGCCCTGCCGCGCATCCAGGCCTACGACGGGCCGTACGGCCTCACCTTTTGGCTCGACCTCGTCGAGAAAGGCCAGGTCCACCCGTACGTACAGCCCTGACCTATACTGGGCCGTTCCGATGAACAAGAGCGCGACCGAGCCAAAGCTGATCTACCTGAAGGACGTCAAGGCGAACCCGAGGGTCAAGACGCTGATCGACGGCGCGAACGAGGTCATGCTCGCGATGGGCTACACGGAGCACGGTCACCGGCACGTCGGGATCGTGAGCAGCATCACGCGCTACATCATGGAGAACCTGGCGATGCCGCAGCGGGAGATCGAGCTGGGGATGATCGCCGGCTACCTGCACGACATCGGCAACGTGATCAACCGCATGGACCACCCGATCAGCGGGGCGATCATCGCCTTGGACATCTTGAACGAGATGGGGATGCCCACCGAAGAGATCGCGCCGATCCTGGGCGCGATCGGCAACCACGAAGAGCTCGCAGGCACGCCGGTGAGCTACATGTCCGCCGCGGTGATCCTCGCGGACAAGAGCGACGTCCATTTCTCGCGCGTGCAGAACCCGGTGCTCGAGACGTTCGACATCCACGACCGCGTGAACTACGCCGTGCAGAAGAGCCGCTGCGAGATGGACAACGACAAGAAGAACATCGACCTGAGGCTCGAGATCGACACCTCTTTTGCTTCGGTGATGGAGTACTTCGAGATCTTCCTCAGCCGCATGGTGATGTGCCGCCGCGCCGCGAACCTGTTCGGCTACCAGTTCCGGCTGCAGGTGAACGGGACGTCGCTGGAGTGACGAAAGAGGAGCGCCGTTTCCGGCGCTCCTGGAGGATGTTCGGACTTCAGTTCAAAGCCGTTTCTAGGCTGTGATGACCCCGCCGCCGCCCTTCTTGGGCTCGGCCTTATCCTTGCCCTTGATCGTGACCTTCTGGTCGTCGACCTGGAAGGTCATGTCGACGTCGCCGCCCTCTCCGATCCCGAGCAGCTCACGCTGCTCTTTGGTGAGGTCGGACGTCTTCAGGTAACCCTGCTTGTCGGCAAGCGCCTTCTGCTCTGGCGTGATCGTGGCGAGGAACTTCTTTAGGTTCTCGAGCTTGATCCGGAGGACCTTCATTTTCTCGCCCAAGGACTTGTGCATCTCTTCCATCGACTTCTTGAAGGCCTCGTTGTCGAACATCATGTGCTCGTCGTGCAGCTTCTTGAGCTCGCCCTCGTCGAGCATCTTGAGCTTGCCTCCGGCGCGCAGCTCCTCAAGCGCCTTTTGTAGCGCGACCTGGGACTGCTCAATGGCCTTCCTCAGCTCATCGCCTTTCAGGCCCTGTCCCTGTTCGGCCTGGCTCCTGCGGATCTCCGCAAGCGCCTTTTCCATGGCTGCCTGGGCCTCCTTCATGGCCTTCTGGTACTCCTCGCCGCTCGGCAGGCCCTTCATGTGCTCAGGATCGAGCATGAACATCTTGCCGCCGCCGGGCATCTCCTTCCACTGGAACCCTTCGGGCATCCCACCCTTGAAGGGCATCATCTGCATCTTGGCGTGCGCCTCAGTTAGCTTTGCGGTGAGCTTTTCGCGCAGGGCCTGCTTCTGCTGGTCCGTGAACTTCTTGCCCTGGAACACGCCCGCCTCTTCGAGCGCCTTCATGACCTCGTCGACGATGGCCTGCGGGTCCTGGCCCATGCCGGGCATCGCGTAGGCGAACCCCTTGCCGGGAAGCCCCTCGTACTTGAACGCTTTCTCTTGCGCCTTTTCGAGCTCCTGCTTCTGGTCCTGGCCGCCGAAGAACGGCATCTCCCAGACCCTGCCTTCGAAGAGGCCGCGGTCTTGGCCGCTGGCGCCTTCGGAACCCAAGTACTCGGACGGGCTATCGCCGCCGACGCCCTTCATGAGCGAGTAGACGTCGCCCCGCTTCTGGGTCGTCATTCCGATCATGTTCCCAAGCTCGCGGACGACCTGCTCCCTTTGGACGCCATCGAACGCGAACGTCAGGTGAGTCTGTGGCAGATCGGCCTTGTTGAACCTGATCTCGAGCCCCTGCTTCTGCAGCCAGGCCAGGACCTCCTGTGGCGAAGCTTGCTGGAAGGAGTGCGTCAGGGTTCCGCCGTCCCCTTTCGCGCTAGCGTCCACGGGCCACAGCGCGGAGGTCACGAGCCCGAGCGCCACGACCGTCGTCATGGCGAGGGCGCCTAAGCCGATCCGTCTCTTATCTTGAGTCTGCATAGAACATGCTCCTGAAAACCTGTCTGATCCAGTGGCATTTACGCGGCTGTGCCGGGCGAAGTTCCGAGCTTTCGTCCCGGTTTTGAGCCTGAGCCCAGGGTATCCTGCCGCTTTGCTGCCAGCTCTCTGCCCCGGTTTACCGGGGCCAGATCAAGCCCAGAGGGAGCCTATGGACAATCGAAAGTACGAAGCGTTTTACATTCTCGACCCGTCGTTGACCGACCCTGCGGTCCAAAAGATCGCCGACCACTTCAAGGAGGTCGTCGAAAAGAACGGCGGCCAGGTGGCCTCGGCCGCAAAGTGGGATAAAAGGAAGCTCGCGTACCCCATCGCGGGGCATACTGAGGGCAACTACGTGCTGATGGACTTCGAGTGCGGGTCACAGGTCCCCAAGGAGCTGAGCCGCCTGATGCGCATCAGCGACGACGTGATCCGGCACAGGATCTACTCAAAGGAGTCATAACGTGAGCATCAACAGAGTCGTGTTGGTCGGGCGCTTGACGCGCGACCCAGAGCTTCGCAACACCACGACAGGCAAGCAGGTCGTGAACTTCGGCCTGGCCGTGGACGATCGGTTCAACAAGGAACACACCAACTTCTTCAATATCTCCGCATGGGGCTCGACCGCCGACTTCGTCGCCAAGTACCTGACGAAGGGCCGCCTCATCGCGGTCGACGGCCGCCTCCAGCAGCGCAAGTACACGACCCAGGACGGTCAGGAGCGGAACGTCGTTGAGATCGTTGCAGACAACGTCCAGGGCCTTGACCGGCCCAAGGACGACGCCGGAGGCGGCAATTCGCGCCAGCCGGAGCCGGTCTCGGTCGCGCCGGGCGACGACGAGTACGACCCGTTCGCGGAAGAGTAGGCGATGCGCCCGCTCGACGAGCGCTCGTTCGTAGAGCGGCTAGACCCGTCGGGCATTTTCCGGCTCACGGAAGCGTTCCCAGCCCAGTGCCGAAAGGCGCTGGAGATCGCGCGGGCGTGCCCGGTTCCACCAATTGGTGAGCCGCCCTCGTGCGTCGTGCTGACGGGGCTGGGCGGGTCTGCAGCGGGGGGAGACTTCGTCAAGTGCCTCTTTGAAGAAGGCGGCAAGTCCCCGTTTCTGGTCAACCGCGACTACCGGCTGCCCGCGTACGTCGACCGTCGCAGCCTCGTGTTCGCGGTGAGCTACTCCGGCAACACCGAGGAGACTCTCGCGGCCTACGCCGCCGCCAAAACCAAGGGCGCCAGGGTGATCGCGGTGACCTCGGGCGGAAGGTTGGCCGAGGCAGCCGCGGCCAGCGGCGACCCGGTCGTTCTGGTCCCAGGCGGTCAGCCGCCCCGGACCGCGCTCGGTTACCTGTTCGTCCCAGTCGTGCACGCCTGCTCCGAGTTGGGGCTAATAGGCGCGCAGGATTTCGGCCGCGCGTTTAGCCTCCTCGATTCGTGCGCGGCGGAGTGGGCCGGAACGCCGCTGGAAACGAACGGCACGAAGCAACTGGCGCAGGCGCTGCACGGGAATCTGGCGGTGCTGTACGGGCTCGGTGCGTGGCAGGCGACGGTCGCTAACAGGTGGAAGGGGCAGATCAACGAAAACGCCAAAGTCATGGCGTTCGCCAACGCCTTCCCCGAGCTTTGCCACAACGAGATCCTCGGCTGGGTTAAGGCCGGCGACCAAGGCGTGCACGAGTGGGTCGGGGTCGTGCTCGAGGACGGCTACGAGAGCGCAAAGATGAAGAAGCGCGCGCAGGTGACGGAGGGTCTGGTCAAGGGGGTCGCCCAGTTCCACCACGTCCTGGCCCGCGGCGGAACTCTGCTCGAAAAGATGCTTTCCCTTGCCCTTTACGGAGACTTCGTTTCGCTCTACCTTGCCGCGCTGAACGGCGTGGACCCCGAGAACATCGACTCGATCAACGTGCTCAAGAGCGAGCTTGCGCACGTGCCGTAGCAAGCAGAGCGCCCAGCTTTGCCACGTCTACCTGCTCGAGCGACGGGACCTGCATGTCGGCACGGCTGAAGTCGAAGCTCCCGGTCACCGCGTTCGGCACTGCGACGCAGAAGAGTCCCGCGGTCTTTGCAGCCGCGACGCCGTGGACCGAGTCCTCGAGCGCGACAGCCTGCCCGGGCTCGACAGACAAAAGCCGGCACGCCTCCAAGTAGAGGTCGGGAGCAGGCTTGGGCGAACGGACCATGTCGCACGTTACGATCGGGTCAAAGCGGTCTGCGATCCCCATCTGGGCCAGGAATCCGACGACCCAGTCGGCAGGCGAGCTCGAGGCAATCCCGCACGCGACCCCCAAGGACCGGGCTTCGGAGACCAGCCTGACGACGCCGGGCATCGGCACAAGCGCGGCGAGCGCCTCGTGGTGGCGCATGCGGCTCTTTTCGCGCACCGCGGCACGGTCGAGCGGGCGGCCCGAGAGCGATTCGAGGTGGTCGAGCACGTCCCATCCGGTCGGACCGGTGCCGACGCACTGGATCCATTCCTTGATGTCCAACTCGGCGCCGTGGAAGCGGAACTCTTCGCACCAAGCCTCGAACAGGGGCGTCTCTGTGTCGGCGATCAGGCCATCAAAATCGAATACGAGCGCCTTGGGGGCCGCTATTTGTTGAGCTCCTTGGCCCGTTCCATGTCCAGGTGGATGGGGATGCGGAACCAGAAGGTCGAGCCCTTGCCGACCTCGCTCTCGGCCCAGATCTCGCCAAGGTGGACCTGGTCGACCAGGTGCTTGACTAGGAAGAGCCCGAGCCCAGTGCCGTAGATCTTTCGGTTGTCCTCGTTGTGAACGCGGTGGAACTTCTCGAAGACCCTTGAGATGTGGTCGGGCGGGATTCCGATGCCTTGGTCCTCGACGCCGAAGAGCACCGTGTCGCCGTCCACCCTGGCATGGACGATCACGTCGCCGCCGGCCGGGGAGTACTTGATCGCGTTGTTGAGGAGGTTGGTGAGGATCTGGTCGAGCTTGTCCTCGTCTGCGATGACCTCGGGGAGGTCTCCCTCGATCTTGGCGTAGACGTTGTGCCGCGCCGAGGCCTGCTTTTGGATGACGACCGCCTTCTCCACGAGGTCGTTGAGGCTGACCTTGGTGTAGTTGGGCTTGAGGCTCTCGTTGGCCTCGATCCTGGCCGTGTTGAGCAGGTCGTTGATCAGGCGCGTGAGCCGGTCGCACTCGTGGTCGATGATCTGATAGAACTCTTTGCGCTCTTCCAGCTCGAAGCCGTCGTCCATGAGGAGCGTACTGACGAACCCCTTGATCGCGGTGAGCGGCGTGCGAAGCTCGTGCGAGGCCATCGCGACGAAGCTGCTCTTCATCCGGTCTAGGTTCTTTTGTTCCGTGACGTCGTTGAGGATGACCACGTAGCCGAGCGAGCGGCCCTCCTCGTTCTGCACCGCCGCACCCTGGACGAGGATCGTGCGCTCGACGTTGGCGAGGTGCATCCCGTGCTCGAGCGGCTGTAGGTCCTGGCCCTCCGCTCCCGCCTCGATGAACTTGACCAGGTTCGCGTCCTTGACGACGTCGATGTAGGGCTTGCCGATGACCTCCGGCCCTGCGCCGAAGATGCCGCGCGCGCTGGCGTTCATCTGGCTGATGCGCTTTTCCGGCGAGATCAGGATGAGCCCCGAGGTGAGGGACTCGAAGGTCTGCAGAAGCTCTTCGCGCTCTTCGACGACTTCCTTGTAGAGCTGCAGGTTGGCGATGATCGAGCCGACGTTCCGCGCCATGCGCTCGAGGAGCCGCACGTCCTCGTCGTTGAAGTCCTCCCCGTGGCGCTTGTTGAAGGCGTGGAGGACGCCGATCTTGGACCGCTCGATCACGCGGTTCTCCTCGTCGCGCCTCTCGATCACGAGTGGGACCGTGATGCCGTTGTCGACGTGCAGTAGCGAGACGAGGTCCTTTTTGGTGCGCGGGTCGCTCGGCGCATTGTGGAAGATCTGCGGCTCGCCCTCCCTGAAGACGAGGCCGGAGATCCCTTGCGCGGCGCGGACCTTGAAGAGCTGCAGCCTCTCCTCGTCCACTCCGTAAGCCGGTGGGATGCCGACCAGGTCGCCGGTCTCGCGATCGTAGAACATGATCACGATCTTTTCGGCCTGCAGAATCATCGCGATGCGCTGGACGAGCCGGCGCAGCGTGACGTCCCCTTCCTGGATCGGGGCGACCTCGACCGCGGACTCGGCGGCGCTGGACTCATAGGCAGCCTCCGCTTCGATCCCGGCCTGCCTGAGCCGGCTGTTCTCGCTTTGGAGCTCTTCGACCAGCCTTTGGAGCTTTGCAAGCTCCCCTTTCATGAACTCGTTGGGATCGCCACTCTGCTTCGAAGTCATCCGTAAGTCCACCAAGCGGCCTCGGCCGCATCTACAAAAAGGAGTCCCCAGGATACCTTTGCGGTGTTCCATCGGGCCCTTGCAATTGGGCACATCAGAGGGCCGTACCACGCCGGTTTGAGCCTGGCCCGTCTATAATGCGGGCATGGCGGACGCGCTGGAAGAGATGCCGCTCTTCCCCCTCAACACGGTGCTTTTCCCCTACGCGCAGCTCCAAATCCACGTGTTCGAGCCGCGCGACCAGCAGCTAGTGCAGTACTGCGTGCAGAACGACCTCGGGTTCGGCATCGTGCTGCGCCGCGCAGGAGAGCCGGAGGACCCGGGCGACCCCTACCTCGTCGGCACGGCGGTCCGCATCGCGCAGGTCGAGACTTTCGAGAACGGGACGATGGATGTCCGGGTGCACGGCCAGCGCCGCTTCCGCGTCCGCAAGATGGACGAGTCGCGACCGTTCCTGGTGGGGATGGTCGAACCGCTGATCGAGCTGGAAGTCGAAGACACTCCGCGGGTCGACGCGCTGACCTTTAGGTTGAAGGAGTGCGTAGAGGAGTACATCAGGGTCGAGCTGCGGCACTACGACTTCAAGATCCAGCAGATCAGCCTTCCCAACGAGCCGACCGCGCTCTCGTTCGTCGTCGCGAACCTGCTCAAGATCGAGAACCTGGACAAGCAGCGGCTGCTCGAGACCACGGACACGGTCGAGCGGATGGCCGAGATCGTCCCCCTGCTCCAGCGCCAGATCATCGACGTGCACACCTCGGGCAACTTTCGTGCGACGGCCTCGATGCTCTCTGAGTGGGTCACGCCCAACTAGCCGGGCAGCCTGAGCGCCCATATCCGCAGAGTCTTGTCCAGCCCGCCCGCAGCCATGTACTCGCCGCGAGGGTCGAACGCGACGCACGAGACCGGCTGGTGCGACGCCATGATCTGCCCGTGCCCGACCCCCGTCTGGATGCTCCAAAGCCCGATCGTGCCGTCCCGGCCCGCGCTAGCGAGCAGCCAGTTGTGAGGGTGGAACGCCATCGCCTCCACCGGCTTGGTGTGGCCGAAGAACTTCTGTTTCAGCTTGCCGCTGTGGGCGTCGAACACGCGCACGGACAGGTCGACCGCCGCGACCGCGAGCCAGCGCCCGTTGGGGCTGAACGCCACCGAGGTGACCGCTGACCGGACCTCGTTCAACGTCAGAAATGGTGCTGCCTTG
This sequence comes from uncultured Chthonomonadaceae bacterium, assembly GCA_946479035.1. Next base: position 6,132 of record CAMLDW010000005.1, on the reverse strand, counting down.
CGGACGTCCCAGAGCTTGACCGTCGCGTCGGCAGAACCGCTGGCTACCGTCTTTGAGTCCGCCGACCAACCGACGGCCGTTACCGACTGCGAGTGCGCGCCGTCACTAAAGACGGTGCTGCCGTGCTCGGCTGTGACGACGCGCAGCACGTTGTCCACGGACCCGACTGCGATGTACCCACCGTTTGGTGAAGGCACCATGGTCGTCACCCACGCCCTTGGCGTCTGCCGCCAGGAGGCGACCCGGCCGCTGCGGACCACCCAGCACGACATCGCCAGCTCGCTGCTTCCCGCCGCGACTACGGTGTCCTCGTCCACGGCCCTCAGCGAGTTGACCGCCCCGCCCTCTAGCCTTAGGCGGCTTTCCGGGCCGCTCAGGTCCGGGCTCCACCAGACCAGCTCGTTGTCGAAGCTGCTCGTGACGAGCGTCCCTTTGGACGGCGTGAAGCTCGCCCCATAGACCGGAGTCCTGTGTGTGCGGTGGCGGTAGAGCAGCGTGGCGACGACCGCCTCGGGCGTGTGGACCGCGTCGTTCGCGCCAGGCTCGTCCAGAGTCGAGCGGCCGAAGCGCGAGTCGTACTCGGATCGGAGGACCGGGTCGCCGAGGACTTCGAACGCGGCGTTGATCTGCGCCATCCGCTCGTGCGCGACCGGGTTCGGGTTGATGTCCGGGTGGTACTCGCGCGCCAGCTTGCGGTACGCCTTGCGCACCTCCTCGAGCGACGCTCGCGGCTTGACGCCGAGAATCTGGTACAGACTGGCCAACCTTACAATTATGAGGGCCGGTCTCGCCCGGGTTCAGGCCAGGCCCGCGAGTTCAAACAGGGTTGGGCCAGAATCCTTCGGATGGAAGCGATGGGCGTCGGCGTGGTCGGCTGCGGCAACATCGCGCCGATCTATCTCAAGAGCTTGGGCGGCTTCCCCGAGACGCGGGTCGCCGCCGTCGCCGACCTGGATCTCGCGCGCGCTCGGTCGAGGGCGGACGAGTACGGGGTCGCAAAGGCCAGCGACCTCGAAGGCGTCCTCACCGACCCAGGAGTGGGAGTCGTGCTCAACTTGACGACGCCCGGATCACACTACGAGATCGCCAAGAGGGCGCTGCTCGCCGGAAAGCACGTCTACAACGAAAAGCCGCTTGCGATCGACGTGAGCGAGGCGGACGACCTGCTCGAGACCGCTTCCACCAAAAGGTTGATGGTGGGCTGTGCCCCCGACACCGTGCTCGGCGCGGGGATTCAGACCTGTAGAGCGCTCATCGACAAGGGCGCGATCGGTGAGCCGCTCTCCGCGCAGGCGTTCATGATGTGCCCCGGCCACGAGGGGTGGCACCCGGACCCAGCGTTCTACTACCAAAAGGGCGGCGGGCCGCTATTCGACATGGGGCCCTACTACGTCTCCGCCCTGGTCACGCTGTTCGGGGCGGTCAAGCGCGTTTCAGGAGCGGCCAAGAGGTCCTTCCCCACGCGCACGATCAGCAGCGAACCGAAGCGGGGCCAAACGATCCCGGTCGACGTCCCGACGCATCTGGTCACGGTGTTGGAGTTCGCGAGCGGTGCGGTCGGGCAGCTTACGACAAGCTTCGACGTCCAGTTCCACACCCTGCCGCACATCGAGGTGTACGGCTCTGAAGGCACGATGCGCGTACCGGACCCGAACGGGTTTGGCGGGCCGGTCTTCATTCGGACCAAAGGCCAGAAGGAGTGGTCGGAGGCAGCCCTGACGCACCCCTTTGCGGATAACTCGCGCGGGCTAGGGGTGCGCGACCTAGTGCAGGCCGTCAGGGAGCGGCGCGAGCCAAGGGCGAGTGGCAAGCTGGCGCGGCACGTCCTTCAGGTGTTCCACGCCGCTCACGCCGCGCCGTTCCACGGCAAGTACGTCGAGATCGAGCCGGTCGAGCGGCCGGCGGCGATGCCCGCGGAGGCGCGGTGAGCGTCGCAGGAAAGCGCGCGAGCTACCGCGGCCCTGGCGCTGCGGACTGGATCGTCGCGTTCGCAAGCACGATCTTGATCGCGCTCGAGATCCAGACGCAGGAAGCGCTCGGGCTCTTGCAGTCCGGCACGTCGTACTACTTCGATTCGCCCTGGGTGCCACAGATCCACCGGCTCGCAATCGGTCTGGACGGCCTCGTGTTCTTCTTTGCCGCCTTGTGGCTGGCGAGCCCGTGGAAGAGGCTCGCGGAGCGCGCAATGACGGTCGTCGCCGTGCTCGGCCTGCTGCTCTGCTGGGTCGAGATCGTGTATGCGACCAAGCTCGCCACCGGTGCCGTATTCATCCTGCCGCAGCTGCCGTTCAGGCCCGTGAACAACGTGGGGATGGTGGGAGCGCAGGTGTTCGGCACCTACTTGCTCTTCAAGGCTCCCGTCGTCAGGCTAGCGGGCTGGCGCGCCTTGCTCGTCAAGCTCGTTCTCGCCGTCGCGTTCTGGTTCTTCCAGTCGATCCTGTGGCAGATCGTCGGGCCCAAGTAGACGCATAATGGGCCGTGCTGAGAAGGCGCCTGGCCGTCACCGCCATCTTGCTCTTTTTCCTGGGCCTGCCACTCGCGGGGATGCTTTTCGTCTACTTCCACGCGCACGGAGCGATCCGCGCCTCCGCACTTCACTTTGCCGAGAGCGACGTGGTGCCGATCCTGCAAAAGCGCGACTATGGCTCCCTTCAGTTCTTGGCCACTCTGACGCTCAAGAAAGAGCTATCGAGGGAGAAGTTCGATGCGGAGATGGACCGGCTCGGGCCGTACGGGGAGAACGGCGGGTTCAAGGTCCTGCGCTCGAGCGTGGGCGAGCGCGGCGACGAGGTCTGGCAGTTCGTAGACCTCGAGTGCCTTGTGAGGTTTGAGAGGGGGACGGTTCGGCTCGACCTCACCGCCGCCCGGCGCAGCCTAGCCCTGAACGAGTGGCGGATCGAGAGGTTCCAGCTCCTGCCACAGAACGTGGAACAAGTCCGTTAGAGCCCCGGAGGAACCCCATGGCAAAGTCCGCACTTCTCGTCGCGCTCGCCTGCATGCTGCTCGGCTTGGCCGGCTGCGGCACCATCGACAACGCAACCACGGAGGGCAAGAACGCCTTCCAGGCCGGAATGCGAACGAAGGACCAGGCCAAAGACATCTCGGAAAAGAAGGGCAAGTTCGAGCAAGAGAACAGCGACCTCTGACGCGCACCTAGGCTCCGTGGCCGCGGGCCTTCGACGCAGCCGACGATGACGGGCCCGGAACTTAGGCCCCCCACAGTACACTCGCGTGCATGCGCGTGTACATCTCTGCCGACATCGAGGGCACGACCGGCACAGTGACCTGGGGTCAGGCTGGCGCGCCGAGCTCCAACCACTATGACTGGCCGCACGCGCGGCGCATGATGACCCACGACGTCAATGCCGCCGTTCGCGGCGCTCGCGGCGCCGGCGCTGAGCGCGTGTTCGTCAAGGACAGCCACGGTGGCGGAAAAAACCTTTTGGTCGAAGAGCTCGAGCCGAACACGGAGCTGCTTTCCGGCTCCGGCAGCGGGGCGCTCGGGATGATGGAGGGCGTGGACGGCGGGTTCGACTGCGCGATGCTCGTGGGCTACCACGCGATGGCGGGCACGGCGATGGGCGTGATGGAGCACACGATCAGCGGCAACGTGCACCGGTACTGGATCAACGGAATGCCGGCGGGCGAGATCGCGATGAGCGCCGCCGCCGCGGGGGTGATCGGCATACCGCTCGTGATGGTGAGCAGCGACCAGGCCGGTTGCGACGAGGCCGCCGCGCTGATGCCGTGGGTGCGCACGGCCGTGACCAAGCAGGGGATCGGCCGCTACATGGGCCGGCTCCTGCACCCTTCAGAGACTGGCCCTAGGATCGAGCAGGCAGCGAAGGAGGCGGTGGCGAACGTCTCTGGCGCGCGCACCTGGGCGCCGGAGACGCCGGTGACGGTCAAGATCGAGTTCAATCGCTCGGAGGAGTGCGACGTCGCGTGCCAGCTCTTGGAGTGGGTGCGGCTCGACGCATATACGGTCGAGTGCGCCGTGCCCGACTGGCCCACTGCGCACGTCGCCTCGCGCCGCGCAATGGCCGCCGCCGGCACCGGGGCCGCGAACAACACCTAGTCCTCTACGATGCTTAGCGCCCTGCTCGGGCACTGGGCGACCTGCTCCACGATCTCTTGGGAGGTCGCGTTTTCCAGCCTCACCCACGGTCTCTGGCCCGGCCGGAACACCCGAGGCAGACCCCGCGCGCAGTTGCCGCAGTGCACGCACAGCTTCGGCCGCCAGAGGATCGTGACCTCGCCGTTGGAGTACTTGCGGCTCTCGATAGGCACGGCTCAATTATCGCACCGCGACAAGTGCCCCTCACCCCCGCCCCCACTCCCCTGGAAGGGAGAGGGGGCTCAGGCGCTCTGGCCCGAGATGTGCTGAAATAGGTTCAAGTGACCCACCGAACCGACGATCTGCGCATCCGCGAGGTCCGGCCCCTCGTGCCGCCCGCGATCCTGCTGGAGGAAATACCGGCCTCCGAGCTGGCGCTGCAGTCCGTCGTGCGCGGCCGCGACGAGGTCGTGCAGGCGCTCACCGGGCAGAGCAAGAAACTGGTGTGCGTCGTCGGGCCGTGCTCGATCCACGACCCCGCCGCCGCGCTCGACTACGCGCAGCGGCTCAAGCAGATCGCCGACGAGCACCAAGAGAGCCTGGTCGTGGTCATGCGCGCCTACTTCGAAAAGCCGCGCACCCGCGTCGGTTGGAAGGGGCTGATCAACGACCCCGACCTCGACGAGTCGTTTCACGTCAACAAGGGCCTTCGCGTCGCGCGGCGCCTGCTGCTGCAGATCAATGAGGCGGGCCTGCCGGTCGGCTGTGAGTTCCTCGACACGACCGTGCCGCAGCACATCGCGGACCTCGTCGCCTGGGGCGCGATCGGCGCGCGCACGACCGAGAGCCAGATCCATCGCCAGCTCGCCAGCGGACTCTCGATGCCCGTAGGCTTCAAGAACGCGACCGACGGTAGCGTGCAGCCCGCCGTGGACGCGCTCATCGCTGCGGCGCAGCCGCACTGGTTCCCTTCGGTGACCAAGCAGGGCGTGGCGGCGATCAGCCAGTCCACCGGCAACGAACACACCCACGTCATCCTGCGCGGCGGCGCCAAGAGCGGGCCGAACTTCGATGGTGCGCACGTGCTTGAGGCGGCCACTCTGCTTCAGAAAGCGGGTCTTCCCTCGCGGCTGATGGTGGACTGCAGCCACGGCAACAGCGAAAAGGACCACACGCGCCAGGCGAAGGTCGCGCACGACGTCGCGTGCCAGGTCTCCGGCGGCTCGCCGCACGTCTTCGGCGTGATGCTGGAGAGCAACCTCGTCGCAGGGCGGCAGGACGCTGCGAAGACCTACGGCCAGAGCATCACCGACGCCTGCATCGGGATCGAGGAGACGGCGGACGTGCTCGGCCAGCTTTCACAAGCTGCCGCCGAAGCGAAGTAAGACCCTACGAGCGCCGGTCAGCGGAGGGCATCCGGTTGAGCTCCTTCAAGTCCCGCTTGAGCCGCCGCACCTCGACGCCGAGCTTTGACTCGAAGTCGCGCGCGTAGGGCTTGAGCGCCTCGAAGCTATCCATGCTCTTGGTGCGGATGATGGACTTCACGGCGTGGCGCACGAGCGCGCCCGTGTCGGCCGAGTAGATGTCCAGGTTCTGCAGGCGCGACTCCAGGCACTCGAGCATCGTGCGGGTAATCTCGCCGTCGCTGTAGTCGGCGAGCAGCCCGATCGCGTGCCACGCGTCGGTCACATAGCCGTCGGACACGTCCTGGTAGAGCTGCGGTACGACGGTCGGGTCCTTTCGCTCCGCCGCGCTGCGCTTTTGGATGTCGTAGCGCATGCGGTCGAAGAGGATCATCATGAACACGACGAGCAGGCCGCCGATCAGCCCGAACGCGCCGCCCACGGCCCCGCCGAACTTGGCCGCGTCTGCGCTCGGGTGGTCGGGAAAGCCGGGTGCGCGGTAGACGTACGTCGCCGCGCCTGCGACCACGCCCGCGAACAGGCCCGAAAAGCCCCATTTGAGCATGGGGCCGATCCGATTGACGCCGCCGATCACCATCGTGCTAGTTGCCCTTCCTTAGTCCAACGTTTCTGACCGCCCCGGGGTTCAGGGCTTCGGCCCAGTTTGGCGCA
>CAMLDW010000004.1 GCA_946479035.1 uncultured Chthonomonadaceae bacterium | reverse complement strand
AAAGTCTCGGACCTTGGCGAGCTCTGCGCGAATGGCATCGGGAGAAAGCGGGTCCGCCGCAGTGTCCCCGCTCTCGTCGACCAGTTCCCGTAGCTCCTCATCCTCCAGGTCTCCGACGATGTCGTCGACCAGGCTGCTCCGTCAGGCCAACCTGCTGCGCGAGGGGGCGCTCCGCGACCAGGTGCGAGCGCTCCGTGACGAGGCCGTCGGGATCCTCGCTATGGTCGAGGCGGCCACCGACTTCAGCGAAGAGACCGGCGAGCTCGACCGCGGCGCCGCCGTGCGCCTGTGCCTCTCGGTGGGTTCCAGGATCGACCAGCTCTTGGCGACCGAGCACGCTAGCCGGGTCTTGCGCGAGGGCGCTTCCGTCGCCATCGTCGGCCTGCCGAACGCCGGGAAGTCTTCCCTCTTGAACGCCCTACTCAGCGCGGACCGGGCGATCGTGACCGACGTGCCCGGCACGACGCGCGACACGGTCGAGGAGTCCCTCTCGCTCGGCGGCCTGCTCGTCACCCTGATCGATACGGCAGGTCTACGAGAAACGAGCGACCCTGTCGAGTCGCTCGGCGTCGAGCGCTCAAGGGCCGCGACGGAGAACGCAGACCTCGTGATCTATTTGTACGACGCCGCGGTGGGCTGGCAGCCCGAGGACCAGGCGCGGTTTTGTTCCCTCTCTCGCCCCGGACTCGTCGCCGCGAACAAGTGCGACCTCGCCCCCCGCCCCGAATTGGGCCTACCCGTCTCAACCAAGACCCGTGAGGGGCTCGCGCGCCTGATCGACTCGGTGCAAGGGCTCTTGGCGAGCGAGTGCGACCGCCCGGGCCTGATCAACTCGCGCCACGCGCGCTCGCTCCGCGAGGCGAAGGGGGCCCTCAGGCGTGCCTGCGAGACCCTGGGCAGCCCTGTGCCGGACGACCTAGCCGCCGTCGACCTCCAGGGCACGGTCCGCGCCCTTGGCGAGATCACGGGCGAGACCGCCGCACCGGACGTCATCGAGCGGATGTTCCACGACTTCTGCATCGGCAAGTAACATCGGGGGCGCATGGCGCGAAGCAAGGTGTTCGTTCCAATGGAAGGAGGCGGGCTGGCCCCCCTCAGTTTCGGCCGTACCTTCGAGGTGCAGTCCAGCGGTGGTTCGGACCGCCTCGTCGTCACTGCTCCGAAGGGATGGGGCTGCCTGCTGCGCCAGATCGTGTTCCGCCATCCTGGCCCATACGCGTGCGCCTATGAGGAGAGGAGGGCGGAGGGAGACTTGGAGATCCTGACCGGCCCCCTGAACCAGAGTCAGGTGGACGGCCTGGTAGAGGCTACCGAAGAGTTCCTTGAGTCCGACCCCCGCCACAGCTTCACCCTCGGGACCGTCTCCCCAGCCATCCGTGTGGTCCTCGACGAGCACAACTTCCTGCACGTCTTCGGCGACCTGCCCGCCACAAAAGGCTGGCTGGAGACACAGGGGTTTGTGGAACGGGCCGTCACTCTTCCAACCCCGCACATCCACAAGGACTTTGACGACCTCGACCCTGCCGCTGCCCGCCTCATCCGACTCGTCAGAGCCCTCGCATGACAGAAAAAACGGCCAAAAAATGGCCCCCCCTGGGGATTCCTGCACAGAATGGCTGTCATTGTGGATTTGAGAAACCCGCCCGGCTGAGCGAGGATTAATTGGGAATATGAGGTTCGACAAGCTGACGGTCAAGGCACAGGAGGCGCTGCAGGAAGCCCAGAACCTGGCGGCGGAGTTCGAGCAGCAGGCGCTAGAGCCAGAGCACCTGCTGCTCGCAATGCTGCGGCAAGAGGGCGGGGTTGCACCCTCGCTGCTTCAAAAGCTGGACGTCCAGCCTAAGGCGCTGGAGGATCAGCTAGCCAAGGAGCTGAAGCGGGGGCCCAAGGTCTCTGGCGCTGCACAGCACGGGTCGAGCATCGGTACGAGGCTCCAGAACGCCTTCAACGCGGCCTTCCGCGAGGCAGACCGGCTCGGCGACGAATACGTGTCGACCGAGCACCTGCTGCTCGCCATGGTGGACGACGCCGGCGCGACAGGCAAGGCGCTGCGGTCCAGCGGCGTTTCCAAAGAAAGCCTGGACGCGGCGATCGAGGAGATACGGGCGGGCCGAAAGGTCTCCGACCCGAACGCGGAGTCGAACTACCGCGCGCTCGAGAAGTACGGGATCGACCTCACGGCGCGGGCGCGGAGCGGAAAGCTCGACCCGGTCATCGGCCGCGACGAGGAGATCCGTAGGGTCGTGCAGGTGCTCAGCCGTCGGACGAAGAACAACCCGGTCCTGATCGGTGAACCTGGGGTCGGCAAGACGGCGGTGGTCGAGGGGTTGGCGCAGCGGATCATAGCAGGAGACGTGCCGGAAGGGCTGCGCAACAAGTCGGTCATCACGCTCGACATGGGCGCGCTCGTCGCCGGCGCGAAGTACCGCGGCGAGTTCGAGGAGCGGCTCAAGGCCGTGCTGGACGAGATCAAGCGGGCGGAGGGCCAGATCGTGCTGTTCATCGACGAGATGCACACGCTCGTCGGCGCAGGCAAGGCCGAGGGCTCAATGGACGCGGCGAACATGCTCAAACCGATGCTCGCCAGGGGCGAGCTGCGCTGCATCGGGGCGACGACGCTCAACGAGTACCGCCAGAACATCGAAAAGGACAAGGCGCTCGAGCGCCGGTTCCAGACCGTGTACGTGGGAGAGCCGAGCGTGGAGGAGACGATCAGCATCCTGCGCGGGCTGAAGGAGCGGTACGAGATCCACCACGGCGTGCGGATCACGGACTCTGCGATCGTGGCCGCCGCGACGCTCAGCCACCGCTATATCACGGACAGGTTCTTGCCGGACAAGGCGATCGACCTGATCGACGAGGCGGCAAGCAAGCTCAAGATCGAGATCGACAGCGTCCCTCAGGAGCTCGACGAGGTCGAGCGTCAGATCCGGCAGCTAGAGATCGACCGCGAGGCGCTAAAGAAGGAGAGCGACGAGGCCAGCAAGGAGAGGCTGAAGGACGCCGAGCGCAAGCTCGCCGAGCTGAGCGAGCAGGCGAACGCGATGCGCGCGCGCTGGCAGAACGAGAAGGGAAAGATCGAGCACCTGAGGGCGCTCAAGCAGCAGCTCGACGAGCTTCGCACCGAGCTTCAGCAGGCCGAGCGCGACTTGGACTGGACCCGCGCCGCAGAGATCCAGCACGGCAAGATCCCAAGGATCGAAAAGGAGCTAAAGGCTGAAGAGGGCAAGCTCAGTCAGATGCAGACCGACGCGAGCATCCTCAAAGAGGAGGTCACGGAAGAGGACATCGCCGAGGTAGTCAGCAAGTGGACCGGCGTGCCAGTCAGCAAGCTCTTGCAAGGCGAGATGGAGAAGCTGCTGAAGCTCGAGGAGCGGCTCAAGGAGCGCGTCGTCGGGCAGGACGACGTGCTCGAGCTGCTGGCTGACGCAATCCGCCGTTCACGTTCGGGGCTGTCCGACCCGAACAGACCTATCGGATCGTTCCTTTTCCTCGGGCCGACGGGGGTCGGAAAGACTGAGACGGCCAAGGCGCTGGCGGAGTACATGTTCAGCGATGAGCGCGCGATGGTGAGGATCGACATGAGCGAGTACGGCGAGAAGCACACGGTCTCGCGGTTGATCGGCGCTCCGCCTGGGTACGTCGGCTATGAAGAGGGGGGCCAGCTGACCGAGTCGGTGCGGCGGCGCCCGTACGCCGTCGTGCTGCTGGACGAGGTCGAAAAGGCGCACCCCGAAGTGATGAACGTGCTGTTGCAGCTGCTCGATGACGGACGGCTTACCGACGGGCACGGCCGCACGGTGGACTTCCGCAATTCGCTCGTCATCATGACCAGCAACCTTGGTTCGCAGTACTACGCAGAGGGTGCTCTCTCGGACCAGGCATTTGAGGAGACGAGGACCCGCGTGATAGAGGTCGTACACGAGTTCTTTCGTCCGGAGTTCATCAATCGCCTCGACGACATCGTTGTGTTCCGCTCGCTCGGCGCATCGCAGATCAAGAAGATCGTCGCGATCCAGGTGAAGAAGCTGACGGAGCGCCTAGAGGAGCGGCGCATTGCGCTGAAGCTGACGGACGCCGCGCTGACGGAGATCGCCACGATAGGTTTCGACCCTGTGTTCGGCGCACGCCCGCTCAAGAGGGCGATCCAGAAGGAACTGATGAACCCGCTCGCAAGATTGATGCTGCAGGGGGAGGTCCGCGATGGAGCTCAGGTCTCGGTGGACTTTCGGGGCGGGGTGTTTGTTTTTGAGCCTGAAAAGGCGAAATCAAAGCGCTAAACCGCCCAAAGGACCTCTCATTTGGAACCCCTTTCAAGAGGGTTTACGTCCAAAACCTTAACGGCAGGACTGGTTCCTGTCCTATCAGGAGACACAAATGAGATTCTTGACCGTCCTACTGTTCTCGGCGCTTTGCGTTTCAAGCTTTGCTCAAGACAAGCTGAAAGGCACCATCTGGCTCGGCACGTCGCTCATGTATGAAACGCCGTGGGAGTCCGGAAGGAACTACACCTGGGGCTTTGGGTTCGCTCCAGTGGTGATCGACCGCCCAGGGAACAACAACAGTACGCAGATCGGGCTTGCAGTCGAGGGAGACTTCTACCAGGGCAGGCAGCCGCGCGGACTCGCGTTCGTAGCCAGGGTCGGGCTAGTCAACGGCGGCTTCTTCGGAGCTCCAGGCGTGTACTACGTTTCACGGCCGAGGGACACTCGGATGATCGACTTTCGCGCTGGCGCGCTCGTTCCCCTCGGCAACCTCGACAGCGGCGACATCGTGCCGTGGATGCTCGAGCTGGCCGTCGGTTTCCACTTCTGATCTATCCAAGAACAGACGAGCCCCGGAAGCAATGTGCTCCGGGGCTTGTTCGTCTGTGCTGTTCTCGTTCTTTTACTAGAAAAGCTAGATAGGCCAACTCGGCGGATACCGGGTCACCACACACCGGTGCGTCTGTGCACCCCTGTGAGCCCCACCCTTGCCACGCCAGTTTTTTCTTCCACCGTGCTTTTGGGCACCTTCGGCGCCAGGTCAATTAGCTGCGCCGCAGGCGACGTATCCGTAAGTCGTTTTGGCCTATGCCTACCGACGATGTCGGCTTAATAGGCTCATTCCATTAGACGCCCAAAGACCAATGCCCGTTCTATCGCCGGGATTGCCTTAGGGCGGATGGCGAGGCCCCAAAACGCTTGGAGAAGGCCCGGCTAAAGTGCGCGGTGCTCTGGAAGCCGACCGTGCCTGCCACGTCCGTGACTGGCATTTGAGTCTGGAGGAGCAGCTCTCGGGCCTTTTCGAGCCTGAGCGCAACCAGGTACTTCTGGAACGGTAGCCTCGTCGCCTCCCGGAAGAGGTGGCGGAAGTGCGAGGTGCTCAGGTTCAGTTCTTGCGCGATCGCGTCTGCGTCGACGCCCCCCGCAAAACTTCGTGAGAGGATCTCCAGGGCCCTCTTCACGGAAACGTCACCGTGCCCCGCTTGCGGCATCTGTCTCGCGGTCAGGCGCAGGATCCGCCGCACGGCCGCCGCCGCCACGTCTCCCGGCTCGCGGAGTGCCTCAAGCTCACGCGCCGCTTCCAAGAGCTCTTTGTGCAGCGATCTTTGGGCGTCGAGCTCCAGGAGGGCGCCGACCACAGAACCGATGAAGGTCAGCGCGAGCCCGCGCGCCTCGTCCATGTCGCGACCGCAGCTCATGATGCCGCTTTGGAACTGCTTGATCGCGCGGTCGAAGCTAGCACTGTCGCGGAGCCTGAGCACGGCACCGATGTCGCCGAGCGCGACGTTCCCATCTCGGCCCCTGAACGGGCAGACACCCGCGTCCTCGAACTCGAAGAGGACGTCGAACACTACGAAGCTCGCGGGCGTTCCGAGGTCCTGCAGCACCATCCGGTCTGCTGTGACGCCGCTGGGCACGCCGAGGGACAGCTTGTCGACCCTGTACTGGCACCCATCGAGGACCCTGCGGCCGACCGTCTCAAGAGAGGTCTCGTCGCCGTTCAGGCGATAGACGTCAGCGCTCGAGCTGGCGTCGCCGTAGTGCAAGCCTTGAACCAGGTCTTGCGAATGAACTTGTCGCCCATCCGAATAAAAGAGCGCCCGCGCGCCGACAACGCCCGACGGCTCCACGTCAGGCGTGGCGTGGACCGCCAGTACACCGACGATCGCGACGCTCTCGAGCCGTCCGGCAGCCACAGGCACGTCGACGCTAAGAGAAAACGGCCGTGCGCGGTCCGGGTGCGCGCGTCCTGCCCCGCCGTTGGACCTCCATCCGTCCTTTGTCCTTGCAAAGTCGGCAGCGAGCACGGTCGACGTCTTCATCTTTTCACGGGACGATCTCGGTCGTCGTGTGCGGAAGGTGGCCGAAGAGCGACTCGCGCATGTTCTTGACCCACGGCCTTTGGAGCTCGGCGTCGCGCTGGAAGTAGACGGGGACCCACACGGCGTCGTCCAGCACGATGTCTTCGGCCCGTTGATAGAGCGGCACGCGCTGCGCCATGTCCAGGATTGAGTCCGCCTGGCTGCACAGCGCATCGAACTTCGCGTTGTGGTAGTCGACCTTGTTCTCTGGCCCGTAGGACGCAAGCATGTGGCTGATGAAGTTCTCCGGATCGAGGTAGTCGGCCGCCCAGCGCATGTGGAAGAAGGTCTGCTGGTGCTTGTTGTACTTGTCGAGGTAGGCGCGCCACTCCATCGTCTGAAGGTGCACAGTGATGCCGAGGTACTGCTTGAGGTCCGAGGCGACCGCTGCCGCCGCTAGCTCGATGTCCGGCCGACCTTCGCGATAGGTCATCGTCAGCTCAGGAAAACCTTTGCCGCCTGGATACCCAGCCGCGACCAAGAGCGTGCGCGCTTTGTCGGGGTCGAACTTCAATGAGGGCGCGTTGGGGCGGTAACCGGGAACACCCGGAGGGATGATCCCGTTCGCGATCGTGTTCTGCGCGCTGAGCACTTCGTTGACGATGCGCTCCTTGTTGACGGCCATAGCGATCGCCTGCCTCACTCGCTTGTCTTTGAACTGAGGCAACATGTTCTGGTTCATTCCCAGATACCAGATTGAAGGGCGCTGGTAGTAGTTAAGCTGCGCCTCGTATTCCGTGCCTTTCAGGCCCTTGATGTCCTGCCTTTCCAGCATCACCATGTCAACCTCGCCGCTCTTGTACTTCAACAGGCGTGTGGCAGGGTCTTGCACCACTGGTCTCTCGATTCTGTCCAGTTTGGGCCTTCCGCCGTGGTAGCCGTCGAACGCGGTGAGGACGATGAGCTGGTCGCGGTCGTAGCGCTGGATCTTGAACGGGCCTGTGCCGACCATCTGGTCTACGCTCGTCATCTCCTTTCCAAGGGGGGCGAAGTCCTTGTCCATCGGCGCTGAGACGAGGTAGGTCAGCTTCCCGAGGAAGTAGGGCGTCGGTTTGGAGAGGTCTATTTCAAGCGTGTAGTCGTCGATGACTTTGATCCCAGGGATGTCGATGATCTCGGGCGGGTCATCCAGCTTCTTAGCTTTTTGCTTTGCCACTACCGCGCTCAGCCCGACGACGTCGCTGAGGTAGGCATCGACGGTCTCGCTTTGCAGGCCGTTAACCGTGTTGCGCTCGATGGACCACTTCACGTCCTGCGCCTTGCACTCACGCCCGCTGTGGAACATCACGCCGTGACGCAGATGGAAGACATAGGTGCGGCCGCCGTCCTGTACGTCCCAAGTCTCTGCCAGGGCGCCGACGACCGTGTTCTCGGGGCTCCATGTGACCAAGCCCTCGTAGATCTGTTGGATCACGTCCAAGGTGTCGCCGTCTTGCACAACGCCGGGATCGAGCGAAGTCGGGCTCGTGACGATCGGGTAGCGGAAAACGCCCGGCTCGGGCTTAGCGGTCCCTGAAGAGAACTTCCCTTTCGAGCAGCCGAACGCGCCGAGCGCGGCCAACAGGACCAAAGCGATACTGGTCGGTCTCATCTTGAGACGAGTTTACTCGCCGTCGCCCTTGAGCGTCTGGACGGCGGCCCCCCAGGCGGGCAGTGGAGACTCGGCAACGCCCTGCCAGAACCGGAACAGGACCTCGCAACACTCGGGTGCGCGCTTGATCGCGGCGGGCGGCCGCTCCAGCTCCGCGGACTTGGCGATCGCGATGAGCGCTACTGCCGAGGCTAGCCGGGCGTCGGCAAACCCGTGTGCGGCGGCTTCGCTCACCGCTCCGCCCGCCGCCGACGAGTACCAGACCGGAGTCGTCTTCAACGGGACCCCCGTAGCGGCGCAGATGCGCCAGTCCGGCATCTGCCCCTCAAGCTTGAGCATGCGCGAGCCGAACCAGACGAGCGGGACGGCAGGGTCGCAATCGCCGCCGAGCGCGGCAAGCGCCGCTGTGAGGACGTCGAAGACCTCCGGCTGCTCCGACTCGTAAGGCAGATGCAGCGCAACGAGCTCCGTCATTGCAAGGCCGCAGAGCAGGCGCTCGTAGCTCTGCCTCAAGGCAGGCAGAGAGCTCATCGGCTGGGCCTGTGTGACATAGTGGCGCGAGCGCGTGCGTGCTAGATGCAGTTCGGCAAACATCAACGGCTCGCTTATGCCTGCAAGGCGCGACCCGCCTTTGCGCGCGCCCTTTGCGACCGCGTCAACCTTACCGAGCTCGCGCGTGAGGAGCGTCAGGAGCCTGTCGCTCTCACCCAGGTCAGTCCGGCGCAGAACGATCGCCGTGACCGTAGTCTCGGACAACTAGCCTCCGCTGAGCAGCTTGCCCGTCTGATGGACCCACTCGACGAATACGTACGACATGCGGTCGATCTCCAGGGCGAAGCGTGCCATCACCGTCGAGCCGAAGATAGCGCCGAAGCCGACCATCAGCAACCATCGGCCGAGGGTGTTCGAACCTTTGAGCAGCTTGTTCTTCATCTCGAAGCTGAAGAAGAAGTAGCTCAGCGCTGAGAGGATCGTCACGACGAAGATGAGGTTGCTCAGGGCTTGGCTCGGATATATGTTCGCGTTAATCGCCGCGGAGGTCGCGGAGGTCGCTACAGGCTTTGTGAAAGAGTCCGTCGCGGTCGGCCACACGGGCTGCATCGAGGCGTAGATGCCTGCGCCCCACTTGTTCCACCAGATCTGCACCTGCTGGCCCGACCAGAAGCCCAGGATCACCCCGATCGGGATCCTGCTCATCCAGTTGTGCTTCTTGGTGAAGACGAGGTAGCCCATAAGGCCGATCGGAAGCAGGAACGCGTAGACCCAATAGCCCGCCACTTCGGGCCTGTGGGTCAGCTCATCCACCGAGCCGGTCATCTTGTCCCACCAGAGGGGCTTGAGCGTCTCCTTCCACAGGGCGACCAGCGTAAACCCAGCGGCGAGGCCGAGGAACAAGTGCTCGAAGAAGCGATAGAACTTTGTCTCTTTATAGAGGACGCTGTAGAGCCCGATCGTCGCGATGACGCCTAACGTCAGTTTGACCCACATGTAGGTGGAGTTCACTTCTTGACCCTCCCGCGGCTCGCGTACATCGCGACGTTTCCGAAGATAATCGCGATGATCATCAGCCCGAGCGCGATGTGCAGCGGCAGGAAGTACGAGGCTCCACGGGCGAAGGTAGTTCCGACGTTGACTGGCTCAATGACGGTGTTCTCCTTCTCCTTGTAGACGACCTTCGGTTTTACCGCGCCCAGCGGGTAGTTGACGCCGTACTTCATCATGTACTCGACGTCGTACAGCCCCTTGAGCCCGATCGTGATACCGGCGATCTGGCCCGCTTGGTAATAGGGCAGCGCGCCAGGGCCCATGACGCCGGTGACCATGTAGGCGAGCGTGACTTTGCCGTACAGCCTTTCGACCGCGAGGTCGATGGTGTTCGACGCCGAAACGACGATCAGCAGGCTGGCGTCACCGACGCGGTGCACGTTTTGGAGCACCGGCGACTGAAAGACGTCTGTGTCGACGCCTTTCTCGTTGCGCTCTTTGCGCCCGCCCCAGGCTGTGCGGATGTCGTTGCCGAGGGCCTGCAGGTGCCCTTCCGCGTTCGGGAAGTAGCCGAGGTCGAGATAGTCCTTCCACAGGTCGTATTGTCGGAGCCCCTGCTTCTTGCGCTCCTCGTTGATGCGGAGCATCGTGTCGCGCGCGACCTGCGGTGCCTGCGGATCGGCGAGCGTATACACCACGAACTTGATGTTCCGGTCCATGAGCAGCCTTAGGAGCGCCTCGTACTGCCCTGCGTTCTCTGCTCGGGTCGAGTTCGTCCAGTCAGACTCGACTAGGACGGTCTTGTCCGCGGGGGCGCTCATGAGCGCGATGTAGAAGTCCTTCGACGAGGTGTCCGGGTTGACGGGGATCTCCGTCTTGATGAACAGCGAAGACGCCGTCAAGACGATAAGGACTGTGTAGAGAACGCGGCGGTCCATGGACTGCGCGCGGTCCCAAAACGCTTTCTTCTCAGGAACGCTCATACGGAGACGCCTCCTTTCTCAAGCCCTAGCCAGATGCGCAGTCCCATTGCGAGCGCGCCGAGCCCCACGCCGAAGTCCAGTGCGCGGATGGCCGGGATTTGTAAATAGCTCTTGATCCAGCCGGCGACGATGTCCAAGCGGAAATTGTTCAAGAAGCTCGCCTCGTTACCGTGCGCCAAGTTTGTGATCGTAGTGGTCCAGAGAAAGTCGAGCGCGCCCATGAGGCTCATCATCAGGATGACCGCGCTCGCCATCATCACGGTCGCTTCGATGGACCTTATACGGAATGCCCTGTAGGCGGCGCTCAGGATGAAGAACGCGATGATTGAGAACATGGCGGCGTCCATCTGCTGGATCAGGCCGTCGAAGAGCAGGTCGGACGTGTAGTTGACCCAGCTCCAGTTTTCTGCCTTCGTGAGGAGCTTGTTCGGATCGTTGAACTCCTTTTGGATATAGTCCCAATAGCCAAAGGTGACCATGAGGAGCGCTGAGCCCAGGAGCACCGCGCTGAACACCCAGTCCTTCTGCTTCTTGAACAGCTTGCTCGAGTGGATCCTGACGAGCGAGAAGATGCCAAGGCAAAGCAGGAGGTATGTCAGGACGTTTGCGATGTCCGCTACTCTCGGCAAAGCGTCGTGGAGGAAGAAACCGCCTTGATCGACGACGCCTTGCGGCATCTCGTCCTGCTTGTAGTGCACGGGGGCCGGCCAGAGATAGTAGACGACGTAGAACGCGCCAGAGAGGAACGTGAAGATCCAGACGATCGGCCTGCGCGCGCGCGTCGGCACCTGGATAAGGGCAATGATCGCGATAATGCCTAAGATGATCGCGCCGAAGATCCAGTAGAGGGCACCGTTGCCCGGTTCCTTCGCCCAGAAGTTGTACTCGGGCGCCTGTTGCGCGAGGAGGGGGATCACTGGCTGCCTCCAGTCGGCGGCGGCAGATCAGTCCTCTTGGGGCGGACCACCGTGGCGTCTTCTTTTGTAATGAACGGGTTGAAGACTCGGTAAAGCACCGTGTCCACTTTGCGCTTGAGCGGCAGGCTCCCGTCAGGTTTCCTTACGGTCGGAACCCACTCGCTGTAGGCCTCGATGTCGTCCGTCTTGTCGTTGTCGACTCGCTTGACTTCTGCTGGCATGTGGCGCTCGTACGAGTTCGCCAAGAAGCCGAAGAAGATCAGAGCGGCTGCGGCGATCTTCGCCCAGTCCTGCCCGACCAGCGATCCGACTAGGACCGGCTCGCGCGTCAGGTAGGCGCTTGCGGCATAGAACTCGTCACCGATCAGAACGTAGTCGCAGGCAGCGATGAAGAAGGGCGTCTGCGTCGTCTGGGTCGAGCCCGCGATCTGGATCGCACCCACGGCGTTCGCCGTCTCCGCGAAGATCAGCGACTCCGCGAAGAACTCTCCGAGGAAGAAGGTCGCCGCGCACTTTTCGCGGATGATCATTCCCCCCACACCGGCGGCGAAGGCGAACTGCCTGTCCGAGAGGAACTGCACGGAGTCGACGTCGAACCGGTCGATCAGCCCCTCGGACTGGTAGACGTCGCGGATCGTCTCCTGCGCCAGCGTAAAGACCGCCGCGTTAGCGCAACAGAGGCGGATCGGCGTGCCGAAGCGCGCCGCTGTCTTGGTCACTTGCGCGAAGATGTTGATCGCCTGCGCAGAGATCGCGTTCAGGTCGCCAATGCCGGGCACCATCAGCACCGGTCGGCCCATCTCGGTGGCGCGCCCGATCGCGTCGTCCAGGGCGTTGAGTCCAGGGATTCGGCGCACGAACATCTCCTTCTTGGAGCCTTTTGCTGAAGCCTTGGCCCGGGCGATGTTGAACAGGATGAAGAACACGAGCAGCAGCGTGAAGAGCACGCCCCACTTGCCGGTGTCTAGGTATTGCATGGTACGGTCGGCTCCTCCTCGAGCCTTCGGATCAGCTTCTCGACGTTCTCCCTGTCCATGAGCAGGCGGCTGTAGTTATGGACGTTGTCGATACCTACGAACGGCGCAAGGAACGGTGCAAAAACGATCATCGCGTTGGCGCCCAGCCTCGCCACGGGCTTGTGCATCTCGAAGAACAGCACTGCGGGCACCTCAAGCTTCCTGCGACGGATTTGGTCCGCCAGCTTCGCCACCAGGGCGTCCGCCTCCTGTTCCGTCAGGTCCTCCGTCCAGAGCGCTTGTGTCGCCATGCCAGAACTGGCGTATTTTGCCAGATACCTCCAGGGCCCTGTCACCGTACCGCAAATAAACCCCGCGGAAATCGTCCAGCCTGCTCGGCTTTTCCAGCGGGGAGAGCCGGACTCCTTCCGCCATCGGGATCAAGCGTCTGACGTCCGACCATGCCACCTCCGTTACGCTGAAACCGCAGCGAACCCTCGCGGTCTCGCGGTCCAGGCGGTATCTCAAGGGCAGAAAGAGCTCTGCGGTCGAGACCAGCACGGCCAAGAACCCGATCACGCCCAGGAGCGGGCCCTGCACCTTTATCCCGGTCGCAGCGACGGCGAGCGCGATCGCGAGAACGATCAGGCGCCGCTGTGGCTGCCTGGAACCCATGGAGACGCTCCACTCCAGGCGGTCGTCGGTGGCGCCCATCGGCACCCATCTTACGCGGTGAGGCGCAAGGAAGTCACCGCCAATCGTCGAAGAGCGTGCTGACGGAGCGGTTCATGTGGATCCGCTTGATCGCCTCGCCGAGGAGCGGGGCGATCGGCAGGACGGTCAGTTTCGCAAACTGCTTGCTCGGCGGGATCGGCACGGTGTCCATCGTCACGAAGCGGGTGATCACGCTCTCTTGCAGCTTCTGGCTCGCACTGCCGCTGAAGACGCCGTGCGTTGCGCAGGCCATCACCTCCAGCGCACCGCTCTTGACCAGCGCTTCGGCGCCCTGCACCACGGAGCCACCCGTGTCGATCATGTCGTCGACCATGATGCAGCGCTTGCCTTGCGCCTCACCGATGATCTCGACACTGTCCACCTTGTTCGGCTCCGGGCGCCTCTTGGCCAGGATGACGAGCGGGGAGTGGAGCATTTCTGCCAGGCTCCTCGCGCGACCGACGCCGCCGACGTCCGGCGAGACGACGACGACGTCCTCGTCTTCGCGGAATCCCTGCTCGATCAAATAGCGCCCGATGATCGGCCCGCCGTAGAGGTGGTCGACTGGGATGTTGAAGAACCCCTGTATCTGCTCGGCGTGCAGGTCCACCGCGACGACCCTTGTCGCGCCGCCGTTCTCGATCAGGTCCGCAACGAGGCGAGCAGCCACAGGCTCGCGGGGCTTGATCTTCTTGTCCTGCCGCGCGTAGCCGTAATACGGCATGACGACGTTGATCTTCATCGCGCTGGCTCGGCGGAAGGCATCGAGCATGATGAGGAGCTCCATGATCGTGTCGTTCGCGGGAGAGCAGGTCGGCTGGATGATAAAGACTTCTTTGCCGCGCGCGCTCTGGTCTACCATCACGCGGAGCTCGCCGTCGCTAAACTGCGTCGAGGTCATGCGTCCGAGGTCGATACCTAGGTAGTCGGCCACCTTTTGGCCCAGGGGCTTGTTCGCGTTCCCCGCGAACAGCATCATGCCGTCGAGGTCTGCGCTCAACGTTGTGCCGTTCTCCGTTTGCGCCATGACTTGGCCCATAGTTCTTTTGTTTCCTGTCTGCTTCGACCGATCGCCATCGCCTCCGCCGGCACGTCGTGGGTCACCGTGCTGCCCGCGGCGACCATCGCTCCGTCCCCGATCTTGAGCGGGGCGACGAGCGTCGAGTTAGACCCGATGAACGCGCCCTTGCCGATCTCGGTCCGGTGCTTGGCGAACCCGTCGTAGTTGCACGTGATGGTACCTGCGCCGACGTTGGTCCCTTCCCCCACGCTCGCGTCCCCGATGTAAGTCAGGTGCGAGGCGCTCACTCCCGCGCCCAAGTCCGAGTTCTTGACCTCGACGAAGTTGCCGATCTTGACCTCCCTGGCCAGCCTGGCTCCGGGCCTCAGGTTACTGAACGGGCCACAGCGCGACCCGTCCTCCATGCTCGCTCGCTCCATGTGGCTCATGTACACGCGGCAGTTCGCGCCGATGTGCGAGTCCTTGATCCAACAGTTCGGCCCAATGTCGCAGCCGGGACCGATGACCGTGCTTCCTTCGATCACACAGCCGGGGAGGAGGGTCGTGTCCGCGCCGATTTCCACGTCAACGCCGATGTGCGTGCTGCCCGGATCGATGATCGTCACGCCGCTCTGCGCGATTTCGCCAAGGATAGAGAGTCGCATCAGCCACGATGCCTCTGCGAGCTGCCAGCGGTCGTTCACTCCAAGGAACTCGCTCTCATCGTCGAAGACCACCGCCTCGACCGCGAGCCCTGAGGCCACGAACCGCGCAACGACGTCGGTCAAGTAGTACTCGCCCTGCGCGTTGCTGTTCTTGACCTTAGGAAGCTCGCGCAGTAGCGCCTGGCAGTCGAAGCAGTAGACCGCGGCATTGACCTCGTCGATCGCGGCCTCGTCGTCGGAACAGTCCTTTTGCTCTACGATCGCGCTCACCCGATCGCCGCGGCGCACGACCCGCCCATAGCCGAAGGGGTCCTCCAAGGTGAAGGTCGCAAGGCTCATCGCCGCGCCGGTGGCGCGCTGGGACTCTACGAGTCCTGCAAGCGCCTCCGCGCTCAGCAAGGGCGTGTCCCCCGCTGCCACCAAGAGCGGGCCGTCGTGCCCCTTGACCGCGTCTGCGGCAGCCAGGACGGCATGGCCGGTCCCTAACTGCTCGCTTTGCAGCACGTAGTCGCAGCCGTCTCCCAGCGCTTCCCTGACTAGGTCCGCGCCGTGCCCAACTACGACGACCGGCCGCTCGACGCCCGCCGCCTTCATCGCCCGTAAGACGTGCTCGACCATCGGCACCCCACACACCTCGTGCAGGCACTTGGGCAGTTCGGACTTCATCCTCTTGCCTTTACCAGCGGCCAGAATCAGCCCTGCAAGCGGTCGTCGGGAGGTCATTGCGGCACCTCAAAGATACCGCACGCAGGGGTCCAACGCCTCCACACTCGGCGACTGGCGCGGGCGTTCCTTCGCGTTCTTCGTGCGCAGGGGTATTTCGCAGTACGCGTCGGCCGACGGCGAACCCGTTAGGGCGGGCCTAGTGGCGATCGGACAGGTCTCTCGGGCTACAGGGCTTCGACGTAGGCCGTTTCGCCATGGAGCGACTCATCGAGGCCCTTCTCTTCGTCGGCGTCGGTTACGCGAACCCTTGTGAACCTGTCGATGAGCCAGAGCATGCCGTAGGTGAACCCGAACGCCCACGCCGATGACAAGAGCACCGCGACGACCTGCTTGACCAGGAAAGAGCTGTTCCCCGCGATCAGGCCATCGGTGCCCGCCGGGTTGAACGCGACGGTCGCGAAGACGCCGAGCAGGACGATCCCGAGCATGCCACCAACTCCGTGGACTCCCCAGACGTCCAGCGCGTCGTCGAGCTTTAGCCTGTTTTTCAAGGCGACCGCGCCGTAGCACACGACTCCAGAGACCGCGCCTATGATTACCGCCGCTGTGGGCGAGACGTACCCCGCCGCGGGCGTGACGGTCGCCAGGCCGGCCACCGCGCCCGTGAGCAGACCGACGAACTTCGGCTTTTTGGCGTAGAGGCAGTCCATCAAGAGCCAGACGATCGCGGCGAAGGAGGCGGCGAGGTCCGTGTTGAGGAACGCGGTGGCGGTCGTCCCGTCGACACGAAACTCGCTTCCTGCGTTAAAGCCGTACCAGCCGAACCACAAGAGCCCTGTGCCGAGCGCGACGAGCGGAATGCTGTGCGGGCCGCTGTCGGTCACCCTGCGCCTGCCGACGTAGATGACGGAGGCGAGCGCCGCCATGCCCGCGATGTTGTGCACGACGATGCCTCCCGCGAAGTCGAGCACGCCCCACTTCTGCAAGAAGCCGCCGCCCCAGACCATGTGCACGAACGGGAAGTAGACGAGCACGAGCCACCCGGTCAAGAACCACATGTACGCCTTGAACGTGACGCGGTTCGCGAACGCGCCGGTAATGAGCGCGGGAGTGATGATGGCGAACATCATCTGGTACGCGATGAAGACGATGAGCGGGATCGAGGGGTTGGCGGGCGAAGGGGACATCAAGTCCACGCCGCTCAGGAACGCCTTATCGAGGTTGCCGACCACGCCTCCGACGTCGCCGCTGAAGCAAAGCGAGTAGCCGAACGCGTACCAGATTACGGTCGTCCAGCCCATCGAGACGAAGCTCTGCATCATGATCGTGAGCACGTTCTTGCGACTGACGAGCCCGCCATAGAAGAAGGCGAGACCGGGGGTCATCAGCATCACGAGGCTGGTGCAGAGCAGCATGAACGCGGTATTGCCGGTGTCGATGGTCACAGGTCGCTCCAGGCTTTGGGTTGGCCGAAAGCAATCATACCGCCGGGCGATTTGAGCAGCGTCGGGTGAGCCAGAGCGGCGCCTCGCCTCTTGCCCTTTCGCCATACTTCTCCTATGGCCTTGCATGTCGCCGACCACCCGCTCGCCAAGCACCTCGTATCGGTCTTGCGGGACGCCTCGACGCCGCCCGACCGGTTCCGCCGCATCGCCGACACCCTTTCCACGATCTTGATCCTCGAAGCGACCAAGGGGGTGCGCACGACGAAGGGCGAGGTGGAGACGCCGCTAGAGAAAGCACTTGCCGATAGGCTGGACCAAGCGCTCGCGGTCGTTCCCATCCTTCGCGCCGGCCTCTCGATGCTCGACCCGGCCTTGCGGCTGTTTCCTCACGTCGCGGTCGGCTACATCGGGCTGGAAAGGTCGCATGAGACCGCGGTCGCTCACAGCTATTACTGCAAACTGCCGCCGCTTGAGGGCTGCTACACGCTGCTCTGCGACCCGATGCTAGCCACAGGCGGCTCCGCCGCACAGGGCGCGGCGCTGCTGAAGTCGCACGGCGCGACCGAGATCGTTATGGTGTGCGTCGTCGCCGCACCTGAGGGTGTGGAGAGGTTGCAAAAGGAACACCCCGACGTACCTGTATTCACAGCGGCGCTAGACCGCGAGCTCAACGACCAGAAGTACATCCTGCCTGGGCTTGGAGACTATGGCGACCGCCTATATGGGACGGAGTAGCCGACTGCGAACGGTTTATGCAGCGCGGGAGATATTGAACAGCCGCGCGGTCGACTGGAACTTCTCGTAGATCAACTTTATGTGCGGCAAGACAAGGACGAACGATTCGACCACAACCGGGTCGAAGTGCGCTCCAGAGAGCGATTTGATCTCCTTTACAGCCTGGTCGAAGGTCCAAGCGTCCTTGTAGCGGCGCTTTGAAGTGAGCGCGTCGAACACGTCGGCCAGCGCTGCGATGCGCCCTTCGATCGGGATCTCTTGCTTGCTGAGCCCGTACGGATACCCTTCCCCGTCCCAGCGCTCGTGATGGCTCGATGCGATCTTTTGGGCCGACTGGATCAGGACGATGTCAGAGTCCGCCAAGATGTCCGAGCCCATCAGCGTGTGCGCCTGAATGAGCTGTCGTTCCTCCGTGGAGAGCTCTCCGGACTTGACCATCACGAAGTCTGGAATGCCGATCTTGCCGATGTCATGCAACATGGCCGCGATCCTGATCTTTTCGCACTCCTCGCGGTTCCATCCCAGCCCTTTTGCGATCGCGGCACAATACTCGCCCACGCGCAGCGTGTGGTCGCCGGTCTCGTCGTCTCGCCACTCCGCTGCTTGACCGAGCCGGCGCACGAGCTCTTGCTCTGAGTCCTTTAGCTTCTTCTTGGCGAGCACCAGTTCTCTCGCGACGGACCAGACGGAGAGGAAGACCATCGCTCCGCCGATCATCATGTATACGATGAAACGCGGGCTGTTGGCGATGGTGCCGTTTTGTGTCTCTTCTAGGTCGGCCGGGAAAAGGTCGTCAGCAAACAACAAGTAACAGAGTGAAATCAGCATGAAGACGACGGTCACGCTCAACGAGAGCCTGATCGTCGTCGTCGCATCACCCAGTTCCGCCTTCTTGGGATCAAGTTCTGACGGATATGGCAAGTGCCCCTTTCCCATTTGATACGCCAATCTGGATTGTTGGAGTTATTGATCCTGATTGACAGGGTCTTAGGCTCAAAACCCCCCGCTAGCTGGCGAAGACAGCCGTTGCCGTTTTTCCTTCCGGCAACTGTATAACGCTCGTTCCACCTTCACTTTGAACCTGGACAGGATTGGAGTCGATCGTGACGAGCTGAATCCTCTGACCTTTCGGCGGCAAAAACTCGAACTCCCCGTCGCCCGGTTTCGCGGTCACCCTGGCCCAATCCAGCTTTCCTTGGGTCCACTTGAGCCAGATTTCGTAGCCGCCCCTGGCGCGGAGACCTTTCGCCTCACCAGTCTCCCAAGCCTTGGGCAAGGCCGGGAGGAGCCGAGTGAAGCCCTCGTGGCTTTGCACCAGCGCCTCCGCGATCCCCGCCGCGCCGCCGAAGTTTCCGTCGATCTGGAAAGGTGGGTGGTTGTCGAAGAGGTCCGGCAGCGTCGACTTCGCGAGCAGTGCGTCCACGTTCTCGCCGACCTTCTCTCCGTCTAGCAGGCGCGCCCAGAAGTTGATGATCCATGCGCGGCTCCATCCCGTGTGCCCGCCGCCGTGTGAGAGCCGGTACTCGAGCGACTTCTTCGCGGCCTCCATCATCGCAGGCGAAGTCGTCCAGTTGAACTCGTACGAAGGGTACATCCCGTAGAGGTGCGACATGTGCCTGTGGCCGGGCTCTGGCTCTTGGTATTCCGCGCTCCATTCCAGTATCCGTTCGTCGTTGCCGAGCTTCACCGGCGAGAGGCGCGCGAGCGCACTCTGCACTTCTTGCACCACGGGATCGTCGATCGCCAGCACTCTTGCGGCCTGCAGGGTGTTGTTGAAGCACTCCCAGATGATCTCGAGGTCCATTGCAGTGCCCATGCTGAGGCTGAGCCGCTGTCCGCCAAGCATGTAGCTGTTCTCGGGCGATGTCGTCGGGCCCGAGACAAGTTTGCCTGTTGCTGGGTCCTCGACGAGCCAATCCAGGAAGAAGAGCGACGCTTCGCGCAACACGGGCCAAGCGCGGTCTCGCAGGAACGCCTTGTCCTGCGTGAAGCGGTAGTGCTCCATGTAGTGCTCGCTGCACCACCCTGCGCCCATCGGCCACATGCCCCAGACGGGCGCGCCCTGGGGCGAGGCCCAGAGCCACGCGTCGGTGGTGTGCCCGAACGCGAACCCGCGCATCCCGAGCTTTTGTGCGAACTCCTTACCGGCTGGCCGCAGGCCGTCCACGAGCCAGAAGAACGGGCCTTGCATTTCGCTGAGGTTCGTGACCTCTGCGGGCCAGTAGTTCATCTGGACGTTGATATTGGTGTGGTAGTCCGCGTTCCAGGGCGCAAGGATGTGGTCGTTCCAGATCCCTTGCAAGTTGGCGGGCATGGTGCCTGGGCGAGAAGACGAGATAAGCAGGTATCGGCCGAACTGGAAGTAGAGCGCTGCGAGGCCGGGGTCCGTGCCGCCCTTTTGCACCAGCGCCAGGCGCTTGTCCGTGGGCAGCTCGCCGTGCCCACCGACGAGGGTCAGCGACGCGCGCTCGAAGTACGACCTGTGCTCGGCGACGCTCGCGGCTAAGACGCCCGCGTACTTCTTCGACACGACTTTGTCCAGCGTCGCGTAGCACTTTCCCGTTGGGTCGCTCTTGAGCGGCGCGAACGGGTCGGCCATGTTGTAGTCTGTTTCGGCCGCGAGATAGATCGTCGCGCTGATCGCATTGCGAACCTCGATCCGTGTCTGCTTGTTTGCGACTGTGCCGCCGTCCGCCTGGACGTCCGCCACGCACGCGTACTTCGTGCCTGGGTTCGTAGCGCCTTGCGCCGCCTGGCCAGTCATGACGAGCCGCCTGCTACCGTTTCCGACCACGGCGAACGCTTCCGGCCTGTCCAAGGAAACGTCGAACGAGAGCTGTCCCGGCGCGCTTGTACCGATCCGCACGACGGCCACGTCGTCGGGAGCGGAGCAGAACACCTCGCGCCGATAGGTTACGCGACCGACCGTGAAATCAGTGCTCGCGACGGCGCGAGAGAGGTCGAGGCTCCGCACGTATCCGGTGGGAACGTAGACGGCGCTCAGCGAGACGTCGCTCGCCATGTTTCCTGGCCCACCGTGGTTCGTCACACCGACTGCGACGACGTTTTTGCCTTCGTGCAAAGAGCCCGTGGCGTCGAAGCGGTACGCCTGGTTGTAGACGCTCGTCCGGCCGACCTCTTTCCCATTGACGAACACCACCGACTCGTCGTCGATTGGGCTGAACGAGATACGGTTGAACCGTCTCGCCTGTGCGGCAGTCAACTGGAACCGCGCGCGAAAGACCACCGAAGAGTTCTCGGGCACATCCAGCGCGCCAGCGGCCCATGACGAGTCGTCGAAGTCGTCTGCCAGAGCCGCTAGCTCGATGCTCTGACCGACCGCGCCGCGCTTCCACCCGCTGACCGACACGTCACGCGGCAGGTTCTGCCCAGGGACAGCCATCGCGATGCGCAGGTCTCCCAACGTCTGATAGCTGCGGTCCGGATATCCCTGTGCGAGGAACTTGTCGGCAATCAGCTTTTCGCCCTCAGCGGGATTGCCCGCGAAGAACAGCATGCGGGCCTCGCGGAGCGCGTCGCCCGCTCCGTCCGGAGTCTTTGGGAACGGAGGCCCGGCCCACAGCGTGTCGACGTTGAGCTGGATCCGCTCCTGCGTCACTCCGCCAAAGACCATCGCGCCAAGGCGCCCGTTGCCGACCGGCAGCGCGTCCGTCCACGACTCCGCAGGCTGCTCGTACCACAAGAGGTTCGCCGACGGGTCCGTGCGCGTGTCCGCGACCTGTGCGTTGTGCGAGAGCATCACGAAAAGAGCGATCCCCAGCATTCTGCCAAGAGGCTACCCTCGCGGTCCCGCTCCAAGCGAATGCGAGGTATTCAAGTCTTCTTACACTTCGCTTGGCGAGACGGCGCGGCCGCTCTTGGCGCTCTCGATCGCTGCGCGGGAGACCGCGACGGCCTTCATCCCCTCCTCCGGCGCGACAGGCATCTTCCCGCCTTTGGCCGCACCTTCGACGAACGCGCGCAGTTCCAGATAGAACGGATCGTCGGTCGGCGCGAGGTTCGACTCCGAGCGTGAGCCCGCTGCGTCGTGGATGCGCAAAGTCGCGACCGAGCGCGAATCGTACTCGATCATCCCATCACTGCCGCAGACCTCGAAGGTCACTCGGAATCCGGCCGGGTCCATCCAGGTCGTCTCGACGTGCCCCACGCAGCCGCTCTTGAACTTCAGCGTCGTCAGCGCGTAGTCGCCCTCAAACTCCGCGCCCTCGACGGGGTGGCCAAGGCGCACGGAGCGCGAGAAGACGGACTCGACGTCCCCGAAAGTCCACAGCATCCAATCAAAGTCGTGCACCGCGAGGTCCAAGAGCAGGCCTCCAGAGCGTGCGTGGTCTTGGAACCACATGTCGCTCCCTTTCGGCGCCTTTCCTCCGCGCCGAGTGCGCACAGCCGCCGGTCTGCCGACGCGCCCTTCGCGCACCGCACGGTTCGCCGCTGCGAACTCGGGGAAGAAACGCACGACCTGCCCAGGCATCAGCGCCACCCCTGCCTTGGCCGCCACCGAAATGAGCGCTGCGCACTCCTCGACCGTGCGCGCCATCGGCTTTTCGACCAACACGGGCTTTCCTCCCTTGATCGACTCCATCGCGACGTCGCTGTGGGCGTCCGTCGGAGTACACACGTCCACGGCGTCCACGGTCTTGACGAGGTCCTGGAGCGTTTTGCAGGGCCGCGCGCCGAACTGCGCACAGTAGACGTCAAGGCGGTCGGGGTTGCGGTCGAAGGCGTACAGCTCGACATCTGGGATCAGCGCGTACTTGCGCGCGTGAACATTGCCCATCCCTCCGACTCCTACGACGCCGACGCGCATGGCCCATTATTCCCTCCCCCGCCGTGCGGAATAGGGCCAGGGCGGGCGCATTCGCTAAAATGGACCGTGCCCATCCTCGTCTGCGTCGTCGCCGGTGTGTGCGCGGGCATCGCCGGCGGCCTTTTCGGACTGGGCGGCGGCGCGGTCATCGTTCCTTTTCTGCTCTTCGCGCTGCACTTCGACCAGCACAGGGCGCAGGGCACCTCGCTCTTCACGATCGCGATGCCCGTCGCCGCGTTTGGCGCGTATAACTATTACAGCAAGGGTCAGATGAACTTCGAGGTCGGACTGGGACTCGCGTGCGGGATGATTCTGGGGAGCTTCTTGGGAAGCAAGATCGCGCACGGTCTTGAGTCTCGCACGATGCGCAAGGCTTTCTGCCTGTTCCTCGCGCTCGTCGCGGTCTACCTGTTCTTCAAGAGCTCGATCCTCGTCGCGCACGTGCGGGACGTTTCGCAGTCCCTTCCGGTGTGGGTCGTGCCTGTGTCGGTGCTCGCTGGTGTCGCGGCTGGGATGACTGGCGGGCTCTTCGGAGTCGGCGGCGGCGTTGTCGTCGTTCCGTACTTGGTGCTTGCGCTCGGGTTCTCCCAGCACCTGGCCCAGGGGACATCGCTGCTGGCGCTTACGCTTCCTGTCGCTGGGCTCGGCGCGTACAACTATTACAAGAAGGGGAACGTTGACGTCAAAGCCGGTCTGGGCGTCGCGGCGGGCGTCGTGCTGGGCAGCTATTTGGGAAGCAAGCTCGCGCTCGGGCTCGATCCAGTGACGATGCAGCGCACCTTTGCCGCATTCGTCGTCGTGATGGCGTCGTACCTCTTTTTCAAGAAGTAGCTACTCGCTTTCTTGGCAAACGGCCGCTCGCAACGAGCACCCCAGCGACGACGATCGCCAGCCCCACCGCCTGCCACACAACGAACTCGCCGCCGAACACCGCCCAAGCGAATACCGCCGCAGTCGGTGGGATATAGAACTGGACCATGCTCGTCTTCGTCGGCCCGACGTCCGCCAGTCCTTTGTAGTAGGCTCCGAACGCTCCGACCCCGGCGATGAAGACGAGGTACGCAAGCGACCACCATGTGGCAGGTTTCACGGCCGCCCAGTCCGTGTGCCACGTCGCCCATGCGCCGTAGGGCAGCAAGGCGATCAGCCCGCCTGGGAAAGTCAGTGTAAACACTGTGTACGGCGAGCCTTCGATCACGAGCGGGCGCATTAGAACCACCGACCACGACCAGAGCACCGCGGAAACGAGCACCAGCAGCGCCCCCACGGTGCTCCCGTGCACCTCTCCGCCGCCGGCCAGGATCGCAACTACAGCGCCGAAAAACGAGAGCGCACCGCCGACCGCAAGGTGGGGAGTGAAAGCGTCCTGCTTCTTGAGTATCGCGAAGAGCGCGGTCCACACCGGGGCTGTCGCGAGCACAACAGCTCCCTGCACCGCGCCCGCCGTCCGCATCCCTTCCAGGAACACGACCATGTAGACGCCGTTGGCGAGGAAACCGACGAACAGGAAGCGCCAAATCTGTCCTGGCGGGTACTTTAGCGGGATCCGCAGCGCCGCGCACGAGGCCCACAGCACAGCCATCATCGCGAGGAAGCGTGAGAGCGCGAGCACCTGCGGGGCCAGCCCCTCGAGCGCGAGCTTGATGACGCTGAAGTTAAGTCCCCAGGCGACCACAACGAACACGAGCGCCGGGTGCGGAAAGGTCCGGGGCCAGCGCATGCGCAAGAGTATGACGGTGGCGAGCGAGCCGAGAGTAGAAAGTCGTAAGAAGCCCCGGCCTTTGGCGGAAACCGCGATAAACTCTACGCATGAACGCAAAGATCAAAGAACTCGAACAGCAGATATCGAAGATGAAGGCAGAGCTGGCGACGCAGAGGCAGAGGGCCAAGCCACAGAAGGTCAAGGACTACCCGTTCAAGACCCCGAAGGGCCCGGTCAAGCTCTCGCAGCTCTTCGGCAAGAGCGACGACCTGCTCGTCATCCACAACATGGGCAAGTCGTGCAACTACTGCACGATGTGGGGCGACGTGCTGCAAGGTCAGCTCCAGCACATCGGTGCGCGCACGGCCGTCGTGCTCGTCAGCCCGGACACTCCGGACGCGCAGCAGAAGCTAGCCAAGGCGCGCAAGTGGAAGGTGAAGATGGTGAGCGACCGAGGCGGCGACTTCACGCCGGACATGGGATACAAGACCAAGGAAGAAGGGTATTGGCCGGGCGTCTCGGGGTTCCACCGCAACAAGAACGGAACGATCGTTCGCACTGGCACAGCGGTGTTCGGCCCAGGAGACGACTTTTGCCCGCCTTGGCACTTCTTCGACCTGCTGCGGGGCGGGGCGAAGGGGTTCGAGCCGAAGTAGGGCGCTTCGTTCGCGCTCAGCCCACCGCTAGCGGTTGCAGCGTGGGAACATGTCGTGCTTGGCCTTGTACTCCTGAAGGAGCTCGTTGCAGCGCGCCTCGGGGTTCTCGTGCTCCTCGCACGTGAAGTCCGTGGTGATCTGCGTGCAGGTGCCGTGCTTGCCCGAGTAGTGCTCGAGGAGCTTCTTGCGGATGCCTTCCGGGCCGGCCCAGCCGATGTAGATCGTCTTTCCGCTGCTCAGGCACTGGAACACGCCCGGGCCCTCGGGGGCCTTGTTCAGCGCTCCGGTCTGAAAGTGCTCTTTGGCTCCTGTAATCGGCATGGGTTTGGCAGAGTATACCGGGCGGACGGGAGGGCGGGCAGGCCCCTTGCCGAGTATCCTAGAGCCTAGGACACCATGGCGATAGAGGAAAAGGGCAACTGGGGGGCGGCGAAGCGGTTCCGGTTGATCATCCGCGAGCAGGGCCAGACTCGCGAGATGGGCGGCAACGAGATGTCGCTGGCGGTGGGAATCGTGGACAACATCATGATGAACGCGCTGGACACTAAGTCCAGCGACATCCACCTACAGCCGGAGCGCAACCAGCTCAAGATCCGCTACAGGCAGGACGGCATTCTACACGAGACCGGTGCGCTTCCGCCAGAGCAGGCGTCCAACGTGATCGCGCGGCTCAAGCTGGCCGCGAACATGCGAATCGACGAGACCCGCGAGCCGCAGGACGGGCGCATCGACATGGAGTACGAAGGGCGCCGCATGAGCGCCCGCGCCTCGTGCGTGCCGAGCCTGAACGGCGAGAAGTTCGTGATGCGCCTCCTCGACCCGCAGGCGATGAGAGTGAACCTCGGCGATCTGGGAATGCCGGAGGACGTGCGCAAGCACTGGGAACAGGCGATCCAGGTGCCTTATGGGCTGATCCTCGTCACTGGGCCGACCGGCTCCGGTAAGACCTCGACGCTCTACGCATCGCTCAACCTGCTCGACTCAAGACAGCGGAACATCGTGACGGTCGAAGACCCGATCGAGTACGAGTTCGAAGAGAACATCGCACAGGTGCAGGTGACGGAGAAGATGCCGTTCCCGCGCGTCATGCGCTCGTTCCTTCGCCAGGACCCGGACGTAATGATGGTCGGTGAAATGCGCGACCCAGAGTCGCTCTCGATCGGAATCCAGGCGGGCTTGACGGGACACCTTGTGATGACCACGCTGCACACGAACAACGCGATGGAAACGATCGGTCGCATGTTCGACATGGGCGCAGAACCATACCTAGTGGGCGGCGTCATCACGGCAATCATGGCCCAGCGCCTGGTGCGCACGATCTGCTCCAAGTGCGCAGAGCCCGCGCGGTATACGCGCGAAGACCTCGAAATGATCGGCATTACGGCGACGGACATGCCGGGCGCGAAGCTGCTCGAGGGCAAGGGGTGCGACACGTGCAAGGGCACGGGGTTCAAAGGGCGCATCGGAATCTTCGAGCTGATCATCGGGAACCGCGAGTTCAAACAGGCAGTGGCGCAGAAGGTGGACTACAAAGTGATGCTCGACGTCGTGAAGCGGCAAGGGTTCCACACGATGCTCGAAGACGGAAAGTCGAAGGTGCTGGCCGGAAAGACCTCGCCGGATGAGGTCATCAAGGCAGTGTTCACTCAGGCGCTCGACTAGGGCCCCATGAAGAAGAAGTTCGTCGTGGTCGGCGTTTTGGGGACGCTGGTCGTCGGAGCGCTGGCGATAGCATATGCGCGCTCGAGCGCGTCTCGCGGGATCGCTTCCGGCCTGGACGCCGCCCGTGAAGAGGCGAAGAAGCTCGGACTTCCGACCACGATGGACGAGGTGCCCGAAGCGACAGTGCCGGCGGACAAGAACGCCGCGCCCGGACTTCTTGAGGCCTCAAGGATGCTCAAATCGAACCCAGAAGCGGTGCCGGACATTCTGATAGATGCGTCTTCAAGACCTATGTGCCAGTTCGACTGGAAGGACGTCCAGAGGCCAGGCTACATAGCGGGCCTGAAGCTGCGAGACTGCGTCGGTCTGCTCATGGAAAGCGCGGCAGCGGACTTCAAGTCCGGAAAGGACCTTGAGGGACGACGTAAGCTCACGCGAGCACTAGTCTTGGCGCGGATGCTAGAACAGGTGCCGACGGACGAAGGGCTGCGCGAGTCGCTGATGGTGGAGCGAAGCATCTACGAGCATATTGGGACGACCATGGTCGAGAACCCCGCGAACGGCGACTTGATGGTCGCCGTGCAGACGGAGACGTTCTACGCGCGGGGCGTCAAGGCGCTGGTGGGCGGAATGCGGTCGTTCGTGGCACTCGGAGACCAGATCGCGAGCGAGCACGAGGCGGCGGGCGGGGAGAAGCTCTCGTGGATCTGGAGGCAAGGCGACTTCCCCACCGACCCGTGGGGCCGGTCGGCGGTCGAGACAGTACACTTGCAGCAGGCAGTGGCGCTCATGAAGGAAATCAACGTAGCAAACACCTGGCCTGAGGCCATGGACATCGTCAACAAGCGCGTAGGCGAGTGGCATGAAGACGCACGGCCAAGCGCATATTCGCTGAGGGTTTCGAGCAAGCGGATCGAAGACCTCGCCAAGCTGGCGACGGAGAACGAAGCGGCACGGCGCGCTTTGTTCGTCGCGGCCGCCGCGTTTAGGCAGAACATCGCCTCGAACCAGTTCCCGCCAAAGTCGCCTGTAATGGGTGAGATGTCCTTTGACGTTTTCACGGGAGAGCCAATGCACTACTCAAATCTCGGGACGGGCTTCTCACTACGATCTGTAGGTGCGGACAAGCTCGACGCGGGCGGCAATGACAAGGAAGGGCTCATCGTAGGCGGTGACATCGGTTTTCGCTATGACGGCAGGCCCGAGGTGAAGAAGTGAAAGCAGGCCACATGGTGCGGTACGCGGGCTATTGCGCAGCGGGAGCAGTTCTTATTGCCGTTGCCCTGTTTGTGCGAGACCGCTACGGCCCAGGAAACGAGATCCGGCGAGAAGGTCGCGCTCTGGAGTCACGGCGTGATGCGGCCAAAACGCTTGGCCTTCCGCTCGCAGTTGCGGATTTTGACGGAGGAGAAAGGGCGAAGGGGATCTCCAACTTGAGTGCGTTTTCCGAGTTCGACAGCATGATTGCGCAGGACACAGTCCTGCGCCACGCTTTGGAGGTGAGCACCGAAGAGGCAGACGCCGGCGAAATGCTATTGGCCAAGCCTGAAATGACGCGGGCGCTCGTCGCGGCGAGCAAGATCGAAAGGGTGGACATGCCTGTTCGATGGGACGAAGGCATGATCGGCCGAGAGACTGACTACGGCATTTTTAGCCGATATGTAGCGGCTTGTTGCTACTTGGCGATGAAGCGGATTGAGGCGAACGACCCGGCTGGCGCGCTGTCTTGGCTCGAGGCTGGAGCAAGGATCGGTTCGCAGCTCATCGACGAGCCCAGCACGCGAGCAGCACTGTCTTGGACTTCTTGCACTAACCGCGTGCTTCGCACACTGTATGGCTTTTTGCGGGAACGCCAGAGCAGCACGCTCCTCGCCGGTGCGCCACATGTGCTCGCCGAGTTGAAAGTGCCAAGCGAAATGACGCTCTACCTCAAGGCAGACTGCTTGCGGAGCGTCCTGACCGCGCGCATGTACGACCGAATGATCCCCTCGGAGCGCCTCGACCTCCAACTGCAACCGCCGAACGATCGGATCGAGCCTCCGTCTGACCCTGGAGCAGGCGCCGCCCTAGAGTCAAACGCCCTACACCATTGGGGGCAGATGCTGCCGTTGTCGCGTCCGAATGACGGGGATCTTATGCGCGCGGGAACCGCAATGGACGACGCTGCCGCCTTATGGTTCCGTGAAGAAGACCCGGCAAGCTATCTATCGCGCTCGCTGGGGAGGATCTACCAATCGGTGGCCATTTCGATCCAGCGCGCAGAGCAGATGAAGAGGCTCGTCGCAACAGCACTCGAGGTCATCGTTTACCGCGGCGCGCACGGACAGTTTCCGGACTCTCTAAGCCCTGATGTGAGCCACAGTGATCCAATCGGACAGCGCCCCTTCGTCTACGAACCGACTAAGCGAGGGTTTTCGCTCCTGGCGACGGGGCAGCGGACCGATGGGCAGATGGATCCTCCTCGCGGCGACCTGAGGCTGGTGCCCCTCCAGGGCTATGCGTTGAGTTACGGGGACTGACGCAGCTACAGATTGGGTGTGCGTCACTTGATCAGCCAGTTGGCGCGGTGCTCTTTTCTCACGACGAACCGAAGGGCGGTCCAGTCCTCGTCTATCGAGCAGACCTTGTTGTCCACCAGCGTTCGGGACAACCCTGCGCGCTGGACGGCGGTGAAGTCGAGGGCAGACTTGATCTTTGACGACTTCTTTGGCCAAGCGATCCAGATCCCGGCGTCGGCCCTGACGTGCCTTACAGCGTGGTCGAAGAGGCGATCAAGGTCCGTTTGCGCTGTGACGAAGAGGACTGCCCCGTCGAGCGCACCGTTGATAGAAGCCAGCTTCGGCTCCGCGTCTGGGCGCTCGGCGATTTTGAGCTTTTGAGGTGCGCCGACGACGGCCCACCTGCTGCCTGGCTTCATGCCGAGCTTCTTCCAGAGCGGCGTGCCTGAATAGTCGCTCAACCCAGCTTCTGCACGGCCTCGACGACGTTGGTCGCGTTCGGGATGCATTCGAACTCGAGGTTGCGCGCGTACGGCATCGGAACGTTGAGTCCGCCGACCCGAAGTACTGGGGCGTCGAGGTCGTCGAAGCACTCTTCCCCGATGCGCGCTGCGATCTCCGCGCCGAACGAGCCGCTGCGCCAGTCCTCGTAGACGACGACTGCGCGGTTTGTCTTTGCGACGCTCTTCGCGACCGTCTCCATATCGAGCGGCAAAAGCGATCTAACGTCAACGACCTCTGCGCTGATCCCCTTTTCTTCGAGCTGCTCAGAGGCGGCAAGGCACTCCTGCGTCATGCGGCTATAGGCTATCAGCGATACGTCGCTGCCTTCCTTCAGGATCTGCGCCTTTCCGAACTCGATCGTGAAGTCGGTACCGACCGGCACGTCGCCCTTGACGCCGTAAAGGACCGGGTTCTCGGTGAAGATGACGGGATTGTCGTCGCGCACTGCGGCCTTGAACATTCCGTAGGCGTCGATCGCAGTCGCTGGAGCGACCACTTTCAGCCCGGGGACGTGCGCGTACCACCCCTCCATCGAATGGCTGTGCTGCGCGCTGAGCTGCTTTGCCGCTCCGCCTGGTCCGCGGATGACGAGCGGCACGCTCGCCTGGCCGCCTGTCATATAGTGGATCTTCGCAGCGTGGTTGATGATCTGGTCGAGCGCGAGGATCGAGAAGGACATCGTCATCATCTCGACCACGGGGCGCAGCCCGACCATCGCCGCACCTATCGCCATGCCTGTGAAACCCGGCTCCGTGATGGGCGTGTCCTTGACCCGCCTCTCCCCATACTTTTCGAACAGCCCTTGTGTCACGCGGAACGTGCCTTGGTAGCGCCCGATATCCTCGCCAATGACGAAGACGTTGTCGTCGCGGTCCATCTCTTCGATGAGCGCCGCGCGGAGCGCGTCGCGGTAGGTCATCTCAGCCATGCTAGTGCCCCTTCTCCGGCTCGACGTCCGTGTAGACGTGGCTGTAGACCTCGCCCGCCTCCGGAAACGGCGAGGCGTCTGCCTTTTCGTAGATCCCATCGACCCACTCGACGAGCTCTGCGTCTATGGCTTCCATCGTCTCGCGCGTCATGTAGTTGTTCTGCAAGAGGTACTGCTCGTGGTGCAGGATCGGGTCGCGCTGCATCGCCTTCTGCTCTTCTTCCTTCGTGCGATAGAGCTGCCTGTCGTTGTCTGCTGCGCCATGGCCGTGGAAACGGTAGTTCATCACCTCGACGAGGTACGGCTTCTGATTCTTGCGGACCCAGTCAACGATGCGGTGTGCGTCCTCATGCACCTGGACGACGTCCATGCCGTCGACTCGCTCGCTCATGATGTCGAACGGCTCGCCTCGCTTATAGAGGTGCACGTCCGCAGCGTGGTACTCGATGCGTGTGCCCATCGCGAACTCGTTGTTCTCGATGATGAAGATGACAGGGAGGTCCCAGAGCGCGCACATGTTGAGCGTCTCGAAGAAGACTCCCGCGTTGGCGGCGCCGTCGCCGAGGTAGCAGAGCGTGACACGGTCCTCACCGCGGTACTTGGCGGCAAGCGCGAGCCCGCCTCCCAGCGCCGTATGGCCGCCGACGATGCCCCATCCGCCGAAGAGCCCGCGCTCAATGTCGTAGAGGTGCATGGAGCCGCCCTTGCCGCTGCTGAGGCCGCCGCTGCGGCCCATGATCTCGGCCATGACCTTGACTGGGTCGCTGCCCATCAGGAGCGGCTGCGGGTGGTCGCGGTAGGCGCAGATGACGTAGTCGTAGCCGTGCTGGACCGCGTCGTTCCATCCGACGGCGGTAGCTTCCATGCCGACGTAGACGTGCATGTATCCGCCTACCTTGCCGTGGCGGTATGCGACCTCCGTCTTTTCTTCGAAACGGCGGATCATCAGCATCTCGCGGTAGAACTGCTCCGCCTTTGCCTTGCTAATCTTGGGTTTTTCGCTGCTGTGTTTGGCTGTGTTGGGCTTTGCCACGCTCGTCCGTCCTCTCTGGTGTGGGGGATGCTCGGGATCCGAGACGCGCCGACCCGCCGTTGCGCCGCCGCAGGCCCGATTGTACCTGTATCATCGGACTATGACCAGGAGCCGCCTATGCCCTGGAGCCAGGAAAAGGCTTCTTTGAACAGGGCCCGCGTTCCAAAACCATATACCTCCTTGAGGGCTTCGTCCGCGGGCGCCTCGCCTTTGACACGCATCAGCAGGTCCTGGATGACCGTGTTGTTCGAGAAGGCGCGCATCAGGTCGCCTAGCGCGGCTTCGCCATTGATGGAGGCTAGGTAGAAGCCGACCGCGGCGGACTGTTGGTAGGCGAGCCACACTTCACGCCGCTGCGCCTCGTCCTCGCGGTCGCGCAGGAAGGCGCCGTTCAGCTCTTCCGGGCCAAGCCACGCTTCCCTGCCCGCCGCCAGCGCTCGCCACGCGCGGCGCTCGACTCCGCCGCCGGCGACCATCGCGATCGCTTCGTCAAGCCAGTGCGGGCAAAGGCCCTGTGATAGGTTGAGGCACACGACGTGCGCGTATTCGTGCTGGACGACGTGCGCAAGGTCGTCGGGGTCCTTAATGGAGTAACTCGGAACGCAGATCTTGTCGTACGGGAACTTGTCGATGCAGTAGCCGTGGCGGCCCGGCATCCACGGAAGGTTCGCCTCTTCCGCAAGGACCGATAGGAGCACTGGCGGGCCGTGCTCATAGCCGAACCTTCCCGCGATGGCGTCGGCGGCGCCGACGACCCGCTCTTGCAGCGAGGATATCGGCTCGACGGTCTGCTCGTGGATCGCCTCTATGGTGAGCCAGTCGTTCGCTTTGTGCATCTGGGCGCGCTCGCGGGTCATGAACTCGCCCTCGATCATCCGGTAGTTGACGATGCCATGTGCGGCGGTGCCTGTGCCGAGCCCTTCGGCGGCGCGGAACGCCTCACTGAGGCGGTCCCAGTAGTAGTGGTCCATCACGACCTTCCATGCGCCGTGCTCTCCCGCCGCGCCGTAGCGCGCGGTGAACCCTGCCCAGGACCGGTCGTTCCGCATTCCCTATTGGGGCTTGCGCAAGAACGCGCCTGCAGGGGCCGCGGACCACGCGCCGCCGGGAGGCATCATCTGAAACGTGAGCCTCTCTGCTCCGCCAGACTCGAACATCGCGATCTCGATCGGATAGACGCCCTTGCCAAGTCTTACCGCGCCGTCTTTTTCGTTGTAGCCATGGAGCCCGTCGTTGTCGATGACGGTCGCGCCCGCGATCTTGAGCACAGAACCGTCGTCGCTTCCAACGCGGAAGGTGTAGACGCCGTCTTGCGCCACGTTGAGGTACCCGGTGAAGCGCACGGCGAACTCGTCGTCGCGCGTGCGTTGCTCAAGCCCGACCTGCGTAGCGCTGCCGGTCTTAGCGGGTTTGAGCGTGCTGAAGTCGGGGACCTTCTGCCACGCGCCCTCATACACCGCAAAGTCGAGTCCATCAACGAGCCCATCGGCTGTCCCGGGGCTAGCCTTAATGCACTGCACTCGAACGACGTCTCCCGTGTTGCCCTTCTTGGAGACGAACGCGAAGGCGACCGTCGCACTTTCGGCGACGCTGATCGGGCCAGTGTAGGCCGGCGACTGCGCGCCCGGGTCTTTGCCGTCCATCGAGTAGCGCAGGGTGAACGGCGTGCCCTGCGGAGCGCGGGCAGAGATCGTCGTCGAGGTCTGGAACACGGCAGCCGAAAAGTCCACGTCGGGCCCGGGGATAAAGTAGTTGGCGCCCATCAGGTCCAGGCGGTTGAACGCGCGCGCAAGGCGTCCGTTGAAGCTGTCCCAGTCGCGTCGCGCCTTGCCGGTCCAGAGCACCTCAGCCGTCGCAAGCATGCGCGGGAAGATCATGTACTCGGCGCGCTCGACCGTCGGGATCCACTCCGTCCAGACGTTGGCCTGCCCACCGAGCACGTGCTTCGCTTCGATGGGGCCCAGTGCGTCGGGAACGGGCTCCCAGCCATAGACCTTTTGCGTCGAGGTCGAGGCATAGGAGTAGTCGAAGTAGCAGTGGGAGGTCGGGGACATCACGACGTCGTGCCCGGCCTGAGCCGCGGCGATGCCGCCTTCGATGCCGCGCCAGGACATGACTGTCGCCTCCGGCGCGAGGCCCCCCTCAAGAATCTCGTCCCACCCGATCAGACGGCGGCCGTGCGCGACCAGGAACTTTTCGATCCGCTTGACAAAGTAGCTCTGCAGCTCATTGGAGTCCTTGAGGTCTTCGTCCTTCATCCGCTTTTGGCACTGTGGGCAGTTGTTCCAATAGCCTTTGTCCACCTCGTCGCCGCCGATGTGGATCCACTTGGATGGAAAGAGGTCCATCGTCTCCGTCAGCACGTCCTCCAGGAACGTGAACGTCGACTCCTTTCCGGCGCAATAGACGTTGGTGTTGGTCCTTCCCTTCTCGCTCGCTGGGGCAACGCCGTCGCAACCGAGGTCCGGATAGACCGTGATCGAGGGCGAGGTATGGCCGGGCATCTCGATCTCGGGGACGATCGTGACGTACTTGTCCGCGGCGTACTTGACGATTTCCCTGATCTGCTCCTGCGAGTAGTAGCCGCCATAGCGTGGCTTCTCGTCGTTATAAAGAAAGCGGATGTCGCTATAGGACCAGCCCTCGCCCGTGCCCGCGCGCACCGAGCCGACCGCAGTCAGGAGCGGGTACTTCTTGACCTCCATGCGCCAGCCCCCGTCGTCGACGAGGTGCCAATGGAACACGTTCATCTTGTTCATCGCGATGTAGTCGATGTACCGCTTGATGAACGTCACCGGGAAGAAGTGACGGCTGACGTCGAGGTGCATGCCGCGCCATGAGAACCGCGGGCGGTCTGCAACGCGCACGGCTGGGACTGTCCACTTTGTGCCCTTTGCAAGCGCCGGTGACTCGATCTCGTCTGGAAGCAGCTGGCGCAGGGTCTGGACTGCATAGAAGAGCCCCGCGTCTCCGCCATAGCTGACGACCATGTCGTTCGCCTGGGCAAATAGGCGGTAGTCCTCCGCGCCGAGGTCGCTGCTCTTCTGGACGGTCACGACCGGCAGCCCGCGCAGCCCGACCTCGGACTTGACGACGCGCGGCTTTTCGCCTGTACACCTTGCAAGAAGGTCGGTGAGGTGGTGCATCGCGGGCGAGGACTCTCGAGAAAGCACGGTGATCCCCTTCTTGATCTCGAACGGCGTGCCGCTCAACAGGTCGAGGCGCTGGGGCCGAGGGAAAACGGCGGGCTCTTGTGGCTGCGCGAGGACGGCGGCAAGGAGGAGCGAGAGCATCGCATGGATTGTGGCACGGACTGTACGATGAGGGGAGTGCGGGGCCATCCCAACCTAGCCCTCCCGCTGCCGCTGTCACAATGGGGGCGTGGCGAAAAAGCCGTCGCTGAGCCCTTCCAAGATCTCCACATACTTGGCCTGTCCAGACAAGTACAAGTGGACCTATGTGGACGAGCGCGGCAAGTGGTACCTGCGCTCGAAGAGCTACTACAGCTTCGGCTCGACCCTGCACAGCGTGCTCCAGCGGTTCCACGACGAGGGCGACAAGGGCGTAACGACCGCGCACGAGGCGGTCGCTGCGCTCGAGGAGAGCTGGATCGAGGCCGGGTACTCGAGCCAAGAGGAGATGATGGAGGCGATGGCCGAAGGCAAGGCGATCATCGAGTCTTACGTCGAGAACTTCAAGGCACAGCCCGTGACGGCAAAGACGCTCTACATCGAAAAGCTGTTGCGCGCGGATCTAGGGCCGTTCGTGCTGATCGGTCGGCTCGACCGCGTCGACGAGCGCAATGACGGTGCGTTGGAGATCGTGGACTACAAGTCTGGCAGGCAGACCGTGAACGAAGAAGACATCGCTACGGACCTCGCGATGAACTGCTACGCGCTGCTCTTGCGCAGCAAGCACCCGGAGAAGGACGTGTGCGCATCGATCGTCGCGCTTCGCACCGGTGCGCGGGCGACCGTGAACTTCGGTGCAAAGGGCCTCGCGGTGTTCCAAAAGGACCTAGTCGTGTTGGGCGAGGAGATCCTACGCCGCGACTACCAGTCCATGGTCCCGGTGCCAAAGGAGCTTTGTCCGACCTGCGACTTTCTGCAGCTCTGCTCGAAGCACCCGGAGTTCAAGCCCGCGCCGGTCAGTTCAACGTGACGTCGCCGATCGACGAGTCCTGCCCTGCCGTCACGATGACGCCCGGAACCGTGGCGTTGTAGACAGTATTCGTGAAGGGATCCTTCCACACGAGGTTGAGCGTGTACTCGCCCGGAAGCAGAGCCCATATCTTGAACGCACCGTCGGTGCCAGTTACGCTAGTATTGATCTCGAACCCGAGCGGGTAGCTGGCTCCGGCCGTGTACCGCGCAGAGGCCTTGGCGTCCGAAAGAGGCAGGCCGAACGGCGAGAGGGCCGTGCCGGTAATCGTGCCGCTATCGCTCTGCACGACTGTTGGGACCACGGGTTGCAGCAAGTAACCGCCGTTCTGGTTGACGAGAGACTGCGCGGCGTTGAAGTCCATGAGCAGGTTTGTGACCTTGGCTTCGACGATGTCAAAGGCGCACGGGATCTCAAACCCGTTTTGGATGGCAGCAGGGATGTCGACCGTCTGAACGCCGTTGGAATCGATCACGCTGGCGTCGCGGACCTTCATGCGGAGCTTCGTATACGAGCCGGCGATGAGGCCAGTGTTGGCGATGGGGATCGGCACGTCGCGCAGCGCAAGCAGGTCCACGCGCTTTCCTGGCAGTGCGATCGTTTGCCAGTCGGCGCCGACGAGCACATCGATCCGATCGATCGTGACGAAGAAGGATGAGACAAGGTTCGTCGGGGCGTCGACGAGCCGCACCTCGACCATCCCGGGGGAGAGGCTGCTTCCGCCGCAACCGGCCATGAGGAGGACGGAGACGGCGATGAGGGTGGTAACTGCGCGACGCATCGCACACTAATGGTACTTCCGTTCTGCGCGCGCGCGAAAACAATCCGGTAGTTCTACGGGCGGCCCGGTACCCAGCCGACGTTGCACTCGTCGAGAAGCGACTTGGCCGCGGCCTTGAGCTGGTCGATGTCGACGTTCTGCATTGCACCGACGAGAACGCTTTCGCGCAGGGCGCCGGAGCCGGCCATCTCTAGGTAGCCGCGCCAGGCGCAGCGGTCGAAGAGCGACTGCGTCATCGGGCCGTCGGGGCTGAGCCAGAACGGTGAGTTTTCGAGGTTGCGCGAGAAGGCTGCGGCAGCGAGCGCCTGCGCGCGCTTCAGCGTGTCTGCGTTCCAGGATTCGATGTCCTTGGAAAGGGCGTCCTTCATCGTCGTGGCGTACTTAGCTTCGTCGCTCTCCGTCTTGCGGACCATCACGAGGTTGGGGGTCCATCCCTGCTTGGTCGGCCAAAGCACGGCGGCCTGAAGGTACGAGAGGCCCAGCTGTTCGCGCAGCACACGGTGCATGGCGGAGGTCTTGCCGACGCCGAGCCCGAACACGCTCAGAAGCTTGGCCGCGCCGCTCGGGCTCGCCGGGGTCATGGTGCGGCCCGCGAGCACGAACGTCGAGATCGGTCCGTCGAACGAGGTGACGGGCTTGGCAGGGCTGTCGAAGCGCGGACTGCCCGTGTCGCGCGGAGCAGACCAGTTCTCAAACCTGCTCTGTATCTCTTGCTCGCCCGCGCCCGGGTCGAAGCCGCCACCGACGACGAAGTTCAGGTTCTCTGGCCGCACCGTACGAATCCAGAGGTTCTTCACGTCGCCCTGGCGTAGCCGGTCATAGCGGTAGTCGATACCTGTGAGCGCGGAAGCCCACGCCGTCTTTTCCGCCTTGGACAAGTCCGCGATCACTTTCGCGACGTCTTCGTCGCGCAGGGCAGGGCGCGTGAGGATGGCGAAAACGAGGTCGCCCGCAAGCTTGAGCCCCCCCTTTGGGAGCACGATCTGCAGGCGCATAAAGTCGGGCATGACCGTTACGCTCGGCGACATGCCTGCCTGTGATCCATAGTCACGGATGACCTGCGGGGTGTACTCGA
The DNA here is from genome assembly GCA_946479035.1 of uncultured Chthonomonadaceae bacterium. Next base: position 58,194 of record CAMLDW010000004.1, on the reverse strand, counting down.
CTGTTCCTTGGAGCAGTACGCGTCCTAGCACCTGCCACGCCGCCGCCTCGCGCTCGGTCATGTCAGGGGCTTTGATGTAGGCTTGCACGACGAAGTAGGGGCTGTCCTCGACCATTTCGAGGACCCTAATCGGCGCGGTGGTAGCAAGGAGCGCAAGGGCGGCGATCATCGCGTGCCTCCCGCCCTCACGCAGTTGGCAGTGAGGAACTTTTGCAGTGCAGCAGCGATGTCGGCCTGGGTAAGGTCCCCTGCGCGCGCAATGACGTCCTGCATACGAAAGTACGGCTCAGTGAGCAGCATCTGCGCAAACGCCTCCGCCTTTTCTCTGCACTCTCCGTTCGTCGTGCTCGCGTAAAGCCTAACAGCGCTCTTGGCTATGACAAGGAGGCGATCCGGCTCGCGCTGGACCAGGCGGTCGACGTCGTCGAGGCCCCCGCGCACCGGATGGACGATCGACACGACACCGCCGATGGGCGAGACGCCGACCACGACGTGTGCGCCATGGACCTCAGATGCGATGGCGAGCGCTGCAGCGATCGTCGCGAGAGTCTCGCTCTTACCGAACGAGCCGACGACCGCGCCGCGAGCAGAGCCGTTGGTCGAGCCGACGATCGCCTCTTGAGTCTGAGGGACCGCCTTGAGCGCCTCGTTTGGCACTCGGCCCTTCGGCTTGAGCGGCTGCAAGAGCGCCGTAAGGGCTTGGACCGCGTCGTGCTCCATGATGTCTCCCACGACGGCGACGCAGAGCGCTTCGGGACGGAACAGGCTGTCGTAAAGCCCTTTGAGGGCGTCGGGGGTCGCTTTTGCCAGGTCCTCGTCCTTGCCCATCATGTCGCCCTGGATGGCGAAGGCCTGCGAGCGGAGCGCGGCCGAGAGCGCGGAGCCCGGTGAACGGATCGCCGCCTCTTGCGCGATGATTTGCGCCTCCTTGCTGATTTCCTCTTGTGTCGGCGGCGTGAACGCCAGGAGGTCCTTCAGCGCGATGATCGCGTCAGGAACCGCACCAGCGGGGCCCTCGATCTCGAACCGGATCCCGTCCGGAAGGGTGCTGGCATTAAGTGTCATGCCCTTCGCTTCCAGCTTGTCGTTGAGGTCCCTGCCCGTGCCCTTCGCAACAAAGTGCTCGAGCAGGTGGCGAAAGCCGCTGCGACCTTCCGCCTCCGGATGGCCGAAAGACGAAACGAAGAAGACTAGAGTGAAGCCCCTTGCGTCGGGCATGCGTTCGGCATAGACTGCAGCTCCGTTTGGGAGCGGCGCTTTTTCTTGTGTGTGCGCAATCGCCAGGGCGGCGAACAACGTGACGAGCACGGCCTGAGAATACCTAGCCGACAGCTGTCAGGGCCCCTACCATTACCTCTGAGCTGGCGGTCACCGCAGGTAGCTCGCACCGTTGATGTCGATGACGATGCCACTGACGTAGGCCGCCTCGTCGCTAAGAAGGTAGGCCGCCGCACCGGCGCAGTCTTCCGGAGTCGCCATCCGCCCCAGCGGGATCGTGCCGAGGATCTCGGGCAGGCGCTTTTCCATGTCAGGGCGGACCATCGCGGTCTCGACCCAGCCCGGCGCGATCGCGAAGTGCTGGATGTTCTGTAGTGCGGTCTCGACTGCGAGCGCGCGCGTCAGGTTTAGCAGTGCGGCCTTGCTCGAAGAGTAGGCGCTCGCGCCGGCCTCTCCTCGGTGCGCGACCCGGCTGACGACGTTTAGGACCTTGCCGCCTCCCTGTTTTGCAAAGTGGCGGCAAGCGTGGAACGTCATCCTGCGCGGTGAGTGGAAATTGACCTTAAAGACCTCATCAAACTCGCGCTGGACCTCCTGTTCCGTGTCTTCGAGGAACTTGGTATGCCGATATACGCCGGCGTTGTTGACGAGCGCGCCGAGGCCGTGCTCTTCGATGACGCCGTTGACGAGGCCGACGGCCTGGTCCGGGTCGTAGAGGTCCGCCATGTAGACGCCAAGGCAGTTGTCGCCAAGCTCTTTGGCAACCTGCTTGGCCTCCTTCTCACTTCCTGAGAAGTGGACGGCGATGCGCCAGCCGTCCTGTGATAGCCGAATCGCGATTGCGCGGCCGATCCCTCGCGAGGAGCCGGTGACGAGGACGTTCTTTATCGGCATGTGGCGTTAGTTTGGCATGAGTGGGCCGAGAGTCAAAAGCCCTTGGCTGTGACAAAGCAGAACCTGCGCAGATAGTGGAGATCAGCAGTCGACGACGATCGTGATCGGGCCGTCGTTGGTGAGGGTCACTTGCATGTCCGCGCCGAAGACTCCGGTCTGCGTAGGCAGGCCGAGGGTGCGGAGATCATGGACGAAGAGGTCGAAGAGCCGCTCGCCCTCAGCATAGGGCGCGGCGGCGACGAAGCTCGGTCGGCGCTGCGACGCGTCGCCGTAGACGGTGAAGTTGGAAACTGCGAGGACGCCGGGGGGTCGCGAGCGATTCGCCGCTCCCCCAGAAAGGAGAGGCGGTCTCAAGCATGCATCCTCAAGGCTAAGGTTCATCCTCCCATCGGCGTCGTTGAAGATGCGGAGGTTGGCGACGCGCGCGGCGAGCTTCTTGGCGCTTGCGTCCGTGTCGTTCCTGTGCGCGCCGACGAGGACGAGGAGGCCCGAACCGATCTCACCGACCATCCGGCCGTCGATCGCGACTGCGGCATGCGAAACGCGCTGCACGACCGCTCTCATTGGCGCCGCCGCCCCTTCACTTCTGCGTCGTCCTGCCAAAGACGCGAAGGATGGAGATAACGTCCGAGAAGTTGCCGACCCTGACCATGACGTCCTGGAGGTTCCTCACGTCGCGAACTGCGATCGTGACGTTGATCTCCGCAGTGTTGTTGGGCAACGTCTTGATCTTTGCTGCGGTGACGTCTGCCTTGGCGTCGCTGAAGATCGTGGATATGTCCATGAGCAGACCTTGGCGGTCGACCGTGACGATGCGCATGTCTACCGGGTACTTGCTCCCGTCTGCGGGCCACTGGAGCTGCGTGATGCGCTCGGGCTCGTTCTCGATCATCCAGAGGGCGTTGGGGCAGACGCGGCGATGGATCATGATGCCACGCCCACGCGTAACATAGCCGACGACGTCCTCCTCCGGCACAGGCATGCAGCACTTGGCTCGACGCAGCATCACGTTGTCGACGCCGGTGATGACCGTCGGGGCCTCAACCGCGCGCGCCGCTGCCTTGGGCGGCTCGTCCGTGTCCTTGCGCACGAGCGACTGGAGCTTGTTGGCTACGTTCTGCACGGAGATGAGACCTTCGCCGACCCGTGCGCAGACGTCGCTCGGCGTTGCGCAGCCGCGCAGCTTTTCCGCGACTTTGCCGAGGTGCTCGTCGTTGACGACCTGTTTGGGGTCGAAGCCGCGCGAGCGCATCTCCTTCTCCAGCGCGTCCCTTCCCCGCTCTTCGCTTTCGGACCTGTTGACTTTCCTAAAGAACTGCCGCAGCTTGCTCTTCGCGTTCTGGGAGCGCACGAACTCCAGCCAATCGAGGCTGGGCTGCGCGTTCGGGCGCGTGATCATCTCCACGACGTCGCCGTTCTGCAGCTTAGCGTTGAGAGGGACCATGATGCCGTTGACCTTTGCTCCTACGACGTGGAGGCCAAGCTCCGAGTGGACGCGAAAGGCGAAGTCGATCGGCGTGGAGCTCTTGGGCAGGTCGAGCACGTCGCCCTTGGGCGTAAAGATGAAGACCTGTTCGCTGAAGAGGTCGGTTGAAACGGACCGCAAGAAGTCGCTGGACATGCGCGCGTCGCTCGACCAGTCGAAGAGCTGCGAGCGAAGTCGCGCGAGCTTTTCTGCATGCTCGGCTCGCTCCTTGCCCTCCTTGTAGCTCCAGTGTGCGGCGATGCCGAACTCAGCGACCTCGTGCATTCTGCGCGTACGTATTTGGACCTCGAGCGGGTCGCCGCCGGGGCCTATGACCTTCGTGTGCAGCGACTGGTAGCCGTTCGGCTTGGGCATCGCGATGTAGTCGTAAAAGAGCCCGGGCATGGGCAGCCACAGCTCGTGGACGATGCCGAGCACCGTGTAGCACTCCGAGGTGTCGCGCACGATCACGCGTATGGCGAGGAGGTCGTAGATCTCCTCGAACGGCACCTTCTGCTCGACCATCTTTGAGTAGATCGAATAGAGGTGTTTCGGCCTTCCGTTGATCTCGACGTGCGCGAGCCCGCGGTCGTCGAGGCGCTTGCGGAGCGTGGCGATTCCGTCGTTGACGAGGCCCTCCCTCTCGGCGCGCGTGCGAGCGACCATTTCGGAGATGCGCTGGAAGTCGGTCGAGTGCAGCACTTTGAACGCGAGGTCCTCGAGCTGCCATTTCAGCTGCCAGATGCCAAGCCGGGCGGCGAGCGGGGCGTAAATGTCGAGCGTCTCGCTCGCGATGCGAACCTGGCGCATCTCCGGGAGCGCGTCGAGCGTTCGCATGTTGTGCAGGCGGTCGCCCAGCTTGATGACCATGACGCGAATGTCCTGCGCCATCGCGAGCAGCATCTTGCGCAGCGTTTCGGCGGAACGTTCGCTCTCGGCAGCCTTCTTCTCTCGCGGAGTCGCGCCTGGGTCGACGTGGAGCTTGAGCTTAGTGACGCCTTCGACGAGCTGCAGGACGCCGCTGCCGAACTCCGCATCGATCTGCTCGCGCGTGACCTCCGTGTCTTCTAGCACGTCGTGCAAGAGCGCGGCGACCACGGTTTCGGCGTCCATATGGAGGTCCGCCACGATCCTTGCGACCTCGAGCGGGTGCCGGACGTAAGGTTCGCCAGAGGATCTGACCTGGCCCTCGTGCGCTCGCTCGGCCATGGCGTAGGCGCGCTCTATCTTGTCGAGGTCCTCTTGGGGCATGCGCTCACGAACCGAGTCCAGAAGGCCCTTGAGCACTTCCTTTTGAGGCTTGTCTTGAGACTGGTCGGAGGGAAACGCCATTACGCTCGGCGCCCTGAGTATATCAGTCGCCCTTCGAGTTATTAGACTCGCCGGGCCGCCAGGATGGAGCGAACGGTCTCGGCCTGGTCTGGCGTGTCGACGGCCAGGGCGGTGCCTTGCCCCTTGGACATTCTGATTTTGACGCCGTGCTCGAGGAAGCGGAGCTGTTCGAGGCTTTCAGCAATCTCCAAGGGTGTCTGCTGCCACTGTGAAAAGCCGGCGAGGGTCTGGGCCCGGTACGCGTACAGACCAACGTGCTTTTTGACCGGCTCGGTGCGCGCGTTCCGCGGAAACGGGATGCTGTGGCGTGAAAAGTAGATCGCGTCCTGTTCAAGGTCAGTGACGACCTTGACGACGGCGGGGTTATCGAGCTCGTCGTTGGGGCAAATCGAGTACACGCTGCCCATCTGGACCTTTGGATCGTCTAGCAGAGGAGCAGCGCATGCTTTGATGTCCTGCGGTAAGACCAGGGGCTCGTCGCCTTGGACATTGACGTAGACGTTGGCCGTGACCCTGGAAGCCACCTCAGCGATGCGGTCGGTGCCCGTACGGTGGTGGTGGCTGGTCAGGACCGCTTCGGCGCCGAAGCGCTGGCAAGCGTCTACGATCTCTTGGTCGGGAGTTGCGACGATGACCCGGTCGGCAATTCCAGCCTCCATGGCTCGCTCGACCACCCACTGGATCATCGGCTTGCCGAGCAGATCGACGAGCGGCTTGCCGGGAAAGCGCGTAGCGCCCATCCGGGCCGGGACGACGATGAGGCAGGACACGCGGGCAGGATACCGATGATGGAGCCCGGGGGTGATCCCCGAAAGGCTCAAGAATGAGGGCGGTCAAGGGATCCAACATGGACGCGGCCCCGACTGGGTCGGGGCCACGCTGTTGGGCCAGGGAGGTTCGGGTCCATCGCTGGACCCGGCCCAGTGGAGTCGGGCGCTAAAACCCGGCACCCCCCTGGTCTTGACTACGATCATTACTCAAAAAATAGACACCTCCTATGTGTTGGATTTTGCCTCGGCCCTCGCCTCGGCAATGTTCAAGACGTTACCCCAGGGCGGAACGTTCCATCAATGGACGTCCTGCTCATTGAGGTGCTGGACCGACTTTGCCTTGTCCGCCTTGGCCTGCTCTGGAGACATGCCAAGGAAGGTCATGAGCATGGGAGCTCCCAGGGCGACGGTCAGTGACCTCTTCCCTTTTGCGTCCAGAGCCGCACAGACCATCAGTCGGCGTCCAGGCGCGTTCCAGAACCAATAGCCGACGCGCGCGTCGTAGGGGGTGTCGTCCCGCACGGGCGGGCCAAACGCACTCGTGTACTCCGCCACCGTCTCGTCGACCGTCTTCTGGTCGACGTCGTCTCGCGTGAGCATCGCCTGGACGACGGCATCCTTCGCGTTGACTATGCCGGGATCGGTGAACGCGATACAGCCGAACGAGTAGCCGTTGTCGGCCTCCCACCCCAACGCACTGAAACTGTCTCCCAGCAGTGGCGGAAGGTTCGTGAATTCCCACTTCCTGCGGGGTGGATTCGAGTGCGCGACCGTCTCTTCCTTCGTGTCGCCCAAATAGATGCGCTGCGAGTCGAATAGGAGCGAGAGGCTCTGGCTCTGCGGATCGAACTCCACTTTGTTCTGCTTGACGGCCGCAGGCTGGTCCGACTGCGAAGGCACGCTCACTTCGGCCGGCTTGGCACAGCCGGCGACGAACGCCAGGAAAAGCAGACAGCTAGTCAGCGATCGAGAGGATCTTGTACTTTTGGACGCCCGCAGGTGCCTCATATTCGAATTCGTCCCCGACCACTTTGCCGATGAGCGCACTGCCGAGCGGAGACGTGATCGAGATCATGTCCGAGCCCGGGTCCGCTTCGAAGTCTCCGACCAGTTTCAGCTTGAGCTCGTCGTTCCATTTGAGATCCTTGAGCGTGACCGTGGACCCCAGATGCGCGATGTTTCCCGAGTGGCTCGGGCGCTCCACGATCTGCGCGGAGTTGACGACCTTCTCAAGTTCGGCGATCCGTCCTTCGAGTCTCTTTTGGTTGAGCTTCGCCTCGTGGTACATCGCGTTCTCCTTCAGGTCGCCGTGCGAGCGAGCCTCCCTGATGACGTCGGCGATTCGCTGGCGCTCGACCGACTTGAGCTGTTCAAGCTCGGCCTTGAGCCTCTCATAGCCTTCCTTGGTCAAAAGGACGTCCGGCGACATACGGGTGCTATTTTAGCACGGCTCAGGTAGAACAAGGGCGGTGTCCCGGCTCTCCGTGATCGTCGTCAGCTACAACACGCGCGAGCCTTTGCGGCGCTGCTTGCGGTCGCTCGGGGATGCGGACGAAGCGATAGTCGTTGACAATGCCAGTGGCGACGGCTCGGCGGAGATGGTGGAGGCGGAGTTTCCTTCTGTGCGGCTGATACGCAATGCCACCAACAGGGGCTTCGGAGCGGCGAACAACCAAGGATTGGAGGCGATGACGGGCGACTTGGCGCTGTGCCTGAACAGCGACGCAGCGGCGCAACCTGGCGCCTTGCGGCTCATGGTCAGGGTCATGGACGCACACCCGGACGTTGTAGCGTGCGGCGGAAGGCTGCAGTTCCCGGACGGGCGGCTGCAAGAATCATGCTGCGGGGCACTGACCTTGTGGGCGCTGTTCTGCGAGCAGGCGTACCTTGAGAGGCTCTTTCCGCGCAGCGCCCTGCTCTCTCCTTATTGGCTCTCACGGCGATTGCTCTCCGGCCCTGCAAAGGACACCTACGACGTAGAGCAGGTGATGGGCGCGTGCCTGATGTTGAGAACGTTGGAGCGGTTCGACGAGCGATTCTTCCTATATTGCGAAGACACAGAGCTTTGCCGCCGACTTCGAAAGCACGGGCGGATCGTCTACGTGCCCGGCGCAGTGTTCCGGCACGACTTGGGCTCCAGCAGTCAGGAGCGGTGGGAGGCGGTCGCGCGCTACAACCGAGGGAAAGAGCTTTACTTCCTTTTGCACCACGGTCGGTTCGCGGCGATTGTGGCGCTCCTTCTGGACAGATTCGGTGCGCTGATGCGGTTCCTCGTCTGGTCGGTTGCGACTGTGCTGACGGCCTGCACGGTCGCAAGCGTGCGGCGCAAGGCGCTGTTGTTCTTGCGGGTGCTCACAGTACGTGCGTCGGGGCCGCCATTGCCTCGCGATAGCGCGGAATGACGTCCTGCGCCAGGCCGTCCGCTGCGACCTTGCCGTCGACGATCCAGAGCACACGGTCGGAGAACCGCTCGACAGCAGCGAGGTTGTGCGATACGAACAGGATCGCGCCGCCGCCGGCCTTGAACGACTCGATGTAGTCGTAGCACTTCTTCTCGAACTGCATGTCTCCGACGGCGAGGACCTCGTCCACGATCAGGATCTCCGCGTCCACGTTGATCGCCACGGCGAACCCGAGCCGCGCGAGCATTCCGCTGGAATATGTCCGGACCGGGGCGTCGATGTAGGACCCGAGCTCGGCGAACTCGGCGATGCGCGGTGTGCGGGCGAGCGCCTCCTTCCGGCTGAGCCCCAGCATCATCGCGTTGTAGAAGACGTTTTCTGTGCCTGAGAGGTCCGGGTGGAACCCCGCGCCCAGCTCCAGGAGCGGCGCGACGCGGCCGTTAGCGGTCGCGGTCCCGCTGGTGGGCTTGTAAACGCGCGCGATAAGGGAAAGGAGCGTGCTCTTGCCGACTCCGTTGCGGCCGATCAGCGAGACGCACTCGCCTTTGTGCAACTGGAAGGAGATCCCGTTCAAGACCTCGTGCGTCTGCACTCTGCCGTGCCTCTGCCACCAAAGAAGGAGCGTTTTGAACGAAGCCGCACCGCTTTTGCTGACCTGGAACGATTTCTTGAGGTCCTTTACTTCGACCATGACGTTGCTCACGGTCGTTCGACGAACCTCCACTTGAGGCGGTTGAAGGTCGCATAGCCCGACCAGAGGATGAGGAACGAGACGGCGACGGCGATCCAGAAGAGACCCCAGTTGAACTCGAGCATGTACATCTTGACTGGAGCCTGCCCCGGCCCAGGCTGCACCTCGATCTGCCCTGTTGGCACGAGCGTCTTGCGGTATGCGGTCGAGAGTGTGGCGACGGGGTTGAGGTGGTACACGTAGTACGCCCAGAGCATCCCTTTGGCCTTGAGCGAATAGTAGACGGTCTCGCTGAAGTACATGACCGGCGTCAGGAAGAACATGAGGTAGAGCGCGACGCCGACCACGTACTTAACGTCTTCGTAGAACACGTTGTAGGCGGAGATGAAGAACGAGACGCCCGCAGCGAGCGCAAAGTTGACGACGAGCAGAACTGGCAGGAAGCCGATGTTCCAAGTGTAAGGCGAAGTGTGGAACCCAGTGACTGCCCAGAGCACGAAGAGGTAGCAGAAGTACACGAGAAGCGCGAGCAGAAAGTGAATGAAGTTCGCGATGACGTTCGAGAGCGGAAGGATCTCCCTCGGAAAGTAGACTTTTCGGATGATCGGCAGCGCAGCGAGCACTGACTGCGCCGAGTCCATCAGGCAGATCTGGAGGAAGATGAAGGGGAGGTACGCGGCAAGGACATATGCGGAGTAGTTGTCCGTGCGGTTCTGAAGAAACGACTTGAAGACGATCGTGATGACGAGCACCGTAGCGAGCGGGTTGGCGAGCGACCAGAAGAACCCGAGAAAGCTGTTCTTGTAGCGAATGCGCAGCTCGCGCTCGACCATCGCCCACATGAGCTCACGGTAGCGCCAAAGTTCCTTGAGCTCCTGTCGCATTTCTGTTCGCCTCAGCGCCCGAGGGGCGCGACCTTGACCAAGGTGATCGTAATCGAGAGCTCTGGGTCGCCTTCCTCCACGACGCCGACCGTCGAGGCATGGATTCTCACCGCCTTGACGCCTCCTTCGCGCATGCCGCGGGCCGCTGCGCTCCAGAACGGCTCGACCGTATCCTGGTCCATCAGAAAAGTAAACGCCATTCCCCGCGCTTGCGTGTCCGCGACCGTCTTCCCGTCGGCGGTCTTGGCCGTAAAGTGGACTGTGACCCGCGCGCCAGCCGTGGCCACTGGCCCCCTGCCCTCTTGGACGACGACCCCCTGGGGCCGCGGAGGCGGCTGCGGCTGCGGGTGCTGCGCATGGGCGAGGGCGTAGATCAACGCGACCATGCTCTACAAGACGAGCGCGCGGCGAAAATAGAGTCAGATCGTCGGGTCTGGGCGGTGCGAGGCAGAGATCTGCTCGAGCTCGCCTGTGACCATAAACCCCACCCTCTCGGCGATGTTCAACGCGTGGTCGGCGACGCGCTCGATGTGGTGGAGCGCGAGCAGCATCCAGCTGGCGGAAACGACCTGGTCCGGGTGCGTGCGCATATAGGAGTGGACCTGGGCGCGGAGCTCGCGGTAAAGCGCGTCAACCTCGTCCTCCATCCGCGCGATCTCGGGCAGCCTGCTCGCGTCGCGCTTGACGAACGCATCGAGCGCTTCGTGCACCATCAGGCGCGAGACGCCGGCGACCTTGGGAAAGTCGATGAAAGAAGGATCCCCTCCCTCGGCGTCGATCTTCATTCCCGTCTTGGCGATGTCGACAGCAAGGTCGGCGATGCGCTCAATGTCGGTGATGATCTTGAGAGCAGTGCCTACGGTCCGTAAGTCGCGTGCAATCGGCTGCTGCAGCGCGAGTAGGCGCAGACACTGGGCCTCAATGTCGAGGTCGAGCTGGTCGATCTCGTCGTCGGCGCGCATGACCTGGCGAGCCTTCTCGACGTTCAGCGACTGGAGCGCATCAACCGCCATGCCTACCATCGACTCGGCGCGGCTGGTCATCGCGAGCACGTCGTGCTCGAGCTTGACGATCTCTTCGTCGAACGTGCGTCGACTGCTCGCGTGGTCAGGCCTGCTCATGGTTCGCGCCTCCGATCGCCGTTCTTAGCGGAAAGTTGCAATGAGCGCGGCGCATACCATCCTGTTCCCATTTTGGTTCTTCCTTTCTACAGACGTCTTGGACGTACGGACATCGAGAGGCAAACCTGCATCCGACTATCTTTTTTCTGGGATCGGGGATCTCGCCCTTTGCGACGCCTGGGAGCTGGCCAAGCTTTTCGAGGGTCGGAGCGGAGTCGAGCAGCGCCCTCGTGTACGGGTGCATCGGGGACTCAAAGACCTGCGGCGCGGGGCCCTCTTCGACGATCCGGCCCATGTACATGACTGCGATGCGGTCCGCCAAGAACCTCACCGTGGTTAGGTCGTGCGATATATACAGAAAGGCACAAGAGAGCTCGGCCTGTATGTCGCGCAGGAGGTTGAGGATCTGCGCCTGGACGCTGAGGTCGAGCGCGGCGGTCGGCTCGTCACAGATGACAAGTGGCGGGCGCAAGGCGAGCGCGCGGCCGATCGCGACGCGCTGGCGCTGCCCGCCGCTGAGCTGGTGCGGGTAGCGGTCCGCCATCTCCCTCGCGAGCCCGACCTCGTCGAGGACCTGCGGGACGTCGACCTCGGTCTCCATGATGCGTCCTGGCTCTCCGATGATCCTGTCGACGCGCCAGCGCGGATCGAGGCTCGCATATGGGTCCTGCCAGACCATTCCGATCTTGCTCGCAAGGCCCAGTCGCACGCCAGTCGTCTCCTCTCCCTGAAAGAAAACCTTGCCCGCAATGGTCGGTTGGAGCCCCAGCACGGCCCGCGCGAGCGTGGTCTTCCCACACCCTGACTCGCCGACGACCGCGACTGTCTCGCGCGGCGCGACGCTGAGCGAGACGCCGTCGAGCGCCCGGACGCTGCCGCCATGCCCCGGAAACTCGACCGCCACATCCTCGACGCGCAAAAGCTCGGCCACGTTCAGATCGTTCCTTGGCTCCATTGGAGCCGCTCAGAGAGCTTTTCGAAGAAACCGCTGTCTCGCGTCACGATGAGCCGCGTGCGTCGGTTCGAGCGAGTGATGGTGACGGTATCTCCGCTGATCATGTGGAGCCGACCAAGGCCGTCCGCAATGAGGAGGGACTCTTCGCGCGCCTCCACCTTGATCTGGACGACCGATTCCGGGCGCAGGACGAGCGAACGCGCCGAAAGCGTGTGCGGCATGATCGCGGTCAGCACGAGCGCGTCCATCCTTGGGTCTACCACCGGGCCACCGGCGGAGAGATTGTAGGCGGTAGAGCCCGTGGGGCTCGCGACCATCACGCCGTCGGCGGGATAGCGCGAGACCTGGCTGCCATCGACGTGGACGTCGAACGTGAGCATTTTCATCGTGCCAGTGCGATGGACGACGACCTCGTTGAGCGCGTGGAGCTCGCCGACAAGCTCCGCTCCGCGAACGAGCTCGGCTTTCACCATCATCCGCTCTTCGATCGGCATCTCGCCTGCGAGGTACTGCCCGATGACGTCCTCGGCGTCCTGCGGCTGAACCTGTGTGACGAAACCGAACCTGCCGTAATGGATGCCCATGATGGGTGTTCCGCGGTCGGAGACCAAATAGGCCGCGCGGATCAAGGTGCCGTCCCCGCCGATCGCGACCACGAGGTCCGCGTCGCCGAACTGCTCCGGCGTGACCATCTCGACCCCGACCTCTGCCGCAGACTCGTGGTCGCAATATGTCTCGACGCCGTGGCCTTTGAGCAGCAAGACGACCTTTTGGGCCGCCTGCACCGCGTCTTCCCGGAACAGGTTGACTAAGAGATGAGCGCGCAATCTATCCGCCAGTGGCTTTGAGGCGGGCCAGGTTCTTCCTGGCGTCCTCGAAGTCAGGCTTTATTTTGAGCGCTTGTTCGAGCACAGCGATAGCCTCTTTGACCTTGTTCTGCCTTTCTAGCGAGACGGCGAGGTTGTTGTAGGCGGGCAAATACTCCCTGTCGGCGTCGACGGCGGCGCGGAAGCTCGTCTCGGCGGCCTTCGTGTCGTGCTGATAGAGGCTGAAGAGCCCGGCGCCGTTGAGGGCGGCCGCGTTCCTAGGCTGCCTGTTCAAGATGTACTGGTACTGGAAGCGCGCGGAGTCGAACTGGCCCTGCTTCCAGAGCGCGTTTGCGAGGTCGAGCCGAACTGCGTGCCGGTCCGAGTGGAAATGGAGGTAATCCTTCCAGAGCGCGATCGCCTCGTCCGTGCGGTCGAGCTTGCTGTAAACCGCGGCGAGGTTGAGCTTTGCGTCGGCGCTGTCAGGGTTCGAGCTTGCGAGCTTTTCAAAATGGCCGACGGCCTCTTCGTAGCGGCCCGACTTGAAGAGGATCAGGCCCAGGTTGTTCATAGCGTCGAGGTCGGTCGGATCGATCGCGAGGGCGCGGCGGTAAGCGGACTCTGCTCCGTTCGTGTCGCCGTTCTTTTCGCGAAGGACGCCGAGGTTGTACCAATAGTGCGGGGATGAGCCCATCTCGTCTCCGAGCGGCTCTAAGAGCTTGACGGCGTCTGCGGTACGGCCCTGTCGCGTATAGACCTCGGCGAGCACAAGGCGCACGCCGGAGTCGTTGGCACCTTGCTCGATTGCCCGTTCGAGATAAGGGACCGCTTCTGATTCGCGGCGGTCGCGTACGAGCGCGAGGCCCGCGTTCCGGCTAAAAGTCTTGTTGGTGGGAGCAAGGTCCGCCGCTGACTTGTAGCTGTCCGCGGAGGGCGTCGTGCTGCCGAGCTCTTCGTATGCGCGCCCGAGGTTGTTGTGCGCGAACGCGTCGCTGGGATTGCGCGTGATGCACTGCTTGAAAGCGTCTACGGCCTCCTGGTTCTTGCCGCGCTGGAGCTGGATGCTGCCGATGTTGTACCAAGCCTGGTAGAGGTTCGGGTTCAGCTTGGCGATGGTCTGGTAGACCTCGAGCGCCTTGTTGTCGTCGCCCTTTTCCACATAGGCGTTGCCGAGGTTGTTGAGTACCTCGAGGTCGCTGGGGCGCACCGAGCGGGCCTTCTCGAGGATCGGGATCGCCTGGTCCGGCTTGTTGTCCTGGACGTAGAGGTAACCGAGCCAGGAGAGCGCGACCTGGTTCTCCGGGTCCGCCTTGAGCAGCTCCTCGTACACGGGGATCGCCTGCGTCTCTTTCTTTGCGAGCACGAGCGCGGAGGCGAGGTTCGTCATGGTAGGAACGTCGCTCGGCTTGAGCCGGTGAGCCTCGCCAAGCTCCTTGGCCGCACTGTCATAGGACTTGGCGCGGAGGTACAGCGAGCCGAGGGTCGCATGGTAGTCGGCGTTGTCGGGTGAGCGCTGAACCAGGGCCTGAAAGCCGTTGATCGCTTCGTCGCTGCGGCCAGCCTGCATATAGGCGAGCGCAAGGTCATGGCGGGCCGTCAGGTTGTTGGGCTGGAGCTCGACTGCGTGTGCGAGGACGGGCACCGCCTTCTCGGGTGAGCCGGACTTGAGATAGAGGTAGCCGAGCCAGTTGACTACGTCTAAGTTCGAAGCGTCTAACGTGTACAAACCCTCAAGCGCCTTTAGGGCGCCCGGCGTGTCGCCGCCGTGGTACTTATCGACCGCCGCAACGACCTCCTTCTGGACCTTTTCATTGACCGGCGGCTCGACCTGCGCAAAGGCAGAGACCGCGGTCATCACAACGGCCAACACGACGAGCGAAAGCTTCTTGGACATGTCCACCTCAAACAAACTCAAACAGTGCCGCTAGAATACACCGCTTTGCACCAGTTTGCACAACCTTATGCCGACGCACCCATCAACCGCGGGACGCTGTCTTCATAGGCCGTCCTTGCACTTAAGACTGGGATCGAAACGAGCGGGTTCCCTTGGAACTTGATCGTTATCTCGTTCCTAGCCCCGTCCGACGCACCTAGCCTCGTGAGGCACAAACCCTGCCGCAGCGTGCCTTTGAGCGATTCGTAGTCGCCATCCTGGTAACAGACGAGCACAAAACCAGGTATTTCTGCGTGCATCGCAGCGTCCGGCCTTTTGGCAAACCCGAACGGCTCGCCACTGAGGTCGACGCTCGCGCCGACTTCCCCAGCGATGCACATTTCGGCCAGCGCGAACGCCGTGCCGCCCTCGCTGACGTCGTGCGCCGCTTGCACGAGCCCCTTGCCTATCCAATCAACGAGCGTTTTGCAGAGTGCAGACTCCTTGGCTGGGTCGGGGGCTACGGGGCGGCCGTCTTCGGTACCGTGCACTTCGGCGAGATAGGCGCTGGCACCTAGCCCCTGCTGGGGGCCGACTTCGATCGGGTACCAGAGCAGCCCGATCTTGCACCCGCCAGGAGGGACTGCCATCCCAACGTGCTTCGTCGCGTCCTCGAGGACGCCCAGCATCCCGATAAGTGGGGTCGGAAGGACTTCGCCCTGTTCGCTCTCGTTGTAGAAGCTTACGTTTCCGCTGACGACCGGGGTCTGGAGCGCCTCGCACGCGTCAGCGATCCCTTTCACCGCTCGCTCGAACTGCCAATATACGTGCGGCTGTTGCGGGTTGCCGAAGTTGAGCCCGTCCGTGACCGCAGTGGGCGTCGCGCCGGTGCACGCGACGTTGCGAGCGGCTTCGACGACCGCGAGCTGCCCGCCGACGTACGGGTCGAGGTAGACCGCCCTGCCGTTTCCGTCGATCTTGACGGCGATCCCCTTCTTCGTCCCGCGCGGCGAGAGCACGCAGGCGTCGCCGCGGCCTGGGAGCAGCGCGGTCTGAGTCTGGACCTGGTTGTCGTACTGCTCATAGACCCAGCGCTTGCTGGCGAGCGTCGGGCAGGCCATAAGAGCGAGGAGCGACGCGTTTCCGTCGGCGACCGGCACCGAACCAATGTCGAAGCGCGCGGCTGCTTTGAAGTAATCAGGGACGACGGGATTGACGCGATAGGTCGGACACTCGTCCGTGAGGAGCTTCGCTGGCATTCGCACCTCGACCTTTCCGTTCCGGCGGCAAGTGACGAGCCCGTCGTCCGTGACGTAGCCGATAACGACCGCGCTCACGCCCCACTTCTTGAACACCGCGATCACCTCTTGCTCCCTTCCCTTCACCGCGACAGCGAGCATGCGCTCCTGGCTCTCGCTGAGCATGATCTCATAGGCGGACATGCCAGGCTCGCGCGTGGGGACGAGGTCGAGGTCGACATCCATGCCGACGCCTCCCTTGCTGGACATCTCCGTGGTCGAGCAAGTGAGGCCGGCGGCGCCCATGTCCTGGATCGCGACGACCGCGCCGGTCTTGAGCGATTCCAGCGTCGCCTCGATCAATAGCTTCTCCGCAAACGGGTCGCCGATCTGCACGTTGGGGCGCTTCTCGTCGCTGTCCTCGCCTAAAGTGTCGCTGGCAAAGGTCGCCCCGTGGATGCCGTCCTTGCCGGTGGAAGACCCGAGATAGATGACCGGGTTGCCAATCCCTGCGGCTGCCGCGGTGGCGACCTTGTCTAGTTCGACGATCCCGACGCACATCGCGTTGACCAGCGGGTTGCCGCTGTAGCGCGGATGGAACGCGACCTCGCCGGCGACGGTGGGGACGCCGACGCAGTTGCCGTACCCCGCAATGCCCGAGACGACGCCGGAGAAAAGGTAGCGGTTTCGCCGGACGGTGGCGGTGTCCGCCTGTCCATCGACTACCGGGCCGAACCGTAGAGAATTGAGGCACGCGATCGGCCGCGCGCCCATGGTAAAGATGTCGCGGACGATTCCGCCCACGCCAGTCGCCGCTCCTTGATACGGTTCGAC
Organism: uncultured Chthonomonadaceae bacterium; assembly: GCA_946479035.1. The sequence continues at coordinate 41,711 of CAMLDW010000004.1, read as the reverse complement.
GGCCGAAGGGTGGTTGTGCGACTCGACCTTCATCACAACGCCGAGGCCGTCTCCGATCTCGACGATCCCGGCGTTCTCTAGCCCGCTCCCCTCCATCGCCTCCTTGTACTTCTTGAAGTAGGCGAGGATAGGGCGTGAGTACTTGTACCCGCAGTGCTCGCTCCACATCACCGCGAACATACCGAGCTCAGTGTAAGACGGCTCTCGGCCGAGCAGTTCCAGTATTCTCCGGTACTCAAGATCGTTTAGACCCATTGAGAGGTAAACATCCGGAGCGATGGCCGCCATGTCAAGGAGTATGACAGTAGCTTTTTTCTTGCTGGGCCCGACGCTATTGGCCCTCTGCGGGTGCGGCGGTGCGCATCAGTGGTACGGCGAGTGGCAAGGCGACCTGCAGCTCGTGGGCAACCGCATTCCGGACGACCCGGTCAAGGCGACGATCAACCGAATCCGGTTGACCCTCAAGCCGGACGGGTCCTTCGAAATGGTCCGCAGCGGCATCCCAGAGACCGGCGACTTCCGCTCCGGCGGAGACCGGGCCTTCCTAACTATCAAGACGAGGTTCGGCCAGCCCGTCTCGCTTTCCGGCCCTGGCACCCAGGCGATGAACCGGGACCTGACTTTGGACTGGCAGAAGGACGACTCCCTGCTGTTCACCGACCCTGCCGGGTTCGACACCCACCCTGTGCGGTTGGACCGCAAGGCGCAACGTTGAGGCGGCCCGGTCCGTATACAATCCAGCAAGGAAAGAAATGGGTTTTGTCTGGTTCCTCGTCATCCTGGCCGTCGTGGTCGTCATCGCGGTCATCGGCGCGTACAACAGCTTGGTCGTGGCGCGACGCGAATCGATGAACGCCTGGGCACAGATCGACGTGCAGCTCAAGCGGCGCTACGACCTGATCCCGAACCTGGTGGAGACGGTCAAGGGATACATGAAGTTCGAGCAGGACACGCTCGAGAAGGTCATCCAGGCGCGCAACCGCGCCGTCGGCGCGACTTCGGTGAAGGACAAGGCGCAAGCGGAAAACGCCGTGGCGTCTGCGCTCGGTGGCTTCTTTGCGCTTGCAGAGGCCTACCCGGACCTGAAGGCGAACACGAACATGATCCAGTTGCAGGAAGAGCTGCGCAGCACCGAGAACAAGATCTCGTTCGCGCGGCAGTACTACAACGACGTGGTGACGAGCTACAACACGAAGCTCGAGGCGTTCCCGACGAACATCATCGCCGGCATGGGCAACTTCCAGCCGAAGGAGCTGTTCGAACTAGACGAGCCAGCCGCGCGCGAGCCGGTCAAGGTGCAGTTCTAGTCCCCGAACACTTTCTTGCCGCTCACGTATGTTGCGATCGGCGCGATCTCGCCCCACTTGGGCGCTGGGCCGAACACGGACTGGTTCAATACGACAAAGTCCGCGAAGAACCCTGGAGCGATCTTGCCGACCTTGTCCTCCCAGAACATCGCATACGCGCCTGAGCAAGTGTAGGCGCGCAGCGCCTCCATCACCGTGATGTTGTTCTGAGTCTGCCAAAAGGTGCCGGCCAAGGTCCGGCCCGTCACCGCCGCCTCGACCCCCACGAACGGGTTGTTCGTCACCACCGGCCAATCGGAACCGAACGCGAGGATCCCGCCGGAATCAAGGATGTCCTTGTATGCGTAGCTGGACTTCGAGCGCTCCGCTCCGATGTAAGACTCGGCGTAACGCCCGTCGTCCGCCTTGTGGAACGGTTGCATTGAACAGACCACGCCGAGCCTTCCGATCAGCGGGATGTCCGCAGGCATGAGGTGTTGGGCGTGCTCGAGCCGCGGACGAGCCGAGCGCACGTCCGACCAAGCGCCTTGGAAGATGCCGAGCAGGACGTGGTTCGCCATGTCGCCGATCGCGTGCCCGATCAGTTGGAGCTTGTTCGTCGCACAGATCTCAGAGATGCGCTTGATCGTCCCGTTGGTCACTTCCGGCCTGGGAAGGCCGCGGTTGTCCGCGCCGTCGGCCGGGTTGTTGTTGAACGGTTCTGCCATCCACGCGGTGCGCGAGCCAAGCGAGCCATCCATGTAGACCTTGACGCCCTTGAGCTCCAAGAACCCCGGCACTGGCTGGAACTCAGACTTGACGCGCGCGACGGACCCTGTGCCGAGGACCGGATAGAGCCCGAACCGGACGGTGAAGCCGCCCGACTTCGCGACTTGCTGGTACGCGTCGAGGTCGCCTTCGACCGGGATGTCGGCGACACTGGTGATGCCGAGCGCGTTCGCCTCCTTCATCGCGGCGCGCAGATCGTCGGCGCGCACAGACACAGCCTTGTTCGGGATGAACCGCCCGACGAGCCCCGTTGCCGTCTCCCTAAGGATGCCGGCCGGCGAGCCGTCTTGTTCGCGTACTATACGACCGCCCGCCGGATCCGGCGTCTCCTTCGTCACGCCCGCGAGCTGAAGGGCCCTAGTGCTGGCGACGGCCGAGTGCCCGTCCATCCGACTGAGGAACACGGGGCGGTCTGGGACGGCCTCGTCGAGCCACTGGCGCGTAGGCTCAGTCTTGTCCGCCCAGCTTTCGGTCGACCAGCGCCCACCGGTGATCCAAGTCCGTTCCGGGTGTGCCAGCGCATACGCGTTTAGCTTCGCGATGAAGTCGGCCTTGTCCTTCGCGTCTCGCAGTTGGACGTCGGTGAGGCTTGCTCCGCCGCTGAGCATGTGCACGTGCGAATCGATTAGGCCCGGCAAGACCGTCTGTCCGTGCGCGTCAACGACCACTGTACTTGGCCCGACGTAGTTCGCGTCCTCCCTCCCGATGTAAACGAACTTGCCGCCCTGAACTGCGATGAACGACGCAAAGCCGGTCATGCCGTCAGACCAGACCACGGCGTTCTTTACGACGAGGTCCGCCGGTTGCGGGAAAAGCATCGCGGAGGCGAGCGCAAAGAGCATGGCGGGATTCTACTGGGTCGCGAGGGTCAGGCGTCCTTGAGCATTCCGCGCGCGACGGCGTCCTCTACCAAGCGGAGCAGCACCGGCCAGAGGCAGGGACAGCCGCGCTCGATCACCGCGTTTCGCTGCAAGACCTGCGAGCGCGAGATGCCGTGCTCGCGCCACGCGTACCCGTCGGTGCGGTAGTTGTGCAGGATGGGGAGGAAGCGGTCTACGGAGTGCGCGAAAGCACCGGTCGGCGTCTGCGCTGATTCGAACTCTTCCCAGAGCGTGCGCAGCTCGCCCGCAGTCTCGCCCGGCAAGAGCCCAAAGATGCGCTCGGCCGCCTTCATCTCCTTATGCGGCTTGTCATTGTGCCCCTCGACGTCGTAGGCAAAGGTGTCGCCGACGTCGATCTCGACGATGTCGTGCACGAGCAGCATCCTGATGGCGCGGTCAGGGTCCACACCAGGCGGCGCGAGCGGACCGAGCGCGAGCGCCATCGTTGCCACGTGCCACGAGTGCTCGGCCGAGTTCTCCCGGCGCTCCTCACCGATGAGACGAGTGCGCCGCACGACGCTCTTGAGCTTGTCGATCTCTTCGACGAACGCCAGCCGCTGTTCCAACCCGCCCATGCGCGCAGTCTAGCCCGTGGTAGCCTCCTCGCATGACGAAACCGTTTACGCTCGAAATCGGAGCGCAGGCACCGGGCTTTTCTTTGCCTGCCACGGACGGAAAGACATACAGCCTTGAAAGCTTCGCCGGCGCGCCAGCGCTCGTAGTGTTCTTCACGTGCAACCACTGCCCTTACGTGCTTGGCAGCGACGAACAGACGCACAAGACCGCGCAGAAGTGCGCGCCCATGGGGGTCAAGTTCGTTGCGATCAACAGCAACAGCGCCAAGACGCACGAAGACGACGACTTCCCGCACATGGTCGCGCGGATGAAGGAGCACGGGTTCCCTTGGCCCTACTTGCACGACGCTTCTCAGCAGGTCGCACTGAGGTACGGCGCACTGCGCACGCCGCACTTCTTTGTCTTCGACAAGGACCGCAGTCTGGTCTACACCGGGCGCGCGATCGACAACCCTCGCGACTGGACGCAAGCAAAGACCAACGAGCTCGAGGACGCGCTCGACTCGGTGCTGGCGGGCGAGGTGCCGAAGATTGCGCTCACGAACCCGATCGGCTGCAACGTGAAGTGGGAGGGCAAAGACGCGCACTGGATGCCGCCCGAGGCGTGCGACCTGGTAGCGCGCTAGCCGCCTGAGCCGGTCTTGGGCGGCGTCTGCGCGGGAACTTTGAACGGCCTGCCCTTCAGCGATTCGAACGCCTCGTGCTGGCCTTTGCTCAGCGCCGCGTCGACGAACTGCGCGAACTGCCTGCCGAGCTCCTCGAGCTGCGGCTGGATCCGTGACTTCGCCGCCTCGAGCTCTTTGTTCGCCTGGTCAGAAAGCGCCTTTTTCTCGGCGTCGTTCTTGGGCTTCATGGCGGCGTACTTGTCAAAGATCGGTTTGAACGCGGCGGTCTGGATGTCCTTCGCCTTCTTGTCGTTTTCAAGGTAGGCGTCGCGGAGCTTGGTGAGCTGAGCGCTTGTCATGCCGATCTTGTCGGCGACCTGCTTGTCGAGCAGAGGAATGAGGCCGTCACGCTGGAGCGTGATCTCGCGCAGCCGTTTGATTTGCATGGCAGTCAGCTCGCCCAGAATGCGCGACTTGAAGGAAGCGAGGATCCCTTCCATCTGCCTGTTTGCATCCTCGGCCTTGAGCTTCCCGCTCTTGACTTGCGAGTCGATCGACGAGGTCTGGCCGTTAAGCCAAGCTGCGTGCGCGTTCAGCTTCGTGCGCTGCGCCTCTGTGACCCCTAGCTCCGCCTGGATCGGCTTCAGCTGCAGGATCGAGATGTCCGCGTACTGTGCGTCGAAGGCGTCCATCTCCTTGGCCGAGGCGGCAGTCCCAAGCGACGCCGCGATAAGCGCCGTCACGAGCCGAAAAACGGGTCTGATCACCATGGCTGGCTCCCAGGTGTCTAACGAACACCTGCGGGGGTCGGTTCCTCCGATTGGGACCGATGCCTATTAATGACTAGGTCGGTCTCGCAACGGGAGAGTACCCGCTTGACCTGCCGCAAGAAACCGTCGTCCGCCCTGACCCTGTGCAAAGGCACGATCGGCTGGGCTTTGGGGTCGTCCCCCAACTGAATAACGACTTCGAACTCGCCAGGGTTCGCCTCGATGATGCGCCGTAGCTCTAACAGCTCAGCCTTGGTGGCGCTGAACACGCGCACGATCACGGTGCCCGCGACCGAGTCGTCGAGCTGGTCCGCAATGGGCAGCGCGGCGATCTGCTCGACGTCGTCTACTGCGACCTCTACCTCGATCTCCGTCGCGCCCGGCCGCTGCCTGTGCTTGACCGTGCCTTTGATGCACACGACCGCGTCCCGATCGATGCGGGAGCGCAGCTTGGCGAACGATTGCGGGAACATCATGCACGAGGTTTGGCCGCTGAAGTCCTCGAGCACGAGCGTCGCCATGCGCTCGCCACGGCGCGTCGTCATCTCGCGCACAGATGCGACCACACCTGCAAGGCGCACCCGCGTCCCTTCTTGGAGCTCCGCCACGCTTTGACACGTGTGGCTGGCGGCCTCGGCGAGCGTCCGTTCATAGCCGCGCAGCGGGTGGTCGGAGACGTAGATCCCCATCCCCTCTTTCTCCCACGACAGGATCTCTCCGCGCGTCGGGGGAGTCGCCTGTGGCAGCAACGGAAGCTGGATCTGCGACCCAGGCGCCTCGCCGCCAAAGAGCGAGTCCTGCCCGACCATTCGCTCGCGCAAAGAGCGGTGTCCGAACTCGATCGCCGCCTCTGCCGCGTTCAGCAGGCGATAGCGGTTCCTGTCGACGCTGTCGAGCGCGCCTGCTTTGATCAGCGATTCGAGCCCGAGCCGGTTGAGGCCGCCCTCGCGCACCTCGGCGCAGAACTCGAATAGGTGCGTAAACGGTTTGCCCTCGCGCGCCTTGATGATATGCCGCACGAGCCCTTCGCCGACGTTCTTGATCGCGCCGAGCCCAAACCGCACGGCCTGCTTGCTGCCCGACCTTTCGATCTCAAAGTCCACGCCGGACCTGTTTACGTCGGGGGGGAGCACGTCGATGCCCTGGTGCCGGCACTCTTCGATGAACGTCGTGACGCGATCCTCCTTGGTGCGATACACGGCGAGCAGCGCGGCCATATACTCGACGGGGTAGTTCGCCTTGAGGTACGCCGTCTGCGCGGCGATGATCGCATAGCACACAGCGTGCGCCTTGTTGAAGGCATAGCCGGCGAACGGCAGCAGGAGCTCCCACACCTTCAGGGCCACACCCTTCTCCACTCCGTTTGCGGCACACCCTTGCAAGAACTCGTCGCGCATCTGCTCCATCGTGTCGAGGTTCTTCTTCCCCATCGCCTTTCGCAGGATGTCCGCCTTGCCGAGGCTAAACCCGGCGAGCGCCTGCACGACCTTGAGGACCTGGTCCTGGTAGACGATTACGCCGTAGGTCTCCTCCAAGATCGGCCCCATGCGCGCGTCGAGCACTTCCGGCTTTTGTCGTCCGTGCTTGTTGGCGACGTAGCGCGCGATGTGCTCCATCGGGCCGGGACGGTAGAGAGCGACCATCGCGGCGAGCTCGCGCTCGTTCTGCGGCTTGAGCTCGATGATGTTGCGGCGCATACCGGCCGATTCGAGCTGGAACACGCCGATCGTGTCCCCGCGCCCGAGCATCTCGTACGTCTTCGGGTCGTCGAGCGGAATCGCACCGACGCCTCCGACAAGCACGGGGTGCTGTAGCTTCTCGTCGTCAGAGAGTTCCGCGTGGGTTCGCTGGATGTTCGCTACCGCCTTGGACAGCACTGTGAGGTTGGAAAGTCCGAGGAAGTCCATCTTGAGCAGGCCGACCTGCTCGAGCACGCCCATCTCATAGCCCGTGATCGCCTGCCCGTCGCCCGAGCGATAGAGAGGGATGTGCTCGCTCAGCGGCTCCCTGGAGATCACGATCCCGGCGGCGTGGACTCCGCTGTGCCGCGCGATCCCCTCGACGCTCTTGGCGGTGTCCACGAGCTTCTTCGTCCGATGGTCCTGCGCGACCGCCGATCGGAACTCCGCCGACTCCTTCAGTGCGCGGTCGATGCTCCAACCGGGGCCGCTCGGGACCAGCTTGCACAGCTTGTCGACCTCCATCGGCGCGTACCCCATGACGCGGCCTGCATCGCGCATCGCGGCCTTTGCGCCGAGCGTCCCGAACGTCACGATCTGCGCGACCCGGTCCTTGCCGTACTTCTCCGTCACCCAACGGATCACCTCCTCGCGCCGCTCGTCCTCGAAGTCGAGGTCGATGTCCGGCATGCTCACGCGCTCCGGGTTGAGGAACCGTTCAAAGGTCAGGTCGTACTCGATCGGGTCCACGTCGGTGATCCCGATCGCGTACGAGACGAGCGATCCTGCCGCCGAACCGCGCACGCCAGTCATGATCCCCTGCGATCGGCTGAAGTTCGTGAACTCGCGAACGAGCAGGAAATAGGACTCGAAGCCGGTCTGCGCGACGACGCCGAGCTCGAACTCCAGGCGCTGCCAGTGAACGTCCGTCGCGCCACGCACGCGGTTCTGCAGTCCCTTCTCCGCCAGCTCCTTCAAGAACTCGCGCGGAGTCGAGCCGGGCGGGAGGTCCGGGGTCGGCATAGCCGCCCGCTGGCTCGAGACCCGCACGTCGCACATCTCAGCAAAGCGCAAGCTGTTCTCGATCGCCTCGGGGTGCGCGGAGAACAGCCGCGCCATCTCCTCTGGCGACTTGACGTAGAACTCCTGCGTCTCGAAACGGAGCCGCTTTTCGTCCTCGATAAGCGAGCCGGTGCCGATGCAGAGCAGCACGTCGTGCGGCTCGGCGTCGCTCTTGCACAGGTAGTGGGCGTCGTTCGTCGCAACGAGAGGAAGGTCCAGCTCCTGCGCGATCTTGAGCAGTTGCCCGTTGACTTTGTGCTGCTCCGGCAGGCCGTGGTCCTGCAGCTCGATGAAGTAGCACCCCTCGTCGAGCATCTCCTTGTACATCCGCGCGGTGCGCAGGGCGCTCTCGTAGTCGTTTGCGAGCAGGAACTGGTTGATCTCGCTGCCCAGGCACGTGCTCGAAGAGATCAGCCCCCTCGAGTGCTTTCGCAAAAGCTCGTGATCGATGCGAGGCTTGTAATAGAACCCTTCGAGCGCGGCGACCGAGTGCAGACGGCAAAGGTTCTTGTAACCCTCGTCGTTGCGCGCGAGCAGCAGCAGGTGGTACCCCTGCGACTCCTCTCTTCCCTGCTTGTTGTGCAGCCCGCCAGGCGCAACGTACGCCTCCATGCCGATAATCGGCTTGATCCCTTGCCGCTCGCACTCGAACGCGAACTCCATCGCGCCGAACATCACACCGTGGTCGCTGATGGCGAGCGCGGACATGCCCAGCTCCTTCGTGCGCGCGACCATCTCGGGGATCCGGTTCGCGCCGTCGAGGAGGCTGTACTCCGTGTGGTTGTGTAGGTGTACGAAGGGCCTGCCCATGGGGTCGCCGGGCCGTAGGCCCGGCAACAAGTATGGACGGCGAACCGGCGCCCGTAGGAGCTTGGAAACCCGCCGCGTTCTCCACACACCGGCAGAAAGACCGGCCCGCTTTCGCGGGCCGGCTGGAGAAAAGTAGCCTTCCTGACCGCGCGCCTGAAATGCGATTGGCCGCACGGCCGTTTGCTTGGGAGGCTGAATGGAATACACCCACCGGCCCCGCCAGGTTCCCGCTAACCAAGGATATAGGGCCCCGGGCCCACCGCCCGAACCGTTACTCTTGCCGGTGAGCCTCCACCGCCCGCCGCCGAGAATCAACCTGTGCGCGGCGCGTTGGCTGCCGCGCGAGGTTTCACCCATGCTATCTTCTGAGGTCAAGGCGCACGTCGGCAAGGTCGTAGAAGTCGAGTACACGGACAAGTCCGGAAACGTCTTCTTCCAGACCGCTGAGCTGTTCGACATCGGTTTTCTGCCGCTCTACGGCCCGTGCCTGATCCTGGACATCGGTGAGATCCGGCTCGACCGAGTAGTCTCCTGCCGGCCGATCCAACGGCGCACCCTTAAGACCGCTTAGAACGGCTGCTGCACTTCCCGTTTGACTTGCCGTCTCTGCAAGCGCTGGCGGAACTCAGAGATCCTGAACCGCACGCCGATGCGAAAGTCGCTCGGCTGTTGGCGCCACACCATAAACGGTTCGAAGCTCTCTGCCACGATCGCGAACTCATACTCGTGGTCAAAGATGGCGTGAGAAACAGGGTCGTACTTCCATAGCCCTCGCAGTGTGAACGGTCCACGAATGTAGTCGATGCGTCCGTGCACGGCACGGTCGTAGAGCCTTCGATCAAAACCGAAGTCCGGCGTGCCGAACGTGTCAGAGTCTGAGTACGCGAGCCCCATGGTCACCCCGTTCATCGGGCTCCAGAGCAGGGACGCCTGGCCGCGCACCCACCCGAACTGGTTGTCGGCGCTCATCGTGTTCAAGACATCGGCGCGCACCTGCAGACCGAGGCCCCTGCCCAGATACCACGCGGGGCTGAGCGCCGTCAACTGAGAGGCAAAGCGGTTGACGAACGGCGAGTCTGAGGACTCTCGGATGTCCTGCATCCGTGCGTTGATGCGCAGGCTAAATCCGTCCGCTCTGCCCGCCGATTCGACGACCGCCTCGTAAGCCTTCGAGACGTCCTTCGAGTTATCGGGGCGTGCAAAAGTGCTGCCGTTCCAGCGCGTGCCCAGCTTGTACAGAAGGCGCGGGCTGCCGATGGTGAGGGCCTCGCTCCTTGGCCCGCGCACGGATATGTTGTCGAACCAACCGTCTCCGGTCTGTTCGATCAGGTCCTCTTGCGGCTTGAGCCGGCGGAACACCTTGTTCGGGTCCGCGTCCATCCATGTAATGTCCGCGCTGTAGCCTGGAAACCGCTGCGGGAAAGCGCCAAAGGTGCCGCCGAGCACGAACTTCTCTCCGAGAAAGAAGCTGCTGTTCCACGAGACGCCGAGCCCTGCGCCCTTGCGTTCCACGATGGAGGGCAGGTTAAACCCGTCGATGCGCGGGTCTAGTCCGAAACGCATCTCCGGCACGCTGCCGATGTGAAGCCCGAACAAGTTGAGCGAGACTCTGCTCGCAACGCCCTCCTGGCCGGGCTTGATGCGCGCGCTCTTGGCGATGATCTCGTATTGCGGGTTCTTTCGGCGAGAGAGCGTGGCACGGACCGACTTCATGTTCCACTCTTCCGGCGCGATGTCCAAGGTCTCAGCGCGGATCCGCATGTTGCCGACCTGCACGTACACCTTATTGGCCGAGCCGGTCTTCAGCTTCCAGTTGAACTCCAGCCGGTCCGTGGTCATGTGCGCGGCGGGGTCCGTGAGCACGACGCCGCCCTCAGCGACCCCCGTCTGTTCTTGGTAGTTCAGCTTGAGCGTCTGCGACGTGATCACGGTCTGGTCGTAGGTCGCCTTGATCGGCCCTCCGAACACCGCCGTAGAGCCGTCCGCCTCGAAGGAGACCGTCTGGTACTCGACTTTCAGCCCCTGGTACTCCATCGTCTGGCCCTGCTGCAGGGCCAGGGCGGGCGGGGCCGCTCCCGGCTGGCTGGGCAGCAGGATGGGGACGGAAAAGAGCATGGGCTGGGTCAGCGGATTCTACCGGCGAACCTGGAAAGCGCCCCGGCCAGAACTTCTTGGCTTTCCGGACCCGTCGTGATAGAATAGACAGGAGCCGTCATGGACAGGGCACAAGTCGCCATACAGTCAAGGAACGAGCAGGCGCTCGAGGAGTTACAGTGGATCGAGCGCTGCCGCCATGGGGACGAGTCCGCCATGGCCGCCCTGATCGCCAAGCACCGCACCCGGCTCGTGCGCGTGGCCGCCAACGTCCTTCGCGACTCGTTTGAGGCAGAGGACGTGACCCAAGAGGCGTTCCTCAAAGCGTTCCGCGAGCTGCACAAGCTGCGCGAGGACAGCGCCTTCTCGGGGTACATCTACAAGATCTGCATCAGGCTGTGCATGGACCGGCTCCGCTCAAGAAAGACGGAGTCCATGGTCGTGGACAAGCCCGAGCCGAGCCGCGGTCAGCAGATCGAGACCAAGGTCGTCATCCACGACCTCCTGGAAGAGCTTTCGCCAGAGCTGCGACTGACGCTGGTGCTGCGAGAGATGGAGCAGCTCAGCTACGAGGAGGTCGCGGACATGATGCGCGTGCCTGTGGGCACGGTCCGATCAAGGCTCCACACCGCAAGGGAGAGGTTCAGGGTCCTGTGGGTCGCAGCGACGGGAGAAGCGTAAGCATGTTCAACGCCTGCGCAAAGTACAGGCGCATCAAGTTGCTTTCTGAGGACGGTCGTGCGTCTCAGCGGCAAGAAGCCTTCCTTTCGCGCCACGAGCAGGCCTGCGACAAGTGCCAGACAGACCATGCGGTCACCATGGCGGCGATGGCAGCGCTTCGGGCAGCAGCGTTCGAGCCTGCTCCGGACCTCGGTTTCGAGTCGCGCTTCATCCGCAGATGGCGGGTGGAGCAGCGCGCGCGCGCAGTCTCCTACTGGATGCCGGCCGTCGCGGGCGCTGTGGTAGCGAGCGTCGCAATGATGGCCGTGCTACAGATCCTTTTCGCGGCCCCGAGGGCCAACGACGTCAACCTCAAGGACCGTGAGGCACAATTGAGCACGGAACGGCAGCTCGACATCCCTGACTTCGGGGATTCGCTCAGCGCCGATCCGACGCAATGAGCCCGTCCCTGCGCGCTTTCTACGGGGTGCTCGTGGGCGCCTTCCTGGTCCTCTTGCTGCACCCGTTCTCGCGCCCTTACATCACGCAAGGCGTCTGGGTGCTGGGCGACTCGCCGTACCTCCACCAGACCGCGAGCCTGCCCGAAAACCTCGGTGCGTTGCCCGAGCCGCGCACTTTCGAAGACGCTAGCCTCTGGATCGTGACTGCCTGCGAGCGCGAGTTCGGCGGTAGAAAACTGACCCGTGAGCAGACGCTTCTGCTCGTCGAGGTCGCACAGGCCGCAGCCGAGCGCGACCCCGACAACGCCTATTGGCGCCAGGCAGAGGCAGTTTTTCAACGCCGCTTGGGCAACGAAGAAGTTTCCATCAAGGCCTGGAGAACGGCGTCGCTTGCCAGCCGCTGGGATGACTACCAAAACGACCGGCTGGCCAGGGTAGTGGACGGCGTGCAGAAAGAGTCGGGCACGCTCCTGAGCTGGCACTACGCCTTGGTCGCCAGCCGTAAGTCATCGGCAGTGCCGCGTACAGTGCTTGCCTACGCGAGGCAGGTTCTGCGCGGAGACGGAGCAAAGGAATTCGAGCTCAGGCTCGCCACGCTGCGCAATGGTAGGCTCGTCCGCGACGGCTGCAAGAGCGTGGAAGGCGCCGTTCTTGGAATAGAGATAACCGAGCTCGCTGCATACTGCACGCTCACCTCGCCTCAAGAGCTCAAGGGCACCGCCGCAAAGGTCAGCCCGCGCACACTCATCACCGCGCGAGACGACTTTATCGACCTCGCAGCTGCACAAAAGCCGCCTTCCGACCTGGAAGTAGCCGCGACATATCGAGAAAACGACGGACGCACAGCGCTCATCAGCCCCAAGGAGACCAAACGGCACTATACGGCGCTCGTTCTAGAAAGCATGGTGGTGGGATCCCTCCCGGGCGCTCTAGTATCCATCGGCGTAATTGGGGCCGCGATCTACCTTCTCGGATGGATGTTCGAACGGTCAAGGTTTCTCCAACGACTGTTGACGCCGCCGTGGACGCAACTCCTCGGAGTAATCCTAGGCGGGGCCGTCTACTTCGCGACGCGCCTCTTCTTCCCGGCTCTGTGGGCGTCGGTCTCCCTCGGTACATTCGGCATCCGGCACGACAACCAAAGGCAAGCCGCTCCCGGCGGGCTTGGAACAGCGTACTCCCTGACGATCGCGATCCTGTCCGTTGGCTTCTCGTTGGTAATGGCGGTCTGCTTGGTTGAGCGGTCCCTGCCCGGCCAATACCTCCTTGAAGAGGCTGGCGTGGCCAAGGGCCTGGCGCTCAGCGACTTCGCGCTCCTGAGCCTCGCCGGCGTCGTCGTCAGCCTTGCGGCGGTGACGGCCTCGGTCTGGGGCTTTTTATCACGAATCCCAGCCGAAAGGCTGGCTGGCCCCTCCCTTGCCAAGTTCGGCGCTACCGTGTGCCTAGGATGCTTCGCCGCGGGCGTCGTCGTCGTGCCTTTTGCGATCGCCATGGACAAGTCGGTCGGGGACTCGCTCTCGAAAATCTTCCAGAATGAGCCGACCTACTACCTTACGCGCAAATGAGCATCACAGACGGAGAACGCACCGAGCGCCTTTCTGAGAGGCGGAAGGGCCTGTTGCAAGACCTGCGCGAGCAGCCCTCTGGCCTCGATTGGTGCGAGCGGCAAACGGACGTGCTGGACGAGCTCGTTCGCGGGGTGTTCGCCGGGCTCATCTCCAAGATCGAGGACTTGCCCCAGCTCGCAGTCATAGCAACGGGAGGCTACGGCCGCAGAGAGCTCGCCCCGTGGAGCGACGTCGACTTGACCGTCGTTCCTCTCGACGAGTCGCACCCTGAGCTCGAGCGCGCGGTCAAGGTCTTGTTCCGTGGCGCCCACGATTCGATCGTCGACGGGCTCGGACTTAAGCTCGGCTACTCGCTGCGCTTCGTGGCCGATTGCGCAGGGCTCGACCCCAAGACGCGCAGCGGACTGCTCGACGCGCGCTGCGTAGTCGGCTCACACGAGGCGCACGAGACGCTCATGAGCGCATTCTGGGCGACTTTTCCCGTCGCCGAATTTGTCATCGACAAGATCGAAGAGCAGAGGGCGGCGCACGAGCGCTCCAATGACACGCCGTACGCCACGCAGCCGGACCTCAAGCACGGCGCTGGCGGACTGCGCAGCTTTCAGACTGCGAACTGGATCGGTGCGGCAATCGGCGAACGGATGTCCCGCCCGACAGGCGCCTACGACGAGGTGCTGCGTGCTAGAAACCTCTTGCACCTTGTCACCGGCAAGCACTTCGACACGCTGGCTCACGGCCGCCGCGCCGAAGTCGCTGCGCTGCTTGGCGAAGAGCCGCGCGCTTTCGGCTCGCGCTTGGCGGGTTCGCTGGCCGTGCTCGACGACGTATTCAGGAAGTGCCTCGACCGCCTGCAAGATTCTCGCTTTCCACTGGCGCCGCACGTCGAGGCCGTGCGAGGCGAAGCCCGCATCGATGCGCGGGCCACGGCTGGTCAGGCGGCCAAGGGAATCGCTAACGCCACGCGGCTCGGCCTGCGCGTCGCTGACATCAAAGCCGACCCTGTCCAGGGTGCCAAGGCGAGCGAGGCGTTCGCAGCCGTTTCTGCAGGTGAGAGCACGCTCAGGAACCTGGACAGGAGCGGCGTGCTCGACGTGCTCCTGCCCGAACTGACAGCCTGCCGCACCTTGATGCCTGAAGACCCATCGCACGAGTTCACCGTCTTCGAACACACGCTGCGAGTCATTAGGAGCCTCGATTCGCCACCGCCGGACACCTTCGTCGGATCACTGTTCGTGGAGCTCCGCGACCCTGCGCCGCTCTACCTTGCGGCGCTGCTGCACGACGTCGGGCGCGCGCAGGACGAGGCGCGCCATCCAGAGATCGGCGCGCAGATCGCGGCGGAAGTATGCGCGCGCTGGGGGGTATACGAGTCCACAAAGGACACGGTCTGCTGGCTCGTCGAGGAGCACCTCGCGTTCGACCGCACGGTGCGAATGCGCGACGTCCTCAACCCAGAGACGGCGATCGAGTTCGCACACAAGGTGCAGAGCCCCGAGCGGCTCGCAATGCTTGCCCTACTGACTTGGGCAGACGTCACGGCCGTCAACTCACAGGCTTGGACACCTGCCCAGGAAACTTTCGTCCGGGAGCTCTATGTGCGCACCCTCAGCGCGATGACTGCGGGCGAAGCGCCGTCGACCGACTCAGCGATCTACCGTCGGCGCATGCTCGAGCTTTCAAAGGGCGACGTTCATCCCAAGGAGTTCGAGGCCTTCCTCGACTCGATGCCCGCGCACTACTTGATCAGTACCGAACCGTCGCTCTCTCGAGCGCACTTCGGGCTTGTTCAAGCAGCGAAGAAGGGCGATTCAACGGTCGTTCTGCACGACATGCCAGAAATGGGCGCGACCGACGTCACCGTGTGCTGCCCGGACGCCAAGGGCCTACTCAGCCGAATACTCGCGGTGCTCTACGCGCTCGACCTCAGCATCATCGCAATCCGCGCCTCGACCACGAACGACACTGTGCCCGTCGCGCTCGACACCATTACTGTCGCGTTCGGCGGCAGGCCCGTCCCTCGTGCCACGGCAAGGCGTCTCGTCGAGACGTTGACGAGCGTGCTCGAAGGCAGGATTGAAGCGCGGGACGCGCTGGTCGAAGCCAAGAAGGATCCCGACCGGACGCAACAGGACCTCACCTACCAGTTCATCGCCGGCCATCCGGCGATCGTCGAAGTGCAGGCGCCGAGGGGCCGCGGTCTGGCTTATAGGCTCGCGCGGCAGCTCTCGCTGGGGGGCGTCAACATCCTGAGCGCCCGGGTCGGGCAGTGGGCGGGCAGCGGCACGGCCGCGTTCTACGTGACGGGCCCGGAGGGAGCGCAACTCGACCCAGAGACGGTCGCAGAGGCCCTCAAATCCCAAAAGGTATAGTGGTTCGCCGAATGAACGTCGTCATATTGGGCTGCGGACGCACAGGAGCTACCCTGGCCCTCGAGCTCTCTGCGGCAGGGCACAAGGTCACGGTCGTCGAGCGGAACCCAGAGTCGCTCCGCCGGCTCGGCAAACAGTACCCGTGCCGGATCGTTTTGGGGAACGGGCTAGATGAGGACGTGATCGCCAAGTCGGGCGTGGACCAGGCCGACGCATTCTTCGCCGTGACGCGCGGCGACAACACCAACCTCATGGCTGCACACATCATTCGCAGCAAGTACCCTAACGCAAAGGTCTGCGTCAAAGTCGCAGACCCGCAACGAGCAGACGCGTACCGGAAGATGGGGATCTTCTGCATAAACGCCAGCAGCCTCCTTTCAGGCATGTGCCGCGACTGGCTAACGAGCGAGACGTACAAAGAAATCGACAAGTACAACGTCCTTCCCAAGGTGCTGGAGTTCTAACGCCGTGTACATGATCCTCGTCGGTGGCGGCAACGTCGGTATCCAGCTCGCGAAGCGCCTCATCGCGCGCGGCGAGGAGGTCCTGATCTTGGAAAAGGACGCCGGTACCGCTGGCAAGCTGGCCAATCTACTCGGCGACGAGCACGTGCTCTACGGCGACGGCTGCGAGGTCTATACGCAGAAGGAGGCTGGATTCAACCGCGCAGACGTCCTTGCCGCGGTCACAGGCGAGGACGAGGACAACTTCGTCGTGTGCCAACTGGCCAAAGAGGTCTGGAAGGTCGATCGCATCATCGCGCGCGTGAACGACCCTAGCCACGAGGAGACCTTCCGCCAGATCGGCATCACGGAGACGGTCAGCGCGACGAGCATCATCTACAGCTTGATCGTGCAGCAGATCTCGAGCGACGACCTTGTCCCCGTGGCCGCATTGCACCGCGGAAACGTGGAGATCGTCGAAAACGTGCTCTCCCCGCGCTCCTCGCTCATCGGCAAAACCGTCGGCGACATCCACCTGCCCCCCGGCAGCTTCATCGCCTACCTCGTCCGAGACGGGCACGGGATGCAGGCCTCCAAAGAAACGATATTGCAAGTCGACGACATGCTCGTGGCTATTGTCGAAACCACACAGGCCGACTCCCTGCGGGAAGCGCTCGTCGGCAAGCAGTAGAATCACCCCGTGGCCGAGCTGTTCCGGTCTTGGATAGGTGCCCCGCTTCCTGTGCCATTGCTCGAAAAAATCAAGGAGGCGCAGTTCCAGATCAAGCGGCGCGCTGGCGGCGACGCGATCCGTTGGATCCCTCAAGGAGAGCTCGCGCTCCTGCTCGTCAGTGTCGGCGAGGTTGGGCCTCCCACCCTGCTCAGGGTCGGCACGCTCGTCGAGCAGGTCGCGGCACGGCACTCCGCGATCCGGCTCACACTCTCCGGCGCTGGGGGCTCTCCCAACATGACTATGCCAAAGTCGGCGTGGCTCGGGATCGCAGGCGATACGGAGGCTCTCAAGAAGCTGCGCCAAGACCTCGCTCTGTGCGTCAGACCGCTCGTCACGGCGATAGATGAAAAGCCCTACGAGCCGGTGATTGAGATCGGGCTGCTGCGCAAGTTCGACGAGAGCGCGCGGACCGAGATGGGACGCTCGCTCAAGCACGCCAACGTCGGCGAGCTCGGGCGGTTCACCCTCGACGCCCTCCATGTGCTCTCTTCTCGAAGCACGAGCGCCGGGCCCGCGCTCTATTCTTTGAAGGCGTTTCCGCTCGGCTAGCTAAGCAGCCGCGTCGGGTTCTCTAGCTGCTCTCGAACGGCGTTCATGAACTTCGCACCCATCGCACCATCCACGACCCGGTGGTCGAACGAGCCCGTCATGTTCATCATCATGCGGATCTCGACCTCCTCGTCGCTCGCAGGCACCACGCGCCGCTTTGCCGTCGAGACGGCGATGATCCCAGCGTTAGGCTGGTTGATGATCGCCGTGAAACTCTCCACGTTCAGCATCCCCATGTTGCTGATGCAGAAGGTGCTGCCGCTCATCTCGTCCGGGTGCAGCTTCCCAGCCCTCGCCTTCTCGACGAGCGCGCGAGTCGCGTCCGCGATCTGGCGAAGCGTCATCCCGCGCGCGTTCTTGATCACGGGCATGAGCAGCCCGCCCTCCACTGCCGCCGCCACACCGATGTGTACCGCCCCATGGACGAGCACGTGGTCGCCCTGGAAGCTCGCATTGACCTCCGGCATCTGCTGTAGAGCGACGGCGCACGCCTTCACGACGAAATCATTGACGCTGACCTTGCCGCTCTCCTCCTCTTTGAAGAACTCGCGCAGCGCCTCGATCTTCTCGACGTCCACCTCCACCGTCACGTAGTAGTGCGGAGCTGTTTGCATGCTCTCTTGCGTCCTTTGCGCGGTAATGCGGCGTAAGGCGTTGAGCGGCACGCGCCTGTCCTCTGCCGTCGCGGCGAGCGCGGCGACGACGGGCGGTTTCGTAGCCGAAGCGCCGGCAGACCGAACGTCGCTCGCGACGATCCGCCCACCGGGACCGCTGCCGTCGAGACCACCGATCTCCACGCCAGCCTCCTTCGCAAGGCGCTTCGCGAGTGGGCTTGCCTTTACCCTCCCCGCTTGCGAGGCGGCGGGCGCCGAGGCAACCGGCTCGCGCGCCGCTTGTGCAGGCCCAGCCTTGGCCTCGACTGAACTGGACGCAGCGGCAGGCTTCCCGTTCGATTTGCCCCATCCCGCAGGAAGCGACTCACCGACCTTCAGGATCGCGGCGATGGGAACCCCGACCGGCACCGTCTGGCCCGCTGCCACCAGGATTCCTGTCAGAACCCCGGTGCCAGGCGACTCTAGCTCGAGCGTCGCCTTGTCGGTCTGTATGTTGCCGAGGACCTCGCCGGACTTGACCTGGTCACCGTCCTTCTTGAGCCAATCGAGGAGAGTGCCCTCCTCCATCCCGTCGCCCATCTTGGGCATGATCACTTCGGTCATTGCGCGCTGAAGCCTCGCTCGAAAGGATACCTACGCCGGGGCGTCGTCCCCGGCCCCTCGGCCTTCTGTATTGTCGGCTGCTCGGCCCTTGGGGCCAGCGTTTTCCTCGCCGGCCGGAAACGTGTAAAGGTAGAGCGCTCTCCCTTCTGCGATCTCAACTGTCTCGACGTCGAACTCGTAGTCTTCCTTCATTCTCACTCCGCCCCGAGCGCCACCGCCGCCGCTCCCAGCACGCCCGCGTCGGCGATCTTTTCTGCTACGCTGACCTTGCAATCTCGAAAGAGCGAAGGGATCGCAACGTTGCGCGCCTCCTCGATCGCCGGATCCATCAGCCACTTCCCTGCAAGCGCGATCTGTCCACCCACCGCGAACACGTCCGGCGCAAAGACGTTGATCAGGCTTCCAACGGCGGTTCCTAAATAGCCGCCCACTTCGCGCCAGACCTCCCGAGCGACTTCGTCCCCTTTCTCAGCTGCTTTGGTTAGAAACTCCGGCGTCACGCCCCCCATGTCCCCGCCTGCAAGCTCCAACGCCAAAGATGAACGCCCGCGGACGAGCTTGTGCTGCGCTCGCCGAACGATCGCGTCGCGCTGGCAGTACGCCTCGACGGTCCCGTACGCACCCGCGCTGCTGTCTAGTCCGCCGCGCGCGATCACAGTGTGCCCGAGCTCCGCGCCCCCAAGGTTCCCCCCGAGCAAGAGCAGCGGGCCGCTCGCCTTTCCGCCCACGCTCTCTGGCCCGAGCACCACGCCGCCGCCTATTCCCGTCCCGAGCGTGATCATCACCAGGCAGTGAGCCTTTCCGCGGCCGCTTCCAAAGCGGTACTCGCCCACTGCTGCGGCGTTCGCGTCGTTCGCCATCGTAACCCTCGTGCCGAGAGACGTCTCCAGCGGGCCGCGCACGTCCACGTCCTTCCAATAGTGAAGCACGCCGTCGAGCCGCACCCCAAAGTTCGGCGACCAGTGCACGACGCCCTCCCTGTCGTTCGTGTGGCCTGGGATCGCGAGGCCGACGCGCGATGCTTTGCCCGAATAACCGGCCAGGCACTCCTTGACTGCCTCGACCACCGCTCCGAGCGTCGCCTCCTCGCCCTCTTCCGCGTGCGATGCTGCGCACGCCATCTCTGAAAGATAAGCGCCGTCTGCACCCACGACCGCGGCGCGGATGTTTGTCCCGCCCAGATCGACCCCGACGACGCACGGCTCTGGCACGGGCAGATTATGCCACCGCTGGTAATCTGTGGGGCCGCCCGATGCCCCGACTCGCCGACCTCGCGACACCGACCGTCACGCCCAAGCTCGATCCCGCCTTTCGGCCTCTGGCGCTGGCGGACCGCGCCTTCCTCAAGACCGCGAGCGAGCCGTGCGTGATCGGAATCGAGAGGCCAGACGGGTCAGCAACGAGGTTTGAGACCCGCGTCGGCGATGACGCTGATCTCAACAACGAGCACATCGAGCGCACCGTGAAGTTCCTCCTCTGGCAGCGCGGAGGGCACAAGATCGTCGTCAGCGGCACAAGTCATGTTGCCGAGCACGTCGCGAACTGCTTCAGCCTGAACGGGCCGCGCGCGTTCGACGCAAACCTCGTCGCGAGCACTGTCTTCGAGAGCGACCTCCAGGTAGTGCACTCGCCGCTGAGCGAAGTTCCAGAGGAGCGCACACGTTCCCTTCCCATCGGGCGCCACTTCGAAGGGTGCCGCATCGGATTCGACCTCGGCGCAAGCGACCGGAAGGTCGCCGCGGTCATCGATGGCAACGAAGTCTTCACCGAAGAGACGGTCTGGGATCCCCAAGGTCACAGCGACCCCGAGTACCATTACTGCGAGATCAAACGCGCGATCGAGTCAGCAAAGCGTCACCTGCCGCGCCTCGACGCGATCGGCGGCAGCAGCGCTGGCGTGATCGTGGACAAGCGCGTCATGGTCGCCTCCATCTTCCGCCGCGTTTCCAAGCACGACTATCCAAAGGCTAGGGACGTCTTCATGCGGTTGCAGAGCGAGTTCGGGGTGCCGCTCGAGGTCGCAAACGACGGCGACGTCACGGCGCTGGCCGGCGCAATCTCGCTCGATGAAGGACGCCTGCTCGGCATTGCGATGGGCAGCAGCGAGGCCGGCGGCTACGTCGACACGAACGGCAACATCACGGGCTGGCTGAACGAGCTCGCCTTCACCCCGATCGACTGCGCACCCACCGCACCGCGCGACGAGTGGTCCGGAGACATCGGATGCGGCGTCCAATACCTAACTCAGCAAGCCGTGTTCCGCCTCGCCCCTTCGGTCGGTATCGATCTCGCAGGCACCGACGTCCTTGCAGAAAAACTCAAGATCGTCCAAGGCGCTCTCGAGACTGGCCACGAGGGTGCAAGGCGGATTTGGGAGACCATCGGCGTTTATTTCGGATACGCGATCGCCCACTACGCGGCCTTCTATGACCTCGCGCACGTCCTGGTTCTCGGCCGGGTAACGAGCGGCTCCGGCGGCCCGATCATCGTCGAGTCGGCCCAAAGCGTGCTGGACATTGACTTCCCGGAACTTGCGAGAAGCATCAAGGTCAGCCTGCCAGACGAAAGGGCCCGCCGCGTCGGACAGGCCGTCGCCGCCGCCTCCCTTCCGGCGATTTAGGAACCAGCCCTTTCGGCGAGCCATTAACACCTTTTGTCCGTAATAATCTGCAGAGCACCGGAGAATACACTTGCCTCTGAACCCATCTGAGATCGGAAAGCTGGCCCGCGCCATGGCCCAAGAAGTAGGCCGCGCCATCGAGGGCAAGGAGGCGACTGTGATCGACTCTATCCTCGTATTGCTCTGCGAAGGGCACCTGCTCATCGAGGACGTGCCAGGTGTCGGCAAGACTACCCTCGCCAAGGCGATCGCCCGTACTATGGCTGGAGAGTTCCGGCGCATCCAGTTCACCCCCGACCTCCTGCCGAGCGACATCACAGGGTCTTCGATCTACAACCAAAAGGAGAGCACTTTCGAGTTCCGCGAAGGGCCCCTCTTCGCAAACGTCGTGCTCGTCGACGAGATCAACCGCGCGACCCCAAAGACGCAGTCCGCGCTGCTCGAGGCGATGGAAGAGCGGCAGGTCACCACCGACGGCGTAACGCGCAAGCTCCCCGAACCGTTCTTCGTCTTCGCCACCCAGAATAACATCGAGATGACCGGCACCTATCCGCTGCCAGAGGCGCAGCTCGACCGCTTCTTCGCACGCGTCTCGCTCGGCTACCCGTCGCGACAGACCGAGAGCGAGATCCTCGACCACCAACGCATCAACAACCCGATCGAAGACGTCAAGCAGGTCGTGACCCTCCAAGAAATGGTCGCCGCGCAGAAAGGCGTACGGAACGTCTTCGTCCACGATTCCGTCCGCGAGTACTGCGTCGACATCGTGCGCGCCACTCGAGAGAACAGCCAGCTTTTCCTTGGCGCCTCGCCGCGCGGCTCCCTCTACGTCATGCACGCCGCTCAAGCCAAGGCCACGCTGGAGGGCAGCGAGTTCGTCCGGCCAGACGACGTCAAGTACGTCGCGCCCATGATCCTCGGCCACCGCCTCATCCTGCGAGGAGAGGTCAGGGCGCGCGGCACCAAGGGCGAAGACGTCGTTAGACAGATCCTAGAAACAGTCCCTGCGCCCGTTCCGACCGCATGAACCGATACGCGTCGCTTGCGCTCTCAGTCGCCTCCATGTTCTTCATGGTGATGGCGATCCTTGTGAACTCGCCGCCCCTCTTCTACATGGTGACGGCTGTCATGGCGACCCTCGGAGCCTCCGCGCTGCAAGCCTGGCTCTCCGTCCGCGCGCTCCGCTTCGAGAGGTACGCCCCGCCGGCCGTGCAGATCGGCGAGCCAGTCACGGTCGAGATCACCGTTTGGAGCGAGCGCCGCATCATGCGCCCGCTCATCTCCGTAATCGACAACCTCCCAAAGAGCCTCGTCGCCCAAGGTGTGCGCCCCAGCCTCCCGGTCGCGCCCTCCTTCGACCAGCCTATCCAGACCCGCTACACCTTCAGACCTATGCGGCGCGGCCGCTACAAGTGGTCCGGCCTGCGTGTGCGTGGCACAGACGCGCTCGGCCTAGTTAATCGCGAACGGACCTACCGCACCGACCCGATCGAGCTGACCGTCTATCCCGCCCCGATCCCCGTCTCGATCGAGATCAATCCGGTCGCTGGCTGGGGCGTGAGCGACCTCGAGACAGGACGCGCGCGCGGCAGCGGGCTCGATCCGCGCACGATTCGCGAGTACTCGCCAGGCGACCCGCTCCGATACGTCCATTGGCCGTCAAGCGCGCGAAGCAACAAGCTGATGGTCAAAGAGTTCGAGACAGGGTCTGGAGTCTTCATCCACTTCGTCCTACAGCGCACCCAGGGCACCGAAGTGGGAAACGAAAAAGCATCGACCCTCGAGGCCATGTGTGGGCACGCCCTCTTTCTCTCAGAACACTATCTAAAGGGCGGCGCCGGCATCAGCTTCCCCGTCCACGAAGACCCGCTCGCCGTCACCGCCCACCCCGAGGCCAGGCTCCGCGACGTCCGCGACCTCTTGACCGACGTCCGCGCCGACCAACCGAGCACTATTAGCGATGACATCGTGCAGGTGCGCCGCCACCTTGCGCGCGGCTCGACCGTCGCATTACTCATCGCTGTGCAGGACGCAAGGCTCCCCGAGACTATTCTCTCTCTTCCAGACGTCCGCTTCGTCTGCCTCGTATACGACCTCGACGACTACCGACAAGCAGGAGCGCGTCGTGACGACCTCGCCAACGCCGCCGATCCGACTTACCTCGTCAGGCTAGAGGCCGCCGGCGCAACCGTCAAGGTCATGCCAAGGGTCGAGAGGCTCGGATGAAGCGGCTCGATCCGGTGCTCGGCCCGATCGACCACGCGCTCGCGACTCTCGCTTGCGTCCTTGCGGTCTATTCGATCGGCATGAGCTTGCACAACGCACCTTTGGCCCTGGCTTTCACATCCGGCATCATGGTCGCCGCGATCTCGGGCTACGCCGTCGCCAAGATCGTACGTGGCAAGAAGATTGCCAACTACGACAGCTACTTCTGGGCCGTGCTTGGGATCCTAGCGATAGGCCTTGTCAACTCGCTCAACGACATCTTGCCCGGGGGCGGCTTCCCGGTCGAGCTTCTGGCGGCAGCGGCCCTGTGCTGGATCCTGCTCATCGGCAGTCTCTTTGCGTGGCGCGATCAAACGCTTCTCTTCCTTTCCCTCCCATGCATCGCGATCTTCGGGCTCGTCGGCACGTTCGATACCTTCGCGCCAGCAACCGTGCTCTTTTTCGTCTTTATGCTCACAATAGCGCTGCTCTATGCGCGCATTCACCACCGCGCGATGATCGAGCGCGCCAAGCGCGCAGGCATCGAAGAGCCTGACCTCCTGAGGCGCGGGGCTTGGAAGTGGATGGCCGGGCCAGAATGGGCGCTTGCCTCTGCGCTCACGATCGTGATCTTCAGCTTCATGGGGGCGCCCGTGCTCCGCATCTCGCTCAAGGACGTCGCTGGCAAGGTCCAAGTCACCCTTCCGCAACAAAACCAGCCGACGACACCAAACACGGCCGCCGAGGAGCAGTACGACGTCAGCGTCGGCACCGGTCCTGCTGCCCTTACTAATCAGCAGGTTTTCAAAGTCAAGATGGACCGACCGCGCTACCTGCGCCTCAATTCCTTTTCCACCTATACCGGCCACGGATGGAAAGCCACAAGGGTCTCCCTGCCCACAGACAGTCCGCTGCAAGTGCACAAGGCAGAGCGGCTCGCGGCCTCTGCCGGCCCCCACGGCGGCGTTCTTGCCTGGCCGGGCTTCGACGCACCGCCGCAAGAGCCGATCGAAGGCGGACAGGTCATCCCGTTTACCCTCAAAGAGTCCAACAACGTGTTTGCGAGCATCATCGCTCCTGGGCCGGTCGTTGAGGTCCTCGGACGCGCCAGCGCGCTAACCTTCCTTCCGCAGGGATGGGTCGTTCTGGAAAGCCCGCTGAAGTCCTCAGAGCGCCTCACTGCCTACGCGCTCGTTCCGACTACCGGCCCAGACGGTCACAGCGCTACGCTCCCGCCTGACCTGAAGTTTACTGAACCGCTCTACCTGAGCAAGGACAAGGTCTCCTCAAAAGTACGCGACCTTGCCTACCGAGTTACCGCTGGGGCAGTGAGCGACTATGACAAAGCCGCGGCGATTGAGAGGGCGATCGAAGAGCGCGTCGTCTACAACACCAACGCGCGAAAGACGCCACAGTCGGAAGACGCCGTCGAATACTTCCTCTTCCAGTCCCACGAGGGTTACTGCGACCTCTTCGCAAGCAGCATGGCGCTCATGGCACGGTCCGTCGGGATGCCATCCCGCTACGTCATCGGCTATATCGTCAACGAGCCGCTCAGGGATGACGAGGGATTCTTTACCGTCCGAGCGCGCGACTACCACGCATGGTGCGAGATCTACTTCGAAGGCGTTGGCTGGGTGCCTTTCGACCCGACAGAGGGAGCCCCCAGCGTAGACGGGAGCGGAGTCGGCGCCCTTGAGGGTTCCGAACCGTTCTACCGACAAGGATGGTTCAGGAACATCATCATCGGCATTGTCGTCGTGGCTCTCGCCGCCCCCGTCTACTTTATGCTCCGCCTCCGCGTCCAACCGGGTGAGCACGCGCGAGTCCGCACTGCCTCCGAAGTAGCCAGGCTGCACGCCGCCTTCTACATGGCGATTGAGCGCTTCGTCGGCGCGCCCAAGCGGTTTAGCCAGACGACCCGCGAGTACGTGCACATCGTCGGTCCCCGCCTCGGGTCCGCCAGGATCCTTGCTGACGATCTCGTTGTAGAGTTCGAGTCTGCCATGTTCTCTTCGAACTTGCCTCAACAGGACAAACTCGCCAGCCTTGCATCTCGTATTGCCGCAATGCGCGGCGCCCTGCGGCTTCTCAGGAAAGAAAGGCCATAATCTGTCGTTGGCAAAGTCAGCATCCAAGCCGTCTGATAAGCGCGTCGTCCTGATCGCCGGGAACGAGGACGCGCTGCGTCGCGACGCCTTCAAGGCGCTCTTCAAAGAGCTGGGGATGGACGAAAAAGACCCAGAGGCCGAGACGATCATCGCGGACCAGCGCCCGCCCACGGAGTGGACTGCCACCGCCGCGAGCGTCCCGTTCATCGCAGTGAGGCGCGTCGTTGTCGTGAGGAACCTCCTGCGTGTCGACCCTGCCCATGTATGGGAAGAAAAACCAAAGTCCAAGGACCACCCGCTCACCAAAGAGCTCCTCGCTCTGCCTCAGACTGCGATGCTCGTGCTCGTCGCCGACGATGAGACAGGCGACGACGATAAGCAGTCAAGGCTGCAGTCCGTCGCCAAGCGCTGGCTCGAAATCGTCACAAACGCTGATGGCTGCATCGTAACCTTCGAGGCCAACGACAAGGACCTCGCCGACAAGCTCCGCAAGATCGCCAAGGAGCGCGGCAAACAAATGACTCCGGCCTCCGCCGCCCTCCTTGCGGAAATGGCCGGCGGCAGCGTCTCGATTGCCCTCGCAGAGCTGGACAAATTGACCGCCTTCATTGGCGAGGCAGAGGTGATACACGAGTCCGACGTGCGCACCGTCGTCGCGCCAGAGCAGGAGTACAACGTCTATCAGCTCGTGGACGCCGTCGTCGCCGGAGACTCTGGCGCGGCGCTCAAACAGCTGCGCACCCTCACAAGCCGTAACGACAAGATCGAGGGCCAGGCGTTTTCTCGCATCTTCCCCAACATCGGCCGCCAGTTCCGGGTGATCTGGCAGGCGCGCCTCTGTCTAGACGCGAACTGCCGTCCCTCCAGTCCTTCGCCGGCCGTCCTCGCCATGTTCCCCGCCCGCCCGCGCATCGACCAGGAGCGCGAATGGTCGCAGAACCGCGCGCTTCGCGCCGCGCGGAGGCTCTCGCTCGCACAGATCAGGCAGGTCTTCTCTGAGCTCTCCGACGCGGACGCAAAGATCAAAGGGCTCCTTCCCTCGTTCTCCACGAACGAGGCGGTCGAAGAAATGGTCCTCCGCATGTCCGCCGCTTGCAGAGGCAACTAAGCACCTCCTCTCCCCTCTATGAGGGGAGAGGGGCCGACTGCCTACCGGATCTCGAACTCAATGCTCTTCGTCACCCCGTTCACCGTGATCTCGAGCTTGTATGTGCCCTTGGCGATGAAGGTCGCACGCGGGTACGGGTCGGCAAGCGCCTCGGCCAGCGTCTTCGGGTGCTCGACCTTGTTCGGGTCGCTCGACTTCCGGGGCTCAAGCATCGTGCTCACCTGGTAGGTGTTGAACCCAGGCGTCGCCTCGACGCTCGCCTCCTTCACCGTCTTTCCTGTCGAGTCCATCACCTTGATCGACGCCGCCCCGCGCGCCTTCGACCAGAATCGCCCGATGAGCTGGTGGTCCGCCGGGTCGCTCTTGTCCCAGGGCTGCTTTCGGTCATAGCCCCACTGGTCGCGCCCCGTCATGTCGTCCACGTCCCACACGTGCAGGTCCTCGGCGCGCAGTTCTGCCGTCGCTTCGTCGAGCGGCTCCAGGTCGATTACCCACGCGCTGCGCGCGTGCGTTGCGATCACCATGTCCTTCGCCTGCTCTTGGATCACCAGGTCGTGGACCGGCACGTGCGGAAGCCCTCCGCCGTACACCATCCACGAGGCTCCACCGTCGATCGAGGCGAAAACGCCCATGTCGGTCCCGACATAGAGCCTGTCCTTGTCGCTGGGGTCTTCACGGATCGTGTTCACCGGCTCGAACGGCAGGTTCGCCGAGATCGAGGACCATGTCTTCCCATAGTCGGTCGACTTCCACACGTACGGCGTCCACTCGTCCTCGCGATATCCGCTCTGAGTGCAGAAGACCGTCCCAGCGTCGTACTTGCTCGCGACGATGCGCGTCACCCACCTCTCCGGTACGGGCGTCCCGATCTCCTCCCATGTCACACCGCCGTCCTTCGTCACGTGCACCGAGCCGTCGTCCGCGCCCGCGTAGATCACTCCGAACTTGAGCGGGCTCTCGTCGATCGTCGTCAGTGTCGAGATCGGCACGTCCCCGCCCGCCACGTGCTTCGTCAAATCGGGGCTGATCGCCTCCCAGTGCCTCCCCTGGTCGAACGACCGGTGCAAGAACTGAGAACCGATGTAGAGGATGTCCGGGTGGAACTTGCTCAGGCAGATCGGCGCGATCCAGTTGAACCGCAGGTCGCGGCCGGAAGGGCGCACCGACCACCGCTGTCCCGTCGCCTGGTTGTACGCGTTGAAAGCGCCGAACTGCGACGAGACGTAGATCAGGTCACCGCCGTTGCGAGGGTCGACCGCGACAGCAGAGCCGTCGCCCCCACCCACGTCCGTCCACGCGTCTAGGTCGGTGAATCCGGGCCGGTACGTGCTCGGCCCCTTCATCGTCCCGTTGTCCTGCAGCCCGCCGTAGATGTTGTACGGCGTCTTAGTGTCCACCGCGATCGTCGTGTACTGGCCCGTGGCTGTGTTGTTCAGGTGCCGCCACGTCTTGCCGTGGTCCATGCTCAGGTAGGGCCCGCCGTCGTTGCCGTCCAGCAGGCGGTCTGAGTTGCGCGGGTCGATCCACAGCACGTGCTTGTCGACGTGGTTGCGCCGCGCGACCACCTCGAACGAGCGCCCCGCGTCCGTCGAGTGCAGCGTCTGGTTCCCCGTCACATAGATCTCGTCTGCGTTCCGCGGGTCCGCGCAGACGCGGCCGGTGTAGTAGTTCATCTGCTCGCCCAGCGTCGCCATCTGAGCCCAGTTCTTTCCGTTGTCCTTCGTCAGATAGACCTTGTACAAGGTCTCTCGCTGCAAGAAAAGGTTAGGCGTACGCTGCAAAAGAAGCGTCGCGACGTCGTTCACTCCCATAGTTCCCGCCTTCACCTTCGCCACGACGTCGTCGAGCGAAGACGTGTTCGGCAACCGGTTCTTCAAGAAGTCGCGCAGTGTCGCCTCCGGCACCTGCTTGAGCAGGTCGTCGCTCAAACGCCAGAACCGCCATGGCGTCAGTTGCCCGTCAGGTACGCGCTCGTCGTCCCACTCCGTGCCCGAGTCCCCGTTGTACGTGTCCATGTAGACGTACACTCGGTCCGGGTCCGCAGGCGTGACCGCGAGCCCCGCGCGCCCTGCCTCAAACCCGTGCGGCAACGCCTCGATCTGCGTCCAGTGCTCTCCTGAGTCGGTCGACTTGTAGATCCCGCCGCCCGGCCCTGCCTCCACGATGCTCCACGGCCTTCTGTCCCGGCCCCACAGCGCCGCGTACAGCACTCTCGAATCGCCAGGCTTCATAACAATGTCGATCCCGCCAGCGTAGTCGTTGACGGCCAGAACGTGCTTCCACGTCTTGCCGCCGTCGTTCGTCTTGTAGACGCCACGGTCGTTGCTCTCGCTGTACTGGCCCCCCATCGCCGCTACGTAAACGTTGTTAGCGTTCTTCGGGTCGAGCACGATGCGACCGATGTGCAGCGTCTCGGCGAGCCCCATGTATTGCCACGTCGCCCCGCGGTCCGTGCTCTTGAATACTCCCGTGCCCGTGTAGTGCGTGCGCGCCGAGTTGTTCTCGCCCGTGCCCAGCCAGAGCGTCTTCCCGTCCGCCGTCACAGCCAGGTCGCCGATCGCGCAACTGCTGTATCCGTCGAACAGCGGCTTCCACGTGATCCCGTCGTCCTCCGTCCTCCATAGCCCGCCTGTCGCGAAACAGACGTATAGCGTGAGCGGCTCCGACATCGGGCTCTCTGCGTCTACCACGCGCCCGCTCTGGACCTCGCTCCCCACGCTGCGCCACATCACCTTTTGAAAGATGCTGTCCCGCTCCATCTGAGTGCGCTTCTCAAAGGCGTCGAGACGGATCGAGGCCGACATCGGCGACACCTTCGGCAGGTTGTGAGCCTTCAGCTCCTCTTCCTTCGATGGCGGGTTGGTCACGGGGGGCCGCTGCTGGTCTTGCATCAGCAGGGCGGAGAAAACGATCAGGCTGCTCAACATCGTGTGCCGAGTATGCCCGAACCTCCCGGGCCCCTGACAAGGCCAAAGCGGTGCTAAAATGGGTTGGAAGATGGGCGCGCTCCTCATCGCATCCTTGCTCTTCGCGCCGTCGGCCTCCGCTCAGGACACGACCGGCGACCACCCTCTCGCCCAGTTCGGACTCAAGCCGGCCATCGTAGTCACAGCCGCGCACGGCAAGGCGAGCTTTCCCGGTGGCGGCGCGATCGAGCTGGTCGGCGCGCTCGACCTCTCCGACCCCCTGGGCCAGGTCTGGGACGCCGAGGGCCACCTCGTCGACCGTCCCCGCTCCGAACTCTTCTGGAAGATCCTTGACGACCGACCGCCGCAAGAAGAAGGCGAGACGAACCTCGACAAACGGTCCGGTGAACAGTACGTCCGCGAGGTATTCGGAAAAGACAAGGACGGGCGCACGTTTGCAATGGCGTTCCGCCTCACCGGCGGCCCCACGACCGCGAACGACTTTCGGACCGACGTCAACCGCACCTTTTTGCCGAACGCTCTCGGCATCCGCACTGTGCAGGGCACGGGCGACGCTGCCTATGTCGGCGTCGCGCGCATCGTCAAACCGATCCTTCCAAAAGACTCCAAGGACTCCACTTTCGACTTTCGGCTAGAAGTGCCAGGGGGCGAATGGACGAAAATCGTCGACTTCCCCTTCGGGCCTGAGGACAAGCTGCTCGACGGAAAGATCACCGCGATGATGCGCTATCAGAACCTCAGCGACTTCAAGACGGTCAACGGTGTCGAACAGATCGTAGACTACAAAGGCTACTACTTTACGTTCACCCTGCCGATCGAACTGCGCGACGCAGAGCTCGAGATCGTTACGAACGATCCTCCCGAAGACGCAAAGCTCCTCCCACCGGTCCTCACGCAGCACATCCCGGGAGAAGAGCAAGGAAAAGAATTCGCGGGCATGGACCTCTTCCTGGTCTACGGACTGCGCTCGCACTCCGCTACTCGCACGTTCACACTGCGAGCAAGGCCAAAGAGGATCGTTGAGTTTAGGTCGATTCCCTTCAAGAAGTGACGGCCCCGGGGCTCCAGCGCTCCCACGCTCACCGGTCACTCACCAAGCGCCATCCATGGGAACTTCTCCCGCGAGATCGCAACGTCGTCGAACCAGACCGTGTTCACCTTTGGCGAGTCGTGCAGATAAAGGTCCAGCGTGAACGAGTTGAGCCGCAACACGTCGGAATCGCGGAACCGCACTCCCCTCCAATGGCCGCCCAGCTTCCCGTCCATCCAGAACGCCTGCTCGCCGTCGCTCTTTCCTGGCGCATTCAGCTTGATCCACAGCGACATCACCACCCACTTCTGCAAAGGCACGAGCTGCGGTGGGTCGGAAAGCAGGTTGTTTCCCCAGTACATCCCGTCCGGCGACTTCGCCATTTCCGGCCAGTACGAATAGAACATGAGCCGGCCAGGCGACGGGTTTCGTCCATAGTCCTTCCACGGTTCCAGGTTCGTTACGAAAAAGTCACTTCCGTTCGGCCTCTTCCCCGCCTGCCCCATCGAGGACCACTTGCTGTCGGTCCTGTTGCCGCCCACCGCGCAAAGGTGCATGAAGGTCCCCTGGTCGAAGTCCGGAGCGAACTTCACCGCCCATTTGATCGCGATCTCGTCGTACCCAGGCATGAACCACCGCACCAGGTGCGCGCCCTCGCCCTTTCCCACCTCGCCCGTGTACTTGAGGCACCTCTTCCCCTCGTATGCGCCGTCCGGAACGACCTCCATCGTCCCTCGGTTGTCCCCCCATCCGTCGAGCTTCCCCGACTCGAACCCGTCGGCGAACACGGTTGCCGAGCCCTGCACCGTCAGAGCCATTATCGCAATGACCACGCCCCATTATTGACCGATCAGCCCCGGTATTTGCGGCCCTGCGCTATCTCCGCGCCGTATATCCCCCCGATTCCCTTGGCGTCGAGCGAACCGATCCGCTCGAAGCGGTCGATGAGCAACGTCACGTCCCCGCCGTCCGGCAGCGCGATCGCACCCAGCATCGCCCACTTGTGGCCCAGCAGGCCCGCAAGGTCCATAGTCGTGTTGCGCGCGTGGCCCGCGGGATACATCACGATCCCAGAATGGATCTCCTTCGCACCTCCCTCGGCCACCGACTGCAGTGTGTCCACCTCGATGTGGACGCTAGTCGGGATCCCGTCCGGGTACCGCGCGTCGTAGTCCGGCCCTCCGTGCAAGAACTCGATCCGCGACATCAGTGACCGCGTCAACGGATGGAAGATCGATGACTCGGACTCTTCGTAGTCGTACGGAGAGAGCATCAGTGCCTTCCACGCCTCGTCTGCGGTCGAAGGCATCGCTTCAAGCTCAGTGGCCTTTCGCACGAGCGTCGCAACGATGTAAGCCATCGAATGGTCCGCGCTCTGACGCGTCCGCGGGTCCATCTTCGCCGGGTTCCCAATGATCCCGAACGCAGGCTCGTACGCGGTGATCTTGATCCGCTTGATCCTCTTGCCCCCGTCGCTCGCCATTTTCGGGTGCGCAACGAGCAGCTCGGTCATGCCTTGCAGCGCGCCCGCCGATTGGTGCTCGTAGAGGCCGAGCTTGAAGTGCATCCCCATCACGGCGAAGTCGTCGCCCGAGTGCGTGAGTACCAGGTCGAACGGAGAGTCCCCTTCCTCCTTCCATCTCTCAGGGCCGTGCGTCGTCGGCTCGAAGTACCGAAAGATCGCCTCAGGGTTGCGGAAGACGTCCCGTGGCCCCGCGAACCCCGCCATCGCACGCTTCACGCACAGGACCGCCGCCTCCGCCGAGATCCCCGCCGAAGCGCCCTTCGAGTCGGATAGCTGCTTCCCCGCCCGGATCGCGCGCCAAGGTATGTAATGGGCGACGTACATCCCGATGGCGCTCTCGATCTGCTCCGCGCTCGCTCCCATCAGCGCGCCGTATACCGCCGCAGACCCGATCGCACCGTGCACGACATGGTCCAATTTGTATGACTTTAGCGAGAACACTTCCGCGAGCCGGCACCGGATTTCGTCCAGCAAGAGCATCGCCCTCAGCGCCGTCGCGCCGTCGAGGCCCCTCTGCTGGCAGGCGGCCACCACCACCGGGTAAAAGTCGTTGTGGCCGAACTCGCCTGCAGAGTGCCCCCGCGCAGCGTTGTAGCCGAAGTTCGTCCCGTTACCGTCCCACTCCCGTACCGCCGCGCAGTTGGCGACGATCGCCTTCTCAGCCTTCACGCGCACATCGCTGCCAAAGCAGTGCGCCACGTCGCTCGAAGGGTAGTCGAGCGCCTCCTTACGCAGCAGCGTCGGCGCGTTCGTCTTCAGCGCAAGCGCCGAGAGGCCGCAGAGCACGCTGTCCGTGTGGAACATCCGCACGCGCTCGAGCGCCTTCTCGCTCGGCCCCTCGCCGAGCTTGCCGCTCATAAAGGCGATGGCAAACTCGCCGATTCCCAGCGCTTGGTTCGTGTCGCGCCCAAGCCGTACGCTCGTGGACATGGCGCTGATTCTATCTGCTACCGCTGAATCTAGATTCGTACTGGTTGCCATGGGTTTCTCCGGCGCTCGGGCCGCCATGCCGTTAGACTGAAAAACCGGGCCCAATGTGCCCTTTTGGGAAACATGGGCCCAGCCTGGAGCGTCGCATTAGGCAGGAGGTGAATCTGATGAACCTGATCTTTCTAGCTGCAGCCGCGCTGATCATTTCGGCCGGTTCGCAGGGCACAGGCCACCACAGCAACACACACGTTACGGCGGCGATCCAGTACAGCACGTACGATCGCTACGGCAACGAGCTGTTCGTGAGCCTGCGTTCAGGTGACCCCTACTACGGGTACGACCGGTTCTACTACGAGGACCACTACTACGACCGATGTGAGCCGTTTTACGTGGCCCGGCCCGTCTACCTGTTCCACGACCCTGTGTTCGTGGTCGACCGCCCAGTGCGTGTCATCCACCGGCCAGTGTACGTGCGCGAACCCGTCTTTGTCCGTCGCCCCGTCTACGTGTCGCGCGACTATGGCAACCGGCGCACACGCGGCGACGACAGGCACTACGCCTCTTATGCCCGCGTTGAGGTCCGATCGGACCACGGCAACAAGTCGCACGGCAACCAGGCGCACGGCGGCAAAGGCGAAAAGGGCAAGCACGGTCGGGGTTGACCCGGGCCGAGCCTCGTCCATTGGAGATTTGGGCGGGCCGTCTTCTTCACGAAGCGCGGCCCGCCCGATCATAGTCCCCGCCGCCCCGGGTGATCCGAACTAGGCTCGCGACCCAAAGACCGACGCTCCCCACGAAGCCGGCTCCCACCACGTCGAGCGGATACGGCACCGCCCCCAGCACGAGCAAGAAGCAGACGACCAACGACAGACACAAGGCCCAAAACGAACTCTCCCCCCTCGCGCGAACTACCAACAGCAAGAAAGGCACAAACCCGAGGAACGCGTACACCGCGTACCGAGCGCGCGTCTCAGGAAGGCAGACGTACAGCGTCGCCGACCACACGCCGGCGAGCGTGACCAGATCTTCAAGCGTCGGGTCGGGGCGACGACGGCGGAACCTTACGACAACGGCCAGAGTGACCGCCACCAGCGCCGCGCGAACTAAGTGCCCCAGTGCGCGCACGTCGTTCAGGTCCCACCGCAGCGTCGGCACCCACGTGTAAGCGTCGTGGAACTTCGGATAGTACGAAAGGTAGCGGATGAGTACCGCGTCCAGCCCCTGGTTCGCCGTGGTTCCCAGCGCCTGCATCCACTTCATCCGTCCGTGCGGGTCCAACACGATGTTCTGGACGAACGACGTCTCGAGCGACCACGCGCGCGCCCCATAGAACGCGAACGGCACGGCGACGAACGCGATGACGAGCGCCAAAAGCAGGGTCGCGCTGCGACGGAACATAGCGCGGCTGTCTGGAGCTCCCGAGAGAGGCGCGACGAAAAGCAGCAGCGGATACACCTTGATCGCCGCAGGCACCGCCCAAAGCAGCGACGACGCCTTCACTCGGCCCGCAGCTAGGCACCAAAGCGCGCAAATCCAGCACGCCGCGAACATGAGGCTGAACTGACCGACCTGCACGCTCCCGCCAGCGAGCAACAGGAACACCGCCCCCAACAACGGGAACAGCCCTACGAAAGGGCCCTGTAGCCTCGAGCACAGCCCCCGCAGCGCCAGCAGCGCAAGCCCCGCGAGCAGCAGATTGAGCGCGGCCCAAACGACCGAAAACATGACCGGCCCAAACCGCACGAAGGGCTGAAAGAACAGCGTCCCGGCGGGCGGGATCGCGATCGGCCACCCCGTCACCGAGTCGCGCTGCGTGTAGATCTCCCCGCTTGCGCCACCGTCAAGGAGCAGCCCCGTGCGATAGAACACACCGATGTCGCTCTCTTCCTTGCTCCCGCGCTGCACAAGCGACACGCCCTGCACAACCAGCGCGGCGGCTGCCAACCAGAAGAGCGCCCAAGCCAACGCGCTCGCGCGCAGCACGCTCCTGCTAGTCGGCAAGTTCATTCTTCGCCTCGGGCAGGCTCAGTATAGAGCCCTGCTCCGAGGCGAAAGTGCTGTCCAGGCTAGCGCGCGGCGAACTCCGGCGGAATCCGGAACTCAGTGTTGCCGTCCAGCAGCTCGATGTAGTTCACCTGGCCCCAATGGTACGTCGCGTTGTTCATCGCGATGTTCACGGCGATCGCCGTCGGGAAAGTGCCGAACGGGAACTCGACCGGCCGCTGCAGCACAGAGTCGTCCGCGCCGTCAAGCGCCTTCGCGAGCTCTTCTGCGCTCTCCGCGACGGCCTTGTGCGCGCTGGCAGAGTCGGCGATCACCGGCGTCTCTGAAAACGAGCCCTTCTTGCCGTTGATCTCGGCGGCGACATAGCGGTTGAGCTGCACGCACTCGTCGGCCTGCTGCAGCATCGAGCGACCCTTCCCTTTGATCTCCGGCGACCAGTCCTTCGCACAGGGCGACGTCTCGATCGCATACGACAGCATCCGGTTGTTGACCCGCACGTTTTGAGCAAGCATCTGACACATGGTTTGAGACATGTGTCTAGTATGGTCTGCACGTCTCGAGAAATGCCAATCGTCCCACCGCCGCAAGCCCCCACCCTTGTCCTTCCCTCGCTACCCTGTCCCCCAGACCCCTACGCCCGACGCGCCAAGCCCGCACAGCACGGCGCCCCGACTCTCGTCGGGGCGCCGATTGTGGTGAGTTCGGCGAGAGCCGAAACTAGTTGGCCGGTGGCGGAGGATCGACGAACTTGAACGGCTTGCCGAGCGAGCCGTCCCACTTCGTCTTCTGATCCTTCGTCAGCACGGCCAGCATCTTCGCGCTGTAAGAGTCGTGGAGCTTCGTCATCTGCTCACGCATCGCCTGGAAGTCGGCGCCACCGCCGCCTCCGCCGCCGCCCTGGAACATAGAGCGCATTTCTTCGCCCATCTGTGTCTGCAGGTCGGTCAGCTGCTTCTTTTGTGCGTCCGTGATAGCGAACTCCTTCGACTCGACCACCGAAGTCAGCACGAAACCGCCGCCGCGCTGACGGCTCAGCTCGCGGTACCGCTTGTACTGGTCTGCGCTGAGCACTTCGTGCAGCTTCGCGTCCAGAGCCATCTGCTGCTCCGGCGTGCCGCCGCCGCCGCCGCCGAAACCGCCGCCTCGGCCGCCGCCGCCGCCGCCTCCGCCGCCGCCGCCTCCGCCTGCGCCGCCCTGCGGCCTGCTGGCGCGGATCGCCTCTTGGATCTTCGTCTTCTGGTCTTCCGTCAGCTTGAGCTCGGTACCGACGTCGTCACGGCTCAGCACAGCCGGGCCGCCGTTCTGCCCGCCAAATCCGCGCTGGCCGCCCCTCTGACCGCCGCCACCGCCTCCGCCCTGAGCCAGTGCCAGTGTGGACACCGCTGCCAGGGCGATCACAACCACGAGAATTCTTTTCATTTTTCGCCTCGAAACAAGGCCCGCAATACCACGGGCCCTTACCTGCCTAACGCTCCCTTCCAGACCATGTTCAGTGGATCTCTGCCGGGCCCTCCCCCATGCGGTCTATCGACCCCCGCACCGCTCAGCGCGCCGTCATCCCGGCCCGTAAGTCTAGGTTAAGCCACACTCAGGCGCACCTCGAATGGACCCCAGCAACCTCCGGCTCGAAGATGGTCGCAAGAGAAGGACCGGCTCCACGGTCAAGCTCGTCGTCTTCATCGCCGTCGTCGTGCTCTTCTTCGCCTTCGGCAAGTCCCTCGTCGAGGCCTACACCGACTGGCTCTGGTTCTCGCAGGACGCCCGGCACCCCGAAGTCTTCGCCAAGACCCTGCGCGCCCAGACCCTACTCTGGTGCCTCGGCCTCGTCCTCTCCTTCTTCTTCATCTACCTCAACGCCGTCCGCTCCCTCAGTTTCCAGAGCGTCTTCGACTCCGCGCCGTCCGACGAGAGCTCGCGCGCGGCCGCCAACGTCCTCTCCGCGCTGCAAAAGTTCGCAAAGGTCCTCTGCCTCGGCGTCGCGCTCGTCGCCGGCTTCGCAGTCGCCGCCACCATGGGCGCCGCCTATAGGCAGCTCTGGGCGTTCCAAGCCTACGTCCCCTTCGGCCGCAACGACCCCCTCTTCGGCAAGGACATCGGCTTCTTCGTGTTCAAGCTGCCGCTCTACAGCACCCTCGCGGACGTTGTCCTCGGCCTTTGCATCGTCACGCTCGTCGTCGTTCTGCTCGGCTACCTCGGCACGCGCGGGCTCGCAAAGATCGCAAAGGTCCACCTCAGCCAGGGACCGATGCGTACGCACCTCTCCCTCCTCTCCGGCTTCACCCTCTTCGTTGTCGCCGCCCGCATGCTCGTCGCCCGCTTCCTGATGGGGCTCGTGCAGGGCCAGCAGTTCACCGGCCCCGGCTATTCGCAGAGCAAGGTCGTCGCCTTCTACCTCTACATGAGCGCAGCGGTCGCCCTCGTCGGCGTGCTGACGGTCCTCAACGCGCGCCTTGGCAAGCCCTGGCGCGCGCTCGCCGTCGGCGTCCCGGTGCTCCTTGTCGCTGGGCTCGTGCTCTTCGGGTTTGTCCCCGGCTATATCCAGCAGATCACCGTCGGTTCCAACTCCCTCACCCTCGAACCGCCCTACGCCATGCGCGCGATCGAGAGCACCCGCTTCGCCTATGGCCTCGACCAGTTCGAGGTCCGCGACTTTAACGTCAAGGCCGAACCGACCCCCGCAGAGCTCCTCGCCGCACAGGCCTCGCTCAAGTCCATGCGCCTCTGGGACCCCACCGTCATCCAGCGCGTCTACGACGAGCGACAGTCCATGCGTAGCTACTACAAGTTCTTCGACGTCGACGTAGACCGCTACACCGTCGGCGGGCTCCAGCGCATGGTCATGGTTTCCCCGCGCGACATCGACGACCTCGGACTCGACAGGAAGTACCAGAACTGGCAGAACCAGCACCTGCGATACACCCACGGCTTCGGCGCCGTCGTCACCCCTGCCAACGAAGCGGTCGACTACGGCCAGCCCGTCTACTGGCTTCGCAACTTCCCGCCGGAACAGGGCGACCTCTTCCCCCTCGACGAGCAGCGCACCTACTTCGCGCACTATCCCGTCGGCTCCCTCGAGCACGACAGCTACGTCCTCCTCAAGACCAAGCTCCAGGAGTTCGACTACCCAGGCGAGACCGAAAAGCTACACACCTGGCAGGGCAACCGAGGCGTCGCGGTCAACGGCGCGCTCACCAAGTTCGCCTACTCCACCCTCTTCGGCGAGATCAAGCTCTACACCTCCCACGACATCACCGACGAGACCCGCCTCGTCTACCACCGCGACATCGCCGACCGCGCCTCCCGCATCTATCCCTTCCTCACCTTCGACTACGACCCCTACATCGTCATCGAAAACCGCCGCATCTACTGGATCCTCGACGCCTACACCGTCTCCGACATGGTCCCCTACAGCGACTACACCAACGGCGTCAACTACATCCGCAACTCCGTCAAGATCGTCGTCGACGCCTACACCGGCGACATGGACGCCTACGCCATCGAACCCGAAGAGCCGGTCCTGAAGGCATGGATGTCCGTCTTCCCTGGCCTCGTCCGCCCAGCAAGCGAGGTCCCCAGCTGGGCGCGCATGCACTACCGCTACCCCGAAGACCTCTTTGCAGCACAGTCGGAGGTGATGGCCCAGTACCACGTCACCAACCCCACCAAGTTCCTCACCAACGAGGACGCCTGGCAGATCCCGCAAGAGATCGGCGCCGACGGCGCCAAGAAACAGATCGAGCCCTACTACGTCCAGATGCGCATCCCCGGAGCGAGCAAGGACGGCTTCATGCTCATCCGACCCTTCTCCCCCAACACCAAGAACAACATGATCGGTTGGATGGCCGCGCACTGCGACCCGGACCAGTACGGCCGCGTCCTCCTCTTCAGCTTCCCGCGCGACACGCAAACCCAGGGCCCGCTCCAGATGGAGGCCAGCTTCGCCGCCGACCAGAACGTCTCCAACATCAACCGCCAGTTCAACAACGACCAGTCCACCATCGTCCCGGGCAACCTCCTCGTCATCCCGCTCGGCAGCAGCCTCCTCTACGTCAAGCCGCTCTTCCTCGAGAGCAAGTCGCGCCCCATCCCCGAGCTGCGCAAGATCGTCCTCGGACTTCAGAACAAAGTCGTAGTCGGCGACACGTACGAGCAGGCACTCGCACTGCTCTTCAACAACGCCCCCGCCGTCGCCATCGAGAACGGTCAGATCGACGGCGTGCCTCCCACAGCCGGACAAACCACGTCCTCAGTGCCGCAGACCGTCAAACAGCAGCTCGCCGAAATCGCGCGCCTGTTCGACGACGCAGACGCCGCGCTCCGCGCGGGCGACTGGGCCAAATACGGCGAGCTCCAGAAGCAGGCGCGCGAAAAGCTCCGCGGTCTGGCAAAATAAGACCATGGTGTGTGGAACGGTCGGCGTCGCGGGCCTCGGCCTCATTGGCTCCTCGGTCGCCCAGGGCCTCGCCGCAGGCTTCGCCCGCAGCGTCATCGGTTTTGATCCGGACCGGAGCGCGCGCGCCAACGCCGCCACCTACGTCACTAGCACTTGCAGCCGGCTCGATGACCTGCACGGCGCAGACCTAATCGTCCTCGCGGCTCCGCCCGGCCAGATCCCAGACCTCATCAGGCAGATCGCATCGTGGAAGGACGAAAAGACCGTCGTCACCGACGTCGCAAGCGTCAAGATGCACGTCGTCGACGCCGTCCCCAAGGACCTGCGCGCACGATTCGTCCCCGGCCACCCCATGGCCGGCCGCGACAGCGCCGGACCCCACGAAGCGCGACCCGACCTCTTCAAAGACGCCAAATGGATCATCTGTCCGTTCAAAGAGACGGAAGAATCTGCGGTACAGCTCGTCCGCGCAATGGCGAAGCACTTCCGCGCGCACCTCGTCGTCATGACCCCAAAAGACCACGACCGGCACGTCGCGCTCCTCAGCCACCTCCCTCACGTCCTCGCGTCCGCGCTCCTCATCGAGTCCGCCTCTCTCGAACAGAGGGAGATCTCAGGGCCAAGCTGGTCCGACGTCACGCGCGTCGGCGGCTCCAACCCAGCGCTCTGGGCAGACATCCTCCTTGCGAACAAAAAGTCAGTCCTCGAAGCCATCAAAGCGCACGACAAAACGATGGAAGAGTTCACAAAGGCGCTAGAAAAAGGCGACGCAACTAAGCTCGAAGCGCTCATCACCCAGGCGAAGGAGTCGAAGTGACCCTCGAGGTCGAGAGGTCCGGTCCCCTGACCGGCACCCTGCGTCCTCCGAGCGACAAGTCGCTCACCCACCGCGCCTACATCTTCGCACTGCTCGCAAAGACCGGCTCCTCCCGCGTCTTCAACCCGCTCGTCGCCCAAGACACCGACTGTACGCGCAAGATCATCGAGCACCTCGGCGCCAAACTCCAACACTTCCCTCCCCCGCTCCGTGCGGGGGAGGGCCAGGGTGGGGGCATCCTCGTCTCGCCGCCACCAAGACTCTTGCAGCCGCAAAACGACCTCGACTGCGGCAACAGCGGCACAACCATGCGCCTCATCGCAGGAGTGCTCGCCTCCGAGCCGGGCCTCCGCGCGGTCCTCGTCGGCGACGAGTCACTGAGCAAAAGGCCGATGAATAGAATCGTCGAGCCGCTCGCGCTCATGGGCGCAGACGTCAAGGGCGACACCGCGCCCCTCGCCATCCTCGGCAAAAGCCTCCGCGGAATCGCATACTCCTCCCCCGTCGCCTCCGCGCAGATCAAGAGCTGCATCCTCCTCGCCGGACTTCGCGCCGCAGGCAGAACAATTCTCACAGAGCCCACAAAGAGCCGCGACCACACCGAACGCATGCTCGCCGCCCTCGGCGTCCGTCTCGCAGTGGACGAGAACTCGGTCGAGATCGAAGGCGGCCAAACGTGGAACGCTTTCGAGTTCGACGTCCCCGCCGATATCTCGAGCGCGGCCTTCTTCCTCTGCGCCGCCGCTGCGATCGACGGATCGCAAGTTACACTTACACAGGTCGGCACCAACCCCACGCGCACCGGAGTCCTGGACGTCCTCAAACAAGTCGGCGCAAACGTCTCAGAAGAGATCAAGCCCGACCAGATGGGAGAGCCCGTCTCCGACATCACCGTCCAAGCGAACGACAAGAGGCCGTTCGAGGTCTCTGGCGCGCTCGTCCCGCGCCTGATCGACGAAGTCCCGGTCCTCGCCGTCCTTGCGACGCAGTGCGAAGGCACCTCGAAGATCCGCGACGCGAAGGAGCTACGCGTCAAAGAGTCCGACCGCATCGAGACGGTCGCAAAAAACCTTCGCAGCATGGGCGCCACTGTCCAGACCTACGAAGACGGACTCGACGTCACCGGGCCCACGCCCCTCACCGCCACTACCGTCGACGCCATGCACGACCACCGAATTGCAATGGCCTTCGCCATCGCCGGCCTGCTCGCAACGGGCACCACGCGCGTCCAAAACGCCGACTCCGTCCTCACTAGCTATCCAGATTTCGAGTCCCACCTCCGCCACCTGGCCGCGATGTCGCCGAAACCGTAGCCGCAACTCCCAGCCTCCGCTGGGGATTGCGCCGCTCCGCCTTCCCTCCCCCTTGGGATTGGCCGCGCGAAGTCTCCAGCGGAGACTTCGCCCGCGCCAAGGTTAGGGTGGGGGTCGCGCGTGCCGCTCCGCAGCACCGAAAATGGAGGGCCGACCTCCTGGGCGGCCTCCGGATCG
>CAMLDW010000003.1 GCA_946479035.1 uncultured Chthonomonadaceae bacterium | reverse complement strand
CCCGCGCGCTTCAGCGAACAGATGTTCGTCTAAGCGCGTGCGCTCGTCGTCGTCGGAGCAGCAGCCAGATCGACAAGAACCCCATCAATATGCCAACCACGCCGTCGTCCACCAAGCCGACGAGCGGCAGGACGTCGGGGATCAGGTCGATCGGCGAGACGCCATAAAGCATGGCGAAGAGGATCGGCAGCACGGCGGTCCATCGGCCTCGGGCCATAGCACTCTTGATACGCGCGGCGTCGCCATGCGAAACGATGGCCGGGACCAATTGCCCCGCCTATGCCAGCTTGCGGAACTGGTGCTTGCCGACGCGGAGGGTCTTGCCCTTCAGTTCGCTGGGCGAAATGGAGGCGAATCCCTCCGTCACTTTCTCGCCGTCGAGCGACACGCCGCCTGCCTGGATGAGCCTGCGCGCCTCGCCGTTCGACTTGGCGAGCCCGAGCGCGGCGATGAGAGCGGCGAGCGCGACCTTGCCGTCCTCGCCGACTGCGCTGTTTGGTATCTTCGCGACCTCGGCCTCGACCGGCTGCTTGCGCTGCGAGAACGTCTGTACGAAGTACCTCTCCGCCTCGTCTGCGGCCGCCGGAGTGTAGTAGAGCGCGACGATCTCGCGGGCGAGCCGCACTTTTGCGTCGCGCGGGTTATTCCCTTTTGCAAGAATCGCCTGGACTTCGCTAAGCGGCACGTCCGTGCAGAGCTCAAACCAGTTTGAGATCAGTCCGTCGGGGATGGACATCGTCTTGCCGAACAT
Organism: uncultured Chthonomonadaceae bacterium; assembly: GCA_946479035.1. The sequence continues at coordinate 128,162 of CAMLDW010000003.1, read as the reverse complement.
GTCGTTCGGCGCGTCGACGATCGACACGTAGTTGTCGAGCGACTGCGACATCTTCTCCTTTCCGTCGGTGCCGACTAGCAGCGGCGAGAGCACCACGCACTGCGGCGCCTGCCCTTCCGCCTCCTGCAGAGTGCGCCCCATCAGGTTGTTGAACTTCTGGTCGTTGCCGCCCAGCTCGACGTCCGATTTCAGCGCCACAGAGTCGGTCCCCTGCATCAGCGGGTACATCAGCTCGTGCATCGCGATCGGTTGGTGCGCCTCCCACCGCTTGGAAAAGTCGTCGCGCTCCATGATCCGCGCCACCGTGACGCGCGCGCAGAGCCGCAGCCAGTCCTCCGAGCCCATAGCGCCGAGCCACTCCGAGTTGTAGCGGATCTCGGTCTTCTCGATGTCCAGGATCCTGCCGAACTGCTTTTTCACCGCCTCGACGTTCTGCAAGACCTCGTCGTGGGTGAGCTGCTTGCGAGTCTTGCTCTTGCCGCTCGGGTCGCCGATCATCGCGGTGAAGTCGCCGATCACCAGCACCGCCTGGTGCCCCAGCCGCTGGAAGTCGCGCAGCTTGCGCAGCACGACCGCCCAGCCCAGCGTCACGTCGCGCGCAGTCGGGTCGACGCCTAGCTTGATCCGCAAAGGACGACCGAGCTTGAGCTTCTCCTCAAGCTCGGGCTCGCTGATGATCTCGGTCGTCCCGCGCCGCAGGACCTCGAGCTGTTCTTTCGGCGTCATCCGCGCGGGATTCTACCGCCGCGCGCTCACATGAACTGGAACTCGGGCGAGCCGAACAAGAGCCGCCCCACCGCGTCCATGACCGGCTGCAAGTTGCGCGCGGTCACGGTCCCGCCGGAGTTCTGCTGGGACGACTCGTAAAGCGTCTGTACCTTCTCAGGCGGAAGCTGGGCGTCGAACACGGAGAGCATCCGGTCCACCACAGCCTTCGGGGAGGACCCCGCGTTCGGCAGGTTCTGTGCGATCAGCTGCATGATCCCGCGGTTCTGCCCGCCGAAGAGCACGTCGGCCCACTTGATCCGCTCGACCATCGTTGCGGTGCTGATCCACTCCTCGCCGCTCACCCAGCCGGAGACGTCCGGCGGGAACATCAGCTCCATCCCCATCGCGTTCGTTTTTTGCTCCACGATCGCCGCCGCAGAGGCGAACCGCCTCTTCGTCTGGTCGTCCTGTGCCGTGTTGAGCCGGTCCATGATCACCGTGCCGAGCCCGAGCGAGCGGAAAGAGGCGACGCAGAAGTCGATCGGGTTCTTGATCACCTTGCGCACCGCGCGCTCGCTGTAGAACTCATCGCTCGTCGCGATCGCGCGCACGAGCGCCTTGACGTCGAGCCCGCTCGCGATAAACTTCTGCGAGTACTCGCTGATGATCGCCTGGCTCGGGTTCTTGTAGACGAACCACTCCCAGATCTTCTTGGTGATGTATTGCGCGGTGCCCGGCTTGGCGGCCAGCATCTGTAGAAACTGGTCGCCGTCGAAGTCCCCAGTCTGCCCAAAGATCGTCTTCTCGCCGTCGTCGTGCCGCTCAGGGATCGCCTCGAACTGTGCTGCGCGCACCGGCTTCTCGACCGGGATCGTGCGCAGGCCGCGCCGCACCGCGAACGTCCATCCCGTCAAAGCGCGCGCCGCCTCTTGGATGTCCTTCTCCGTGTAGCCGTTGTCCACGCCGAGCGTGAACAGCTCCATGACCTCGCGCGCGAAGTTCTCGTTCGCAGTGCCCTTCACGTTCTCGTTGTTGTCGAGCCAGTAGAGCATCGCCGGGTCCTTGCTGATCTCGGTGAGCAGCGTGCTGAACTTGCCGGTCGAGAAGGTCCGCAGAGTCTCAATGTAGCGGTACATCGCCTCGGGGACGTCCACCTTCGCCGCGCTCGTGGCAAAGTGGTCGTGCCAGAACAGCGTCATCTTTTGCTCGAACGGGTGCCGCGTGGCGATCAGCCGCAGGTACCACCAGTACTGGTATCCCTTGATGTTGATGTTCTGGTTCTTCGGGTTCGAGAAGACCGATGGGTCGACCCCGAACCCCTCGTCCAGGTCCTCGTAGTTCAGCAGCCGGTCGACGGCGCCTTTGATGCCGTCCTTCCCATAGAAGTCGATCTCCGCCTCGCTGGCCCCGAGCCCAAATCGCCTCAGCAGGTGGGCGACCTTCGCCTGGTCACGCTGGAGTCCCATATCCCGTTTAACGTGCCGCGCCGCAAGAGGTTCAGGCCCCCCCCGCAAGAGGGGGCCCCAAAAAACAGAAGCCCGGCCAGAGGGCAGGGCTCCAACCAACGAATCTTCCTATCCCTAGACTTCGGGCACGTTCGTCGCCTTGTACGTGGCCTCGTTGACGAACTTGAACAGAGAGGCGCCCTGGTAATCGGCCTTCAGCGCATAGCGGACCTGTTGGCCGTTCTTGGTCTTGCGGATCATTTTGGTCTTCTTGACCATCGTTTCCGGCACGTCCACATGAGATCGAGTCTTCAAGTTATAGAACTGCATTTATCCTCCTCGGCAATCTCTTCGGATCGCTTCGGGCCGCTCTGCTCCGATGCGCCCTTAGGCGACCCAGGTTCAAGCGTCAAGGCACAGTTTGCCCACATTTGAACCTGGGACGCAAGGCGTCAAGCGGAATTTTCTCCTCTTTTGCCCAGGTTCGGTTTCAAGGTGCCATCAACCGGCCCCAAACCCCTCCAAAAACCCGGTTTTGAACCGCAAAACGCCTCCCTAGGCTCAGATGAAAAGAAGCGGCCCCCGGAACCTTCGTCCGGGGGCCGCGCCATTTGGGCCGCCCGATGGCCTAGCGGAACCTGATCCGGACCGTCTTTTCGACGGCCTTGCCGCTCTCCATCCGCAAGAACTTGATGACGACCTCGTCGCCCATGTGCAGCTTGCCCACCTGGTTCACGACGTCCTCAGCCTTCGAGACCTTTGCGGCGCCGAACGCCGTGATCACGTCGCCTTCTTGCAGGCCCGCCTTTTCAGCGTACGAACCGCCGCTCACGCCGTACACAACTGCGCCCGCGAGGCCGGCTGGAAGGTGGTACTGGTCGCGCGTCGTGTCGTCCACGTCCTGCAGCATCACGCCGAGGCGCGGCTGCTGGCCCTGGCCCTGGCCCTGGTCCGGCTGGCCGAAGTCCGGCCCGTTGAACGGGTTCTGCCGGTTGAAGCGCGGCTGTTGAGGTTGCTGGGGCTGCTTGTTGATGACCGGAGCCTTCAGCGTCACTTGAGTCGTGTGCGGCTTGCCGTCGCGCACGTACGTCACGTTGACCTTCTGGTTGGGGGAGCTCTCATAGAGCTGTACGCGCAGGTCGATCTCGTTCGTGATCGGCTTCTCGTTGAACTTGGTGATCACGTCGCCCTTAAGCAGCCCGGCCTTCTGCGCCGGGTTGTCGGGCTCGACGTCCTCGACGTACGCGCCGCTCAGGCCCAGCTCCTTGGACTCGAAGCCCTTGAGGTCGCGAGGGTAGAGCCCGATCAGGCCGCGGTCGAACTTGCCCGTCTGCTTCAGCTCGTTCGCCACCGCCTGCACCACGTTGGCCGGGATCGCAAAGCCGATCCCCGCGCTCGCACCAGATGTGCTGTAGATCGAGGTGTTCACTCCGACCACCTCTCCGTCGATGTTGATCAGTGGCCCGCCGCTGTTTCCCGGGTTGATCGAGGCGTCCGTCTGGATCATTCCGCTGTAGTCGCGCACGTCCGTAAAGCCATCGCCAGCTCGGCCCCTGCGGCCGATCGCGCTGATGTGCCCGAAAGTCACCGTGTTGTCCAGCCCGAACGGCGAACCCACCGCGATCACGATCTGCCCCGGCTTCACACCGTCGCTGTCGCCGAACTTGAGCACCGGCAGGTTGGTGGCGTTAACCTTGACCAGCGCGATGTCGAGGTCCGCGTCGTTGGCAGGATGCACCTCGCCGTCGAGCTCGCGCCCGTCCGCCAAGATGACCTTGACCTTCTTGCTGTTCTGCACGACGTGGTCGTTCGTCACGATCCAACCGTCCGAAGTCAGGATGAACCCAGAGCCGTCGCCGGCGACCTGCGTCATGAACGGCCCGCTTCCTTGGGACTGCACCGCGATGTGTACCACAGCCTCGCTCGCGTACGAACTGAGCTCGGTATAGAGCTGGTCCAGTCCTTTGAGGTCGCTCACTGGCCCTGCCGCGCTCGTCTGCAGTCCCGTCCGCTGCTGAGGCTGGTAGACCAGCGGCTGGTTCGCCCGTGCGTCGCGCACCATCGCCACGACAACGGCGGCACCGATCACGGCGCCCAGCGCAAGAAGGAGGTAGGGGCGGGTCAAAGCTTGAGTCCAGTGTTTCATTCGTCTATCACCATTCTAACCAGAGGGGGTGCCGAGCGACCGGCTCCGTAGCCTCTATTCAAAACATCCTTCGTGCCGTTCGGTGTTCCCCCAAAGAGCATTGGTCCCGGATAGAGCCTGGCGAAGGCCGTCGCCAGGGCCTCTCTGACCCGCGGGGAGACGTCTCCGACCACCTTGCACCGGGTGCCGTCAGGGGCGACGGCGTCGGCCACGTCTTTGAACGGGGCCTCGGCCTGGTCTCCGCCTCCCTTTGACTGCCAGAGGTACACGGTGACCACCGCCATCCCGTCTGTTAGACGCACTCCCACGAACGGTCGGTTGCTTGACCCGACCACATGGATGGCCTGCCGCTCCAGCCCTGCCGGGAGGTCGGGGGGGATCCTGGGCTCAAATCCGGCGTAGCGGGCGGCCGCCGCAGTGTCCGGAACGTCGATCGGGCCCCACGCCTTGACTACCTTGGCGTCGGCGCTGCCGATCTGCACGAACTTCTCCATGTCGACCTCGGGGCCGACCGTCACGCTCTTAGTGTCAATAGTCGTCAGTGGGCTCGATTCGGGCTGGATCACCACGTAGCGCAGGATCAGCGAGGTCGACCTGTCGATGTAGAGCCGCCGGTCGGCCATGTCTGGCTTGCGCGCCTTCAGCACGATCACGTCGGTGGAGCGCCCCGCGACTATCGCCGTTCCGTCCTGGCTCACGGTGAAGTTCTTCTCGATCAGCCGTTTGCGGAACGACATCTCGAGCTTGAACTTCGCCGGAGACTTCTCGATGCGGACCATGTCTTCGTGCGGGTCATAGTTCTTCCACACCTCTCCGTCGTCCAGGGAGACCATGCCGCTGTAGACGAGCGGCTGCATGATCGTCGCGCGGATGCCGCGGTTGGGCACGATCTGAACGGAGACCGTTATCGTCTGCTCTCCCTCGCTACGGACCTGCACCATGCTCACGCAGACGTCGCGCTGCGACCCAAGCGCGTTGAGCAGCGTCTTGAGCGGGTCGCCGCCCCACCCGGCAAGGGTCGGCGCGGCGAGCAAGGCTATGGAAGCAAGCGCGCTGGCACGTTTCAAATCGTCGTCTCCCCTGCCCTTCTTCTAACGCCCGACCGGGATCAGCGGTGCGGTCGAGCCGAACTCCGGCGAGGTCACGGCCGAGTCCGAGGCGGCGTCGAAGCCGGTCCCGTCGTTGGCGACCTGAGGATGGGGCCTGCCACCAAAGAAAGCGTTGAAAAGCAGCACCGCGAGCACGGCCGCAGCCACAGAAGTCGCCACCATCAAAGGAAGCGGCAACCGCGGGGCTGGGCTCTGGGCCGGCTCCTCGCGAACAAGCCGCATGACGTCCTGCGAAAAGCCCGAGCGGATCTCGATGCTCGGCAGAGTCGCAAGGTCCGATTTGAGCGCGCGCAGCGACTCGAGCTCGGTGCTGCATTCGTTGCAGCGCTCGACGTGCGAGCGGAGCGCGATCATCTGGTCGCCGGGCAGCTCGCGGTCGAGGTAGGCGGAAAGCAAGTTCTGGGCGATCTGGCAGTTCATGGGCTAAGCGTTCACCTCATAACGGCCTGGATGGCTTCTGTCGAGGTACGCCCTGAGCTGCTTGCGCCCGCGGTGGATGCGAGAGCGCACGGTCCCGACGCTGGTCTGCATCACTTCGGCGATCTCCTCGTAGGAGAGCCCTTCGACGTCCGCCAGCACGACGGCAGTGCGGAACTCGGCTGTCATCGCCCTGAGCCCCAGTTGCAGCGGCTCCTCGAGCGTCGACTCCATGACCTGCGCGTCGGCGCACGTCGCCGTGTCGGGCAAGTCCCACGTCTGGTTGCCCTCTGTGCCGCCCTGCTCGATCGAGACGGTGCGCAGCCGAGACCGGCGCCGCACCGTGTCGATGTGCAGGTTAGTCATGATCCGGTAGATCCAGCTCGTGAAGGGGAGGTTCTCGTCGTACCTGTGGAAGAACCTGTAGGCCCGCAGGAAGGTCTCCTGCAACAGGTCCTCCGCCTCCGCGGGGTTGGCGGTCAGGCGCATGGCCATGTTGTAGGCCTGGCGCTGGGTGTCGTTCACCAGCCTTTCAAAGAGCTGGAGCCGTTCCTCCTTCGAGCGTCCTGCGGACTTGATCCAGGTCGCGATCAAATTCAAATCCTCTCCTGGCCCTCTACGCATCTCGCTCCATCCAGAGTTCCTACCCATAATACAGCAGGTCCAAGAACAGGTTCTCGAAGACCGTCCCTGCCTGGGCGTTGCCCAGCACCCTGCGGTGGGCCTCCGCCACCGAGCGCAGCAGGTCCGGCCTCTCGGGCTTCCTGACGGCCAGCCAGGCTGCGATCGATTCCAGGGCCTTCACGTGGGCGGCGCGGGCGTTCAGCTCAGCCGACTTGGCGTAGTCGTCCGAGACGGCGCGGCACTCCTCCGCGAGCTTGAAGGCGCTCCCCAACGGCTCGCGCAGGGTCGACTCCAGCAAGGCGTACAGCCGCTCGAAGCTGGCGGCGTGCTCCCGGACGTGGAAGACGCCGCCAGGAGACCCGCCGAAAACCGACTCCACCGGCGAGAGTTCTCCGAGCGCGGCAGAGCCCTTGGACGGCAATTCGCATGCCAGACACATACACCGCGAGCGGACGGTCGGGATCACCCTGGTGAACTCGTCGGTGGTCAGGATGATCTTTGAGGTCGGGCTCGGCTCCTCGAGAGTCTTCAGGAACGCGTTGGCAGCCGTGGAGTTCATCCTGTCGGCGCTCTCGAACACCACCACCTTGTTGCGAGCCATCAGGGGCCCCGTGCGGAAGAAGTCGAGCACGAACGGGATCGGCGGCCTCTCCTTGTCTTCCTGCCAGTCCTCCACAAAGTGGATCGCGCTCGTCTTGATCTGCGCGCTGGGGCCCCACGGGTACACGCGGACGAAGTCCACCGCCCTCTCCGCCTCGAACGCCCTGCAGACCACGCACTCGCCGCAAGCTAGCCCGTCCTCGCCGGGGCTCGTGCACATCCACGAGCGCGCCAGCGCGCGTGCGAGCCGCGCCTTTCCCGCCCCGGCCGGGCCGTAGAAAAGCACTGCGTGAACGCCCGAGCCGGTCGCAAGAACGCGCCGCACGGCGTTCTTGGCGTGGTCGAGCCCGGCGAGCGAGCCAAGGTCAGTAGCGCACGAACTCGTTGACATCGATGAAGAACATGACGGCCCCTCCCACGGGCACCTTGACCGGACTGGGGATGAACGCTCCTGGCGGCGCGGCCTCGAACGGCATGACGTTGACCATCTGCTCGCGCGCCTTGCACGAGCGCTGCACGATCTCTTTGAGCGAACTGGCCAGCTCGTCCTCGACCCCCAGGAGCAGCGTGGAGTTCCCCTCCCGCAAGAAGCCGCCCGTCGAGCCGATGACCGTGAACTTGAACCCGGCCTTCAGCAGCTCGTCGGTGAGCTTGTTGCGGTCCCTATTGTGGACGATGCAGATCGCGAGCTTCATTCGCCTCTAGGATTGTATCCGCATCCGTTGCCTGAGCTCCGTTTGAACCTAAGAGGGGCCGCCCGGCCACTCGGCCGGGCGGCCCCATCTCTGTACAGGTCTACTTGTCCTTGGCGGGCACCGACACCGCGCCTTGGCCCAGGTCTTGCCCTTGGCCCTCGCCCTGTGACTTCGCCCACTTCTCCTTCTCCGCTTTGAGCTCGTCACCCCGGCCCGCTTTGATCATCGCCTTCTCATAGGCGTCTTGCCCGAACGCGTCGCGCTGCGCCTTTTGCTCGTCGCTGCCCAGCCCGGTTTTGACACAACCGGCGATGGCAAGGGCGAGCAGAGCTAGGATAACGCTGCGGCTCATTACGTTCCGAGCGCCCACATTCCGTAGTCGATGTCGATGTTCGGCTGAATGAACCCCAGGTTGCCCTGAGTAATGAGCGCGCAGTCGTTTCCGAACGTCCAGCCGGCCGTGTGGCTGCCTGTTACGCCCAGGTATTCGAGCTTCGTAGGCGTGTTCGCGAGGAACTTTCCTGCCGGATAGAACCGCGCCGACCCGTCGCACGAGGCCGTTGTAATGCCTCCCGACGGGATCTTTGCGAGATCCACCTCTGTCCCTCTCGTGCCTGCTATGCAGTCGTTGATGTCGCCGTCGTACAGCTTGTATCTCCAAAACTCGCGGATGGCCGGCGGGTACACGGTCTCCTCGATCTCTCCCGGATCGACCGTGCCGCCCGGCAGTACTGAGGCGTTGGCCGTTGGGAACTCGAGCAGGATGATCGCTTTCGCTGGGTCAGGGATGCTCGTCACTGTGCCGCCCCGGAACGAGTTGCGGAATTGTCGGAGTCGCGTCGGAGGGGCCTTGTAGGTGTCGAGCGAACCCGTGATGGCACTGTTCAAGACAAACCCGCCAACGATCTGGCCGTTAATCCGCCACTGGTCGGGATCCTTCATGCGAATCGGGTGCTCGAAGATCGGCTCGTTTTTGACGTAGGGCATGATCCACTTCTGCCAGGCGAAGTGGTTCACCCGATAGTAGAACGCGCCTGTCGTGCACCCGACGCCAGTCGGGTTGAACGGATTGCCGTTCAGAGCTGAATTCAGCGAGGAGCCCGCGATGCAATCGTCGTTGCGCGGATATATGTCGTCGTAGTCTCCCGCGTACATCATGATAGCAAGCCCGATCTGCTTTATGTTAGAGAGTGCGACCGCCTTCTTGGCGGCGACCTTCGCCTGAGCGAATACAGGGAACAGGATCGCGGCCAGGATCGAAATGATCGCGATGACCACGAGTAACTCAATGAGCGTGAACGCTTTTTTCCTCATAGCAATAATTGACCTCAACTTTTCCGGCTCATCCGAACGGTCAGCCGCGGGCCGGCGCGCTAGCGCACACCAAAGATCCCCGGCTCAATTATTGTCTTGACCTAAGTTTGTTAATGCGGAGTTATGCGCAAAGGTTTTCCACACCCATCTTCAATAGATCAGGCTCGCTTGTCGAGCAGGTTCAAAACCCGCAGCTTCCGCCCTCGTGCGCTCAACAATCCCGCTTAGCGGCAACCCGTCCTCGATGGCCGGCCTCAACCACCCGTTCCCCGCCAGGACGTCGACCGGAAGTTTCACAGTCTCGTACTCGTAGGGCGGGTCGTTCCAGCGGAACTCGCCCGGCCAGAGCCGGAACGCCTCCTGCAAGATCGCGACGCTCGTTAGGACAGGGCGGAACGCGCGACGGTCCGTGACGTGCAAGAAGGCACCGCCGCACAGCTGGCCCGCGTGCTTCTGGAACGTCGGTTGGAACTGCACCGGCCGGAACTGCGCGCCAGGCAGACCGAGCGCGTTCAACCGTTCGGTCAGGCGCCAAGCGTCGATCCACGGCGCTCCGAACGTCTCGAACGGCCTCGTCGTGCCGCGCCCCTCGCTCAGGTTCGTGCCCTCGAGCAGGCATTGGCCCGGATACACGGCGGCGGTGACCACGGTCGGCATGTTCGGGCTCGGCGCCGTCCAGGGTAGGTCCGTCTCGTCCTGGTACTGCTCCCGCCGCCACCCCTCCATCTTGACGACGCTCAGCTCGCACTTGGCATAGAACCGGGACTGCAAGCACCTCGCGACTTCGCCGACCGTCATGCCGTGCCGCGCCGGAAGCGGGTGCAGCCCGACGAAGGAGTCGAACTCCGGCTCCATCACCGGCCCCTCGACCTGTACGCCCCCAATCGGGTTGGGGCGGTCCAATACCGTCACCGGGATCCCAAGCCGCCCGCACGCCTTCATGCAGTTGGCGAGGGTCCAGACGAACGTGTAGTACCGTGCGCCGACGTCCGGCACGTCGAACACGAGCCGCTCGACCCCATCGAGCATCGCGTCGGTCGGTTCGCGGTGCTCGCCGTAGAGCGAGCAGACCGTCAGGCCCGTACGCGCGTCCACGGCTCCCTCCCACTCGACCATGTTGTCCTGCGTGTGCCCCCACAGTCCGTGCTGCGGGCCGAACACGCGCTGGATCCTGAGCTTGCCATCCTTATGGTACGGAAGCATGTGGTCGAGGACGTGTACGTAGTCGCTCGCGATCGAGGCCTGGTTGCACACGAGCGCGATGGACTCACCGTTGAACGCGGCAAAGCCGTCCGCCACGCACACATCGAGCCCAAACTTCGCCACGGCCCCACTCTACCGAGGCGAGGGCCGCGCAGTCAGGCGAGTACCGACCAATCCGCCCGGCTAAACTCGCAGAACCATGCTCACCGCCCTCCTCGCCCTCGCGGCGCAGCAGACGGCCTGGCCCGTCACCCACGCCGAGCAGACGAACTACGCCGAGACCAGCACCTACGCGCACGTCGTGCAGTTCCTCGACGATCTGCAAAGGCTCGCGCCCGTGCAAGTGCAATACATCGGCAAGTCGACGAACGGGCTGCGCATCCCGATGGTGGTCGCGTGCGACCCCAAGGTCTCCACCCCGCTGCAGGCCAAGCGGCTGGGGCGGCCGGTCGTGTACATCCAGGCGAACATCCACGCGGGCGAGGTCGAGGGCAAGGAGGCGGCGCAGATGGTGCTGCGCGACCTCTACAGGGACAACAGCGACCTGCTGCGCAAGCTGGTGATCATCGTGGTGCCGATCTACAACATCGACGGCAACGAGAAGTGGGGCGACGGGCGCATCAACCGGCGGAGCCAGACCGGCCCGGCCACAGTCGGCGTGCGCGAGAACGCCGCGGGGCTCGACCTCAACCGAGACTGCATGAAGGCCGAGTCGCCCGAGATGCAGGCGGTGCTCAGCGGCGTTTACGTTCCCTGGGACCCGGACGTGGTGATGGACCTGCACACGACCGACGGCACGCGCCACGGCTACGGGCTCACCTATTCCCCGCCTCTTCATCCGAACACGAACCCGGCCGTGCTCGAGTACTCGCGCTCGGAGCTGTTGCCGCGCGTGCGCAAGAAGCTGCAGGCGGCAGGGCTCGAGACGTTCGACTACGGCAACACCGGCGCACGCGACGGAAAGAGCGTGTGGTCGACTTTTGGCTACGAAGGGCGGTACGTGACGAACTACTCCGGGCTGCGCAACCGGATCACGATCCTGAGCGAGGCGATGAGCTACAACACATTCGAGCAGCGCGTCCACGACACCTACAAGTTCGTAATGGCGTGCCTGGAAGAGGTCGCCGCGGACGCAGACAGGATCACCGCGATGTCCCGCCAGGCTGACTCGGACATGGTCGCTTGGTCTAAGGCGGGGCGGAGCTTCGGCGTGAGGTTTGAAATGGTGGCGCGCGGGACGGAGGAGGTCCTGCTGGAAAAGGCGCCGACCGAGGGCGAGGACGCGCGCACCGGGCCCGTCACGCAGATCGCAAAGGCCCAGATGCCCGTGTTCGACCGATTCGCCTCCGCGCGCACATCGTGGCTGCCGAACGCGTACGTCGTGCCGAAGTCGGAGCGGAAAGTGATTGAGCTGCTCATGCGCCACGGCGCGGTGGTTGAAGTGCTGCGGCAAGACCTGCAGTGCGCGGCGACGAAGTACCAGCCCTCCGAGGTCGTGCAGGCGGCGTCGGCGTTCCAAGGGCACAGGCTAGTACGGCTCGAAGGAAACCTGCGCACGGAGGGCACGGTCGTGCCGGCGGGGGACTACCTCGTTCGCACCTCTCAGCCGCTCGGCGTGCTGATCTTCGAGCTGCTCGAGCCGGAGAGCCTCGATGGGGTGGTGGCTTGGGGGTTCTTGAACGCGCTGCCGACCGTCGGTACGGACTACCCGGTGTTCAAGCTGCGCGACGCGTCGAACGCCGTGAGTGAGGTCGTGACAAAACTGCCGGGAGGCTAGCCTGGTGGCCACAAGAGCTTGCGTCCGCCGAGGAGGTGGGCGTGGAGGTGCGGCACCGACTGACCGCCGTCTTCGCCCTGGTTGATCACGAGCCGGTAGCCGCTTTCGGCGATTCCTTCCTGCGCGGCGATCTTCTTCGCGGCGTTGAGGATGTGGGTGTGGTCGCCAGTTTCCGGCAGCGCGGCCAGCCCGGGGGTCTCCTGACGGGTGACGATCAGCACGTGGACGGGCGCCTTCGGGTTGACGTCGCGGAACGCGACGACGTGCTCGTCCTCATAAACGATCTGCGCGGGGACCTCGCCTGCGATGATCTTTGAGAAGAGGGTCATGTCCGGATTACGGGCTCGGAGCGGCGGACTGCTTGAGCAGCGACTGCAGGTCGATGATGTAGTTGCCAGCTCCGGAGACCTGCGGGAGCTTGCCGTCCCACTTGGTGATCCACTCGCGCGCGACGACGAGGGAGCCGCCCTGCACGCGCAGCGCCTCGGCGTTCAGTTCCGCCGCCTTTGCCTCGCCTTCGGCCTTAGCAATCGCGGTCTGCTTCTCCAGCTCGGCCTTCTGTAGCACGTACTTCTGCTTTTCGGTGTCCTGTTGGGCGACCTGCTTCGCCTCGATGGCCTTGTTGAACTCGGGCGAGAACTCGAAGTTGGTGATCGAGAGGCCTCCGGGGTTTACGATCAGGTCGTAAGCGGCAAGCCGGCGCGTGATCTCTGCCTCGACCTCGGCCTTGACCTTAGCGCGGTCGTGGATCAGGTTCTCCGCGGTGTACTGGGCGGTGACGACCTTGATGGACTCTTGGACGGCCGGGTCAATCACGCGGGCCCTGTACTCGGTGCCGACGGTCTGATAGAGCTGGGAGACTTTGGTCGGGTCGACGCGGAAGTTGAGTGCGAGCGACGTTGTGACCACCTGCAGGTCGCTTGAAGCGGCGCTCGCCTCGCTCTCCTCCTTTTGCGTGCGAACCTCCATCAGTGCGACTGAGTCCATGCCAGGCACGATGAGGTGGATGCCCTCGTCGAGCTGGCCGCGGACGGCTCCGAAGCGGAGCAGCACGGCGCGGTGGCCCGCGGGCACGAGCGTGACCATGCTCCAGAGCAGGCCACCGACGAACAGCAGCACGCCGAGGCTCCGGGTGAGCCAGGCGGCGGGCTTCAGGTTCGCCTTGTCGGAGGTCTGGCGGTCGAGCGCGGCGATGACGAACGAGACGACGAAGAAGACGATTCCAAGTACGACGAGAACCATGCGATCCCTCACTCAGCGCAGATGCGCGCCATTGATACGGACGGACGGGACGATGGGTTCAGAGTCGTGCAGTCCGCATTCGGCGCACAGGCCGCCCTGGGGCCGGGCCTCCATCCGCACTTCAGCTGAACCTGCCAAACTGGGGGGTCCGATGCTGATCGACTGGCAGAAGATATGGCGCGACAAGGGCACGGAGTCAATCCTGCTCTTGCCCGCGAGCGCGCTCTACGCCAGCGGCTGGATCCTATACGAGCTGTGCTACCGGTTCGGGCTCAAGAAGCAGGTCCGTCCGCACGCGCCCGTCGTGTGCGTGGGCAACCTGATCGCGGGCGGAACCGGGAAGACGCCGATCACGGTGTTCGTCGCCAAAGTACTGCTGGAAATGGGCCGCAAGGTCGTCGTAGGAGTGAACGGCTACGGCTCTCCGCGCAGGGACAACGCGCACGCCGCTCCTGCGGGAGAGCTGGACGCGAGGGAGTGGGGGGACGAAGCGGCGCTGGTGCGCACCAAACTGCCGGAGGTGCCGCTCATCGTCGGGCGCGACCGGGTGAAGGCGGCGCAGATATGCCGCGACCTGCACCGGGACGCCGTGCTGCTGATGGACGACGGTTTCCAGCACCTGCCGCTCCACATCGACGTCTCGATCCTGCTCGACCCGCCCGACCTTGCTAACCGCTGGTGCTTCCCGAGCGGCCCATACCGCGAGCCCCGCACGACGGGAAAGCTGCGCGCGACGACGGTGGTGCCGGGCGAGTTCCGGGTGAGCTCGCCGATGGTCTCTCTGCGCACGATCGACGGCGAGCCGTTCGAGGTCGAGACGCCGGTGAACGCGCTTTGCGCGGTGGCAAGGCCTGAGCGCTTCATCGACACGATCGAGCACCACGGCACTCGCGTGGCGCACGAGAAACTCCTTCAAGACCACGACGAACTGAAGGACCGGCGGCTCTTCGAGGGGCTCGACCTCACTCTTCCGCTTGTGGTGACGGAGAAGGACTGGACGAAGCTGCGCTACCGGAGCGACCTGGAGATTTGGACAATCCTGGTGGCGCACTACGACGTCCAGCTCGAGCCCGCGGACAAGTTCCGCGCCTGGCTGAAGGAAAAGCTGGATGGCGTCAAGGTTTAAGCGGACTCAGGGGAGGGCGGCGGCGTGGCTGCTGAGGCGGATCCAGGGGTGGCTCCGGCGCAAGCCGTACTTGGAGGCGCTTCACAAGGGCGAGAAGCTCGGTGTGATGATCTGGCGGGTCGCCAAACGGCGGAGGCTGACAGGAGAGAGGAACCTGCGCATGGCGTTCCCGGCCATGTCCGAGCAAGCTGCGTGCGAGACGTGCCGGCGCGTGTTTGAGAACTTCGGGCGCTCGTCCGCCGACTTCCTGATCGGGCTCGACCGCACGAAGGAAGAGATCGAAGAGACGACGGTGATCGAAGGCGTCGAGCACCTGGACGCGGCGCTCGCGCGCGGCAAGGGCGCGATCCTGCTCACCGCGCACTTCGGCAACTGGGAGCGAGTCGCGGCGTGGATGGTGCTGAGCGGCTACAAGCTCGCAGTGATCGCGCGGGACGCGGACGACCAGGGGGTCAACCAGTTGGTGAACGAGCTGCGCGAGGGGCCGGGGACGGAGGTGATCTCGCGAGGGCGGGCGGCGCGTGCGAGCATCGAGAGGCTCCGGCGCAACGAGATCGTCGGCATCCTGCCGGACCAGAACGCGAACGAGATATTCATCCCGTTCTTCGGCAAACCGGCGGGGACTGTGCTTGGGCCAGGCGTGCTGGCCGAGCGAACCGGGGCCTCGGTCGCGCCGGTGTTCTGCCACTACGAAGGCGAAGGGCGTTACCGCGTGCGGTTTTATCCCGCGGTCGTCGCAGACGAGGGGTTCGAGACGAAGGGCGAGGGGATGATGCGCGCGATCAACAGGCTGCTCGAGGGCGTGGTGCGCGAGCACCCCGACCAGTGGCTTTGGTTCCACGACCGCTGGCGCAACGCTCGCCGGAAGGGGCTGCTGTGAGGTTCTTGGTTTCGCGCCTTTCCTCATTGGGAGACGTGGTCTGTACGCTTCCGGCGGCGGTCGCGCTAAAGCGCTCCTTTCCCGGCTGCGAGGTCGTGTGGTGCGTCGACGGGCGGTTCGCGGGGATCGTCGAGCTGTGCGCCTCGGTGGATCGGTGCTTCGTCCTGCCGGACGCCGTGAAGGAGCGCTGGCCGGCGGTCAAGGACCTGGGGGAGTTCGACGCCGCTTTCGACCTGCAGGGCCTGCTCAAGTCCGGGCTCGTGGTCGGTTGGAGCAGGGCTCGGCGCAAGCTCGGCTACCACTGGCGGCGCGAGGGCGCATGGCTCTTTTCACAGCGCGTGGTGCCCGACCCGTCCTCGCTGCACGTGACAGACCAGTACGTGGACGTCGTGCGCGCGTTAGGCGCGGAGGCGGACCGGGCCGAGTTCGACCTGCGCCCGGAGATGGGAGACGTCGCGAAGATGCGCGCGATGGTCCCTTGGAGCGAATTCGTCGTTTGCAACGCTGGCGCGGGGTGGGCGAGCAAGCGCTGGCCGGCGGCCAGCTTTGCTGCGCTTGCGCAGCGCCTGGACGAGCGCGGGATATGCACTGCGTTCGTCGGTGCAGAATCCGACAGGCCGGCCTTCGAGGAAGTGAGGGCGGCCGGCGATGTCGGGGCGCTCGACCTCATCGGCAAGACGAGCGTGCGCGAGCTGGTCGCGCTCATCTCGCTCGCCAAGGCGCACGTCGGGGGTGACACAGGCAGCACGCACGTCGCCGCGGCGCTGGGCGTGCCTGCCATTGGGCTTTACTCCATTACTCGGCCCGAGCGGACGTGCCCTTACGGACAGAGGAAGAACACCCTGTACGACCCGGGCGGGCTGGACAGGATCTCGGTCGGGCAGGCCGCGGAGGCGCTGGGGCGCGCTATCGGGCAGAATCTCTAGACGGATGGACGCGGCGACGCTCAAACGGATCGAGGAGGCGAGGCGGGCCAAGACGCTCGTGTTCACGAACGGCGTGTTCGACGTGCTCCACGCGGGGCACGTGCGACTGCTGACGCAGGCCCGCGCGCTGGGAGACCTTTTGGTGGTGGGGCTGAACACGGACGCGAGCGCGCGACGGCTCGGCAAGGGGCCGGAGCGGCCTTTGAACGTTCTGGAGGACCGGACGGCGGTGGTGGCGGCGCTGCGGGCCGTGGACTTCGTAGTGAGCTTCGACGAGGACACGCCGGTCGAGCTGATCCGCCAGCTGAAGCCGGAGGTGCACGTCAAGGGCGGGGACTACAAGGCCTCGGACCTTCCAGAGGCACCCGTGGTGGAGTCGTACGGCGGGCGCGTGGTGGTGCTTCCGCTCTTGGAGGGGCGCTCGACGACTTCGACGATCAGGAAGATGCGAGCCGAATGAGCGCGTTCGACGTCGCCGCTGGCGAACGGGTGCTGTTCGTGTTCACGCATCCGGACGACGAGCTTGGGCTGACCGCGTTCATCGGGCGGCTCCTCTCGCGAGGCGTGGCGGTGCGCGTCTGCTGGACGCACAGCACGCCGGTGCGGGAAGCGGAGTCGCGCGCTGCTATGGGCGCGCTAGGGCTCGCGCAAGGGTCGCTCACCTTCTTGGGCGGGAAGGACGGCGCGGTCGTGGACTCGCTCCCAGAGCTGCGGCCGGCGATGCGCTCGCTGATCGCCGAGCACGCGCCGACACGGGCCGTGACGCTCGCGTTCGAACAGGGGCACATAGACCACGATGCGACCAACCTCCTGGTCAACCTGTGCTTCGACGGGCCCGTGTACGAGACGCCGCTCTACCACACTTACCTGACCAAGACGCCGAAGCTGCACTGCTTTTCATCGCACGAAGGCGAGGAGACGATCCTTATCACGCCGGAGGAGCGCGCGGTGAAGAAGCGGCTTGTGCGGATGTATCCGAGCCAGACGCTGAGGCGCAACCTGATGATGTACGAGATGATGCACGCGCTGACGATGCGGCGTCCGCGGCTGTTCCTCTATGAGCGAATGCGCCTACAGCGGCACAAGGACTTTTTGCGCCCGAGCCACCCGGCGGCGCTGGCGCGTCGGGTCGAGGCGTGCCGGACGTGGAAGCGATGGGTGGCGGCGGTCAGGCCGCTGCTATGACGCGGGCCTTTTCATCGGGCTGTAACGCGGGTTGCCGAAGTCGCCTGGGCCGGAGATGTTCCTTTCGCCCGAGCCGTCCGCGCCGATGACCCAGATCTGGCTGTCGCCGGCGGGTCCGATCTTGGCGTAGGTGAGCTTGTCGCCCTCCGGGCTCCAGTCCGGTCCGAGGATCACGCCCTGGACGACCATGTGCGGCCCGGCGGGGTCGCTCGGGTTCAGCGGAACGATCATGAGCCCCTCCGAAGTGAAGTTGTAGCCCTTGACCATGCCGCGGGTGACGGCGACGTACTTGCCGTCGGGAGAGACGCACGGGTCTCGCAGTGAGACCGACGCCTCGGGGCCGAACACGTAGTCGGCGGTCTTGGATGCCTTGTCCTTTGCGGAGTAGTAGGTGACCTCTGCGGACTCGCCGATCAGTACGCCGCTGAAGGCCGCGAAGAGGCCCTGCTGGTCGGCTACTGGCTTGCCGTTGACCTGCGTTACGACGTCGCCGACCCGCATCCCGATGACTGACGCCGCGGATCCGGGCGCCACGTCCGCAACGTAGACGCCGTTCACCGTCGCTGGCAGTCCGGTTTGCTGCCTGAGGGCGTCGGTGAGCATCTCTGGGCTAACGCCGAGGTCCGGCCTGTCTGTGAAGAGCGCGGCGATCTGCAACTGTCCGGCGTCGTCGAGGCTGATCGTGAAGAGGCCGTTGCGATAAGGCTTGTAGGCGCGGCCGTTCTTGACGTTGCTCTTAGGGACGTCGTTCGGGCTCGGGTATTCGAAGCCTTGGACCGAGATGACCGCGACGCCGTTTACCGAGACGTCGAACTCGATCGACTTGCCCGCGATGATCGGGCCGATCGGGCCTGGAGTCGCCTTACCGATCTGCTCCATCGCTGTGACAAGGAACACCTCGTCGTCGTCCCGGTGCATGACCGAGTAGATGACCTTGCGGTCCTTGCCCCACTTGGCAGCCTTGAAGCTCTGGCCGATGCGGTTGTAGGCGCTGCTCGCCAAGTCTCCTTCGCCGTTTCCTGCGCTACCTTCGAACTGCATGGGTGGAAGGACCTGGCGGGTGCGCTTTTGCGATTGGTCGAAGTCGTAGACGTTGCCGCCGATCGTGATGAGCGCGGAGTTTTCGAGGTTCCTCCAGCCGGCGGGCCCGAACCAAGGAGAGCTCGCGCTGCGGCTGCCGTAGAGGCGCTGTTCGACGGTGTTCTTGGCGACGTTCCAGCGGAAGACGTTGTTGCTCTGGCCCGCGCGGTCGCTGCTGAAGAAGACTCGCTGGCCGTCGGGGCGCCACACGGGGTCGACGTCGTGCGAGCCGTCCTTGTAGTCCGGCACGTCGGTCTTCTTGGCGTTGGCGTCGAGCAGCACGATGCGGCTGCCGTTCGGCAGGTACTCGACGGCTGCCACCATATCGGAAGTGTCGGACGATCCGATGTCGGGGTCCTTCGACCAGTTGGCGAACCACTGGTAGGCCACGAAGAGCACCGCGATGACGAAGAACCCGACCACCATCCTGACGACGATCCTTTGCTTCATGTGCTTGCTTGCGACCTACGGCTTCAAACAGTCTCCGACGGCGAGGCGTGCCCCGTTAGCGAAGTCCTCGCCTGGGACGGCTTTGCGGCCCTCTGGCTGGACGGATTCAAAGACGAGCGAGCCCTGGCCAAAGGCTACTTCAAACGGCCTGGTTGACAATACCGTGCCCGGGGCGGCGCCCGCGGAGAAGTGCGACGCACTCGAGAGCTTCTTGAGCTTGAGGACGCCGTGAGCGGTGTTGGTCCACGCGCCTGGGGCGGGGGTGAAGGCGCGGTAGCGGTCGAACTCTGCACGGGCATCGCGATCGAAACTCAGTTCTGCGTCCGCCTTGGTGACCTTTGGGGCGTAGGTGGCCTTCTCTTGGTCTTGGGGCGCCCGTGGAAAGCCGCCAGCGACGATCTTGGGGACCCACTCGGCGGCGAGGTCCGCGGCGATGAGGGCGAGGCGGTCGTGCAGCTCGCCTGCCGTCTCGCCCTGACCTATTGGCGTGGCCTTCATCGCGACGACGTCGCCGGTGTCCATCCCCTCGTCCATCATCATCACAGTGACGCCGGTCTCTGCGTCGCCGTTGAGGACCGCGTGCTGGATCGGCGCCGCGCCGCGGTACTTGGGGAGCAGCGAGGCGTGGAGGTTGACCGAGCCGCGCGCGGGGACCGCGAGCAGCGCCTTGCTGAGGATCTGGCCGTAGCTGGCGACGACGAAGGCGTCCGGGGCGAGCTCTTTCAGGCGTTCGACAAAGGCCTTGTCGCGGCTCTTTTCGGGTGTCTCGACGGGCAGGCCGAACGTTTTTCCTGCGTTATTGACGTCGGATCGCCGTAGCTCCATGCCTCTGCCGCGGGGGCGGTCCGGTTGGGTGACGACGAGCACGACGTGGTCCCTGAGCCTTTGCAGGGCAGGCACGGCGAACGCGCTCGTGCCGAAGTAGACGAGCCTCACTCGGCCCTCTCGGGCTTCTCCGAAGGGTGCTGCCAGTAGACGGTGGCGGGATCGACCTTCTCCGTGAAGAGCACGCCGTCGAGGTGGTCGATCTCGTGCTGCGCGACGCGCGCGGCGATGCCGTCCATCTCCCACTCGGACTCGCGCCCTTTGCGGTCGAGTCCGACGAGCGTAACTTTGGCGGCGCGCTCGACGTCGCCGTAGATGCCGGGGATGCTGAGGCAGCCCTCTTCGCCGACCTGGGTGCCGCTCGACTCGGTGATCCGGGGGTTGAAGACGACGACCGACCTGTTCTGGGCCATCACGACGATGACGCGCTCGCTGACGCCGATCTGGGGTGCTGCAAGGCCGACGCCTTTGGCTGCGCGCATGATGCGGAGCATGTTTTCGGCGAGCTGCTGGTGGCGCTTGGTGACGCGCTCGACCTCGCGCGCGTGGGCGAGCAGGATCTCGGCGGGGACCTTGACGATAGGGTGATCCTCGTCGGTGACGTAGAGGTACTTGAACTCGTCTGGGACGACGACCTGCATCGTCGTCGGATTATGGCAGGACGGTCAACCGACGGTAAGGGGCTTGAGGGTGAGGGCGCGGGGGGTGGAGGAGAGGTCGTTTGCGACCTCGTCTACGTGCCACGCGCTTTCTTCGAAGATCTCGGTCACGGCTTGCGACTGGCCGTCGCCAATTTCAACGACGAGCGCGCCTGCGGGGCGCAGGAAGGCGTGTGCGCCCTCGGCCAGCGTTCTATAGACCTCAAAGCCGTCAGGGCCCGCGTAGAGGGCCGTGGGGGGCTCGTAGGCACTGACCTCGGGCGGGAGGTCGTCGCCCGTTGCGACGTAGGGCGGGTTGGAGACGATGAGGTCGTACCTCTGGCCCTTAAGCCCTGCGAAGAGGTCGGACTGCACGAACGCGACTTCGAGGGATCGGGTCGGTTCGCAGGCGAGGAGCGGCTGAGGTTTAGGGCCAAGGGCTTCGGCGTTCCTACGCGCAACTTCCAGAGCCGGCCCGCTGACATCGGTCGCCGTGACGCGCGCGTCGGGGCGCTCGAGCGCGATCGTGAGCGCGATGCAGCCGCTGCCAGTGCCCAGGTCGAGGACTTCCGGTGCGCGGACGTGCTGGATCGCGCGGAGAGCGGCCTCGACGACCGTCTCAGTCTCTTGGCGCGGCACCAGGACGTCGGTCGTGACGGAAAAGCGTCGGCCGTAGAACTCTCGCCACCCGAGGATGTAGGCGAGCGGCTCGCGGGCTGCGCGCCGCTCGCAGAGCGGCTCGAGCAGCGCGAGGTCGAACGGGTCATCGGCGTGGACGAGCACGAAGCTGCGATCCCTGCCGAGCGCATGTGCGACGAGGAGCTGCGCGTCCAGCCTGGGTTCGGGGACGCCGGCCTTGGCCAGCGCTGTCTCGGCCCACGCGACGGCTTGGGCGACCGTCACGAGACCGCGTACCGCGCGAGCTTGGCCTGCATCTCGGGCACGAGCTCGGCCTCCAAATAGACGCCCTCGTCGCGGTAGTCCTTCTTGAGCACGCGGCCGAACTTGTAGCAGGCCTCGACGAGCGCGTTCTGGTCGTAGGGCACGAGCGCCTTGACGAGGCTCATCGCACCCTGGCCAGCCTTGGTCACTGCGTTCAGCAGGTCTTCGACGCCGGTGCCTAGCTTGGCGCTGATCGCGACGCTGTTCGGCCACTGGGAGACGAGCTCGCGCACGACGGACTGGTCCTGGAGCGCGTCGATCTTGTTGAACACTGTGACCACCGGAACCTCCGAAGCGCCGAGCGCCTCTATGGTCTCAAGCACGGCGTCGCTCTGCATCTCCCAGGACGGCGCGGAGACGTCGACGACGTGCAGGAGCAGGTCGGCGTGGACGACCTCTTCGAGCGTTGCGCGGAAGGCCGCGATCAGCTCTGTGGGCAGGTTGCGGATGAAGCCGACGGTGTCGACGAGAAAAAAGCTGTAGCCGTCCGGCAGGTCGACCTTGCGCGTGGTGGGGTCCAGGGTGGCGAACGGCATCGCGTCGGCGAGCACGTTGGCGTCGCTGAGGCGGTTCATGAGGGTTGACTTTCCGGCGCTGGTGTATCCGACGATCGCGACCGTGGGGTAGGGCTGGCGCGCCCGGGCTTCGCGCTGCAGCACGCGGTGCCTTTTCACGTCCTCGATCTCTCCGGTCAGCTTGGCGATGCGCTTGTTGACCACGCGGCGGTCGCTCTCTAGCTTCGTTTCGCCAGGGCCCCTCATTCCGATGCCGCCCCGCTGTCGCTCGAACTTCGTGTAGACGCTCATGAGGCGCGGGAGCATGTAGCTGAGCTGGGCGAGCTCGACCTGGAGCTGGCCTTCCCTGGTGTGCGCGCGGCGGGCGAAGATGTCGAGGATGAGCTGGGTGCGGTCGACGACTCGGCAGCCCAGGGCGTCTTCGAGGTTGCGGAGCTGGACGCCCTTGAGCTCGGCGTCTACGACCACGATGTCAGCGCCGGTCTCAGCGGCGTAGGCCTTGAGCTCTTCGACCTTGCCTTCGCCCAAGAACGTGGCGCGGTGCGGCTTTTGGAGCCTCTGGCGGACGCTTCCGACGACTTCGCCGCCCGCAGCCTCGCACAGCCCCTCTAGCTCCAGTTCGACCGTCTCGTCTTCACCGGCGTCCTGGTTCACGTAGACCAAGAAGAGCTTTTCGGTTGGAGGTCTTCGGTCTACTGGCTTGGGCATGCACTCCTATTGCTAGAACTTGACGATCCCGAAGCGCGCGGAGAGCGTGAGGCCGTTGAACGAGATGCCGTGCTGGCTGTTCCACACGTCGTAGCGCGCCTCGATGTTGAAGCGCTTGTTGAAGATGACCCCGAGCGCGGCGTTACCGTTCGTGCCCAGAGCCTTGTCGGACTCTCGCCCGCCGGGCGTATCGACCGCGAAGTCCATGTACGCCAAGCCTGCGCGCAGCGCGAAGTAGGGCTCGGTACTGGCGCCGAGGGGCGAGAGGGCCGCGACGTAGCCCACAGATCCGGTGAGGATGAACACGGTGCTGCCGTTGCGGTTCTGGCCGATCGCGGTCCAGTCGAACGCAAGCTTGCGCTGGCGCAGCTCGAAGGTGCGGAGCCGGCTCGCGCCGAAGCTGAACCAGCTCTCGCCCAGCGCGTCGCGCAGGGTCTTGCTGGCCGGGAAGAAGAACCCTATCTGCGGCCCGAAGTAGCTCGTGCTCTGCGCACTGGCGAAGTGCGGCACGGCGAGGGCGGCCAGGCACGCCGCCAGTACGGTGAGTCGTCGTCGAAGCATGGGGCGTATGGTACTCGGTCGGGGTTTTGGGGGATTGGGAGTTGCGGGGGCTTAGAGCCCGCTGAGCACAAAGCCGTCCGCGAGGGCCGCTAGCTCCTTCGCGGCGCCTTCGACCGCCGCGTCGAAGAGGCGCTTGCCCTTTTCGGCGGTCGCGAGGGTCGCGTAGCCGAGCGAGCCCTGTTCGGTGACCTCGTCGAAGTTGAAGACCAGGCCGCGGATGGCGGGCTCTGGCGCGAGGCCGTCGTCGCGAAGCTTGGCCTTGCGCACGAGGCCTGCGTGCAAGTGGAGCATGAGGCTGGCCTCGGCCTCGCAGGCGTGCTGGATCTTCTTGACCGGGCCCTTCATGACCTCGGCCAAGAGCGGGTCTGGGACGTAGGCGAAATACCCTGAGTGTCCGAAGGTCAGCTCGGGGTACTCGGTCTTGAGGCGCCGGCAGACGATGCCGTTCGGCTCGGTGTTGCCGCCGTGGCCGTTGATGAAGAAGAACTTGGCAAACCCGTGCGGCACCAGGCTCTCGACGACGTTCTGCAGCGCGTCCATGTACCCCTCGAAGCTCGCAGACAGCGAGCCTGAAAAGGGGAGGTGGTGCGCGGAGCAGCCGAGCCAGACGGTCGGCGCGAGGAGGACCTTTTCGGGGATCTTCGACTCGACCGCCTCGGCGACAGCGGTGACGAGGAGGGTGTCGGTGAAGAGCGGAAGGTGCGGGCCGTGCTGCTCGAGCGAGCCGGTGGGCACGAGCACGACGGAGTCTTTAGGAACGGCCCCGGCCTCCTGCCAGGTCATCCCCGCGAGCTTCATTGGGCCTCGGGCCAGGCTTCGCGCCGGAGCGCGTGGATCGTGTTGGCGAACTCGCGGTCGTGGTTCGCCATGCCGCGCACCTTGTTGTGCGCGTGCATCATGGAAGAGTGGTCGCGCCCGCCGAAGAGCGTGCCGATGTGCTTCCATGAGTCGCCGGTGATCTCGCGGACGAGGAAGACGGAGACGTGCCTGGCGTGTGCGATGGGGGCCTTGCGCGAGGTGCCGAGGATGTCGTCCTTCGGAATCCGGTAGTGGCGCGAGACGACCGTCACGATGTCTTCGAACCCGGGCTTGGGCATCGCCATGGCGCTGTAGTACTTCTCGACGGTCTCCTTGGCGAGCTCGACGGAGAGCGACTTACCGGAAAAGCTTGCTTCGGCGACGATCTTGTTTAGGGCGCCTTGGAGGGTGCGGATGTTCCCCGGAACGGACTCGGCGAGGAACATGGCGACCTCGTGAGAGAGGGGGATCTTCTCTGTGGTGGCCTTCATCTGGATGATGGCGCAGCGGGTCTCGGTGTCGGGCATCTGGACGTCTGCGACGAGCCCGCACTCGAGCCGGGAGCGCAGGCGCTCGTCCATCTGGAGGAGGTCGCGCGGAGCGCGGTCGGCGCAGAGGACGATCTGCTTGCCGTCGGCGTGGAGCTCGTTGAAGGTGTGGAAGACCTCCTCCTGGGTCTTGTCCTTGCCCATGATGAACTGGACGTCGTCGAGGAGCCAGACGGAGACGCTTCGGAAGCGTCGCCGGAACTCGTCCATGCGGTTGCTTTGCAGGGCCGAGACGAACTGCTCGGCGAACTGCTGTCCGGAGACGTACATGAGGGGATAGAACGGGTCCCGGCTGAGGATCTTGTTGGCGATGGCGTGGAGGAGGTGGGTCTTGCCTAGCCCGGAGGGGCCGTAGACGAAGAGCGGGTTGAACTTCATCCCGGGCGAGGCGGCGACGGCCATGGCCCCGCCGTGCGCGAGGCGGTTGCTCTGTCCGACGACGAAGCTGTCGAAGCTGAAGGTTGGGTTGGGCTTGAAGCGGACGAGGTTGTGGTCGTCGGCGGCGTGGCGCGTGCTCGCGATCGGGACGGGGAGCTGGTCGTCTGCGAGCGACCGAGGCTTCTCCCTGCTCTCGACGACGATGCGGACAGTGACTTCTCGCCCGAGCTCGTCGCTGAGCGCCTCGGTTACCTTGGGGACGTATCGGTCCTTGACCCATTCGGCGACAAAGTTGCCGGGCGCGGCGAGGTGGACCTCTCCGTCCGTGCCCATGGTGGGCCGAAGGGGCTGCAGGAACTTTTTGTGAGCGGTCCCTGGTACTTCGTCCGCTAATCGCTCGAGAGCGCTCTCCCAAGCCTTCGCGAGCGGCGAGGCGACTTCTTCATCAAAGATCGTGAACTGGTCATCCGGCATGATACAAATAAAAGGGCTCAGGTCGAGCCAACAACGAACGGATTATACACACGGTCGCCGCACTTGTCCAGCCAAAAAGTTTTTTGCGAAAAATGCCTCATTCCGCGCTGGAGTTGCGTACAATGTCGCGCCCTGAGGCGACCAGGTTCAGTCTTGCACAGTTTCGTATTCTTTGGATCGTTTAGGGACAGATTCCGTTTGCGGTGACGCCGCTTGCGTCAAAATCGGGCCGTGCCCGTGCGCGTGCTAGGTGTCCTTGGCGGAGGAGACATGGACGACGATCTTCTTTCGTCGTGGGCCAAGTCTGCGGAGCACGTCTACGCGGCGGACTCTGGAGCGGACCGCCTCATCGCTCTTGGTTTTTCTCCCGTTGTAGTCGGGGACTTCGACTCTTTCGCGTCGCTTCCCCGCGCTTCGCGCTTGCGGCTCGTGCAATCGATCGATCAGGCGACGACTGACTGCGACAAGCTTCTCGCTCTCGTTGAAAAGGACGGACACGAGTCGGTCACTCTGACGGGGACGGAGGGCGACCTGCCCGACCACGTGCTTGCGACGTTCAGCAGCGTCGTTGCGTGTTCGCTTCGCGTGCGCATCGCGTTTCGTCGCGGCGTGGGCCACGTGGTGCGACCCTCGCACCCGGCGCAAATCGCCGCGAAGCGCGGCCAGAGGGTCTCACTCATCCCGTTGGCTCGGTGCGCCGGAGCAAGGCTGGCGGGGACCGCCTGGCCCCTGGAAGGGGCCGAAATTGAACCTGGCGGGCTGATGAGCGTGTCGAACGAGGCCGTGGGAGGGGAGGTCTCGGCGAGCCTTGAGTCCGGGTGCGCCCTGCTCTTCGTCGAGACCAGGGAGATCGGATGGTGAGCCTCGGCGCGCTCGACGCGGTCATCATCGCGCTGTTCATCGCGTCGATCTTCGCACTCGGTTTTTCTGCGAAGCTGCGCGAGAACACGACGCTGCAGTTCATCGCGGCAGGGCGCGCGCTCACGCTTCCTGTTTTCGTCGCGACGCTCGTCGCGACGTGGTACGGCGGCATCCTCGGGGTCGGAGAGTCGGTCTCGTACTTCGGCATTGGAACGTGGCTGTTGCTCGGAGTTCCTTATTACGTGTTCGCGCTCGTATACGCGCTGTTCCTTTCTAAACGCGTGCGGACGGCAGACCAGATCAGCATTCCAGAACGAATAGGGGCGTCTTGGGGAAAGGGTCCAGCGATCGTCGCAGCGGTGCTCGTGTTCTTGCTCGCGGTGCCCGCCGCGCACGTGCTGATGCTCGGTACGCTCGCGCAGTCGGTGACGGGCTGGAGCCTGCCGGTCGCGGTCGTGGTGGCGACGTTCGTGGGAAGCCTGTTCCTCTACAAGGGGGGACTGATGGCCGACGCGCGCGTATCGCTGCTTTCGTTCGCGATGATGTACGTCGGGTTCCTTGTGATCGTGGTGTACTGCTTGGCCCACTACCCGCTCATGCAGACGTGGGCGCAGTTCAAGGGGACGCCAAAGTTGACCGCGACCGGCGGAAGCGGGCCGTTCGTCCTCCTTAGCTTCTTCATCCTCGGCGCTTGGACTCTGATCGATCCTGGGTTCCACCAGCGCGCGGCGAGCGCAGTGAGCCCGGAGACGGGAAAGAGGGGGGTCCTCCTGAGCATCGGGTTCTGGATGCTGTTCGACGTGCTGAGCATCACGACGGGGATGTACGCGCTCGCTCTGATGAAGCCGCTGCCCTCGAACGTCCTGCTCATCTACCCGCTGTTCGGCGACAAGGTCCTGCCAGAGGGGCTCAAGGCGGTGTTCTTTTGCGGGATGCTGGGCACGGTCCTGACTGCGATGGTCGGGTACGCGCTGGTAGGGGGCTCCTCCTTGGGCCGTGACATGGTCTGCCGGTGGTTCGGCATCAAAGAGGAGTCCAAGGCTGCCCTGTGGTCGCGGGTCGGAATCTTTGTAGCCTGCGCGGTGGCGGTACCGGTTTCGCTGGCCTTCAAGAGCGTCGTGAACCTGTGGTACTCGTGGGCGGGGGCGATCGTGGGGGCGCTGCTCTTTCCGACGCTGGTCAGCTACTCCTCCAGGCCCACTTCGAGGCTCAGCCCCCTCGTTGTCTCCATTTCGATGGCCGCGGGGTTTATAATCTCCGTAGGGCTGCTGGTCTACAGCAGCCAGTTTGAGCAAGGCCTTACGGTCTCGTTTGGAGAGGGTGCAAGCTTTGACGTCGGGACGCTCCTGCCAGGGGCTCTCGTCAGCGGGCTGGTGCTCTTGTCCGGATGGGCCGTTGGAGGAAGGAGCAGACGATGAACGACATTCCCACCGACGAACAACAGGAGGCCCCGCAGGAGGCCGTCGTGGAGACTCTCGCAGCCGTCGAGGCGGAGCCGGAAGCCGCGAAGGCGCCCGGGCCGCGGCTCGTGCTCAAGCGCGCGGGCCAAGAGACGGACACGGTGTTCGAGTTCTCCGTGCCGGCGACGATCGGGCGCTTCGACCCGACGGTCGGGCCGGTGGACGTCGATCTAGGGTCGATCGAGGAGGCAACGTACGTATCGCGCAAGCACGCCGTGATCGTTTGCGAGGACGGAATCTACAAGATCCGCGACCTCGGTTCGAGCAACGGGACGTACGTGCTCCGCGACGACTTTCAGAAGGTCGACGAGGCAGAGCTGAAAGACGGTGACGAGGTCTCGCTGGGGAACGCACGGCTCGTCTTCTACTCATAGCGCAGGGACTTGGTGCTTAGCAGAGCTTGGGGAACACGAACAACTACGAACGGATCAGGATCGCGCTAGACGAGCTTCGCGACTCGCTCGCGGCGTTCGTCGAGGGCAAGATGAGGGAGTCGTACGGGGACGAGTGGCAGAAGCGCTATGCGATCCCTGACTGGTCCGACGGGTTCAACACGGACGTCGCGGTATTGACGAACACGATCGTCAACAACTGGCAGGACGTCTTCTCCAAGTGTTTCAAGCGCGAGGCCAAGCACCTGGTTCACCAGGTGCGCAAGACTCGCAACCGGTTCGCGCACCAGGAGCGCTTCGACCCGAGCGACACCTACTCCGCGCTTCACGAAATGCAGAGGCTGCTCGAGGCGATCGGATCGGACACCGCGAAGTCGATCGAGCGGTCCAAGAGCGAGCTGGTGCACGAGATGGCGGACCCGGGCGAATCGCCGGAGGACGTCGCGCGCAAGGCGGAGGCCGCCGCTGACGACGCCCTTGCAAAGTTCGCCTCCGAGCCGCACGTCTCCGCCCGGCTGGTCATGCTGCGGCGCGGACAGCCCTCCGAGGTGGAGTTCGTGCTCGAGCTTCCCGCCGTGATCGGACGTGCCGACGCGAGCGTAGGAGCGATCGACATCGACCTGACCGAGTACGAGGAGAGCGCGTACGTCTCGAGGCGGCACGCGAAGATCGCGGTGGTCGACGGCACATTCGTGATCGAGGACCTTGGTTCGTCGAACGGGACTTACATCAAGCGGGGCGACTACGAGAAAGTGGACCGGGCCGAGCTGGCGGACGGCGACGAGGTCGCTTTCGGCAACGCGAAGTTCGTGTTCCGGGTCGACCCTTAGACGACCACGACGCCTTGAGACCCGGGCTGCAGTTCGCCGATGACCGCCGCGTGCTCGCCCCTTGCATTGAGCTTGCGGGCGAACCCGTGCGCCGAGTCCTTTTCGACCACGGCGAGCATTCCGATCCCCATGTTGAAGGTGCGGAACATCTCGGCTTCGGGCACTGCGCCGATGCGCTTGATCTGCTGAAAGATCGGTGGCGGGACCCACGACGCCTTTTCGACGACGGCCCTGATCGCGCCGGGCAGCACGCGCGGAAGGTTGTCGGTGATGCCGCCCCCCGTGACATGGGCAAGGGCGCACAGCGCGGGGTCGTCGAGCAGGCCCTCCAGGGCGCCATAGTAGCACCTGTGCGGGCGCAGGAGCGCTTCGCCGTACGTATCGTTGGTCCCAGGGAGAACGTCTCGCACAGATAGCCCGCCGAGCTCGAAGAGCACGCGCCGGGCGAGCGAAAAGCCGTTCGTGTGCAGGCCGTCCGAGGCGATCCCTACGATGCGGTCGCCTGCCTTTGCGGTCTCGCGCGGGAGCCGCTTTTCAAAGTCGACGACGCCGACGATGCATCCGACTACGTCCGATTCGCCGTCGTGGTAGACGCCGGGCATCTCCGCCGTCTCGCCACCGATCAGCGCGCAACCAATCTTGTAGCACGCCTCCGCCGCTCCGTTGACGACGGCGCGGAAGACGTCGGGGTCCAGCCTAGAGCAACCGAAGTAGTCGAGGAAGAAGAGCGGGCGCGCGCCCTGGCAGAGCACGTCGTTCACGCAGTGGTTGACGATGTCGTGGCCGATGCCCGAGTAGTCGCCGACCATCGCCGCGACCTTCGTCTTCGTGCCGACGCCGTCGATGCTGCTGACGAGAACGGGCCGCTGCATCCCTGCAAAGCCCGCGTCGAACATTCCGCCGAAGCCGCCGACGCCACCCAGCACTTGCGGGCCGTGGGTCGAGGAGATCGCGTCCTTGACCGCCCTCAGTGCGCGCGCCGCCTCGTCGATGTCCACGCCCGATGCGGCGTAGCTGTTCGTCTCGTCGGGCATGATCGGACTTTACCCCTGCGCTTTGTGGGTGCGAGAGGTATCGTATGCGCTGCGCGAGCCGGTAGCTCAGTTGGTAGAGCAACGCCCTTTTAAGGCGTGGGTCCTGGGTTCGAGTCCCAGCCGGCTCACCACTTGCCCGCCGTCGTACAGCGGGCGAAATGGACTGGCGATCGATCAGCACAGTCGAGCCCGGAAAGCGGAACGGCGAGCCGTGCATCCGAGGGATGCGGGTCACGGTGTCCGACGTGCTGAACTACCTGGTCTCCGGCATGAGCCCCGATGAGATCGTCAGGATCTTCCCAAACTTGACGCTCGACGACGTCCGTGCGTGCTTGGCGTTTGCCGCAGACCGCGAACGAAGCCGCGCCGCGCCGCTCGAATGAGACTCCTCTTCAATGCAAGCCTCGCGCCCGCGCTGGTCGAACTGCTCCAGGACGCCTATCTCGACTCAGTTCACACCGCGTCGATCAGATTGTTCGCCCCGACAAGGAGGTTTGGGACTGCGCGAGTGCACATGGGCTGACGATCGTCGCTCGAGGAATTCGACTTCCTCGACTTTGCTGGTCGTGCTCTCGATCCCCTGACGCCTAGCCAAGCAGCCGAGCGAGCAGCGCCGCCCCGCTCGGGTTGCGGGAGACGCCGTAGGGCTGCGCGCCGTGGCCGCCGTGCGGGCGCAGGGTCGTCACGACGACTGTGCCTTTGCCGACCTTCGCGCGCGCGACGTAGTGGTTCTCACGGTTGGTGCGGGCGTCGACGCGGTTCATCAGCGTCTCATATTCGCCCAGCCTCTGCTCGAGCCAATCCGGGTCGAGGGCGCAGTCGGGGGCGACGCCCCAGAGCCTCTCCCACTTCTGGTTGAAAAGGTCCATCAAGCCGGGAGCAAACTCTTGGGCGCACTCGCGCCAGAACGGCATCGGCAGCGTGCCCTCGTGTTCCAAGATCGCGACGACGGCCGCACCCGCTCTTGCCCGTGCTATCGCTTCGTCGTCCAACCGTGTGGTCAGGAGGTCACCGCCCCCGGGAAGGGGCACGTCTTGAAAGATGCCGTCCGGGTCGTGCTTCGACCAGCCTGCCATCGCGCTCCAATCGCGCCGCTCCACGACCCACACGGGCCACCGCGCTTCGGTGCCAGCAAACTCGACCGCGAGCTCGTGCTCTCCGACCCCGAGGACCGCGCTGCACTGGCCGACCTCGACGCCATTGCACGAAGACGTCTCCGCAGGCTCGCACTCTCCCTTCGCGCCTTCGATGCGCCAGTTCAAGCTTGCGGTTCGGCCTTCGCTCTCGTGGACGCCGACGCGGAAGAAGGCGCGGCCTTCGAAAAAACAGAGCGTGTCGAGCCAGCCCGGGCGGTTGCCGCCGTTGACCCACGGCGGTCGACGATACGGAATAAGGAAGAGCATCGACTTGCCGTTCCACTCCGATGCGTTCTCGAAGACAGGACGCAGATCATCTTCGACCATTCCGCTCGTCGAGATCGGAGTGTGTCGCCATCCTGTGATTACGTAGCCTGCGATCTCATTGATTGATCGCACGTGCTCCATCACGCGGCGTCTCACCCACGCGCCCTTCGATCGCGACGACTCGACTAACGGCGCGTTGTCGCACTCGGTCCAGCGCGATTCTTTTAGAACGCGCGGCAGATCGTGCTGCCATCGCACGCCCTGGTCGTTGAGCGAAGGGTCGTCGCTCGTCCAGTACGGGCTCTTTTCTTTGAGCGCGCGGAGGTCGCGATGGACGTCGAAGTCGTTGAACTCTCCGAGGAGGATCGGCCCGCTGCGGCGTGGGTGCTGGCGCAGACTGTCGAGCACCACCGGGTACCAATGGGTGTCGCAGTAGGGGTGGAAGTCGGCGAAAGTTCCGTACTCTCTCAAGTCTCCTCCGTACATCTCTGAGCCGCCGGAGTTGTCCTTTACAAGCGGACAACCCGTGTGTTCCTGCACCATCTTGACGAGCCGCTCTCGGAACTCCGGCGGGGTGGACGCGCTCAGTTCGCAGCCCACGGTCCACGCGACGATCGAGCGGTGGTGGCGGTATTGCAGGACGATCCGCTCGATCTCCAAGGCCATCGCTTCGAGCTTTTCCGGGTCGCCCGAAGGGTCCCAGAGCGGTAGTTCCAGCCACGCGCACATGCCTTCCTCATCGAGGATCTCGAAGAACCGGTGCCTTGGTACCCAGAGGCAGAACTTGATTGTGTTGAACCCCATCGACTTCGCAAGCCGCACTTCTTTGCGGATTTCGCCGTCAGAAGGGTTCGTGTGACCGAGCTCCGGATACCAGCCCCACGAGAGAACTCCGCGAAGATAGAACGGTCGATCGTCGACAGTAATCGTGCCGTGTTCGACCGACACGCGACTTGATTGATCGGACAGACCCGACCGAACTGTCGGATCGCTTTCAGTGCGAACGACGCGCACATCGCCATAGACCCCGCCGAACGTGTGATACACGAAGGGGAGGAACCCGCTCAGTACGTCCTTCACAGGAGACGACGCGCCGCCGTTCTTTGTCACGCGCACTTCGACCCGAACGGAACGCCCGACGAACGGCGCGAGCGAGACCGCAAACGCGTCCCAAATCCCGCGATGGTCGGAGACCAGCTCGCCATCGACAAACACCTCGGCCCGATAGGAGACGCCGTCGAACACGAGCCACTCATCGGAATGTGCGGGCTCGAGAGAGACGCGGTAGATCGCCGGGCCCTCCCACGCGACCGGCACGTCCTGCCGCCACGCGTGCGGAAGCGTGACCGGCCGAGGGCCGTCGCCGTAGTCCACCGTCCAGCCGGTCATTGCTCTATTGTGACCGTGCCTTGTGAGCCTTCACGTCCGAGCACGGTCAGGTGGATCGGCATGAACTGGCGCACGACCCACGACATGGTCATGAGGCGCTTGGTCACCGTGGGGACTGTGAAGACCGTTCGGCCCGGAGCCTGCACGGCCAGGAGCAAGAGCTGGTCTGCCAGGAAGGGATCGACGGTCGCGTCGGAGTCGAACCACTCACAAAAGCGGTGGAAGGCGTGGGAGGCGCACTCCTCGATCGTGCCGTCCGGTTGCAGAGAAGCGGTCCCGCTCCCGAACCCGTTTTCGAACTCGGCCCAAACGGTGACCGTCGCGCCGCGCGACTTGGAAGCGAGCGAGACGGTCTCGATCTCCAGCTCGACCCCTTTGGCCCTGGCCAGCGACTGCAGGGAGGAGGAGGCCGCCTGGGCGACCGACTCCGGGAGGTCTCCGGTCGATACCGCGGCGCCGCTTGCGCGCAGGCCGCCCCGCGCGGCCCACTCCACGGACTGCAGGCAGCTGGGCTCGACCTCCACCGCCACCTCCCCGTGCGCGCCGTAGCCAAATCCGGGTGTGACCAGGCGCGAAGAGGCGTAAAGGCCGAAGCGCCTCATGGCAGCGAGGGTCGTGCGCTCGAAAGCGTCGTAACAGATGGTCTTTTCGTTGTGGGTCTCGGCACGCACGGCGATCTCGCTGTACCCGCCCGCTCGGGCGAGGATCGGCAAGAGCCCGGTAAGGACGATCAGCGCGTTCCCTGGGACCCTTCCTTTCTCGTGCGCGTGGACGTCGTAGGAGCCGACGAGCGGCCTTGGCAGTTGCTTGGGCCGGAACGAAAGAACCGTAGATCCGACCACTGCGCCGTCCGAGTCGGCCTTGGTCGCGTCCGCGAGCGCCTGGACGAACGTGAGGTCTTCCGAGGAGAGGCCCGCCTTGCGAAGGCCGCCGCGGAGTTTGTGCACCTCGAGCGGCTGTTGGGTGAGCGCAGACATCGCCACCGCAGTCCTGAGGAGCGCTCCTCCGCCCTCGCCGTGCGAGCCGTCGATGGAGACAGTACCGAGCGCGTCAGGCATCCAGGCTCATACCTTGAGCTTGAAGAATAGGTACTCGAGCACGCGCACGCAGTAGGCGAAGATGATCAAGAACCCAGCAATCAGCACGATCTCGGCGTACGGGATGACTCCACTGGCTGTGCTAGTGACCTCGCTGATGTCCTTACCGTTGAACGTCGCCTTGCTGACCTGGGTGTCAGCGTGCGTCAGCAAGCCCTGGACCCAGTCCTTTAGGGGTGTGTGGAGGGCGAAGAAGACGAGCACGAGAACGACCGCCGTGGCCGGCAGAGCGAGCTTGTATTTGTGCTTCTGGTGCTCGTTGTAGATGACGCACTGGCGGCAGCGCTCAGCCTTCTGGCCCGGCGTGAGCTTCGAGTTCCGCGGGATGAACTTGGCGGCGGCGACCACGTCGCTGGGGATCACCTTGCCTTCCATCGCGTTCTGAATCACGGACTCCTCGCACATGCATCCGACGCGCTCCTGCCAGCAGGTTCGCCGCGCGTGGTAGATCGGGCAGCGTTCGCGGACGAACTTTCGGCAATACGGAAGCTGCCAACACTTGCCGAGGAAGACGTTGCGGATGTCGCGCTCCTCCTTCATCCCCTTGCCGAACTTGAGCTGCTCTGCCCTCGCGCCCTCTTGGGAGCGAGTTCTCACCCGACCGATCAGGTCGATCACGATTACGCACAGCCCGATCGCGCCAATGGGGGCACCTGCTGCGCCGACCGCGTCCAACCCTTTGCGCGCGACCTCGGTGACAACCTGCATCTCCATGAGTCCGGGAAGATAGTAAGGCGCGAAGTAGAACGCAGAGCCCACGAGCACCAGGATCGCTCCGAGGGTCTCCTCGCCCCACATGATCCATGTCAGGCCGAGGGCACCGCTCAAGCCGCCGATCAGCGCAACCTTGCCGAACAGTTCGATGTTTCTTTGGGCCTGCGCCGCCGTGTCCGGCGAGGCGCCGTTGCCGACCACGATCGTGTAGATGAGGAACGCAGCGCCGGCGACGAGTGCTCCGGCACCGGCGTACACGAGAAGCTTCGAGACCGAATCCATGAATCCGGTCACGGTCTCTGAAAATCCTTGAGTTAGACCCGGGTCAACCTTTCCCATTTTTCGCGCTACTTCTTGTTGCTTACACGCTCCAGATACGCCCCAGTTCGCGTGTCAACCTTGACAAGGTCACCCTCCGCGATGTGGAAGGGCACTTGCACCAATGCTCCAGACTCTAGTTTAGCAGGCTTGGTCGCCCCACCGCCGACTGTATCACCTTTATACGCGGGGTCTGTCTCAACGACCCGGAGAAGGACGAAGTTGGGCACCTCGTAGCCTAGAACCTGGCCGTCGGCCATCAGCGCGACCACCTCCATCTCCTCCTTGAGGTACTTGGCCCCGCCACCCAGGTCATCCTCATCGACCGGCACTTGCTCGTATGACTCCAGATCCATGAGCACAAGTTCGTCGCCCTGCCGGTAAAGGAACTGGTAGGGCTTCTTTTCGAGGAAGGCGGAGTCCATCTTCTCGCCTGCGCGGAAGGTCTTTTCGACCGTGGCCCCGGTCCGTAGGCGCTTGAGCTTTGTGCGCACAAACGCCCCTCCCTTGCCGGGCTTGACGTGCTGGAAGTCGATGATCTGATGGACCTCGCCATCGATGTAGATCGCAATCCCGCTCTTGAAGTCGCTCGTGTCTATCGCCAACGCCGTGTACCGCCCAAAGAAAGCCCCCCTAGGATATCCGTTGGGGGCTTGTTGGGAACGGCCCAGGCCCTGACTAGGGCAAATACCTGCGCGGGTTGACGGGCGAGCCCTTGATCCGGACCTCGAAATGGAGGTGGGGGCCGGTGGCCAGCCCGGTGGAGCCGACGGCGGCGATGCGGTCGCCCATCATGACCCTTTGCCCTTCCTTTACATAGAGCACGGAGCAGTGGCCGTAAAGCGTCGAGACGCCGTCGCCGTGGTCTATGACGACCGTGTTGCCGAAGCCGTTGATCCATCCAGCCGTGATGACAACGCCGCTGGCGGCAGCCGAGATCGGTGAGCCGTTGGGCGCACCGATGTCGAGCCCGTTGTGAGGGCGCTTCTTGCGAAGGATGGGGTGGAAGCGCATGCCAAACCCGCTCGTGTACGGCCCCTGCGCGGGCTTGATCATTCTGCCGCCGTAGTGAAGTGCGCCGGAAGTGCCGGCCTTACCGGCCTGGTAGGCGCGGATCCGCTCTTGGAGCAGCTGGTCCTGACGGTCATACTCGTCGAACTCGGCCTGGAGCTTCCTTTGCTGCTTGGTCAGGTCGTCAAGGACCTGCTTCTTTTCTTCTTGGACGTCGAGAAGCTCGCCCTGCTTGGCAACTTGCTGTTCCTTCAGGGTGCTGATGTCCGCGATGAAGCCCTCCTGCTGGCCCTTCTTCTCGGCTATCTCGGCGCGGAGGACCTTCATATCCTCGAAAAGCTCTTTGTCGTGCTTTGCGATGCGTTCGAGCAGGGTCTTGCGCTCGGCGAGGTCCCCGATCGACTGGGCGCCGACGATCACGGTCAGGACGCTGTGGTCCGGCTGGCGGTACATCTGACGGAGTCTGGTCTCGACCCGAGTGCGGTACTCGGTCATCTTCGCGCTGGCGACGTCAAGGTCGCCCGACAGTTCGTCGCGGCGGTCGATGGAATAGTTGAGCTTGTTGCTGGTCTGAATGAGCTGGCCGTTGACGCGCGTGAGGTCCTGGTCGACGGCCCTGATGTCGCGCTTGACCTTGCTGCGCTGCGCCTTGACGCGCTCGAGGCGCTGCTGGACCTCGGAGCGCTTGTCGCGAACGTCGTTGAGCGTCTTGCTCAGCTCGTCGGGGGTCTTTTGCTTGTCCTGCGCCGCGATCAGGATCGCGAGCGCGGCTGCGACGAATACGGTTAGATACGCCCTCATCTTGCCTTCCTTGGCTCCCGGACTGCGATCGCCGAACAGATTAAACCATATAGGGCGCCTAGGGAAACCAGGGTGAAGTAGGCCAGGGCGGTCGGGTAGGGCGTCTGCTCCTCTTGCAGGAAGGCCAGGTTCGAGGCCATGGTCTGGACCGTCCCGTACGCGGGCCAGAGCAGCGTGGCGGCAATGGCGCCACCGAGGGCTCCCTGGACGACCCCTTCGATCAGGAGGGGTATCCAGATGGTCGAGCGGGCAGCGCCAACTAGCTCCATGATGCGAATCTCCTTGCTCCTCGCGACGATCGCCAGCCGGATCGCGTTGTAGATCAGCACTCCGCTGGTCAGGAGCATCATTCCGCCGCCCAGGGCGCCCAGCAGCTTGATCAGCCGCAGGGTCTGGTCGATCAGGTTGTACTCCTTCTGCATGTATTCCACACCATCCTGGCCGGGGATGGCTCGGACCTGTGAGGAGACGAGGTCGGCCTTGCCGACGTCCTTGAGGGTCACCCTGAGCGCGTCGGGTAGGACGTCCTCCATGCCTTCGGTCATCTCGGGGTACGCGAGCTTCATCTTCTCCCATGCCTCCTCGCGAGGGATGAGCTCGACCTTGGAGACCTCCGGCATCGCCCTGACCTTTTCAGCGATCTGCTCGACCTGGTCGCGCGGCAGGCCCATCTGCATCAGCACCCGCATCTCGAGGCTCTTTGGCAGGCCCGCAGCGAAGTTGAGCATGCTCATGTAGGCGAGGCCGAGCCCGCCTAGTAGCAGAAGCGCCATCGCGGACGTTGTGACGGCGCTGAACGTCATCCACGTGTTGCGGCGCAGAGACGTGAATGCCTCGGTCAGGACGAACTCGATGCGGTCAAGCATCCGGCTCCGCTCCTACGATCCGCCCGAACTCCATCTGGACGACGCGCCTGTTCATGCGCTCTACGATTGCCAGGTCGTGCGTGGCCACGATGACGGTCGCGCCGCGCAGGTTGAGCTCCGCGAGCAGCTCGATGATCTCGAGGCTGTGAGTGAGGTCGAGGTTGCCTGTCGGCTCGTCGGCAAGGAGCAGCGGCGGGTTGTTGATGAGAGCGCGCCCGATCGCCACGCGCTGCTGTTCGCCACCGCTGAGCTGGCTCGGCAGCGCGTCCGCGCGGTGAAGGATGTTGACGCGGTCGAGGATCTCCGGCACGGCCCTTCGCACGTCGCGGCGCGTCTTGCCGACTGCGCGAAGGGCGTACGCGACGTTCTCCCACACGCTCTTGCCGGGCAAGAGGCCGAAGTCCTGCGGCACGACGCCCATCTCTCGCCGGAGCAGCGGCACTTCCTTGCGCACGACCGTGGCCAGGTCGCGCCCACCCACCAGGACGCGCCCCTTGGTCAGCGGGACCTCGCCAGTGAGGCACTTGAGGAGCGTGCTCTTGCCCGAACCTGTCTGGCCGCAGAGGAAGATGAACTCGCCCTTCTGGACCTCGAGCGTGACGCCGCGGAGCCCGGCGACGACGTCGCTGTACTTGACCTCTACCCTCTCGAGGAGGACGTACGGAGCTTGACCTTCCATGTCCAATGCACGTCGGCCGCGTTAGGAGGGTACCTGGCAGCCTTCTGTGTCAAAAGACGAAAGTCGTGAGTCGAAAGTCGAAAGGCAGCCGGCGAACGGGGCGGGCGGTACGACGGCCAAGCCAGAATCAACGCGATGATCGGCGCGGTGACCGAGGAAAGGATCAGAGTGCGGTACGGCGAGACCGACCAGATGGGCCACGCCTATTACGCGAACTACCTGCTGTGGTTCGAGCAGGCGCGCGGCGCGTGGTGCCGCGACCGCGGGTTCACCTACAAGAGCCTTGAGGACCAAGGGTACAGGCTTCCTGTGGTCGAAGTCTGGGTGCGCTACCGCGGCGAGATCAAGTACGACGACCTGGCCGTAGTGCGGGTCAAGCTCGCGGAGATCAAGCGCGCGGCGATGAAGTTCGAGTACGAGGTGTTCAACGAGACGAAGGGCCAGGAGTGCACGCAGGGCTACACCTGGCACGTGTGGGCCTCGGGCGACCCGCTCAAGGCGGTCGGCGTGCCGAAGGACGTGCGCGAGCTGCTCGAGCGCGACCCCTCGCAGTTCGACCGGCTGTAACAACCACGGGAATGCCCGAAGCGCCCGCACTTTTAGCGTGGTGCTGACGGCTCAAGTAGGCAAATAACCGACTAGGGACAGCCGTCCCTAACGGACCACCGTGGACTTTGGAGTCAACGCTCCCCTGACGCCGTCGGACTACGTCGGCGTGGACATGACGCCTATCCGTGAGCTCAAGAGGGCCCACGAGGCCACGAAGGTGCCTCCGACGAGCTCCGCCGACGGCGGCACGATCCAGCGCGGGCAGGTCTCTCCCGAGAAAGACGCGAAGAGCCTCGAACGCGCTGGGCAGAAGCTCGAGACCGCCGGAAGGGCCGTGCACCAGGTCGAGGACCTCTTGCACGACACCCTGACGGGGTTCCGCACCAACCGGGCCGCGGACCAGCCCGAGTCCGCCAACGAGCGCCTGCTACGGTCGGCGGACGAGACCGCCAACGAGATCGTCTCTTACGTTCGTTACGACGAAGAGATGGTGTTCCCGCCGACCTCGATGCCGCTGAGGTTCGAACAGAAGCAGGCGCTCGGCGCCTACGCGAAGCAGAAGAAGGCACTGAAGGACCAGCGGAGCCTCGAGGACCTCCCCGTGGTATCGGACGTTCTGCAGCGGACGAACGAAAAGCTCCGCGGCGAAGGGGGAGTCCTGCCGACACTGAGCGTGCTCTCAGAGACCGGGGCGCGCGACCCGGAAGGCACGGACGAAACGCTGAGCGGTCTGAAGGACGGCATGGGCGTATCGCGCCAAGAGATCGATGCAGCGCGGCTCAAGGTAACGGCAAACGGCAGCGGGCGCATAGACGTCGCCTCTTAAGGTCATCCCGAGGCGCAATCAAGGCGCCCCCCTAACGCAGGGGGGCGTTCTTGTTTTCTTAGATCACGCCTTTGGCGCGAAGCTCGGCGTAGTGGCACGCCTTGAACTTCTTTCCGCTGCCGCAGGGACAGGGGTCGTTGCGCCCGACCTTGCTCCAGTCGGCGCTCGGCACGGTGGCACTGGACTTGCCGTTCGCCGACGCGATCGCGGACGCGTCGACGCGCTGCATCTGCGGCTGGGCCTGCTGCTGCGCTGGCTCGCGCCGGACCTGCGCCATGTAGATCATGCGCACGGCCTGGTCCTGGATCGCCTTGACGGTGTGCTCGAAGAGGTCGTGCGTCTCGCGCTTGTAGGCGATGAGCGGGTCCGTCTGGCCGTAGCCGCGCAGCCCGATGCCCTCGCGGATGTAGTCGATCATCTGCAGGTGCGCCATCCAGTTGTCGTTGACGGACTGGAGCATGACGTGGCGCTCGATCTGCCTCATGATCTCGTCGCCCAATTCTTCGATCTTCGTGTTGTACGCCTGCATGGCGATGCCCATACAGAACTCCTCGAGCTCTCCGAGCGGGTCCTTCGATTCGATGTCCGCCAGCGAGGCGTAGTCGACGAGCGGGAACATCTGCGTGAGCTTCTCATAGACGCGCGCGTGGTTGAACTTTTTGTGGCCGTCGTCGTCGAACTGCCATCCGTCCTCGATCGCGCTCTGTACGACGACCTTGATCCCCTTTTGGATGTCGACGCGGCAGTCGCGGCCGAGCAGTATTTCGCGGCGCATTCCGTAGACGTGCTCGCGCTGCGAGTTGAGCACGTCGTCGTACTCGAGCACGTGCTTTCTTGCCTCGAAGAAGTGGTTCTCGATGCGCTCCTGCGTCTTGAGGATCATCCCCGTGATGAACCTGGCGCGGACCTCCTCCATCGTCGGCCAAGCGCGAAGGATCGGGTTCTCGAGCATCTTCGGGTTGAAGATCTTCCAAAGCTGGTCTTCCAGGCTGACGAAGAAACGGCTCTCGCCCGGATCGCCCTGGCGGCCCGAACGGCCGCGCAGTTGGTTGTCGATGCGCCGGCTCTCGTGCCGCTCGGTTCCGAGGATGAACACCCCTCCGAGCGCGCGCACGACGTCGGCAAACTCGTTCCGTTCTTGGTCGTTGAGCGGCAGCGGCGGGGCCGCCCGCTCCTTGCCGCCTCGACGGAAGGAAAGGAACGTGTCGGCGAACTCGCTCGCCATTCCGCCGTCCACGGCCTCCTGCTTTCGTGCGAGCTCGACCGTCTCGTCCGCGATGCGCCCGCCGAGCAGGATGTCCACGCCGCGGCCGGCCATGTTGGTGGCGATGGTAACGGCGCCTTTTCGGCCCGCCTCGCTGATGATCGCGGCCTCTCGCTCGTGGTACTTGGCGTTGAGGACGTTGTGCGGGATGCCGTGGCGCAGCGCCTCTTCGAGGTACTCCTTGTTCTCCATCGGCAGTTCTTGCGCCTTGAGGAGCCACTCGGCCGCCTCGTCGCTCAGTGCGTTCGCTGTCACGCCCGCCGCCGCAGCGACGCTCGCGATCTGCTTGAGAGGGAGCTCTTCGAGGTTCGTGTCGAAGATCTTTGATCCGGCCTCGCCGAGCTTCTTGCTCACGCCCTTGTCGTTCCCCATCTTTTCGAAGATGATGTCAGTGAGCAGCAGCTTTTGCAGGTTGTCCGAGGTGAGCCTCGTCGAGACCTTCTCCGACATCTCGATCGAGCGGGTGCCGACCAGCACGGGCTGCTGCTTGGTATAGAGCCGCAGGATCTCGCGCGCGATGCCGCGGTACTTGACGTCGAGGGTCTTATAGACGACGTCCTCTTGGTCGGTCCTTACCATCGGCCGGTGCGTCGGAACGCAGACGACGTCGAGGCCGTATATCTTGCGGAACTCGTCCTCTTCGGTCTTCGCCGTGCCGGTCATGCCGGAGAGCTTGTGGTACATGCGGAAGAGGTTTTGGAACGTGATCGTGGCGACGGTCTGGCTCTCGCGCTGCACGGGCACGCTCTCCTTGGCCTCGAGCGCCTGGTGGAGGCCGTCCGAGTAGCGGCGACCGAACATCATTCGACCCGTGTTCTCGTCGACGATGACGACCTCGTTGTTGCGGACGACATAGTCGGTGTTCTTTTGGAAGAGGCCGTACGCCTTCACCGCGGCGTTAACATGGTGCATCAGTCGCGGGTCTTCCGCCATGTTGTTGAGCCCCATCATCTCCTCGACGAGGTCCATCCCCTCTTCGGTCAATGACGCGCTGTGAGACTTTCGGTCGGAGACGAAGTGAATCCCTGGCTCGTCGACCTGGTCCATAGTCCCGCCCTTGAGTTGGCGCGCGATCTTGTCGACCTGCGCGTACACCGAGGTGTCGATCGTCGAAGGGCCGCTGATGATGTGCGGCGTGCGCGCCTCGTCGATCAGGATCGAGTCGACCTCGTCGACGATCGCGAAGTGCAGTTCGCGCATCGAGAGGTCCTCGACCCGGAACGCCATGTTGTCGCGCAGGTAGTCGAAGCCGAACTCGTGGTTCGTGCCGTAGGTGATGTCCTGCAAGTATGCCTCGCGGCGCGAGCAGGGTCGCATGTTCGTGTAGCGCGGGTCCTCGTGCTGGTATCCCGGCTCGTAGACGTAGCTTCCGCCCAGCTCGTCGGAGTCTTGGGCCTGGCCCTGAATGATGCCGACGGAAAGCCCGAGCGTGTGATAGATCGGGCCCATCCACACGGCGTCGCGGCGTGCGAGGTAGTCGTTGACCGTGACGAGGTGCGCCCCTCGCCCTGTGAGAGCGTTCAGGTACATCGGCGCGACGGCGACGAGCGTCTTTCCTTCGCCCGTCTTCATCTCGGCGATGCGGCCCTGGTGCAGCACCATGCTGCCGAGCATCTGGACGTCGAACTGCCTCATGCCGAGGGTGCGGCGGCTGACCTCGCGCACGACCGCGAACGCCTCGGGGAGAACGTCCTCGAGCGATTTGCCTGCCGCGAGCCGGTCCTTGAACTCCTGGGTCTTGGCGGCGAACTGGCTGTCGCTCAGTTTTTCGACCTCCTCCTCGAACGAGTTGATCCTTTCGACCACTGGCGTCATCGCCTTGATCTCTTTCTCGCTCTGGTCGAAGAGCTTGCGTAGGGTGTCTAACATTGTTTTTCGGTTCCGAAATAGGGGGCTGCTACTGACGACGAGGCGCACGGATGCCCGTGCGGGAGGGTGTCAGCGGGCTGCGGGGCCGTCGCGCGAGCGGACGCAGCGCGACCAGCCGTCGCCGGTGGGGCCAGGGTCGCCCGCCGGCACGATGGCCGGTTCCTTTTCGACGGCGCGGAGGGCTTGCGGCTGGGAACGGGAGGCGTCCCCGAACGAGGTGAAGACCTGGAGCCAGAAAGCCAGGTCGGCGCCCTTTACGCCTGCGCTCGATGCGAGCGCGGTCTCAAGCTCACCTTGAGTCTGCACGGCGCAAGCCCGATGGGCCAGGTCGAGCAACGCCTGCTGTTGGCGCACGGAGAGGTCTGTGCCTCCGGCGCCCTGCATCAGCAGGAGCATCACGACTGGGATCAGGTTGAACATCGCCGCACTACTTCTAACCCATTATATTCGGCTGTGGTTTCGGGGCTCCTCCCATTGGCGGGGCCAAAGCTGCCTGGGGCTAGGAGAGAATCCAGGAACCCGGACTACTTACGATTCGTAATAGCGGCGTGCTCCGCCCACTTGTCTGCCTCTTATCCCTCTGCCTCAGCGCCCTGCTCGCCGCCCAGGAGTTCCCTCTCTCGAACTCTCCGGACTCCTTGCAGGCTCGGCTGATGACCAAGGCGCCGACGGTCGACGGGTCGGTCGGCGCCGAAGAGTGGGCGGGCGCCGCGACGTCGTCGCGGTCCCTCGTCGTGATCTCCACGAGCCAGCCGTCCGGCGACAAGGGGCAGTACTGGATCGGATACGACGACAAGTACGTGTACGTCGCAGCGCGGATCATCCTGGCGGACCCCAAGCACGTGCGCGCGGACGAGTACCGCGAGAACGTCAACCTGGACGGAGACGACACGGTCACTTTCTACCTCGACCCGTTCGGGAACGCTCAGAACTTCAGTACGTTCACTTTCAACTCCGCGGGTGCGACCCAGTTGCAGATCGCTGGCGGCCGCGCGGCGAAGAAGGAGTGGGGCGGCGCGTTCGAGGCTCGCGGGAAGGTGACTGAGACGGGCTGGGAGGGGGAGGCGCGCGTCGAGTGGGCGATCATCCCCCTGCCGCCCGAAGGGGCGCGCAACATGAAGTTCCTCTTCGACTGGTACGTCAGCTCCTCGCAGAGGGGCGTGAGCTTCCACGCGACGCAGGGCGACTTCAACAAGACGCACTCGCTGAACGGTGTGGTCGTCCCGAACATCCCGATCAGACGGACAGTCAGCGCGCTCCCTTACGCCTACGTTGGCTACAACGACGAGACAAAGAGCACGATCACCAACGCGGGCATCGACCTGAAGGCCGCTGTGACCGACAGCCTCAACGCGGTCGTGACCGTCAGCCCGGACTTCCGAAACATCGAGAACCAAATCCTCGACCTGGATTTCAGCAACTTCGAGCGGTTGCCGGGAGAGTCGCGCCCGTTCTTCCTCGAAGGCTCCCAGTTCCTGCTGACCGGCGGGATCAACATGCGACAGCTCTTTGCGAGCCAGCGGATCGGGGCGTTCGACACAGGGATCAACTTCTACGGCAACCTCAGCGACAAGGCGCAAATCGGCGCGCTGGGGATCATCGACGTAGGAAACCAGCACGCGTTCGTCTCGTCAGTCTCGCTTAGCCCGGACCCCAGCACGACGATCATCGGCGCGTTCACCGCGCTCGACCGCAAGGACGAGGAGAACTTCGGCGGCAACATCGAGTACTTCAAGCGCTCTGGCGACTTCCTGCTCTTTACGGGGTTCATGCAGACGGACGACGAACAGACGGGAAAGGGCACTTCGCTCGCAGGCGGCTATCAATACATGGCGAGAGGGCTGTTGAACGTGCTGATCTACGAGCAGGTCAGCCCGGACTTCAACCCGCGGATCG
Organism: uncultured Chthonomonadaceae bacterium; assembly: GCA_946479035.1. Next base: position 83,589 of record CAMLDW010000003.1, on the reverse strand, counting down.
GGTTCGCGCCCCAGACGGGATATAAGGGGCTGGTCACCAACACGCGGTGGACGAAGACCCACCCGCGCGGCGCAGTGATCGAGACTAGGCTGACTGGCACCTTCGTCAAGCAGGACCAGTTCGAGGGCGGGCGCTACAGGAACCTGGGGAGCGTTTCGGCTTCCGCGACGTTCCGCAACTCGCTCAACGTGCAGCTTTCCACCGCGCAGGACAACTTCCTGAGCCAGTACAACACCTTCTACACGCTCAGCGCCTCGATGCCGAGCGACGACCGCTTTCGCGGATGGCAGCTCACCCACACGAGCGGCGATGTCGCGGGCGACCCGTATGAGAGCACGACCGCGCGCGCCTACTACCGGCCGATCAAGCGGCTCCAGCTCGACCTGCGCCACCAGTTTGTCAACCATACGGTGGACTCGGACCAGACCGTGTTCACAATGAACTGGGAGATGGACAGGTACCAATCGATCGGGGGTCGGCTCGTGAGCCAGGACGGCGAGCTCAACTGGTTCGTTTCCTTCAAGCGGAGCGGCAACCTAGGCGCGGAGTACTACTTGATCGTCGGCGACCCGAACGCCTCGTCGTTCCAGAAGACGCTGATCTTCAAAGTGACGGTCCCGCTGAGCATCGGGTAGCGCCGATCCCGGAACCAAATGCCGCGAGGAGCGTATAAACGCTCCAATGGTGCTTCCCAGAGCCGCCTGGCTCGCTGCTGGGCTTTGTGTGGGTGCGGCGGCGGCGGCCCAAGAGTTCCCCTTGAGCCAGGAACCTGCCAGCCTGGCGGCCTATAGGTTCACGAACCCGCCCAAGCTCGACGGCACGGTTGCCGCAGACGAGTGGGCGGCCGCTTCGAGTATCGCAAGGTCGCTGGTCATCGAGGGCACCACCCAGGACTCCGGAGAGAAGGGCCAAGTCTGGATCGGCTACGACGAGAAGTACCTCTACGTGGCGGCGCGCATCTTCTTGCAGAACCCAAAGGGGATCTCGGCAGACGAGTTCCGCGACAACGTCAGCCTTGAGGGAAACGACAGCTTCACGTTCGAGTTCAGCACGTTCGGCATGACCCACGACGGAAACGTCGTCTCGTTCAACGCGAACGGCGCGACCTCGCTCGAGATCGAGGGCGGGCGCGCCGCCAAGGTCGAGTGGAGCGGGCGGGTGCAGTCGCTTGCGAAAGCGACCCCGACGGGGTGGGAAGGAGAGGTGCGCATTCCGTGGGCGCTGCTGCCGCTGCCCAAGCCCGGGCTGCACGACATGAAGTTTTTATACAACTGGTACGTCAGCTCCAGCGGTCGCCAGGTCAGCTCGCACAACGACAACAACGATCCGAGCAAGGTCCACACCCTGGCGGGCGTCGAAGTGCCGCCGGCGCCCGGCTCGAGCCGGCTGCTGATGCTGCCTTACGCATACGGCGGCTATAACGACGAGACCAAGGCGATGATCGCGAACGCTGGGCTGGACGTAAAGTCCGCCGTCACCCCGGACATCAACCTCGTCTCGACTTTCAACCCAGACTTCCGCAACATCGAAGGGGACATCCTCAACCTCGACTTCAGCAACTTCGAGCGGCTCGCCCATGAAACGCGCCCGTTCTTCCAAGAAGGAAGCGACTACTACTTTTTCGGGATGGGCCGGCGCATCTTTGCGAGCCAGCGCCTGCAGTCGTTCGATATGGGAGTGAACGTCTATGGGAACCTGGGCGGAAGGGAAAGGCTCGGCATGATCAGCACCGTCGACTTCGACCACCAAGCCACCTTCGCCGGCTCATACACGTACAACCCTGACCAGTACGCCGAGTACTCGTTTTCGTTCGCTTCGCTTCAAAAAGTAGGCGAGGACAACAACGCGGGACGCATCAACTTGAGCCGCAAGTCCGGCAACTGGCTCGGTTTCGTCGAAACGAACCTTACAGAGGACCAAATCGAAGGGAACGGAAGCGCCAACCTCGCTGGCGCCTTCTACAACGGCCCTGGCTGGAACGGCGGGCTCAACTTCGTCGATGTGACGAGCGGGTTCTTTCCGCGCATCGGCTTTGTGCCGGAGCGCGACTTCAGGGGGTTTTCCGGCAGCCTCGCGCGCCAGATCGAGTACACGGGAGGCACGATCAACAGAACGGAGTACAGCGTCGAGGGCTTCGATTACACGCGGCGCGACGGCGCGCACTACCGGGACGGGGTCGCGCTCAGCGCGGAGGCCTCGATGAAGAGCCTCATCCAAGCCTCGACCGACTTCCAGTACGAGCACTTCGAGGATCGGCACGACAAGCTGGCCAGCGTATCCTTCGAATACCCGTACACGAACCCTTACCGCCGGTTCGGCGTCGGCGCGAGCTTCGGCGAGATCGAGAACGCGGCTTACCGGCTGATCGAGGGCGGGTTCCGCTACAGGCCCTTCAAGCGGCTGCAGCTCTCCTTGAGCGCACAGTCGGTCCAGCACACCGTCAACGAAGACCAGATCGTGCTCGAGCTCAACTTCGAGAAGGGCAAGTTCGAGTCGTTCGGCGGGCGCGTCGTCTACAACGAGCACCAGTGGAACTGGTTCGCTTCCTACCACATGAGCGGGAACACGGGAGCCGAGTACTTCTTGATCGTGGGCGACCCGAACGCCTCTTCGTTCCAGAAGACCCTGATCCTCAAGGTGACGGTGCCGTTCACGATCGGGCGCTGACGCCTAGATGACCGTGCTTCGCACGAACTCTTCGCCCTTGTCTGGCCGGATCGGCTTGACGGAGGCGACGCTCTCGGGCTCGAAGTCCAGGAGCTTGAGCCAGTCCTGCGCGTCGTCGGACTTGGGAAATATCTCGTTTTCGGCGTACTCGGCCTCGACCGCCTGGCACATGTCCTGCTCGCCGATGCCGTGCGGGGCGTCGGGCTCGTCGATCGCGCGGCGGATCGCGATGTCCTTGGCTCGGTCGACGACCGACTTGAGCAGCGCGCCGCTGACGAGGTCCTTCCAGTGCATCGTCTCGGTGTTGCCGTTGCGGAAGGCGACCTTGAGGAACTCCGTCTTGGAGGACTTGCGCCACAGGAACGCGAGCGTGGATTCAACCAAGGCGATGCGGGCGCACTCTGGTTCCCCGCCCTCGCGGTCAAGGAGCTCCTTGTCGAACGGCAGCCGCTCGTGGAGGTAGATCGAGAGGATGTCGCGCGAGGCCTCCTTGTTCGGCCGTGTGATCTTCACCTTGCGGTCAATGCGCTCCGGCCGCAGGATCGCGGGGTCGATGTAGTCGGGCCTGTTGCTGGTGAGGATGAGCACGACGTTCTCCAGCGAGACCAGCCCGTCGAGCTCCGCGCAGAACTGCGGCACCACGGTGTTGCTGATGTTCAGCCACCTGCCCGTCGAGCGGGTGCGCAGCACCGACTCGGCCTCGTCCATGAACACGACCACGAGCCTCCCCTCCTTGGACTTCTCGCGCGCGGTCGCAAAGATCTCGCGCACGATTCGCTCGGTCTCGCCGAGCCACATGTTCAGGATCTTTGGCCCCGAGATGTGCATGAAGTACTCCTTGACCTCGTGGCCCGCGCGCTCGGAGTACTCCTTGGCGAGGTTGTACGCGATCGCCCGGCCGATCAGCGTCTTGCCGCAGCCGGGCGGGCCGTACAGCAGGATGCCCTTGATCGGCTTCTTGTCGAACTTGCGATAAATCTCCGGGTGCAGCAGCGGCAGCTCGATGGTCTCGCGGATCAGCGAGATCGCCTTCTCCTGCCCTCCCACGGCCGTCCACGGCGTCTTGGGCACATCTTCGACGAAGTAGTCCTTCGTCTCCTGCTTGGGGAAGTGCTCGATCGCCATTCGCCCAGTCTGGTCGAGCCGCACTTCGTCGCCTGCCTTGACGGCACCGTGTCCCAACGAGCCCGAAACCCCGATGACTCTCCCTTGCGAGCCAGGGACATCGGCCCCCACGCGCACGCGACCGTCGGCGAGGACTTCGCTGACTCGGATGATCGCTCCGGCCTGGCCGTCAGGGAGCGTCGCGATGACGGCAAAAGCGTCGTTGAGCGCGACCCGCGCACCGGGCACCAGGCTCGTGCGGTCGAGGTTCGGATCGATGAGCGCGACGTACTCCGCGTCGCCTAGCGCGATGAGCGCCCTGTCCCCGTCGATGTCGCGCAGGTACACCCCGACCTTGTTCGCGGGAGCCGTGAGCTTCTGGTACGCCTCTTCATAGGCAGCGAGCATCTTGTCGCGCTCGGCTTGGTCCGCCTGCTCGTGCTTTAGCTCCGCCCGCAACGCGGCCATGAGGCCCTCGGCGCGCTGGTCGCCCTGTGGGACGGCCTCCCTGAGCCGCTCAAGCAGCTTCTCGACCCGCGCCTCGGTTTCGGGGCTCATGCTTCAATAATACGCGTGGGCGGGCCCAAATGAGCCGTTGGGCGCAAGAAGGACCTACGAAGGCCAGTGGACGCTCACAAACGCCGAAGCCACCGCCTCGGCTATCGCGCGATAGACGTCGCGGCTGACTGGCCTGGTGCCGGCCATGGCGGCGCGCTTGCCGTCGCGCTCGCACGAGCCGACGACGGTCACGACCTTCTCGCCGTTGGCGGCGGTGTCCACCACCGTCGTCGTGACGCGGACCGCGACGCCCGGGTAGATGCGTTCGATGGCGCGCGCGGCCGCGTCTGCGACGGCCTCCGCGAGGCCCTTGCCTTCCGGCATTGCCGCGCCGGTCCCGTCGTTTCCGCCGATGCGCAAAGTGACGGCGACGGGCCTAGACGCGTCGTCCTCGTCCAAGGAGACGAGGCGGACCTCGAACGGCAAGTCTTCTGTCGGGGTTGGGGGAGCTTGGGCAGGTGGAGCCTCCGATACGGGCTGCACGGCGGGCTCATGGGTCGTGCGCCCCTGTTTGAGGCCCTTTCGGCGCGTACAGTCCTGGCTCGCCAAGTTGATCAGGTTGTCCAGGGTCGAGGCGACGTGGGCGTGCTCCCTTTCCTGCGTCCTCATCCCGCCCGCATAACCGACGGTCAAAGTCACAGGGTCGGGGACCTCTTCGACAGAGAGCTTGAGTTCTGAGATTGCGCTGAACTTCTTCTCGGCTGAGAACCGGTCGAGCCGCGTGCCGATCACGAACTCGTCACCGCCGTACCTGACGAGGATCTCCGAGTGCCGGTCGACGAACTCCCGAAGGCGGGATGCGAGCTGCTTGAGGATCCTGTCCCCGACGATGTGCCCGTGCTTCTTGTTGTAGAGCCCGAACTCGTCGATGTCGATGAAGGCGAGCGTGACCTCGGCGCCGGACTCGAGCTCCGACATGCCCCAGTCGCGCAGGCGGTTGCTCCAGGGGAGCGTCGTGAGCGGGTCCCACGACTGCCCGATCTCCTTGAGGAGCATGTTGGAGGCGAGCAGCCCGCGGAACTCGTCGCCGCGGTAGACCACCGCATAGTTGACGTCCTGCTCGATGAACTGCTTGGCGGCGTTGCGGACAGAAGTGGACTCGTCTAGCCTGAGAAGGACCGGCTGGACGATCGTTTCCACCCTTGCAAACTTTGGGATGGCTAAGGCGCGTTCGAGGGTGACCAGTCCGTCCAGCTCCGTGCCCCTTAGCACAGCGACAGCGTTGATCTTGTGCCCCTGCATCACGTGGATCGCCGTTGCGACCAAGTGATCCGGATTGACCCAAGCAGGGACAAGGTCCAGCTCCTCGAGCGTGCGCATCTGCCCGTCGCTGATTGTGACGGCACGATTCTTGCCGCGGGGTTCTGCATAACTACCGGGATTAGCCGGCGCGCCCAGTACGAGTACTTGTGTTTCTACCAAAACCTAGCATGTTTCCGTGTCGAGCGACCTGACGACCGCGTTCTTGCAGACCTTGACGCAGTGGCTCAGGCAGGGGTCAGCGAGCTGTAGTTTGACTCCGTTCGCCATTGCGTAAGCCTTGGTCGGGCTCACACCGAGGAACGTCGCCACATCGTACTCGCTCAGTCCCATTTCGCAGATGAGGATGTAAGCGCACACTTGCTCGGCAGCGACGCCTTCGACGCACTGCGCGGCGTGCGCCCTCGTCACAGCTTCGAGCACCACGTCGCGCGGGTCCCAGCCGTCTTCACCGTGGATGCACGGCATGAGCACGCCGCACGCCTCGCAGACGTCTTCGCGGCGCGACCAGTCCGGCCTCACGAGCTTGAGAGTGTGCACGGCGCCCTGGATCGATCGACCGTTGCCATAGAGGTGGCGAGAGACAAGGGACACGACCGGCTTGGAGAGCGTGACGCTCTCGTTGTCCGCGATCTGTCGCACGACGAGGTCCCGCTCACCGCATGTCGGTTGCGTGATCGTCTGGAACGCCCAGTCCTGGCTGTACGGGAGGAAGCGCGCCGTCTCGCGCCTCTGCGCGCTTGCGGAGAACGTCACGAGCGTCGGGCGTTTGCCCTTGACGCGCCGTTCGAGAAGCCTCCTGAGGTCCTGTTTGACCCGCAGTTTCGACCATGCGTCCTGCGTATCGTCCAATAGGAGCGGAAGCGACTCGTCGATCCGCTCAGGCGCAGCGGCGTAAAGAGTCGCGGCGATCGGCCTGTTCGCCGGTGCGCCCTGCAGCCTCATGAACGACGCCACGGACTCGAGCAGGTGCGTCTTGCCCCACCCGTGCGCGCCGATGACGGCGACGAAGGGGGTCGTCCCTTCGGCGAACCTCATGCCTGCCTCGATCGCGCCGAGGTTCGACGGCAACGCTGCAAAGCTACCAAACCCTACGCTGCGTCTCTCGATGGCTCCTTCGACGAGGATGACGCTCTGCTCGACCGACGACTGGATCATCTTCTCTTCCGCAATCAGTTCCCACTGGACACGAACCAAACTGGCCGCACCGGTAATTCTGCTCCGTTAGCCCTCGCACGTCAAGACCCAGTTAAACGATTGAAAAGTCCCGCCGCACAGAACAAAGGTCTGCAGACAGGCTCAATATCTCGCGGGCAAGTGCAGGTTTGCGCGCGATCCGCGCACAAAACTTTTTTTCCTCTTTTTCTCCACACGTCAGTGCTTGATCTTCTCCCAGTACGACGTGAAATCGAAGCCAGGGCTGTGCTCTGTGACGTGGCACTTGAGGCACGCATCGGCCCCGGCCTTCGGCATCTCCACCGTGTAAGGCTTCATCGCGTGGTCTTTGCCAGGCCCGTGGCACGACTCGCACCCGACGTCGGTGAGCTGCAGCGTCTTGGCGCGGCTGAAGAAACCGAACGTCGAGCCCAGACCGACCACGTGGCACACGACGCAGTCTGGGTCGCGCCCGTGCGCCTGCTTCTCCAACGTCGAGAGCGCGTGCGAGTGGTCGCTCTTGAGCCATACGTTGTACGCCTTCGTGTGGCAAGAACCGCAGAGCTTGTTGCCCGCAAAGAGCGGTGTGTCGCTTCGCGGGACCATCGCTAGGAGGTCTTCGCGGTCGACGCGGCCGAGATACGAGGCGTAGACTGCCTGCGCGTCCTTGTCGTCCGCGTACTCCGGCCCGAGGTCGTAAGACTTGTAGCCGACGAACCCTTTACCGTCCCACTCAAGGCGCACGACGTTCTTGCCGTTCTCGCCCGCGCCCACGATGAGCGTCTCGCCCACCTTTGCGGGCGCATCGAGCGGCGAGCTCTTGAGGTCGCAAACGATGAGGCGCAAGGCGGGGTGCTTCTTGGCAAGCTCTTTTGAGCTCTCTAAGTCGCCGCGGACCATCAACACGGGGACAAGTCGGGACGATCGCGCCTCTTCGAGCAGCGCGTCGGCCGTCTCGTCGGGCGCTTGGACCTGAGTTCGGGCCGCCGCGCCGAGCTCTCGCGCGCGCGGGTCGATCCCGCCGATCAAGAACGGCCCCGAGCGCTTGAACCTCTGGACCGGCAGGTCCGACTCGGTCAGCCCAGAAGCGACCAGCGCCCCGCCGCTCAGGCTGCCCATGGAAAAGGCCATGCCCGCGCCGAGCCTGGCCTCCTCGAGCCCGTAATTGATCGCGGCGACGTTCACGAGCTTCATCGTCTCGGCGACCGCCTCCGCCTTCATCTCGTCCTGCCGCGCCGCGCCTCCCACTATGCCGCCGGACTCGATCACCGTCGTGCGGCCCTTGACGGTGAGTTGTCTGATCGCGGTCACGCGGCGGAGGATCCCGCCCGACATCGGTTTGGTGCAGCCGCAAGGCGACAGGTTCCCGAAGAGCGAGCCGGTGACGATCAGCACGTCCCGGTCCGGCGCCTGGGGCCTGAAGAACAGCGAATATCCCAGCAGCGCCGCCGCCGCCAGCCACGCATGGACTTTCATCTCACTGTCCCTTCGAAAGGCACGTCGATAACTGGCTGTTTCGGGTCGTCCGTGTAGACCTTGATCGTTCCGTGAAAGACCCCGATCGGTCCCTTGCCCGTGTAGGTCGCGACGATCTTGTATTCGGTGCCGGGACGGTAAGGCTCCACGCTTGCCACGATCCAATCGGTGTCCGAGACGGCTCTAATGACTTTGTAGGGCTGCCCTGGGCGGGTGATGACGACACTCGCCCTGGCCGGCTCCTTTCCCACGCTGCCAAAGTACGCGCTGAGGGGCACCGCTACGATCCCGCGCTGCACGTTCACCGGCTGATAGATCGTCTTGAACACTTCGCTGTCCGTCTGGATCTCGAGCGTCATCGTCAGGCGGCCCGGTGGCAAGTTCGGGGCGACGAGCACACGGATCGCGTAGCCCTTCCGCTTCTTCGGGCCCTCACCGATCTCTGGAAAGTCGAGCACTCCCTCCCAGCCCTTCTCGTCGTACTCGGCGATCGCAGAGATGCCGATGACAGAGATCTTCTTGATCTTGAAGCTCTGGCTGTCGTCGAGCACGAGCACCGTCTCGTACACGCCGCCGTTCTCGTCTGCGATCAAAGTCTGAAAGCCGGCCTTATCGACGAAACGATAGGCGGGGCGCACGATGGCCTCGAAGGGGACCATCTTGACCGGGACTTCGGGGTCGTTCGAGTAGATGTAGAGGTGCTTGCTGAGCTTGCCGACGAAGTCGAAGGTGTTGATCAACATCGGGACGATCGTCGTGTCGCCCGGCGCGAGCGTCTCTTGGTGCGGGCCAATGAGGAAACACCCGCAGTCGGGAACCACGCGGTATTCGAGCGTCCCTTTTCCTCGGTTCGTCACTTGCAGGCTCAGCGCCATCTTCTCGGCCTGGCCGACGGGCTCGTGAGTCAGCTTCGCCGGCTCGACGAATATCTGCGGTGCAGCGATTCCGGGGTCCTTCTTCCCCGCTACCGACTTGCGGATCCGGTCGGAGACGACTAGGACCTCTTTGATCTGCCGGATGTCGGCACCGCCGAGCTTGTTGTCCGTGATGCTCGGCTCCTCGGACCGGAACATCAGGCTGCCCGGCTTGGGCTGCCTGGCAAGCCCAAGGTAGGCGCCGACCGCGTAGATCACCTCGTTACGAACGTCGATCTCCTCGATCGGCCTCTTGGCATCTCCTCGCACGAGCGCGAGCACGCCTTCGATAACTGGGTCTCCCTCATCCGGCGATCCCGTGTAGACCGCGCCCGCGGGCCCGGTGGAGTCCGTGTTTGGAGGGAGCGTCGGGACGAAGCTGAGCTTGATCTTGCCCGGTTTGGCCAGCGCGAGCTTGAGGTCGGGCATCGCGTCGGCAAAGAGCTTGAACACCTGGTCCAGGGCGTGCGCAAAGTACAGCTTCTGGTTTGCTGAAAGTCCCTGCTCGGTCCACTCGATGGTCACCTCGCGGCCCGGAAGCCTCGAAGCGAGCTTTGCCGCCTCGTCCCACCTGCCGGCCTCCACCGCCGCCTCGACCCCATACGCCATCTGTTGGAACTCGTGCGAGGTCCCAGCGGGCAGCACGACCGGGCCTGGTTCCTTGTTCTGGAGGAGGAGCGCAGCGAAAGCGACGATCATGGTACTGGACCTGGTTCCTACCGTCTGACGGGCGTTCCCCTCACTTATTACTCGATAAATGTATCCGATTTGGCCGGGGGCCGCTTGAGGAAGGCCTCAATGAAGCCGTCGATCTCGCCGTCGAGCACGGCCTGGATGTTCCCCGTCTCGTGCCCCGTGCGGTGGTCCTTGACCATGGTGTAGGGCTGGACCACATAGCTTCGGATCTGGCGTCCCCACGAGGCTGGCCCTGTGTCTCCTCTGAGCTCCTGGATGCGCCCCTCGTCTTCCGCCCTCTGCACCTCGGCGAGCCGGGCTGCCAGCACGGTCATCGCAGATGCCCGGTTCTTGTGCTGGCTGCGCTCGTTCTGGCAGTTCACGACGATACCGGTGGGAAGGTGCGTGATGCGGACCGCGCTCTCGGTCTTGTTCACGTGCTGGCCGCCTGCGCCGCCGGCGCGGAGCGTCTCGACCTTCAGGTCGTCGGGGTTGATGTTGACCTCCGTCTCGGCGATCTCAGGCAGCACCATGACCTTGGCGAAGCTCGTGTGCCTCCTGGCGGCAGAGTCGAACGGCGAGATCCTGACCAAACGGTGGACTCCGGTCTCTGACTTCGAAAAGCCGTAGGCGTTGTCGCCAACGACCTCGAACGCCACGCTGCGGTACCCGGTGACGTCGCCGGGCGTCTCGCTCAGGACCTCCAGCTTGTATCCCTTCTTCTGAGCCCAGCGCGAATACATGCGGAACAGAATGAGCGCCCAGTCGCACGCCTCAGAGCCGCCCGCCCCGGCGTTGATCTCGAAGAGCGCGTTGCGGCCATCGTGCTCGCCCCCGAGCAGGGTCCGAAGCTCGTAGGCGTCGAGGTCGGCCAGGAACTTCGCGACCTCCTGGTCGGCGTCGCGCTCAAAGCCCTCGTCCGGCTCCTTCCTGAGCAGCTCGTAGTTCTCGAGGGCGTCCCTCAGGCGGGCCTTGAGGCTGTCGAGCGGCTCGGCGATGCCCTTGAGCCTGGAGAGCTCCTTGAGCCTCATATGGGCGGCGTTAGGCTCGTTCCAGAAGTCGGGCTGGTTGGACTCCGCCTCTAGCGCGGAGATGCGCGAAAGCAGCGTTTTGAGGTCAAAGATGACCTCCGATAGCGTCCAACCGCGCCTGGGCGGCGGACAGCGCTTCATGCTGCTCTAGGCTCAACATGGCCGTAATCTACCAGAGGAGCGCAGGCTCAAACCGCCGATCGGCGCACGGTTTGGCCAGAACCTAGAACGGGGAGCCCCCAAGCAAATCTGCGAGGGGTCGGTAGAAACACTAGACAACCGAGCCCGAATTGGCGGATACTAGCGCCCGGAGAGGTTCAAGATGCGTTTTTTGCGCCCTGCACTCGTCACTGCCTTCCTCGCGATTTCGATCGTCGCAATCGCACAGGTCAGATCCAACACCCGGCCGGGCGTCCGCCCAGGCCCGCCGCAACCGACCCCCGCGCAAGCGCGTGAAGTCGCCCTGCGGCAGCTCAGGACCACGGCGCCCGACGTGCGCGTGTACAGCCAGAAAGACAAGGTCGATCGCCTCTACGGCACCGCCTTTGCGACCGGCTTCACGCCTGAGCAGTCCGCCGCGAGCTTTGTAAACGCATATTCTGCGGTGTTCGAGCCAGGGATGGGCAGCTTCCAGTACTCAGGGACGCAGTCTCTGATGGACGGCGCGTTCACAGCCGTGTACTTCCGCGAGACCGTCATGGGCCTTCCCCTCGACCAGGGTTACCTGACCGTGCTCGTGCGCAACGAGATGGGCTCGCCGGTCGTGCTCGTCAGCTCGGCCGCCCAGACCGTCTCCGCTCCGCGCATGTTCGGCAGTCAGATCTCGGCCGGCAAGGCGATGCAGATCGTGAAGCAAGCCGACAAGACCCTCAACGCCGTCGAAGTTCCGACCATGGTCGCCTACCAGGACGGCGCGAACACGCTGCTCACCTGGTCGTTCCGAGTGACGAACGACGACCGCCGCGACATGAAGAACTTCCAGGTCTACGTCGACGCGGCGACAGGGCGCATCGTCGAGTGGCGCGACAAGGTCTACCACGTCAATGTCAACGGTCACGTCGATGGGTTTGCCACACCTGGACTCTTGCCCAACGAGCTTGCGAATCCGCCCGTCCAAGTGGATCTCGCGGGCCTTAGAGTCCGCATCCAAGGCGGCTCTAACACCCTGACCAACCTGACCGGGAACTTTACACTGACAAACGCTGGCGTCGCCCCCGTCACCGTGAACGCAGCTCTTCAGGGCCAGTGGGCCAACGTCCTCAATGACGCCGGCCAGTCGGACACGAAGACTGCGTTCGTCATTCCGCCCGGCCCGGTCAACTTCACGTTCAATCCAACGCCCCAAGCCGAGTTCTTGCAGGCGCAGGTCGACGGCTTTATCAATGTGACTGCCGTGCATGACTTTGCCAAGTCGATCAACAGCTCGTACCCAGGCATCGACCTGGCGATCCCGACACACGTGAACATCGCCAGCATCTGCAACGCGTTCTATACGAACGACACGGTCAACTTCTTCGCTTCCGAGACGGGCGACGGGATGACCGGTTGCCCGAACACGGCCTATTCGACAGTCATCTGGCACGAGTACGGACATTTCGTCATCGAACACGGCCATCAGAACGCGACGAGCGACTATCACGAAGGCATGGCCGACACCAACGCGGCGCTGCTCGCCGACGACCCGTGCGGCGGAAACGACTTCCTCGGGCAAGGCACAGGCTGCCTGCGCAACGCGGTCAACGGAGTCACGTACCCATGTAGCGACTTCGACCCGCACTTCTGCGGCATGGTCATTAGCGGCGCGTTCTGGGGCACACGAGTCAATATGGTCGCCACGCTCGGCGCCGGACCGGCGCTCGACCACACGAGGTATCTCTACCTCAACAGCATCCTTCTCCACCCGTCGGGCATAAACCCAGGCATCACGATCGACGTCCTGACCTTGGACGATGACAACCCGATCATCTACGACGGCACTCCGAACTACCCTGAGATCGCCGCCGCGTTCAACGCGAAGAACTTGACGGCTCCGGTCCTCGACACGAGCTATGCCGTATCAAGCGTCTCGACGATCCAAGGCACGCACAGCGCCGGTGGCACCGCAGAGGCGGTCACCTCCGACGACACCTACTACGAGGACACCGCGGTCTTGGTCCCCGGCATCGGATTCTTCGCGACCGAGCAGGCGGACTTCACAATCGCCGAGCCCCCTGCGAGCGTCTCGCACCTCTTCTTCACCGTCGAGGCGCACACGACGCCGACTTCGCAATCGACCGGCACGATCTTGATCTGGAACTGGAACACCAGCCAGTACGAGTTCGGCAAGGCCTTCAGCCTGTCTTCGACCGACGTCAGGCAGTACGCCATCATCACCGGAAACGTGTCCAAATACATCAATGGCTCCGGCCAGGTCCGTATGGCGTTCCGTGCGCACGACCCGTTCCGAGTGCGCGGCCAGCGGCCACAACCGTTCACCCTGCATACAGACTACATACATCTGCACGTGCAGTCCCAGTAACTGGAGCTCCGGACAAGTCGGGGCCCCCGCGCGGTTTGCGCGGGGGCCCCGTTACATTTATCCTGTGCGAAGCAGGCCCTTCGGCGCAGTAGGAGACCTGTACGCGCGCACCTGCTTCATTCCGGCAAAGAGTGCGGCCATCTGTTGGACCGCCTCGCCGCGAGAGCGCTGGACGAGCGAGATCAGGTCCCGCTCTGAAACCACGACATGTTCTAGCACGGCGATCGCCGTGGCGTCGATCTTCATCGACCCAAGTTGGTCGAGCACGACCTGCCTCGCGCGGATGAGCTCCGCTAGCTCTTCAAAGCGGTCGTTCAGCACGGCCTCGCTCAGCGCCTCGGTCAAGATGAGCAGCCGCTCGGCGGCGTTGCGCGCAGGGGTGTCAAGCGGCATCGGTCTGGCCCCCTTTCCTCGTCTGGCGTTCCAGTTCGACCCAGCTCTCGCGCAGCTTGCTCATGATCGCCACGCTCTCGTCCACCTTTTCCGGCTTGTCCTCGATGTTCGCCTCGACGAGAGTGTCGTAGACGTAGGTGTACAGCGAGAACAGGTTCTGCGAGACCTCGCCCCCCTTCTCCATGTCGAGAGTCGAGAGCAGCTCGCTGACGATCCGCTCGGCCTTGGTCAGGTTGTCGTTCTGGGCGTACACGTCGCCCTTGAGCATCGCGTGCTTGCCGGCCTCCATGAACCTCAGCGCGCCGTCGTAGAGCATGACAACGAGCTGGAGCGGAGAGGCGCTGCTGACGGAGCTCTTGCGGTACTGGTCGATGCTGGAGCTGTAGGCCAATGCAGGTTTCCCTAGTGCGGACTAGGGGGATTATCGGTCGCTCGGTCGCGCGCCCTCATCCAGGGTCTCGCGCCTGGGCAGGTTCAAGAGGACCATCGCCAAGACAGCCAGGCACCACGCCAGCGGGACCAGCCAGGCCCAGAACTCCGGGTAGTCCGGCCGCGCCATCTTCTGCGTCTCGTCGTACTTGCCCAGCATCAGCATGTCTATGCGCAGGAAGGCGTTGATCGCGCCCGCGAACGAGCCACCGACAAACGCGGTCGCTCCCTCCAGGCCCAGCCTGCGGACCACGACGAACCCTAGGACCATCGTCGGCAGCGCGCCGAACAGGCCGAACTCCGCCAGCCCTGCCTTGAGATGGATCGGGAACACGAACACGGGCCAGGCGAGCATCGCGTAAACGATCAGGCTGAGGACCGCGATGGTCAGGCACCCGGAAAGGAAGCGGGCGTCCATGTCCTTGCGCCGCGGATAGGGGGACTCGACTTTTTCGTCCGTGTCGGGGGATTCCGCCATAGGGCTCCTTGGGCCTACGTCACGGCCCTTGTGCCGGTTGCCCTAAAGTCCTTTGCCCGCCATAAAGTGGCAGAGGTCGGCGATGCGGCAGCTGTAGCCCCACTCGTTGTCGTACCACGCCACGGCCTTGACCATCTCGTCGATGACTACCGTGTCGACCGCGCTGAAGATCGAGCTGTGCGCGTTCCCCTTCATGTCGCTGGAGACCAGCTCGAGGTCGCAGTACTGCAGGATCCCCTTGAGCGGCCCCTCGGCGTACTTCTTCATGGCAGCGTTGACGTCTTCCACGCTGGCCCTCTTGTTCAGGATCGCGGTGAAGTCCACGACGCTTACCGTCGGCACGGGGACGCGGAACGCCATGCCGGTGAACTTGCCCTTTAGATCGGGGATCACAAGGCCGACCGCCTTGGCCGCGCCCGTCGAGGCGGGCACGACGTTCTCCGCCGCCGCGCGCGAGTCGCGCAGGCCCTTCTTTGCCGTATCGACCGTCGCCTGGCTGTTCGTGTAGGCGTGGATCGTCGTCAGCAGCCCCTTCGCGATCCCGAACTCCTGGTGCAGCACCTTGGCGACTGGCGCCAGGCCATTGGTCGTGCAGCTCGCGTTGGAGACGATGTGGTGCTTCCCTGGGTCGTACATCTCGTCGTTGACGCCGAGCACGATCGTCACGTCCTCGTTCTTGGCCGGAGCGGAGATCACGACCTTCTTGACGCTGCCGCGCCTGTGCGCCGCCGCCTTGGTCGCGTCGGTGAACAGGCCCGTGCACTCGAGCACGATCTGCGCCCCGACGCTCTCCCACGGGATCGCAGAGGGGTCCTTTTCGGCGAACACCTTGATGTCGCGACCGCAGACCTTGATCGCCCCGTCGCCGTGCGAGACGGCGCCCTGAAATGCGCCGTACACCGTGTCGTACTTGAAGAGGTGCGCGTTAACGTCCGCCGGCACGAGGTCGTTGACCGCCACGACCTCGAGGTCGTCCGGGTGCCGCTCAAGGATTGTGCGGAGCGATATCCGACCGATGCGTCCGAAGCCATTGATCCCGATGCGCGTCGCCATGACCGAAAGGGAGTGTACCAAGCCGCAAATGTGGCCCTAGGAGCGCAAGAGCAGCAGGCTCAGCAGCCAACCGACCACCACGCACGCCGCACAGCCCACGAACGGCGAATAGTGGGCAAAGGAAGGGTCGACGTTCATCCCCATGAACTGGTGCACCCCCTGAAGGCGCTGGTAGGCCTGGCTGCCGAGCAACGAGCCAACGATCGCGCCGAGCCCTTGCGCCGTCATCACCGCGCCGATGTTGGCCGCGCGCTTGGCCTCGTTGATCTCGCTCACGCTCGCGTACCAGGCAGGGATCGTCAACAAGAACCCGAGCCCGACTGGGATCCCGCCGAGCGCGAGCGCCCAAAGCGTGCGGAAACCCGGCAGGAACGCGCCGAGCGCGACCAGCGACATCCCGGCGCAGCACATGAAGAGCCCGACGTGCACCGCCCTGTGACGCCCGATCCTTTCGCCGTACTTGCTCATGAACGGCGAGAGCGTCGCCATCGCGACCAACGCAGGAAGCATCAGCCCGCCGAACTTCGTGTCGCTCAGCCCGAGCTCTTCCTTGGCGAAAAGCTTGAAGATGACGAGCGGGAACCCAACTCCCATAAAGGTGACCGCGCCCAGGAAAAGATAGCCGGGGATCTTGACCGCAAGGCGGGCGAGCTGCACGATCTCCGTCGCCCCCAGATGGGCCTGGAGCTTCTTCCTGCGCGCGTCCTCGCGCAGCTGCCGCCCCGATGGCAGCACGCGGTACGCGATCGCAGAGACGGTGACGCACAGGAACGCGGCGAGGTAAAGGCTGGGAGCGTGCTGGCCGGTCGTATGCTGGGTGATCCCGCCAAAGAGGTCGTCTGCGATGCCGCCCACGAGCAGAGCCAGCGCTACGCCACCGAGGTAGCACATGTTCAGCAGCGACATCGCCTCCTGCTTCTGGTCTCCGCCGACGGTCTCGCCCATGAGTGCGAACGCCGCCGGCCAGAGCATCGCCACACCAAGGCCGTCCACGGCGCGCAGGCCGAAGAAGATCACGGACTCGGTGTCCCCAATGCCGCGCGGCACGAACAGCGAGCCGATGGCCGTGAAGACGGTCAGCACCGGCCCGAGCACCATCAGCCGTTTGCGGCCGAACTTGTCCGCCAGCGTTCCCATCGGGCCCTTGAAGACGGCCTCGCTCAAAAGGAACGTCGCGACGATCAGCCCTATCGTGCCCTCCGGGAAGCCCCGGTCGTTCTTCAGGTACACGGGCATGGCCGAGATGTTGAGCACCGCGTAGGCGGTCTCGGCGAGCAGGGCGATGAGCAGCAGGTTGATCACCCTGGGCTGTCGCCAAACCGGCGGGTGGGTCTTGGAAGCCTTGGGAGGGTCGGCGATCGCGCTCATCGTCCGCTTCTCAGAGAGTCTACTGAAACCGCTCCTTCTACGATTCAAAGAAAGAGGCGGGGAGGGTCCTTCCCTCCCCGCCTCTTCGCGCTTTCGCCAGGACTAGCGCTTGACGAACTGGAAGCCGCGCCGGGCCTTCTTGCGGCCGTACTTCTTCCTTTCCTTGACCCTGGAGTCCCGCGTCAAGAATCCGCCGGAGCGCAGGTTCTTCTTGAGGGTCTCGTCGACTTCAAGGAAGGCTCGGGAGATGCCCAGCTTGACCGCGCCTGCCTGGCCGCTCATGCCGCCGCCGTGCACGCGGGCCGTCACATCGTATTTGCCCTCCATCCCGATGTGCTTGATCGGGCTCTCGACGAGGATCTCCAGCACAGAGCGGTTGAAGTAGTCGCGGAACTCTCGCCCGTTGACCTGGATTTTCCCTTCGCCCGGCTTGAGCCAGACCCTCGCGATGGCGCACTTGCGCCGCCCGGTCGCGTACATTGCCTTGATCTTAGGTCTTGCCATGGTTTCCTTCAGTCCTTCGAAATCTTGAGCGGCTTGGGCTCCTGCGCGCTGTGCGGGTGCTCGCTCCCCGCGTAGACCTTGAGCTTTGAGATCGTCGTCTCGCCCAGGTTCCCCTTGGGCAGCATGCCCCACACGACCTTCTTGATCAGCTCTGCCGGCTTCGTCGCCAAGAAGTCCGCGCGCGAAATGCTCTTCAGCCCGCCAGGATAGCCCGTGTGGTGGTGAAGGAGCTCCTTGCCCTTCGTGCCGGTCCAAACCGCCTTTTCCGCGTTGATCACGACGACGAAGTCGCCGCAGTCCTGGTTCGGCGTGAACGTCGGCTTGCGCTTGCCGCGCAGCACCTGCGCCACCTGCGCCGCCAAACGACCGACGGGCACGTCCGTGGCGTCCACGAGGTGCCACGTCCTCACAATCGTCTCCGGCTTTGCCGTCGTCGTCCTATTCATCTTCTTGTCCTTTCCAAACTTCTTTATCCGTCGTCGCCATCTACAGGCGCCCTTCGCTCGGCCCTCCGGTCGTATGGGTGGCGACCGTAAGACACCTTCATCAGCGTCAGCCCGCAAGCGGGCAGGACCGTCGGCCATTCGATCTCGGCCTTAGCTCGCTTCTTGAGGAGCTTACCGATCTCTCCTGGCTCCCTGGCGCCGCGCCCGATCTCCCAGAGCGCGCCGCTCATCCGGCGCATCATCCCTCGCACGAACGCGCTGCCGACCACGTCGATCCAGACCTCGTCGCGCACTCTGCGCAACTGGACGTCGTAGACCTCTCGCACCGTGTTCGCGCCCGGCTCGACGAGCTGGCTGAAGGCCAAAAAGTCGTGCAAGCCCACGAACTGCTTCGCCGCGCGCTTCATCGCCTTCAGGTCAAGCGCCCGCGACGAGTAGTGGTGCGCGAACCGCGCCCTCATCGGGTCCCGCCAGCCGGTCATGATCCGGTACCGGTACCACCGCCTGTCCGCCCAAAAGCGGCTGTGGAACCCCGGTGCGACGTGCGCGGCCGAAACCACCGCGACGTCCTCCGGCAAGACCTGGTTCACCGCCCTGGGCCACCGCTCGATCGGGATCGGCACCTCGCTGTCGAAGTGGCAGACCTGCCCGAGCGCGTTTGCCCCGCTGTCGGTGCGACTTGCGCCATAGATCTCGCTTTTCTCGCCCGAGACCCGGCGAACCGCTTCTGTCAATGTGCCGTGGACCGTCCTTTGTCCACGCTGCGGCGCCCAGCCGCGAAACTCTGATCCGTCGTACGCTACGACGAACTTGATCCTTTGTTTAGTCGACAAGTTCGAGGACCGCCGTCGCCGCGGCGTCCCCGCGACGGACGCCCGTCCTGGTCAGCCTCGTATAGCCCCCGCTCCTTTCCTTGTACTTCGGTGCGATGTTGTCGAAGAGGTGGGCCACGAGGTCCTCGCCGTTCAAGAGGCTGCGCTCCTGCAAGATCTGTAGCTTCTCAAAGTCCGGCTTGCCCGCCAGCTCGACCGGCTGCGCCGCGCTCGAGCTGTGGCCGACGAGCACCTTGCGCGCCTGTCTGCGCGCTTGGAGCGTTCCGTCCTTGCCGAGCGTGACCAGCGCCTCGACGATCCGCCTCAGCTCCTTGGCGCGGCCGAGCGTCGTGTGGACGTAGCCGTGGCGCACGAGCTGCCTCGCCAGGTTGGTGAGGAGCGCGCGCCGCTGGTCGCTCGGCAGGCCCAGTTTGCGTCGGTCAACTTTGTGTCGCATCGTCCGCCTCTAAAACCCCTCTTCGTCCAGCAGGTCGACGCCCACGTACGCGCCCTTGCTCGCCTTTAGCTCTAGGCCGTGCTGGCCGAGCTTGTCGCGCACTTCCGTCAGCGACTTCTTGCCGAAGCCGCGGATGCTGTTGAGCTCCGCCTCGTTGGTCGCCGCTAGCTGACGCAGGTTCAGGATGCCCGCCCGGCGCAGGCAGTTGAACGTGCGCTGGGAAAAGTCCATCTCCTCGATCTTGATCTCCGGGACGTGCGCCAGCTCCTCGGGCACCGCGTCCTCGTGGCCGGCGTCCAGGATCATGCCGGCGCGACCGAGGTCGAAGAACATCTTGAAGTACTTGTCCAGGATGTGCGCGGCCTGGGTCACGGCGTCGTTCGGCGCGACCGAGCCGTTCGTCCAGACCTCGAGCACCAGGCGCTCGTAGTCCGTTCGCATCCCGACGCGGGTCTGCTCGACGATGTAGTTCACCTTGCGGACGGGCGTGAACTGCGAGCCGGTCGGCACGATCCCGATCATGCCCTTGTACTTCTCCTGCCGCTCCGGCAGCACGTAACCGGTCCCGTAGCCGACGTAGATCTCTGCGGTGAGCGTCGAGCCCTTGTCGCTGATCGTCGCCAGGTAGCACTCGGGGTTGACGATCTCGACCCCCTCGGGGCAGTGGACGTCGGCGCCAGTCACGCGACCTGGGCCCTTCACGTCGATCTTGAGGACCACTTCTTCCGGGGGCGCGTCGTCAAAGTCCATCCTGATCGCGAGGTCCTTGAGGTTGAGGAGGAACTCCGTCGTGTCCTCCTTCGTGCCAGGGATCGGTGCGAACTCGTGCAGGACCTTGTCGATCTTGACGGCGACCGGCGCTGCGCCGTAGATCGAGCTGAGCAGCACGCGGCGCAGCGCGTTGCCGATCGTCTGTCCAAAGCCGCGCTCCAGCGGCTCCAGGACGAACCGCGAGTACTCGCCGGTGGTTTCGAGGGTTTGAATGTGAGGCATGGTCTCTTGTGGCTCTCTCTAGACCCGGCGCTTCTTGGGCGGGCGGCAGCCGTTGTGCGGGACGGGGGTGACGTCCTTGATGGTCTTGACGGACAGGCCGCTCAGGCTCAGCGACCGCACTGCGGTCTCGCGCCCGGCGCCCGGCCCGGTGATGTAAACGTCGATAGACTTGAGTCCGTGGATGGCGGCCTTCTTGGCGCAGTCCTCGGCTGCGAGCTGCGCCGCGAACGGCGTGCCCTTGCGGCTGCCCTTGAAGTTGACATGGCCCGCGCTCGACCAGCACAGGATGTTGCCCTGCGGGTCGCAGATCGAGACGATCGTGTTGTTGAACGTCGCGTGGATGTGCGCGTGGCCGTGCGCGATCAGCTTCTTCTCCTTGGCCTTGCCTTTGCTCGTCGGTTTTCTCGCCATCGTCGGTACCTGTCCTTACTTGGCCGCCTTCTTCTTGCCGGCGACGGTCTTGGGCTTGCCCTTCCTCGTGCGAGCGTTGCTGCGCGTGCGCTGGCCCCTGGTGGGGAGCCCGCGCCTGTGCCGCAGGCCGCGGTAGCTGCCGATCTCCATCAGGCGCCGGACGTTCGAGTAGATCTCGCGGCGCAGGTCGCCCTCGACCTCGTAGTCGGCGTCGATCACGCCGCGCAGATGGCCGATCTGGTCCTCCGTCAGGTCCTTGACCCGGACGGTGCCCGCCACACCCGACTTCGCGACGATCTCCCCGGCCTTCTTCGGGCCGATCCCATAAATGCTCTGGAGGGCATAGAGGACCTGTTTGTCCCTTGGAAGGTCAACGCCTGCGATTCGCGCCATAAACCGTGTCTGCTCCTAGCCCTGCCTCTGTTTGTGCTTCGGGTTCACGCAGATGACGCGGACGACCCCTTTGCGCTTGACGATCTTGCACTTGACGCAGATCTTCTTCACACTGGTCCGTACCTTCATTTCAGCTCGTCCTGCTCGGTGAATCCTTGAAGCCCCCAGAAGCGTCTGTAGCCTAGAACAGGCCCACAGGCGGCCAGGCTTGGGCGTGCCTGGCGCAAGGGCGAATTATACCTACGGGCCCCGGCCCAAATCCAGCAGAGGGCCCTCGGCCCTGCCTAGTTCCGGTGGCGGTAGATGATGCGCGCGCGGGTCATGTCGTAGGGCGAGATCGAGACCTTCACCCTGTCTCCCGTCAGGATCCTGATCCAGTGCTTGCGCATCTTGCCGCTGACGTAGGCCAGGATCTCTGTGCCGGTCTCCTCCAGCTTCACCCTGAACTGGGCGTTGGGGAGCTTTTCCACGACCACGCCGTCCAGCTCGATCCCCTCTTCCTTGTCCGCGCCCGTGTCGGACTTCTTCTTGGGCCTGTAACGGCCCCGGCCGCCCGTGGGGCGGCCGCCGTAGCTGTAATAGCGGTTTTGTCCTGGCGGCAAGGGTCTCCAATCACTCCAAAGTCAGTATTTCGGGGCCCGCGCTGGTGACGGCCACTGTGTGCTCGAAGTGTGCCGAGAGTCTACCGTCTGCCGTGACGAGCGTCCAGCCGTCCTCCAGCGTGCGGACCTTGCCCGAACCCTCGTTGACCATCGGTTCGATGCAGATCGTCGTGCCCTCCTTCAGCGGCGGCCCCTTGCCCGGCTTGCCGTAGTTGGGAACCTGCGGCTCCTCGTGCAGGCTCTGGCCGATGCCGTGCCCGACCATCTCCTTCACGACCGAGTAGCCGTTCTTCTCGACGTACCTCTGGACCGTCGCGCCGATGTCCCCCACCGTGTTTCCGACCCGCGCCTTCGCGATCCCCTGCATCAGCGCCTCGCGCGTCACGTTCATCAACCTTTGGGTTGGCTCGCTGACCTTTCCGACGCCGTAGGTCCATGCGCTGTCGGCGTGCCAGCCCTGGCGCAGCACCCCGAAGTCGAGGTCGACGATGTCGCCCTCTTGCAGGACGTACCCGCTCGGGATGCCGTGGATCACGACGTCGTTCACGCTGATGCAGGTGGCCGCCGGGTACCCCTTGTACCCCTTGAAGCTGGGCGTGCAGCCCGCCTCGGAGATGAGCCGCTCGGCCAGGGCGTCCAGCTCAATGAGCGTCGTGCGGCCAGGGACGATCGAACTGGCCACCTCGCGCATCGTCCTTGCCAAGACCCGACCCGCCTCGCGGATCATCGCGATCTCAGACTCCTTTTTGAGGACGATCAAACGCCCAGTCCCTCGAGGACCCTGGCATAGACCTGCTCGGCCGATCCGTCGCCGGAGACCCGGAACAGCTTGCCTGTGCCCGTGTAGTAGGAGAGGACCGGCATCGTCCGCTCGTGGAACACAGCGAGCCGCTGCCGGACTGTCTCCTCATTGTCGTCGGTCCGTGCCACCAGCTGTGACCCGCACTTGTCGCAAACGCCCTCCTTGCTCGGCGGCCTCGTTATGAGGTGATAGATCTCCCCGCAGTTGGGGCATAGCCGCCTGCCCGAAAGGCGCGTAACGACGACCTCGTCGGGCGCTTCGAGCGACACGACCCGAGCGATCTCAACCCCAAGCTCGCCGAGCTTGCGGTCGAGCGCCTCCGCCTGCGCCACGGTCCGCGGAAACCCGTCGAGCACGAACCCCGACGTCTTGGCCTGGTCCGTTGTGAAGCGCGCCTCCATCATTGCGATCGTCAGATCGTCCGGGACCAGCTGCCCTTTGTCGATGTAAGCCTGCGCCTCGGCGCCGAGCGCGGTGCCCGCCGCAATCTCTGAACGGAACACGTCTCCGGAGGCCAGGTGCACGAGCCCGAGCCTGTTGGTCAAGAGCGCGGCCTGCGTGCCTTTGCCGACGCCGGGAGGGCCTATCAGGATGAGGTTAAAGGGCACTTCACGCCTCGTACTGCCGGATGAGGATGCTGGCCTCGATCTGCCGCATCGTATCGAGCGCGACGCTCACCATGATGAGCAGCGAAGTGCCGCCGATCAGTCCGAGGTTTTGGATCCGGATGATGACCGGGAAGAGGTATGCGGTCAGGGCGACGATGGACAGAAAGAGCGCGCCCACGAAAGTGACGTTCGATACGACCCGGTCGAGGAACTCCTTGGTCTGCTTGCCCGGTCGGACCCCAGGAATGTACGAACCCGCCTTCTTCAGGTTGTTCGCGATGTCCTCCACGCTGTACATCATCGCGTTCCAGAAGTAGGTGAAGAAGAAGATCAGCGCCATGTAGAAGAGCGCGCCGACGTAGCCGCGCCAGTCGGTGAAGTCCGGCCGGAAGTACTTTCCAACCTTCTCCAAGAGCATTGCAGGGTCGCTCCCTTGTGGGAAGAGCACCTGGATCTGGCTCGGCAGGTAGATCAGCGCGATCGCAAAGATGACCGGGATGACGCCCGCCATGTTGACCGAGATCGGAAGGTAGCTCGTCTTGCCGCCTACGGCCTGAGTGCCGAAGTTCCTCCGCATGTGCTGGACGGGGATCCGCCTCTGTGCGATCGTGAAGAGCACGATGAACCAGGTCGTCAGCAGGAACACGATGATCACGACCCCGACTTGGAACCAGGTCGCGATCCCTTGGTTGACGCTGTCGTACACCAACTTGCCCACAGCGGGCATCGAGATCACGATCCCCGCGAAGATCAAGAGCGAGGTGCCGTTGCCGATGCCTCGCTCGCTCACCTGCTCACCGAGCCAGAGCAGGAACATCGCGCCAGAGGTCCAGAAGATGGTGACCGTCGCTTTGTCCCACGCCGTGAGGTTCCCGGTGACCGTCGGGCCCATGTACTGCAAGAGCGCGAATGCCTGGGCAATGCACAGCACGATCGTCAGGACGCGCGTCCGCTTGTTCTGCTGTCGCCGCGCGTATTCGCCGCCCTCCTGCAGTTCTTTCTTCCAAGCGGGGGTCGTCATCGTCAGCACCTGCATGATGATCGACGCGCTGATGTACGGGTTGAGCCCGAGCGCAAAGATCGAGAGCCGCTTGATCGCGCCGCCGCCCAGCATCATCGCAAGGTTGAAGAAAGAGTTGTTCTTGACGAGCTCGTCGAGAGCAGTCGGGTTGAACCCGGGCATCGGGATCTGGATCTGGATCCCCAGCACGTACACGCCGAAGATCATGAGCACGAACAGGAGGCGCTGGCGCAAGTCAGGGTCGGCCCAGGCCAGGCGGAACGTGTCCGCCAGGCTTAGCTTCAGCCCCCTGTCGCTACCGCCTCCGCCAAGGCTCACAGGGTCGAGACCTCACCGCCCACAGCCGCGATCTTTTCCGCGGCCGTCTTGCTGAACCGGTGCGCCTTCACCTTGAGCTTCTTCTTGAGCTCGCCGTGCGCCAGCACTTTGACGCCGTCCTTCAGCCCGCCGATCACGCCCTTCTCGATGAGCTTCTCGGGCGTCACTTCCGAGCCTGCGTCGAAGTGCGCCTCGAGGTCGTCGAGGTTCACAATTGCGTACTCGCGGTGCTTGACGTTGCGAAACCCCTTCTTGACCGGCAAGCGTCGGTGGATCGGAGTCTGGCCGCCTTCAAAGACCGGGTTGATCTGCCGCCTTGCCTTCTGGCCCTTGGTGCCGCGCGTGGCCGTCTTGCCCTTGCCGCTACCGATCCCTCGAGCGATGCGCTTCTTGCGCTTCACCGAGCCTTTTGGCGGTCTGAGTTCGTGCAGTGCCATTTCTTAGGACTCCTTCTTCTTGCTGCCTGGCTTTGTCCCCTTGCCGAGCTCGCCGAACGCCTTTCTATCCGTGTCCGCCTTGCGCGGCGCGGGCTTCTTTTCCGCGGGCCTTTTGGGCGCTGGCTTCTTGGCAGCGGGCTTTTTCGGCGTTGGTTTCTTGGGCGCAGGCTTGTGCACGACAGGAGCAGCCTTGGCCACTGTCGGCTTTGTCTCAGGCGGCGTCACGACGGCCCGCATCGACGGTGCCTTGGCCCTCAGTTCTGGCGCAGAGTCGACGCTCTCGACGCGCAGAAGGTGCTGCACGTTGCGGATCATGCCGCGAACGGAGGGCGTGTCCTCCCGGTACACGGTCCTGCCCGTCTTGCGCAGCCCCAGCGCCTGCACGGTCCTGCGGTTGACCGGCTTGTTGCCGATCACGCTCCGGACCAAGGTGATCTTAAGCATTGTCCGACTCCTCCTTGCGCGCCTTAGCGAGCCACGGCACAAGGTCGTTCACGTTCGCGCCGCGCCGGGCGGCGATCTGTTCGGGCGAGCGGAGCGAGCGGAAGGCCGTGACGGTGGCGTGGGCGATGTTGACCGGGTTCCGGCTGCCCAGACACTTGGCAAGGACGTCGTGCACGCCCGCCGCCTCGAGGCAGTGCCTCAGCGCGCTCCCGGCCTTGACGCCCGTTCCGGGCGACGCGGGCTTGAGCACGATCGTCGCCGAGCCGGACTTCGAAGTAATCGCGTGGGGGATCGTGTTCCCGATCAGCTCGACCCGGAACATGCTCTTGCGGGCGGTCTCCTCGGCCTTGCTGATCGCGTCGGGGATGCCGCGCGCCTTGCCGTGGCCGATCCCGACCATCCCCTTGTTGTCGCCGACGACGACGAGGATCGACCAAGACGCGGTCTTCCCGCCCTTGTTGGTCTTGAACACCTTGCTAGAGCTGATGATGCGCACGTCGAGCTGCGGGCCCTCTTGGTCCCTTCGCGAGGACTGCCTTCTACCTACGAGTCTTGGTCCGCGTGCCATAGCTTAGAACTCCAGTCCTCCCTCGCGCGCTCCGTCGGCAAGGCTCGCCACCACGCCGTGGTAGCGGAACCCGCCGCGGTCAAATACGACCTTGTTGATCCCTTTCTCCTTCGCGCGCTTGGCCAGCGCCTGGCCGATGATCTTGGCCCCGACTGAGTTGTCCGTCGCCTTGAGGTCCTTCTCCATCGTGCTCGCAGAGACGATGGTCTTCCCCGCAGCGTCGTCGATGATCTGCGCCGAGATGTGCTTCGTGCTCTTGAAGATCGAGAGCCTCGGCCGCTCGGGAGTGCCGGAAAGGTGCTTGCGGATCCGCTTGTGACGGACCACGCGCATGTCGGTTCTTGTGTGGCTTGCCATCTTTCCTTGCGCTCCTATGTGGCTGCGGCCCTCTTGCCGGGGCGGAGCTTGACGCGCTCGCCCTTGTAGCGGAGCCCCTTGCCCTTGTACGGGTCCGGCTTCCTGACTTTTCGCACGTCCGCCGCGACCTGGCCGACCAGCGCCTTGTCGATGCCGCTCACTTTGATCTCGGTCTGTTTTCCGCGCTCTTCCGAGCTGACTTCGAACAGCACGCCTTCCGGCGCGAGCATCCGGACTTCGTGCGAATAGCCGACGTTGAGCACGAGCGTCTTGCCCTGCGCCTGCGCGCGGTAGCCGACGCCGTGGATCTCGAGCACTCGGCTGTGGCCCTGCGTCACGCCCACGAGCATGTTGTTGATGAGCGTGCGGGCCAGTCCGTGCTGGGCGCGGTTGCGCCGCGCGTTGGTGGGACGCGTGAGCTTGATCAGGCCGTCCGCCTGCTCGATCGACAGTTCGCGCGCGACCTTCTCCTGCAGTTCGCCCTTGGGCCCTTTCACCTTCACGGTGTGGCCGTCGACCGTCACGGTGACGTTCGCGGGGACGGGGATGGGCTTGAGTCCGATTCTCGACATCGCTTGCCTCCTACCAAATCTCGCAGACGACCTCGCCGCCTACGCTCCGTCGCCTCGCCTCGCGGTCTGTCATGACCCCGCTGCTCGTAGTCAGAATCTGTGTCGCCAAGCCGCTGCGCACCGGCTTGAGGTCGCCCTTCTTGCGGTAGACGCGCAGGCCGGGCTTGCTCACGCGGCGCAAGGTCCGGATGATCGGCTTGTGGCGCGAGTCGTACTTCAGGTGCACGCGCAGGATCGGGAACTTCGTCTCGGAGAGCACCTCGCTGCTGCCCGTGTAGCCCTCGGCTTCGAGGATCTTCACGATCTCCAGCTTGATCTTGCTCATCGGCACGTCGACGTACATCGCGTGGGACATCAGTCCGTTGCGGATGCGGGTCAAAAGGTCGGCAATAGGGTCGCTGTGCATCTTGCTCCCTCCTACCAGCTCGACTTCACGACGCCGGGCAAGAGCCCTCTGTGCGCGTGCTCGCGGAAGCAGATCCGGCAAATGCCGAAATAGCGGATGTACCCCTTGGACCGCCCGCAAAGGCTACAGCGCGTGTACGCCCGGACGGCAAACTTCGGCTTCTGCTTCTGCTTGTACTTTAAACACTCTTTGGCCATACATGTCCCCACCGTTCCCGGACCGGTTTGCTGCAGCCTGGCCTGGCCTACGCACCTTGCCCGTGGTCTGGTTGTGAGCCGGCCTTGGACCGGCGAACCGGGATGTTACCAGAGCGAGGCATCCAAGCCGGAGGGCTAGGCCGGATAGGTCAGGTCCGTCTGATTCCGTTAAGAGCCAGAGTAGCTCTTGACCAGCTTCAGCACGTCCTTGAAGCCCGGGTGGCTCGCGCTGCCCATCCACTCGTACGCCACGCTCTCCGTGTGCGCCGGGGTGACGCCGAGCGCGCGGATGCGCTCCATGCCGATCCGGTGCCTGTCCTCTGTACGCGCAGTCACGGCGTCGACGCACACGATCACCTCCCCTTGGCCCTGTTCGACCAAATGGTGGGCCGTCTGGCTGACGCAGATGTGCGTCTCGATGCCGACGAGCACCGCCTGCTTCTTCCCAAGTGCCCTCAGCGCAGCGTTGAACGGCCCGCTGCCGCAGCACGAGAAGCACATCTTGTCGAGCGCGCCCTCGCCGACCAGCGCCGCAAGCGAAGGCTCGGTCGGGCCCATGCGCTCGCGGTACTGCTCGGTCGCGAGCACGGGCACGCCGAGCACGTTCGCGCACTCGACAAGGAACTTGGCCCTTTGCAGGACCTCGCCGCTCCGCCAGCAGCCGTCCAGGAACGACGGCTGCATGTCGATGACGACCACCACGGAGTCCTCCAGACGGGCAAGCATCAGTTCCTCGCCGGGAGGATCGTGCCGCTAACCTCGCCGAACCCGATGCGAAATCCCTTGCCCTGCGCCCAGGCGTGCATCGTCACCGTGTCGCCGTCCTCCAAAAAGGTCCTTCGCTCCCTCGTCTCGTCCATGACCAGCGGCTCGGTGCCTTTCCACGAGAGCTCGAGCAGGGAGCCGAACGTGCCCTTTTCCGTCCCGCTGATCGTGCCGCTCGCATAGAGGTCGCCGAACTCGACCGGCGTGCCGTTCGAGGTCTGGTGGGCGAGTTGCTGCGCGACCGACCAGTAGAGGTTGGACATGTTCGAGCGGCACACCCTCTGCGGCCGTTTCATCTTCGCGGTCTTGATCGACACTTCCAGCTCGACGTCGAACTGCTTCCTGCCCTTTTGCGCCAGGTGGGGCAGAGGCGCCGGCTCCTGCGCCATCCCCTCAGTGCGGAACGGCTCGAGCGCGTCCAGCGTCACGATCCAGGGCGAGACCGAGGTCGCGAAAGACTTGGCGAGGAACGGGCCGAGCGGCTGGTACTCCCACCGCTGGACGTCCCGTGCAGACCAATCGTTGACGATCACCAGCCCCAGGATGTGGTCCTCGGCTTTACTTACAGTGATCCGCTTGCCCATGTCGTTCCCCTCGCCGACGTAGAACCCCGTCTCCAGCTCGAAGTCCATCTCTTTCGTTGGCCCAAAGGTCGGCGCATCGTCGTTCGCGCCCTTCATTTCACCTTTTGGTCGAACAATAGAAGTCCCGCTGGCAACCACGCTCGAAGCGCGGCCGTTGTATCCGATCGGCAGGTGCCGGTAGTTGGGGAGCAGCGGCGGCTGGTCGGGCCGGAACATCCGCCCCACGTTCGAAGCGTGGTGGATCCCGGAATAGAAGTCGACGAACGCCGGCGGAGGGATCGGAACCTGGAGGTTCGCCTTCTTGAGCGGGATCATCGCCTCGTCGACCAGCCTCTTTCTCCCCGTGAGCTCCTTGTTCCCTTTCTCGAGCAGTTCGAACACGCGCCGCCGAAGGCCCCTCAGGTCGTCGGTGCCCAGCTCGATGAACGAGTCGAGGATCGGATACCTCTCCTCGTCGAGCATCCCCGCCTTTTGTAGCCTCGTGAGGTCCAGCGCGTAGCCGCCGATCGCGACGACCACGCTCTCGCTCCTGTCCTTTGGGGCGGCGAGCCCGAACGGCAGGTTTTGGATCGGAAAGTCGTTCTCGGGGCTGTACTCGACCCAGCTTCGCGCGTCAGCAGGCACTACGAACGGCGCACTCACAACCACCCCAGGCGCTTCAGCCCTTCGAGCGGCTCTTGCACGGAGCACGAGCCGAACCCTCCGAAGAACAGCCACCACTCGTCGATGTCCTTGATCGAAAGCCGCTTCTCGAGCACCTCGACCGTTTTGTCGGTAAAGATGAACTCCGAGGCGTCTTGCACGTTCAGCACGGCCTCGACCTCGTTGCTCGAGGCGTTCTGGATCGTCGCCAGCGCCGAGGCGACCATCACGTTCAAGAACCCGTGCCGGTAAGTCGAGAGGTTCGAGTCGTAGTGCCGCACGGGCTCGTGCAGGCCAGCGGTGAACTTGTACATCGACTCCAGACCAGATACGTCGCAAATGAACGCGGCCAGCTCGCGCACCTCCGGGAAGTGCTCCGGTGCGGTCCCGCCCGTCCGCGCCTTGAAGCCGATCCCGTCCACCTCGCTCGCCAGGTCCGCCATCGCCTCACCGAACCCGGGGCCCCACGGCAGTTCGGCATACACCTCGATGTCTCGCTCGTCGAACCAGTTGAAGCTCTTCTTGACGGCCCCGACGCACGCCGCAAACTCGTCACCCACAGGTAGCTTGACCTCATACGTCGTCACGTCGCCGTGCTGCAGCGCGAGCTTGATCTCGGACATGTCCTTCTGCACGCTCTGCAAAGCCGTCGCACCCGAGGTCAGTTGCGTTCCGATTACGCCGAAGTCGATCCAAGGCGCCTCGCCGGTCTGCTTGTCCTCGAAGTCGCCCAGCGACTCAAAGCAGTCTTGGAGCCGCCCCACCGGACAGAGGAACCGGTTCAGGATCCACTCGTTCTCCGACTCCATCAGCTCGCCGTACTCCTTCAACGAGGCTCGCATGTCGAGCTCTGCGGGCGGGAACAGCCCTGCGTAGTCGATCGGGTGCTGAAGGAGGCGTCTGAGCGATTCGGTCACGCGAAGAGTCTAGCAAACCCGGCTCCCCCCATCGCGCCCTCTGTCCCTACTGGTAGAATCCAGCCTCAGCCAGGCTCAAAGCCATGCGCGTCCTCATCGCCGACGACGACCCTATCATCAGGCTCGACTTGAAGCAGATGCTCGAGAACCTGGGCTACGAGGTCGTCGCCGAGGCAGAAGACGGACAGGCCGCCATCCACCTGGCGCGCGACATTTCACCGGACGTCTGCGTGCTCGACGTGAAGATGCCCGTGCTCGACGGCATCGACGCTGCCAAAAAGCTTGCCGAAGAGCAGATCTCGCCCGCGATCCTTCTCACAGCCTACAGCGACTCCGAGCTCATCGACAGAGCCAAGGAGTCAGGCGTGTTCGGGTACCTCGTCAAGCCGTTCAAGCCCAGCGACCTCGCTCCCGCGATCGAGGTAGCGCGCAGCCGCTACGAGCAGAACAAGCTCCTGAGCAAAGAGATCGACAGCCTGCAGTCGCGCCTCGAGGCGCGCCGCCTCGTCGAGCAGGCCAAGGGGCTAATCATGAAGAACGAGGGCGTCACCGAGGACGAGGCCTACCGCCGAATCCAGCAGCAGTCGATGAACGCGCGCAAGAGCATGAAGGAGATCGCCGAGGCGATCCTATTGGCTCACGGCGTCTAGTGCATACTCGGTTCTATGGCCGAAAGGCTCTGGGCGCCCTGGCGTTTTGAGTACGTCACTTCGGCGGCAAAGCCGAAGTCCGACGGCTGCATCTTCGTCGAGCTTCCCGCGCAGGAAAGAGACCGCGAGAACCTCATCCTCTTCCGCGGCCGAAAGGCGTTCGTCATCATGAACGCGTTCCCCTATACGAACGGCCACCTGATGGTCGCCCCGTATCGGCACACCGCGAACATCGAAGACCTCGACGAGGATGAGCTGCACGAGACGAGCGCGCTCGTCGCGCGCGCCGTCCGGTGGCTCAAAAAGGCGTACGATCCCCAAGGATTCAACATCGGCGCGAACATCGGCCTGGCCGCGGGCGCCGGAATCCCGAGCCACGTGCACTGGCACGTCGTGCCGCGATGGTCGGGCGACACCAACTTCATGAGCACCATCGGCGACGTGCGCGTCCTGCCGCACGACCTGCCGGACTCCTACGACCTGCTCAAGCGCGTCATCGCGGAGGACGAGAAATGACGCTGGACGAGCTCCGCGAAAGTGCGCTCGCGTGCCGGGACTGCGCGATCGCAGAGCGCAGGATCAGCGTCGTCTTCGGCGAGGGGAACCCTCGCGCGCCGCTGGTGCTGGTCGGCGAAGGGCCGGGCGAGGAAGAGGACCGCACGGGCAGGCCGTTCGTGGGGCGCGCGGGCAAGATGCTCGATGACGCGCTCGCCGACAACAGCCTTTCTCGAAACGACGTCTACATCTGCAACACGATCAAGTGCCGCGCGTGCGAATGGAGCGGCGACCGGGCGCGCAACCGCGCCCCGAGCCCCGAAGAGGTCGCCAACTGCCGCAAGTGGCTCGTGCCGCAGCTCACGGCGCTCGCGCCGCGCGTCATCCTTTGCGTCGGCGCGCCCAGCGCAAAGAACCTCATCAAGCCCGACTTCCGCATCACCCTCGAGCGCGGCAAGTATTTCCCGTGCGAGTACGCCAAGGTCGCGATCGCAACCTTCCACCCGGCGTACGTCCTGCGACAGTCGAGCGCGACCTACGACGGCGGCTACTCCCTGATCGTGAAGGACGTGGCCCGCGCCTGGGAGTGCGCGAGCAAGCTCTTGGAGAAAGCCGACGTATGACGCTCGACGCGCTCCTGGCAACGCTGGACTCCGTGCCGCTCGTCGCCAGCGTGCAGGCCAGCCCGGGATCGCCCCTCAACGACCCTGGCGTGCTCCTAAGGATGGCCAAGGCCTCGCTCCAAGAAGGGGTGAAGGTGCTACGGCTGGAAGGGGCAGAGAACATCTCCCTCATCCGCAAAGAGACCGGCGCTGCGTGCATCGGTCTCATCAAGCGGCGGTACGAGGACAGCGAGGTGTACATTACTCCGACCAACGCCGAGGTCGAAGAGCTCCTCGCCACGGGTTGCGAGGTCGTCTCGCTCGACACGACCGAGCGCAACAGGCCGGGCGACGAAGACCTCGGCGCGCTGATCGAAAAGTGCCACGCCGCGGGGCGCCTCGTGATGGCGGACTGCGACACCTTTTCCGCCGGCCACAACGCGGTCGACCACGGCGCGGACATCCTCGGCCCGACCCTGGCCGGCTACACGCCGGACACGACCCTTACGCAGGGCCCGGACCTGCCGACGCTCCAGTCCCTCCTCGACCTGCACCGACCGACCCTTGCAGAAGGGCGGTACCAGGAGGAGTGGCACATCGAGGCCGCGCTTCGGCTCGGCGCGTGCGGCGTCGTGGTCGGGGGCGCGCTCAACGACCCGGTCAAGCAGACGAGGCGCTTCCTCTCGGCCGCCGCCAGGCACCCCCGTCCAGTCGCAGCCTTTGACCTCGGGGGCACTTGGATGCGCTTCGGCAGCTTTTCCGCCTCTTGGGAGCTCGTCGAGTCCGACTGGGTGCAGATGCCAGCTACCCACACCAAGCGGCTCGACTGGATGAACGAAAAAGTGCTCCGCGCGCGCGTCGACCGCGCGGGCGTTTCCTCTGGCGGGATCATCGATCCGGAGTCCGGGCAGGTCCTCTCGGCGAAAGGGATCATTCCCGGCCTCGAAAAGGCCTCCCTCAAGCTCGATGCGCAGACCTTTGCGCTCAACGACGGGCTTGCGCAGGCCTGGGGCCACGCCTGCTATCCGCTCTTCGCGGGCAAGAGCGTCGCGACGCTGGCCCTCGGCACGGGGGTCGGCACCGGGTTCGTTCACCACTACGAGTTCGTTCCCGTGCGCTCCGGCTACCCGGGAGGGATCAACGACCTCTTTACGAGCGAGGGCAAGACCATTGAAGAACTGTGCGGCGGGGCAGCGCTCGGCAAAGAGGCGACGGAGGAACAGCGGCTCGCAGCGGTCCACGCCGCCAAAGAGGCGGTCCGCGTGATCGAATCGGTCTACGCCCCGGAGATCATCGTCGTCAGCGGCGGCGTCGGCCTTTCTGAGTGGATGCTCGACGCACTGGTCGAAGGCAACGTGCAGCCGACGCCCTTCGGACACGACGCCGGACTCTATGGAGCTGCGGCGCTGGCGCTCTTCCCTCCCAGGGGCGTCTTCTCGTGAAGGTCGCGGTCGTCGGGTGCGGCGTGATGGGCTGTTGCACGGCGCGCGAGCTCGCCTTGCGAGGGCACGAGGTCACGGCGTTCGAGCAGTTCGAGCACGGGCACACGCTCGGATCCTCCCACGGCGAGTCGCGCATCGTGCGCAAGGCCTACCCTGACGCCTTCTACACCGAGATCCTGCTCGACGGCTACCCGCTTTGGCGGGAGCTGCAGAAGGAGAGCGACAAGCTCTTCCTGCACGAAGTGGGTCTTCTCTACTTCGGCCAGCGCCAAGACCCGGTCATCGCCGACCAGATCGCCGCGCTCACCAAGCTCCAGGTCCCTTTCGACCTCAAAGGGCCGGGAGATACGCAGTTCCATTTCGAACAAGGAGAGGTCGGCGTCCTCACCCCCGAGGCCGGCTGGGTCCACCCGCCCACTGTGCTGCAGACCTGCCGCGACACGGCGGGCAGGCACGGGGCCAAGTTCCTCAACCACAAGGTGGAGTCGCTGGCCGAGCTCAAGGAGTTTGACCGCGTCGTTGTGACGGCAGGCGCGTGGGTGCGCGACTTTGCGCCGTTCCCCGTATCGGTCCGACAGGCGACCTTTGCTTACGTCGAGGGCCGGTTGGACGGGCCGGTCTACATCGAGTCGCACCACGGGCAGGTCTACGGTTTTCCCAACGAGGCGGGAAAGAGCGCGTTCAAGCTAGGCTGCCACGACCTCCTGCGAGAGATCGACCCGGACGAGCTGCGCCAGGGCCCCGACCCCGCCGCGATCGAGGTCATGCGCGACTTCGTCGAGAGGCGCTTGGGAGACCCGAGGCCCAACTTCGTCGAGGCCCACACGTGCCTTTACACGCGCGCGGCGGACGAGGACTTCCGGATCTCAAAGATCGACGCGAAAACCGTCGTCGCCAGCCCGTGCAGCGGGCACGGGTTCAAGTTCGGCCCATGGATCGGCCGGCTGCTCGCCGAAGTGTGCGAAGACAAGACGGACCTTGGCAGGTGGCCGCGTTTTTCCCTCTAAGGCCCGGCGCCCTCCCCAAGGTCAGACGCACAAGACTCTGGCTCCATAATCTCAAAGTGCCACGTGAGCGCTCGTCCTGGTACGCGTTCGTCCTTTGGGTCGCGCGGCACATTGCCTTGCGGTTCTTCGGCGGAAGCCTGAAGATCGTCGGTGGCGACAAGGTCCCGGAGCGCGGCCCGATCATCCTTGCGCCCAACCACGTTTCCAACTTCGATCCTCCCGTCGTTGCCTGCGCGAGCAGGAGGCAGCTCAGCTTCTTCGCAAAAGAGGAGCTGTTCAAGGTCCCGGTGCTCGGGCCGCTTATCAGGAGCGTCGGCGCGTTCCCGGTCAAGCGCGGAGAAGGCGACACCAGCGCTGTGCGCCTGGCGCTCGAAAAACTAAAGGAGGGCCGGGCGCTCATCATGTTCCCAGAGGGCACGCGCGGCGATGGTAAGACGCTGGGGCCGGTCCAGAGCGGCGTCGCGCTCCTTGCCAAGCGGTCCGGCGCGCTCGTCGTGCCTGTCGGCGTATACGGCACGCACCGCATCCTGCCCAAGGGAAGGAAGCTGCCCGGCTTTTCTCGGATCCGAGTCGCGTTCGGAGAGCCGTTTACCTATGAGGAGCTCGCGACGGGCGCATCGGAAAGGGAGAACCGGGAGCTCTTTGCGGCGCGCCTCGCCCGCGACATCGTCGGCCTGTGCGGAACCGTAGGGCTCGAGCTCAAAACCTCGACTGCACCCGAAGCCCGACGATGACCTGGTTCTGGCGGAACAGGAACCGGAACGCCCCACCATTGAACGGACAGATCTCGACGCCCCCCGTCAGGTTCACTGAATCGTGCTCTGCGACTAGGGAGAGCACCTTCGAGAACGGCAGCGTGACCCCTCCGAACACCGCGCCCTTCTTCCGCGTCCAGAGCCCGAACGTGAACTCCGTCGGTACGTCCTGGTTCAGCTTGCCGTTGTTACCAAAGCGGTACGTGACCGCCACGTACATGTTGCGGCCCCTCTCCGTCACGTTCGTCGCGTCCTGCACGCCGACGCTGATCCCCGGCACGAAGTCCATGACCGGGACGGTGTAGTTGTACGAAAAGTCGAGGCTGTTCACCATCCGGTTGGAGTTGAAGCTCTCGCCCGTCAGCTCGAAGTCGAACGAGTGCCCCAGCCCGCCCCCCAACCAGCCCATCGTGTTGTCGCGGCTCGGCTCCGTCAAGAACTCGAGGCTGAAGGTGTCGGTGAGGAGCTTCTTCCCCGTGGGGATCAAGATGAGCCGCTCTGCGAAAGCCGACGACGAAAGGAGGATCGCGAGCGCCGCGGCCAGGGTACGCACCGACCGACCATACCTCTTGCTACACGCCACGCTCTACTAAACGCCGCAGGGTCGCCTCCATGATCCCGGTCGTCTGCGCCGAGACCGTGTACACCAGAGCCTCCCGGTACACGCGCTGCGCCGGGTGCTTCACGCTGTTCGCAGCGCCGCTGTGCGCGGCCACGCCAGCGTGGGCGCATCGCACCGCTAGGTCGATCGCCCAGGCGCGTATTCGCAGCTTCTCGTCGGTCGTCACGTCCTCGTCGCCGGTCTCCTGCGCTAAGATCGTCTGCCGCCTGCACTCGTCCAGTTCCCTTTCCAGCCCGTCGTGCGCATCCTTCAAAAAGTCAGAGCGCTTCCTCTCCCACGCCGCGAGCAGCTGGTCCAGCCCCGCTCTCGCGCACCCCAGCGCAAAGAAGCCTTGCAGCGTGATGTTGATCATGTCGTTGTTCTGGATCCAACCGGATGGTTTGGTAAACGCGACGTCCTCTTCCCTCAATAGGAAACGCTCGAGCTTTGCCGAGACCGTCTGCGGGCTCTCCATCGCTGCCAGCCTCATCGGTTCGGTGAACGAGATCCGCCCGCCGGAACGCTCAGCCTCCACGAACGGCACGATCCCGAACACCGCGCGCCCGTCGGGCAGCGACGCACCGATCAGGAACTCGCCAAACAGCCCGTACCCTGTAACCCACGGCACCCCGCCATCGAGCAAATAGCCCTCGGAAACTTTCTCGGCGGTCAGCATCGGCGGGCCCGGCCGCCTCAGCTGGCTGAACCCGATGCCGATCAGCCGCTCGCCGTCCCCCATCTTCGGCAGCACTGCGCGCATCAGCGCTTCGTTCTCGCCCTTCGCGATCATGCTCGCCGCGCTCTGGTGCTGCGTCTGCAAGAAAGCGAGCGAGCCGGAATAGCGCGCCACCGCCTCCTGGAAGTCGCGGAACTGGGCTTCGCTGAACCCGGGCCCGCCGTATTCCATCGGCCTCCTCAGCGACATCAGTCCGCGCGCGCAGAGCGCGTCGAGCGCCCATCGCAGCGCGCCCAGGTCCATATCGATCTCGTTCGCGCGAGGGGCCACCTCGTCGCGCAGGAACGCGACGGCATCGACAAGGGTCTGCTCGTTGGGGCTCATTCCTTCCAACCTGGTGCCAGCTTGCGCGCCGGGTCGAATACCTCGCCTGCCCGTCGCTCGTACTTGAGCGGCTGGGGCGGCCTGGACCGCACGCCTCCCGGGCCCACCATCCACCCGTGCTCTGGCACCTCGGGCTCTTCCAAGCACCAGATCGTACACGAACGCCTGTCCGCCGCGACGACCGATCGGGCCCTTTCGACCGCAGCCTCGAAGTCCGTCGCCAAGCACCGCACCACAAAGCACGCGCCGTCGCACGGCTGGCGTGGATCGACCTCGTGCCGCGGCAGCGCCTTGCTAGGCAGCGTGCGCAGCACGGCGCTCGCGATCGCGCCCAGCGTGCCGCGCGAGCCAATGAACAGCTTGTGCGCGTCGTAGCCAGCCACGCTCTTCACCGCCTTCGATCCGCTCTTTGCAACCGTGCCGTCCGTCCGCACGACCCGCGCACCGAGCGTCCAGTCGCGCGGGCCGCCGCACTGCGCCCACAGCCCGTGGGGCAGGTTCATCGCAAGCATGCCGCCCACCGTGCCGCCGCCGCCCTCGACGACGGCCGGCAAGTCCCCACTGCCCGCCAAAGGCAGACACTGGCCGTGCCTTGCCAACTCGTGTTGCAGCTCGGAGACGGGCGTCCCAGCCCAGACCTCCACGACTTGGTCGTCGACGTCGTGGGCGATGATCCCCGAGAGCGAAGATGTCGAGACCGTCGCGCCGCTCCACGGAGGAAGAAAACCCGCGCGGCTTCCCCTGCCCGAGATCAGACACGCGCCCGCCTCTCTGAGCGCGGCGCAGAACTGCTCCAAGGCGCTCAATTCGCAGCGCCCCTCCACCGCCGCATGTGCTCCACGCACCCTTTCTGGTCCGGGATCACTTTACACGGGTTGCACAGCTCAGAAGGCTGGAAGATCGACTTGACCTGCTTCTGCAGGCGCATGTCCTCCGGCCCGAACATCAACTTGAGAAGGTCGGATTTCTCCACGCCGATCCCGTGCTCGCCGCTCGCGCTCCCGCCCATCTCGATGCACTTGGAGATCACCTTCTCCCCGGCCGCGACCACTTGCTCGATCTTCCCTTCCTCGCGGTCGTCGAAGTAGAAGATCGGGTGCAGGTTCCCGTCGCCAGCGTGGAACATGTTTCCGACCCCGAGCCCGTGCTCGCGAGCGACCTCATAGACGAAGTCCAGCATCTCCGGCAGCTTCGACCGCGGGATCACGCCGTCGTGTGTGACGATCGTCGGCGCAAGCCGCCCCATCGCGCCGATCCCCTTCTTGCGCGCCGTCCAAAGCTTGGTGCGCTCCTTCTCGTCTTTCGCGACGTCCACGCGCAGCGTCCCGTGGCTCTTGCACACCTGCACCACCGTCTCGATCTCCCGTCCCGTCTGCTCGGCCTCCCCGTCGCACTCGATCAAGAGCAGCGCCTTCGTGCCCTCGGGCACGTCGAGCGGGAACGCCGCCAGCACCGCCTTCAGGCACCCCTCGTCGATCATCTCCAGAGCGGCGGGGATCGTCCCTGCGGCGATGATCGCCGCCACCGCGTTCGTCGCGCCTTTTGCGTCACCAAACGAAGCGAGCGCCGTCTCGACGCGCTCTGGGTTCGGCGTTAGCTTTAGCCACGCCTCCGTAACGATGCCGAGCGTCCCTTCCGAGCCCACCGCCACGCCGAGCAGGTCGAGCCCCGGCGCCCCGGCGACCCGGCCACCGAGGGTTACGGCCTCCCCCTCCGAGTCCACGATCGTCAGCCCGAGCACGTGCTGCACCGTCACGCCGTACTTCAGCGTGTGCGGCCCGCCCGAGTTCTCCGCGATGTTGCCGCCGATCGTCGAGACTGGCTGGCTCGATGGGTCGGGCGCGAAGTGTAGCCCCTCGTCAGAGACCGTCCGTGTCAGCCGGAGGTTGACGACCCCGGCTTGTGCGAGGATGCAGCGGTCCTGCACGTCCACCTCCAGCACGCGGTTCAACCGTTTGGTAGAAACCAGCACTCCGCCCAGCGCAGCAAGCGCCCCGCCGCTCAGCCCCGTGCCCGCGCCCCGCGGCGTGAAGGCCACGGAGTTCACCAGGCACCAGCGCACAATCGCCTGCACCTCCTCGGTCGATTCCGGCAGCACGACGCACGCAGGCGGGCTCTTGTCCACCGTGTAGGCGTCGCAGTCGTACGCGCGCTGCACCGCAGGGCCGCTCAGCACCCTGTCCGCAGAAAGCAACTTCCCCATCGCAGCGACCATCTCGGACTCGGCAGGGGGCATCGGCCCGAATGTACCAGCCGCTGTCCCGAGTAATCTCTCGCCCGATGTTCGTGACGCTGGAAGGGCCGGAAGGAGCTGGAAAGAGCACCGTCCAGCAGGCCCTCGCCGAAAGGCTGCGGGAAGCGGGCTTCGGCGTCCTCACGACGCGAGAGCCAGGCGCGGGAGAGGTCGGCGTAGCGGTCCGCGAGATCCTGCTGGAAGGCGGAGACCTAGAACCCCTCACCGAGCTCTTCCTCTTCCTCGCCGACCGCGCCGAACACGTCGCAAAAACCGTCCGCCCCGCCTTGCGTGAG
The DNA here is from genome assembly GCA_946479035.1 of uncultured Chthonomonadaceae bacterium. The sequence continues at coordinate 44,113 of CAMLDW010000003.1, read as the reverse complement.
GGCAAGATCGTCCTTTGCGACCGCTACACCGATTCGACGGTCGCGTATCAGGGCTACGCGCGCGGGCTCGACGTCAAGGCCCTGCGCAACTTGAACGAGATCGCCACTCAGGGCCTGAGGCCGGACCTCACGCTGCTCTTAGACATCGATCCCAAGCTCGGCCTTGCGCGCGCAAAAGGCAAGGACCGGCTCGACCGCGAGCCGTTGGAGTTCCATCAAAAGGTCAGAGAAGGCTTCCTCTCCGAGGCGAGGGCGGAGCCGCACCGCTGGCGCACCATCGACGCTGCTCGACCCCTCGATGACGTCGTCCAGGCCTGCTGGGACGCTCTGAGCGGCCACCTCGCACCCAAGCCGTGAGCGCAGTTTTCAGGGCTCGGCAGAACGCACACGGCTCCCGTGCGGTAGAACACGGTTACCCATGTTGATCCTCGCGCTCTTGCTGGCCGCGCCGCAGCAGGCCAAGGCGGCCCTCGATCGCAACGCCGCCTTCATGGCGAGGGCCGACGGCCTTACCGCCGAGTACCAAGTCAAAGCCATTGTCGCAGACGGCGTCGGCGCGGGCAAGCTCGAGCTCCGTAAACCCAACCTGCAGCGGTTCTCGCTCAACTGGGAGACGCAGGCGTTCCGGTTCACGCAGTCCGCCAAGGGGAGCATCGCTATCCGAGACGATTTGCGCGACTACCTCGAATCGCCCCGCACACCAAGCTTCGTTCAGCCCCCGGGTGCAGAGTCCGGGCTTGCAGATATCGGCTACCCCAACTTTCTCATCTCAAAGTCGGTCCGAGAGTATGTTGCCGACGCCGAACCTCAATACCAGGGCCAAGAGTCCGTCCAAGGACAGACCTGCGACAAAGTCTTCATCGTCAGCCAGATCCGCGCCTCTTCTGGACGCCACACCTTTTGGATCGATCCGCAAGGAAGGGTACTGCGGTGGCTCCGCGTGATCTCGATCGCCGACGGCCCCGTCGAGATCACCTTTGACTTCACAAAGGTCGTTGCGACCTCGCCCTCCGACTCGGCCAGCTACGCGAACGACCTGCCCGTCGGCTATATGCCCCACGCCATTCCCGAAACCACCGATCGTACGCGCATGGTCGCAAACAGGGCGTGGTTCGGCTCGTGGCTCGATCTCCGCCAAAACAAAAAGGTCGACGTCGCAGCTCTGGCCAAGGGCTCGTTCGTCGCAATGGTCTTTACGGACCCCGACTGCGCGATCTGCGCAAGGATCGAACCTTTTCTCGTGGACCTAAGAAGGCAGCTCAAAGCCAAGGGGTGCGCCCTGTTAGAGGTCTCGCTCGGCACCAAGATGCCGGACGTCGCAAAGAAGGACAAGGACCGCACGGTCTTCTGGGACAACGACGGCAGGATCGAATTGGCCTACGGCACGCCAGGGACCCCGTTCTTCTTCGTCGCCGACAAGGCCGGACTGCTCGTGCGCGGTTGGCAGGGCTATACAAAGCAGAGCGAGGCCAAGATCAAAAAGGAGCTCTTGATGGCCTTCGAGCCGGCGGACTAGCCCGCCAGCACGCGCTCGGCCAAGATCAGCGCCACAAAGTCGTCCACGGGCTCAGGCGGGACCTGCATCGTCGAGGGCAGCAGCCTCCTCCATCCTCTGCGCGGGTTGTGCTCCCAGTACCGCTCGCGGGCCTGGATCGAAGTGTCCTGCTCGTCGACCACGAGGATCCCAAGGCTCGGCATCCACTCGCGCAGAGCCTTCACCACGTCGGTCGAGCGCGTGCCCGAGCCCACGATCACCATTGAGAACGGGCTCGCGTGCGCCGCCTCTCTCACTGCGTCCATCAGCTCCTCGGCCCTCGCCACCTTGCGCCAGAGCATCCGCACTTTGCTCTCGCCGTCGCGCTTGGCGACCACGAGCCCGCACTTGGCGTGACCAGGGTCGATCGCGAGCACCGTCTTTTCGCCCGTCGCGCTCATCTCAGGCGCACGTCCAACGTCAGGAGGTCCGCGGCCTTCGTGTCGCTCTTTGCGTGGAACCGCACGGTGATCGTGCGCTGCGTGTCCACGATCGCCTGCACGATCTGCTGCAGCTGCTCCTGCGTGATCGCCCCTAGCTCCGTCTGCCGCCCGATCGCGGGCACCATGCCGTCGTGTACGGCCCTCTCCCGCAGCTGCACGGCCATGAAGTTGACGAGCGCCTCTGTGACGCCCTGCACGCCGAGCTTCCCGTCCACCTTCGTCTCGATGATGAAGTCGCCCGCGTGGTAAACGACCGGGTTCGGCAGCGCCTCGACCGCGATCCGCACGAACTCGCCCTTGAACGCGTTGCGGAACGCGCGCACCACGATCACTTGCTCCGGGTCCTTCGCCGCGATCGCGTCGATCGCTAGCTGGAACTGCATCTCCGCCGTCACCATTTGTCCGTTGCCCGTCGAATAGGACCAGAACGCCGCCGCAGCCCGGCTCGAAGGCGCCTCCACCGCACCGCGCGCTAGCGCGTCGCGCGATGCCGCCTCGATCGCAGCGAGAAGGAACGTGCGCGCCTCCGCCTGGCTCAGACGCGACCTCACCGCAAGCCGCGTCAGTTCGCCGCCGCGGTTGTAGATGAGCGGGCTCATCCGCGCGCGGATGTTGTCGTCCAGCACGTAGTTGGCCTGCGTCTGCAGGTCGCGCAGTTCGCGCCGCGCGATGTCCAGCTCGCCCTGCGCCTTAACGAGGTCCGCGAGCGCGCTGGTCCTCGACTGCTGGATGCGGCCGAGCTCGTTGTTGAAGTTCTCCGTCGCCAGCTTTTGCGCCGACTGCGCGTCGCTCACCTGCTTGTTAAGGCTGGTAATGCTCGCCTGAAGCCTGTCGACCTCTTGTCCGAGCTCGTCGTTCTGCTTCAATAGCTCGTTGTTCTTGTCGTAAAGTCGCCGCTGCTCGTCGCTGTAAGTCTTGATGTCCCCCAGGAGCCTGGTCGATTCGCGCTTAAGGATTTCGTATTGCTTGTTGAGCTCGTCTAGGCTCTTCCTGCTTGTCTTGAGCTCGCCGCGCAGCGACGAAACCTGCCCGCGCAACAAAGCCGCCTCTTGCCGCATCGCAGTAGCTTCCTTAGTGGCCGCTGCGACCTTCGCCTGCTCTTCTGCCAGCTTGGCCTGCTCGTCCTGCAACTGCCCGCGCACGTCCGTCAGGTCCTTCTGCCGCTGCTGCAGCTGCGCCGTCGCCCTGTCGAGGTTGCCCGAGGTCTCCTTGAGCCGCTTCTGAACGCTCGTCCCCTGCACCAGCCACACGCGCACCTGCTCGCTCACCAAAGAGAGCAGCAAGATCGTAACGAGCGTCGTCAGCATCCCCGCGATCGCCGTGCCCACAATGGCCGTGTGCTTGGGACGCAGCCGACCGAACCGCAGCCGCTTCTTCCCCAGCCGCCGGCCCAGCCAGTCGCCAAATGCCGCGATGCCGCCGCTCAGCAGCACCAACAAGACCACTACCCAGACGCTGACGTTCACTGCTAGTTACGACGCTGGATGAGCACAATTGCGACCGCCAAGCCGATCACGATCGGAGTAAAGCTCGCCATGTAGGCCGGAATGCGCCCTCCTTGCGCCATGATCGACATCGCGTTCGACAACATCATGTACCCAAATATGATCACGACGCTCAGCGCGAACCCCGTCGCCGTCCCGGCCCGGTGGTTCCGGATCCCCAGCGGCGCACCGACCAGACCGAACACCAGCGCCGCCAGCGGCAGAGCGATCTTGTTCCACAGCCCGAACTCCAGGTTTGAAACCTGCTTCTTGTCGTAGTCCGGCAGCGCCCTCTGCCGCTCTATCTGCTTCTTCATGTCCGCCATGCTCAGCGCGTCGAGGTCCTTCAGCGCCTGCGTGATCAGGTCCTCAGGCGTCACGTCCGGGTTCGGCACCTCCGTCGGTAGCACCGGCCCCTTAAAGCTGAAGCGGGCGCCCGATCGCAGGTCCTGCAAGTCCCCGCCCTGGGGGATCCGCCAGTCGCCGTCGCTGTTGTAGACCATCTCGTCGGCGGAGAACACGCGATCGAGCTTCCCGTCCTTGCCGTACATCAGAAGGTTCACCCCGCGCAGCATCCTGGTCGCGATGTCGAAGTCCCGCGCCACCAGCATCATCGTCAGCTTGCCCTTCTCATAGATCGGCCGCGACGTCGCCTGGTCCTTCCGCTCCTTCTGCTCCTTGTCCAGGTTCATCCGGATCTGCAGCGCCTGGTACGTCGAGCCCGGCACGACCAGCTCGTTGAAACCAAGCGCCAACAGCGAGACGAACGCCCCGAACAACCCCACAGGCAGCATGATCCGAGAGATGCTGATCCCGCCCGCGCGCAGCGCGACGATCTCGCTGTCGCCGCTCAACCGCCCGAACGCCAGCAGCGTCGCCAGCAGCACCGACATCGAAAACGTCTTGGCGATCACGCCCGGAAGCAAAAAGAGCATCAGTTGCAGCGTCGCCCACACGCTCGCGCCCTGCGCCAGGTAGTTCGTGATCTGGTAAAGGAACTGCCCCGCCGAAACCAGCACCGTGAAGACCGCCACGCCGAATGCCCACGGCGCCAACAGCTCGCCGATGATCAGTCGGTCGACCCGTCTCACTCCCGGCCCCTGCCACTGAGCTCGAACCCTTGGCCCAAGTAGTGCCTTCGCACCAGCTCGTTCGATTCGATCGCCCGCCGGTCGCCCTCCGCGATGATCTTGCCGTCGATCAGGATGTAGTTCCGGTCCGTGATCGAGAGCGTCGCCGCCACGTTGTGGTCCGTGATCAGAATGCCGATCTTCTGCCTGCTCAGCCGCGCGATGATCGCCTGCAGTTCCTCGATCGTCACCGGGTCGATACCGGTGAACGGCTCGTCGAGCAGGATGAACTTCGGCTCGGTCGCCAGGGCCCGCGCGATCTCGACCCGCCGACGCTCCCCGCCCGAGAGCACGCGCCCCTTCGAGCGCGCGATCTTGTCGATGTGCAGGTCCCGCGTCAGCTGCGCGACCTTCTCCTCGATCTCCTTGTGGCTCTTCCCGGCCGCCTCCAGCACCAGCCGGATGTTGTCTTCCACGTTCAAGTTGCGGAACACGCTGCTCTCCTGCGCCAGGTACCCGACCCCAGCACGTGCGCGCCTGTACATCGGCCAGCCCGTCACGACTTCGCTGTCGAACAGCACGCGCCCCTCCGTCGGCTGGACCAGGCCTGTGATCATATAGAACGTCGTCGTCTTGCCAGCCCCGTTCGGCCCCAGCAGTCCGACCACCTCGCCCTGGTCGAGGCTGAAGCTCACGCCGTCTACCACGCGCCGGCCCTTGTACGCCTTTGCCAGGTTCTCGGCCGTGATCTTCATTGACCTCCGCCCTTGCCCGTCGCCGTGCCGATCCCGGACCGGACCTGCTTCACCGCCGAGTTCTCGTCAAGTTCGATCGTCACCCACTCCGCGTTGACGGTCATCGAATACCCCTTCCCGGTCGCGGGAGTCCCCTCCACGTCGCCCGTGATATGGCCGTCGAGCCGCAGGATCCTCGTCTTCCCGTCATAGGTCATCTTGTCTGCGCGGAGCTTCACGTACTGCCGGTTCGTCCCCTTCGCCTCGGTCATCTTGGAGTCGACCGTAATGTCGATCGGCCCCTTCACGTCCGCGGACTGGAACGGGTTGTTCGTGCCGTTGGCCTGGTCGAGGAGCGGAAGCACGAACGTGCCGCTCGGCGCGCGCAGCTCTAGCAGCCGGTCCACCTTCGCCGAGGAGACGTGGTTGCTGAACAGGAACGTCGAGGGCAGGGTGATCGTCGTGCTGTCGGCGCCTTCGACGAGCGTCGCCAGCTCGCTCTCCACATGGCTCTTGGTCGCCGTCGCGCCGGAGTCGGCGCTGCTCGCTAGGTCCACCACCACCGAGCCGCTCGCCGAACCTCGCTTGATCCTGAACGAGCCCGCGTCCGTCCGCGAAGCAAGACCCTCCATCTTCAGTGCAGAGAACGACAGCCCCTGCTCTTTCGAGAACCCCTTCATCGGCCGGCCGCTGGCGTCAAACTCGACGTCCCCGTTCGGCACGAACGAAGTCAGCGCGCTCTCTACGTCATAGACCTTGAACCCGCCCTTCTTGTCGTCGAGCAGCACGTACTTCTGCGCCACCTGCTGCAGCACCGCAAAAGCCAAAGCGCCGCATCCTACGGCCACCAAGAGCAAACTCCGTTTCACCTTCATTTTTCAAACCTGTCCGGGGTCCCGACCTTCTCCAGCCCAGGCGTCGCGACCAGTTTAGCGAAAGGGCCCGACAACCATGCGTCCGACCGCACCTCCACCCGCCCTTCGGCGAAGATCAGGGCCCTGTTCTTGTCGTAGGTCAGCTTGTCCGCCACCAGGTACATCCCCCTGCCCTCGGCCGTGACCCGCACGTTGCCGGTCAGGACCAGCACCCCGGTCCTAGTGTCGGCCTGCCCCGACTCGGCCACGAAGTTGCTCGCGACCTTCCCGCCCTTTAGGAGTTGCCCGGTGACCCCGCGAACTATCGCCGTCGACTCCTCTTGGCCCTGAAACTTCATGCTCGAGTCCTTGGCCTTCATCGTCCACGCGCCCGGAAGCTCGCCTTCGACGGGCCCGGACTGGATCGCCACCGTCCCGGGCTCGTCCGGCTTCTTCGCCCCGCCCCCGCCCGCGTCCGAGCGTCCCGAACCGCACCCTGCCGCGAGACAGGCCGCCAGCGCTAAGACACAACCTTGAGCTCTGATGTCTGTTGCCTCCTTGCAAACCGTCCCTTGTGCCGCCCAGCGAGCTGCCCGCACGCCGCAGCGATGTCGTGCCCCCGCTCGACCCGCTCGGTCACGTTCACCTTGTGCGACTCCAAACGCCGCCGGAAAGCCTGAACCCTCTCACGCTTCGGACGCGCGAACCCCTGCTCCGTCTCCACTTTGTTGAACGGGATCAGGTTCACCACCGACGGGACTCCCTTCACCAGCCCCGCCAGCGCGTCGGCCTGCTCGGGAGTGTCGTTCACTCCGTCGATCAATAGGTATTCAAACGTCACTTTGCGCCCCGTCGCGCGCGAATAGTCCCGCATCGCCTGCACCACCACCGCCACCGGCCACTTGTGGTTCACAGGCATCAGCCGGTCGCGCACCTCGTCGAACGGCGAGTGCAGCGACAGAGCCAGGTGGATCGGCAGTCCCAGCTCCGCCAGCTCCTCGATCTGCGGCACGAGCCCGACCGTCGAGACCGTCATGTGCCGGTAGCTCAGCCCCACCTCGTCGTGCAACAGCGCCATCGCTTTCACCATTTGGTCAAGGTTGAGCATCGGCTCCCCCATCCCCATGAACACCACGTGCCCGATCCTGCGCTTCGCGAAAGACTGCAGCAAAAGATACTGCCCCACGATCTCGCCCGCGCTCAGGTTGCGGTCGAAACCGCCGAGCCCCGTCGCGCAGAAAGTGCACCCCATCGGGCACCCGACCTGCGAAGAAAGGCAGCAGCTCACGCGCTCCTTGTACGGCAGCAGCACGCACTCGAACACCTCGCCGTCGCCCCCGTGCACCAGCAGCTTCTCGACGCCGTCCGAAGCCTTCAGGTGCTCCGCGACGACAAGCGGGTTCACCACGAACTTTTGAGAGATCTGCTCCCTCAACGGCGCCGGCAGGTCCAGCATCTCCCCGACCTCGCGCACCGCCTTTCTATACACCCACGAGGCCAGCTGCCGACCCCGGAAGGCGCGTTCGCCCATGCCGACCATCGTCTGCTGAAGCTCGGTGGAAGTGAGTCCGACGAGTGGGGTCGGAGGCGCCTGCAAGGGCCAAAGTCTACCTTTGGGCACGAAACTCCACGGAGCCCCGCCGCCGTATAGTAAGGCACCGTGCCTGCCAACCTCTCGCTCAAGTCCGCGCTGCTCATCTTCGTCGCGGTCTTCGGCGGGGTCTTCGGCGCCCTGTGGCTCAACCGTGTGGTGGAATCGCGCCAGGCGGCGAGCGGCCCTGCGGGCGGCCGCGCGCCGCTCACCAACGCGAATCTCGGCGCTGGCGCGCCGTTCGACTTCACCGAGGCCGCACGCCGAGTCGTGCCCAGCGTCGTCAGCATCGATACAGCCATGCGCACCAAGTCGCTCATCGGCGAGACCCAGCTCCTCCCGGCCGGCAGCGGCTCAGGCGTCGTAGTCCAGTCCGACGGCTATATCGTCACCAACGCCCACGTCGTGCGCAACCCCAACCGCCGCGACACCCCCATCGCCGCCGACGTCGTCACCGTCAAGACTAGCGATGGCAAGGGGTACGACGCCAAAGTCATAGGCATGGACGAGCTGAGCGACCTCGCCGTCGTCAAGGTCGAGGCCAACAACCTCGTCCCCGCAACCTTCGGCGACAGCAGCGCCATGCAGGTCGGCGACTGGGTCCTTGCCGTCGGCAACCAGCTCGGCTTCGACAACTCCGTCAGCGTCGGCGTCGTCAGCAGCAAGAACCGATGGCTAGAGACCGCCGAGCAGTCGCTCCTCATCGACGCCATCCAGACCGACGCCGCCATCAACCCCGGCAACTCCGGAGGGCCGCTCTGCAACGTCAACGGCGAGGTCATCGGCATCAACTCGACCATCGCCACCTACGCGCACGTCGCCTCCGGCGTCGGCTTCGCCATCCCTGCCAAGCACGTCAAGCGCGTCGTTCACGACCTCATCGAGTTCGGCGCGGTCCAGTACGCCATCCTCGGAATCGAGCCCGCGCCCCCCACCTTCTCCCTCGTCGTCCCCCAAGACCGAGAGACCCTCGCAATGCTGACCGAGTCGAAGAACCCGCCAGAATACGGGGTCGTCGTCTCCCAGTCCTACCCTGGCCTGCCAGCGGACAAGGCCGGCATCAAGGAGTACGACGTCATCCTTGAGATCGACGGCAGGCGCATCTACTCCAACGTGGACTTCCACCGCGCCACTATGGAAAAAAAGCCTGGGGACGAAGTTGAGATCAAGCTCTGGTCGCGGGGCCAGAACCGGACGGTCACCGTCAAGCTCACCTCGCGCCCGAGATAAGCCGTCCGCCCCGGATACGCATCAGGAAGGCGCGAATCATTCGTCAGAATAGGTGTCTCCCCATGGCTAACCAGCTCAACGGCCTTTCCAAGCTGCTTGACGTCCTACCGCCCGTCGTGAGAGAAAAGCTCCACGAGCGCCCCGACCTCAATTCCCTCATCGAGGTCGTGCTCGACTACGGCCGCCCCGCCGAGGCGCGATTCCTCGAATCCATGGAGCGCTGGCCAAACCTCGTCGTCAGCGAGCACGACCTCGACTACGTCGTCAAGTCGCTCGGAGAGTTCGGCGAGGACAACCGCGCCGGAATCGAGCGCACCCTGCACCGCATCTCCGCAATCCGCAACCGCCACGGGAAAGTGATCGGCCTCACCTGCCGGGTCGGCCGTGCGCTCGAAGGCACGATCGACATCATCGACGACATCGTCCGCTCCGGCAAGTCCATCCTTATCCTCGGAAAGCCGGGCATCGGTAAGACCACCAAGCTCCGCGAGGTCGCGCGCGTGCTCGCCGACGAGGCTGGCAAGCGCGTCGTCATCGTCGACACCTCCAACGAGATCGGCGGCGATGGCGACGTGCCGCACCCCGCCATCGGCACCTCGCGCCGCATGCAGGTCAAAAACCCCGGCCTGCAGCACAACGTCATGATCGAGGCCGTCGAAAACCACATGCCCGAGGTCATCGTCATCGACGAGATCGGAAACGAGGCTGAGGCCCTCGCCGCGCGCACGATCGCCGAGCGCGGCGTCCAGCTCATCGCCACAGCCCACGGCCAGTCCCTCGAAAACCTCATGCTCAACCCGTCGCTCTGCGACCTCGTCGGCGGTATCCAGGCCGTCACCCTCAGCGACGACGAAGCCCGGCGCCGCGGCACCCAAAAGACCGTGCTCGAGCGCAAGGCGCCGCCCACCTTCGACGTCGTCATCGAGCTCCACGACTTCGACCGCCTCGCAGTCCACCACGACGTCCAAAAGACAGTCGACCTCATGCTCCGCGGCATCGCCCCCAGGCCCGAGATCCGCGTCCGCACCGGCGAGGGCGCCGTCGAGGTCGTGCAAAAAGAGTCCGCACCGGATATCGACGAGAACGGCTTCAACGAGCGCTTCCCCTCGCTCGCCCGCGCACCGGAAAGACCCTCCCGCACCGATGACCCAAAGCCCACAAGGCCCCGCGAAAGGCCGCCGAGGAACGTCGTGCGCGTCTACCCCTACGGCATCGCGCGTACGCGCCTCGAACGCGCCATCCGCGAGTCGAACGCGCCCGCCTACATCACGAACGACATCGCCCAGGCCGACGCCGTCATCGCGATCCGCTCCACTTTCTTGAACAAGCCCAAGAAGCTGCGAGAGCTCGACCGGCCCCTTCCCACGATCGTAGTAAAGTCGAACACCTTCTCGCAGATCGCCAGCGCGCTCGACCAAGTGGTTAACAGCTTCGGCGGCAACCCCGAAGCCGAGGAGTCCGCCATGCAGGAGGTCGGTCGCGCCATCGAGACCGTCAGGCAGACCGGCAAACCCTTCGAGCTCGCACCCCAGAACGCCCGCGTCCGAAAGCTCCAGCACCGAGAGCTGGAAAAACAGAAGATGTTCGGCGAGGCCGTCGGCCTCGAGCCAGAGCGAAGAATTCGCGTTTTGCCCCAAAAGAAGTAGACATTTGTGCGCTAGTCGGCTACAATAGCGCCATGTCTGCCTCACTGGACGCCATCGGGATCGTGGTCGCCGATGTGCCCCGCTCCGTCGCCTTCTATCGCCTGCTAGGGGTTCCCTTTGGCGATCCCGGCGACGAGCCGCACTTCGAGGCCGTCCTCCCGAGCGGCGTCCGGCTGATGCTCGACACCGAAGAGGTCGTCGGCAGCTTCGACCCGGACTGGAAAAGGCCGAGCGGGAACAGCATCGGGCTCGCCTTCCACTGCGGCACGCCCGCCGGCGTGGACGAGGTCTACAAGAGAGTCCTCGCCGCCGGGTTCAAAGGCAAAAAGGAGCCGTGGGACGCCTTCTGGGGCCAGCGCTACGCGCAGGTCCTCGACCCCGACGGCCATGCCGTCGACCTCTTCGCACCCCTCGGGCTGCCATAGCCGCCCTCTCCTCGAACCAGGGATGCTTGTTCCCTGGTTCGAGCGGGGCAGGGGTTGGTGCCGTTCCGAATTGTGGTGCAGTCCTCCTGGCTGCTCCCAATTGTGGTGCGGGCCTCTGGCCTGCGCCTGGCCGCGCCGTCCCCTCCCCCTTGGGATTGGCCGCGCGAAGTCTCCAGCGGAGACCTCGCCCGCGCCAAGGTCAGGGTGGGGGTCACGCTGCGCACTCCGCATCCGGGGAGGGCCCCGCTCCACAGCACCGAAAATGGAGGGCCGACCTCCTGGGCGGCCTAAGGAGCGTGGGGAGGCCGCCGCCGCAATTGTGGTGCGGGCCTCTGGCCTGCGCCTGGCCGCGCGCCATCCCCTCCCCCTTGGGATTGGCCGCGCGAAGTCTCCAGCGGAGACTTCGCCCGCGCCAAGGTTAGGACGGGGGTCAGCGGTTGAGAGCCCGCCCTTGGCAATGCCGGCGAAGCGCGTCCAACTGTGTTAGACTGGATCCATGCTGTACACGCTAATCGTGGCTGCAGCTTTAGGGGCGGCAAATCTCAGTTCGGCGCCAAACAATGGGGCCACCCAGGCTGCGCAGAAAGCACAACCACTCTTTCCCAGAGTCTTTCCCGCACCGACCGGTCAAAACGCCCTCGAGTTCTACGTTCGGGCGAACGACCTCGTTACTGCGTACGGGCAAGTGCTCGTTACACCGTCCGAAGTGCAAGGCACGGGCCAGACTCTGCTGTCGATTCAAGTAAAACGGTCGAGTCGAACTGGCGAGATTCTGAGCCTGGTCAAGCGAGGCAACCAGTTCGCCGCAACTATGCCGACCACCCCGGCCGCGCAAAACGTCTTGCCGGCGATCAAGAACGTTTCAAAGGCTCTTTCCCAGCTCGCACGCGTGCAGTTTGCAAACGGGCTGTCGAATCAAGCGACCGACACGCTCCTGACGATTCTCGAAATGTCCGACACGCTTCGTGGCTGCACAGCTATTCTAGGCCTCTATGTCGCAAGGGCCAGCGACTCGATTGCACTCGCCGTCTTCCACGACAATTACATGGCGATCTCTCTGCCTGCAGCCGAACAGATCATCGCGCGCATAAAGATCCCAGATGCCTCAGTGCTTGAGCGTCAGTGGGACACCGATTCTGCCGAGATCGAACGCGTGATGGGAGAGCCGAAGGAGGTCGCGATCGACAAGCTCTCCGCTTACACATCGAGCGACGACTTACAAGGTGCAGACTTCGCCATGTTGCGCCGGCAGTGGCAGGGGGTCATGCAGTTGGGCTCGGCGGGCCTTGCGTCACTGTTTTCTCAGCCGGAAAGCACATGGACCAAGGCAAAGGGCCGGCTAAGCCCTGACAAACTCACAAGCGATCCAGTTCTGTCAAACATATTGACGACCTACGGGCCGGAGCGCCGGATCGAGATCGCCATCATCTGGCGCGAACAACGAAGGCTCCTCCGAGTCCACGCGCTCATCGCGAAGGCTCGATGGGAGACCGGCTCGCTTCCCGAAACGCTCGCCGACCTGCCGCAAGAAGCTCGCACCGACCCGCTTACAGATGGGGCCTACGCCTACCGCCGCCTTACCTCCGCCGCATACGACCTCTTCAGCCCAGGAAACCGCTGGTTTGGCGACATCCGACTTAAAATGTCCACCGCTGGAATGCTAAGAATCATCGACGGCGGCTAGAGGCAACGAGGCTACTTCTGCTTCGGCGGACTGACCTCATTATGGACCGTTCCCTCTCCCTTGGGATTTGCCGCGCGCCATTCCCTCCCCCTTGGGATTGGCCGCGCGAAGTCTCCAGCGGAGACCTCGCCCGCGCCAAGGTCAGGGTGGGGGTCAGCGTTTGAGAGCCCGCCAGCGCAAAGGTTAGGGCGGCGATCCGCCACAGGCGAGCGACAATCCAAGCGCGACGCCCTACCCCTACTTCTGCTTCGGCGGAGGACCGTCGCTCACATCCGCCCGCTTCTTCTCCGGAGCCTGCGCGATCACCTGCACCACCGGCGCAACCTGCTCCCGCCGCGGCCCGGCCATCTCCTGCAGCTTCGCAACCACGTCGATCCCGAAGACCTCCTTCACCTGCTCCGAAAGCGCAAGCAGCCGCGCCGGGTTCGCGCCGCCCATCGCAGCAGAGTCGATCACCGTCACCTTGTCGATCTTCGCCGCGCTGATCGAGTCCGTGATCTTGTCGATCACCGGCCCGATCTTCTGCAGCAGGAAGATCTCGCGCGCCTGGTCCCCCGCGGCCTTCCAGCTCGTCGACATGCTCCGCAGCGCCTCCGCGCGCGCCTTCCCGTCCTCGATGATCGGCGCGACGCTCGCCTTCGCCTGCTGCTCCATCGCCTCGCACCCCGCGCGCGCTGGCTGCACGACGTCCGCCTCGAGCCTGTTCCGCACCTGGTCGATCCGAGCCTTCTGCACCTCGACCTCCGCCTCGGCCTGCGCCGAGAGCGCCGCCACAGCGGCCTGCTCTTCCGCGACCACCGCCGCCCGCCGCGAAATGATGTCCACGAGGTTCTTCTCCGCCGTCGCGTTCGCCACCGCTATCGCTGCCGTGACCTCTGCGTTCACTTCCTGCTCGCTGTTCTCCGCGTTTCGGAAGATCGAGTCCGCGTGTGCCACGGCCTCCGCGATCCGCGCCGAACTCAGCAGCTCCGCGTTCCTGATCCGGCCGATCGAGTCCAGATAGTGAACGTCATCCGTGATGTTCTGGATCTTCAGAGTGTCCACCACCAGCCCGAGCGTCGTCATGTCCGCCTCCACCTCCTGCACGATCTGCTCGTCCAGCGCGCTCCGGTCCTCGTTCAGCTGCTCCGGCGTAAGCGTCGCCAGCACGCCGCGCAACGAGCCCTCCAGCGTCGCCTTCGCGATACCCATGATCTCCATCCGCGTCTTGCCCAAGAACCGCTCGATCGCGTTGTTGAGCACCGGCTCGTGACCCGCGATCTTCACGTTCGCCACCCCCTGCACGTTCAGCGGCACGCCGCCCTTGGCGTAAGCGTTCGTCGCCACCAGGTCGATGATCATGTTCGTCAGATCGAGCGAATACACCTTCTCCAAGAACGGTTTGCGCCAGCCGCGGCCGCCCTGGATCAGCCGGTAGCCGAAGGTCCGGTTGCCGACCCGCCGCCTGCTTCCGGCAAAAATGAGCACTTCGCTCGGCGGGCACCGGTGCAAAAGGTTCGTCAGGCTGAACACCAGCGCAATGACGAGCGTCACCACAACGCCGATAGCGATCGAAAACAGGTTCACTTAGACTTGTCCTCCTTTCCTGAGAGCGCGCCGGGTATGTCGATGCCGACGGTATTGTTGACCGCCGCGAACACCTCGCCCAACATCGCCGGATAAGCCGCGATGTAGTTCCGCAGCGTCCGCCCGTCCCCGCCGTCGATCACGCTCAGCGACTTCACGTCCACCTTTCGCACGCCCTTGAGCGCGCTGTCCATGATCGACTCGAGGTCCTCGATGATCGAGATTTGCAACGCGCTCGGACCCGCCTCTTGCCACGCCGCGTACATCAGTGCGAGAGCTTGGGCCACCGCCCGGCCCCGCTCGCGGATCTCCGCCGCCTCGCCCCGCGCCTTGAACTCCTGCGCCTGTCTGTCGGCGTCGGCCGGCAGCACCTTGTCCGCCTGCAGCCGGATCCCCTCCAGCTCGGCGCGGACCTTCTGCATGTGCTGCTCGGCAACCGCGCGGGCCTCGCGCGCGGCTGCGGCCGTGCGCTCCTCCTCCGACTTGACCCTCGACTCGAGGTCCGCCTTGATCCGGCGCAGCTCGTTGCGCATCTTCGCTATCGCCGCGTCCGCCTCGGCCCGCCGCACGTTCGCGCGCCCCGCGTTCTGCGACTCCGCCTGCTCCGCCGCGCGCTTGGCGTCCGACTCCGCGATCTCTGCCGCGCGGATGATGTTCGCGATCGCCTTTCGCCCCGTCGCGTCGAGGTAGCCCAGCTCGTCCGCGACGTGCGAGATCTTGAGCGTGTCCAAGTGGAGCCCGAGCTTCTTCAGGTCCTCTTCCGACTCCCTCTGCAGCGCCTCGGCGAACCGCAGCCTGTCCTCGTTCACCTGCTCGGGCGTCAAGTTCGCGATGACGCTCCTCAGGTGCCCCTCCAGCGTCTCCTTCGAGACGCGCCTGATCTCGCCGGTCTCCCGACCTAAGAATCGCTCGACCGCGTTGTGGATCACCACCTCGTCGCTCGAGACCTTCACGTTCGCGATCGCCTCGACGTTGATCGCGATCCCGCCCTTCGAATACGCGTTGTGAACCGCGATCGGCACCTCCATCAGCGAGAGCGGCATCCGGTCCATCTCGTTGAGCAGCGGGTATATCCACTCCCTGCCGGCCATCGTGACGGTCGATCCGCGCTCCCTCCCGTCCGCCGTGCGCTGCCTGCGCCCCGTCACCACGATCGCCTCGTTCGGCGCGCATACCTTCAGCAGCGAGCGCACGAAAGCGATGATCACGAGCATGAAGGCGAGGAACCCGAAAGCCCCTACCAACACCCACAACAAATCAACGTGCAAAAGTTCGTCCCAACTCATCGGTTACTCGCCTAGCCACTCCGCCTTGCGCGCGACCAGCGCGCGGTCGTTCTCGACCCCCGTCACCACGATCTCCTCCCCTGCCTCGATCCTTGAACCCTCCGAGAGCGCCAGCATGTCGATCGTGTCCCCTTTGACGAGCACCCGCACCCGGCCCGTCTTGTCGCTCGCCACAGGCACCATCACCTTACCCATCGCACCGATCAGGTCGTCCGCTCCCACGCCCCCGTGCACCTCCGACTTCGAGATCGCCCGATACGCCCACGCGGCCACGAAACCCATCACCAGACCGGTCCCCGTCGCCACGAACCCGATCGTCGGCTCCTTCGCGCTGGAAAGCACCGTCGCAAGGATCCCGATCAGCCCGAAGCACGCAAACGCGTAGATCCAGAACCGGAGGCTGAGGAACGGCAGCCACACGTCCCCCGAGTCTCTCAGGCCGTGCGCGTCGTGGTGCAGGTCGACACCGTGGTGGGCGTCAAACCCAGCGTCGTCGTGACCGATCGCGCCGAGCGCCGAAAGTAGGATCAACCCCCCTCCTATCACCCCCAGCACGATGTAGATCGACAGCATCTCTGCGCTCCCTCACTATATTCCTATCCGCCCCCGCCCCGCAGGGTTGCGCCCCCCTCCAACGGTCCCAAACACCCTCGAACCTGCTTTCACCGGATTCTGAAAGTTCGTAAAACAGGCTCGATAGGACGGGTAAAGTGCGTCCGGCGAGGGATGGGGACCACAGCGCAGAAGACGCCCTGGCTGGCGGAGGGCGAAGAGAAGCGGTCGGTGGTGCGCGAGATATTCGCGGACCTCGCGCCCTCCTATGACCGGTTTAACGACGTGATCAGCTTGCGGCTGCACCGGCGGTGGAGGCGTGCCGCGGTCGAGGTGCTTGGGCTCGAGGCTGGGGACGCGGCGCTGGACGTGTGCACGGGGACAGGGGACTTCATGAAGGCTCTTGCGGGCTCAGTGGATCAGAAAGGGACCTTGCTCGGGATCGACTTTTGCGCGCCGATGCTCGAGGTCGCGAGGAGGAAGATGCCAGCCGCGCAGTTCAGCTTCGGCGACGCGTGCAGGCTGCCGGTCGCGAGCGGGCGGTTCGACGCGGTGACGGTCGGCTGGGGGCTGCGGAACGTGCCGGACATCGGCGCTGCGCTGCGCGAAGCGGCCAGGGTGCTGAAGCCGGGCGGCCGGTTCGTCACGCTCGACATGGCAAGGCCCAGGGCGAAGCTCTTCGGCAGAGTCAACGAGGCGGCGTTCAAGAGGGTCGCACCGTTCGTCGGTCGCCTGTTCGGCCGTTCGCGCGCCTACCGGTACCTGCCGGAGAGCACCCAGCGGTTTCTCGACCGAGATCAGATGAAGGCGGCGATGGAGCAGGCAGGATTTCGAGACGTCCAGCTCCGCGACTTCTTCTTCGGCAACGTGTGCATGCACTGGGGTGTGAAGCCGTGAGCACCGCGACGTTCTTCCAAGCCGTGCAGGACCAGGTCTCCCCGACCGTCGTGCTCGAAGTCGGGGCGGCCGTGGCGGAGGCGGAAGAGGTCCTGCAGCGCGAAGTCGGCTCGCAGGTCGCGACCGTCGAGGCTTGCGGGTCGCAGACCCTGCTCGGGGGCGGAAAGCGGCTGAGGCCCGCGCTTGCGGTCATCGCCGCACGCGCGACGGGGCTAGCGTTCGACCGCGGGCGGCTCGTGCACGTCGGCGCCGCGCTCGAGATGATCCACATGGCGACGCTGGTGCACGACGACGTGATCGACGAGGCCAGGACGAGGCGCGGCGTGCCGACGGCCAGCGCCGCGCACGGCAACACGGCCGCCGTGCTGAGCGGCGACGTGCTGCTCGCCAAGGCGATGGGGCTCCTCGCGCGGCACAGCGACATCTCGATCATCCGTTTGGTCAGTGAGGCGGTGGTGGAGATGGCCGAGGGCGAGGTGCGTGAGATCGAGTGCCGGGGCGACATTGGGCTGACGGAGGAGGAGCACATGCGGGTGCTGAGGATGAAGACCGCTGCGTTCATCGAGTGCTGCTGCCGGACCGGGGCGCGCATGGCGGGCGCCGACGGGGCGACCGAGGACGCGCTCGGCGCGTACGGCCACAGCCTTGGGCTTGCTTTCCAAGTGGTGGACGACCTGCTCGACTTTCGCGGGGACCAGGCCAAGACCGGAAAGCCGCGGGCCACGGACTTCCGCGAGGGGCAGGCCACGCTGCCGCTGATCTATCTGTTGCCCCTGCTGGACGAAGGCGAGGCGAGCTTCGCGGCCTCGAAGTTCGGAAACGGCGTCACCGAGGAGGACGTGCAGCGGCTGGTTTCGTGGATGGCCGAGCGTGGGGCGTTCGATGCGGCTTCCGACCGCGCGGAAGGTTTCGTCGCGCAGGCGCTCAAGGCGCTGGAACCGCTCCCCTTCTCCGACGACCGCACTCTGCTTGAGACCGTGGCGCGGTTCGTGATGGACCGCGAGGCGTAGGTGGCAGGCGCGGTGCCCTCACCGACCGTGGCATTTGAGGCGGTGCAGAGGCCGCCCAGGAGGTCGGCCCTCCATCCTCGGTGCCGCGGAGCGGCGCCCTCCCCCTGGCCTTCTCCCAAGGGAGAGGGAGCGGCGCGGCCAGGCGCAGGCCAGGAGGCCTGCACCACAACTGCGGCGCCACCCTCCCCGGTGCGGTGCCCTCCCCGGAGGGCGGTTACTCGGTTTCCTTGATCCTCTGCTGGAGCTCTTCCTCGGCCTCTTTGACCGCTGTAATCTCGCGCAGGACGATGTCGAGCGAGTCGGTGGCGTTCGCGGCCTCCATGACCGCGCCGCTTTCCACGGCTACCTCGCTCGTCTTGGCCTCGATCTGGTCCGCGAGGGTCTTTAGTCTTTCCGCGATCGCACGCCCGGCCTGGAACGCGACGGTCGCGTGCGGGCTGCGGTGCGCGTAGCGCGTCCAGTCCGAGGTGGCGGCGTCGCGGATGCTCCCGATCGCCGAGACGATGTCCATGTCGAAGAAGTCCTCGACCGCCTCCTTGATCACCTTGCCGCGGTCCGCCTCCGGCTCGCCCATGCAGGGCACGGCGAGCATCACGAGCTCTTCCATCGCCTGGTCCGCCGCCTCCAGGGCCTGGCTCCGCACGGAGCGCCAGTGCGCCGGCAGCTTTTCGTTGTTCCAGAACTCGCCCGAGACCGCGCCGTCGATGCGCGCGTAGTGGTAGGCGCACGCCTCCAAGAGCTGCGACATCGAAGGGTCCATGAGCTTGTGGAGCCGCCGCTGTTGTTCGACGCCGAGCATCGAACTGCAGGCCTTCCACGCTTCCATGCGCCGCTCCTCTTCCGGCGAGTGCGGCGTCCGCAGCTTTTTGTCGACGAGGTACCAGGCGAACACGCTCGCCGGCATGGCGAGCGTCGCGGCGAGCAGCCCGGCGCCGACGCTCTGGAACCCTAGCCCGAAGGCGAGCGCGAAAATCGGTGTCGTCAGCGAGACGATGCCGCAGCCGAGGAGGGTAGAAAGGCGCTGGACGCGGCCTAGCCGCCTGTCGACCACCTTGCGCAGGTAGTCGGCGAGGTTGGGGAACCGCTTGCTGGACCTCGATCTGCCGGCGAACACGCAGCAAGAGGATACGCGAATCCGATAGGCAGGGTTTACCGTCCCGAAACTGGTAAACCGACGCCGTGCGCCTTGTCGACACCCACTGCCACCTGAACGACGCCAAGGCATTCCCCAACCCGAAAGCAACGTTAGCCGAGGCGCGCGCGGCCGGGGTGGACCGCGTGGTGGTCGTGGGGATCGACGAGGCTTCGAGCCGCAGTGCCGTGATTCTGGCCGAGTCGCGCGAGGGGGTCTACGCGGTCGTCGGCTGGCACCCTACTTGCGCTGCGGGATACACGAGGGGGCGGCTTGGCGCGATCGATGCGATGCTGCAAAGCCCGAAGGCCGTCGCGATCGGTGAGGTCGGGCTCGACTTTTTTTGGGACAAGGCGACCCCCGAGCAGCAGTACGCGTGCCTTGAAGACCACCTGGACTTGGCGGAGCAACGGGGCAAGCCGGTGGTGTTCCACTGCAGGGACGCCAACGACGAACTGCTTACGTTCTTGGAGGAGCGAAGGCCGCTGCCGTATCTGTTCCACTGCTTTTCTGGCGACGCGGACCAAGCGCGCCGCGCCCTGGAGCTGGGCGCTTACCTCGGAGTGGACGGCCCGCTCACCTTCCCCAAGAACGCCATGCTGCGAGAGGTGTTCAAGTCCGCACCTCGGGACCGCGTGGTGTTGGAGACGGACAGCCCTTACTTGGCGCCGATCCCCCACAGGGGGAAACCAAACAGGCCCGCGTGGGTGACGCTCGTCAACAAGGAGCTTGCGCTGCTATGGGACACGGGCGAAGAGGAGTGCGCGGCCCAGACTACGGCCAACGCCGAGGTGTTCTTCGGCCTTTAGTGCCCGATCCCCTTGAATGTATCGCCGCTGCCTTTGTCGTCCGGCTTCTTCGGGTCGGTGCCCCCGGACTTATCCGTCCTCTTGGTCGGAGGGGTCATCGCGCCGGACGAACTGCCCTCGTCCACGGTCGTGCCGTCGGGCGGCGACTGGTCGAGCGGGGGATCGGTACCGAGGCCCGTTTGGGTGGGCGCGTCGCCGACCACCTGGGTTCTGGTGACCGTCACGCTCACTTGCGGCGGGGAGACCGGGATCCACTTGCGCTTGCCCGGCTTGATCGGCTCCTCGTTCGCCTTGACGGACGGCTGGGAGCCCGCTGATGCGGAACCTGACCCACGCTGGCTGCCGCTGAAGTGGGGCCCTAGCACGAAGAAGCAGAAGGCGAACACGGCGAGCGGCACACCCACCCATTGCAGCATCGGCGTCGCGCGCTCCCATCGGGACTTCATACTGTCTCCTTGCTCCCCGCTAGTATTTTGACGCCGCTGGGAGCCTAGACGTCATGCCGTGCCGCGCTTTTGAGGACCAAATCGAGCTGGTGGCCGCCTCCGTCGAGCCGGTCCCGTTCGGCCCTGGCGCAGAGTCTTTGGCCACATACCCGCTGCCGCTGCTTCGTCCGGCTGGCGGGGAAGCGCGCACGACGGTCCCGCTCGTCGTGCTGGAGAACGAATGGACCAGGGCGAGCATCGCGCCCTCTCTGGGCGGCCGCGTGCTCGCGCTGTTCGACAAGCGAACCGGCTCGCACGTGATACCGGCGCCCTCGCGCATCGAGGCTTCGCGGTGCGGCGCGCGGGGGCTTTGGCTGCAGCACGGCGCACAAGCCTCGCTCGATCCCGAGAGGGACTCGATGGCGCCATTCAACCACTTGGTCTATACGCCGCAGAGCGAAGAGGGCCCCGCCGCTGTGCTGCTGTACTCGCTGGCCCCCGGCACGGGGCTCGGCCTGCAGGTCTGCTTCACGCTCTCGGATGAAGACCCCGCTTTGCTGGTGGAGGCGCGCGCGTTCAACCGCACGCTCGGGCACCGACCGTTCCGTCTTTCGCTGTCGATCGGGGGAGCGCAGTCGGACCCTTCACACCGCACCATCGCGCTTGCGCCGCTATCGTTGCTCGCCCCGAGGGACACCGTCGCGTTTCGCCTCCGGCTCGAGCCTCCTTTCGCCCCGCAGCCCGGCGGGACGACCCTTGAGGCCGAACCGGCTCAGTGGCAAGAGAGTGCGGAAGACCCAGCCTCTCTTCCGCTCCAGCTTCGCGGTGCTGCGTACATCGCCCTGGCGAACCGTGCGGGGCGGGGCGGCGACCTGAAGGCGGCACTCGGGCACGTGGACTCGGCGCTCGCGACGCTCGGCGACGACCCGCTCGCTTGGTGGCAGCGCGCGGTGCTCGCGCGGCTCGCGGGCGAGGCGGACGACGAGCGCGAGGACCTGACGATGGCGCACGCTCTCTCGCCGCTGGAGCCGGCGCTCCGCGCCGAGGCTTTCCTTTCGATGCCGCAGGGGAGGAGCAAAGACCCGAGCGCGGTGCTGTCGCCGCTCGCGGGCGACCCTGACGCGCTGCACGAAGCGGCCCACCTTTTGGTTGAGGCGGGCCTTTTCCAGGAGGCCGCGCGACTGATCGACGAGGCGCAGCGGCACGGCGAGCACCCTCTCCTGCGCTACCTGTACGCTTGGTGCCTGCTGCAGGCGACTCGGATGGACGTCGAGGCGGCAGCCGAGGTCGGAAAGGCGTCGCGCGCTCCGATCGGACCGCCGTTCCCTTGGCGCGAGACCGAGGTCCGCGCCGTCAGCGAGCTGGCGGCCAAGTTCCCCGCCGACGCGCGCCTGCAGACGCTGAACGGGGTGCTGGTTAAACGGAGCGGCCCCGCCAACTAGCGCGGAGCCGCCGTCCTTGCCCTGGTCCTGAGGAGATCGTTTAGCCCTTGCTGATCCGGACCTGCTTGTCGTCGGTCAGCGTGTACTTGAGCCCGGTCGAGCGCATGAGGACTTCCAGCGCGTACTGCAGCGAGGTGTCGATCAGGTACGCGTCGACCTTGTAGAGCGGCACGTCTTCGTCGACGAGGATCTGGACTTTCGTCTGGTCGCTCATCGACTTGAAGACGTCGGTGAGCAGTGTCTTGGTAAACCTTGTGGTCAGCTTCTTCGCCAGCTCTCCTTCGGTGAGCTTGCCCTTCTTCTGCACTGCGATCGGCTTGTTGCCTTCCGGCTCGACCTTTGGCAAGAGGCTCGCACCGGGCTTCTTCTTGCCGACGTAGTAGATGCCGTTGTCGATCTGATAGTCGAGCCCCGCGAGGTTGCACACGATGTCGAGAGTCTCTTGGAACTCCACTCCCGCGAGCGAGAGGTAGAGCACGAAATAGATGTTCGGCTCGAGCACGAAGTTGTGCTTCGTCTGCGAGAAAAGGTCGAACAGCACGTTGCGCACGTCGGAACCGCGCGAGGAGATCGTCACCTTGCCTTCCGTCGTCTGCACGTCCTGTTGGGCTGTCTGCTGTGCTTCCTGGGTGAAGGCGGAGGCCGCCAGCGCCAGAAGCAGGGTCACAAAGATTCTTCGCATTGTTCTTGTCCTCTGTCCTGTTCTGAGAATCACTTTCCGGGCGGATAGACCTTGACGTGGACGATCGCGCTGCTCCGCGTCTTCTTGACCGGTTTCTTCCTCGTCTGCGGCTTGGTAGTGCCCTTGGCCGGGTCCGGCTTCGGGTCCTGTTTCTGGTCAGCATTGACGAGGGTGGTGCCGGTGAGCGAGTCGGCCACGATCAGGCCGTTGGTCTGGAGCGGGCCGCTCGCCGAGTTCTGTCCTGTCTGCGTCGCCGCTTGTGGGTCGGTCGCCTGCCCGTCGGTGCCCAGCGCGCCGACGATCGGAGCCGCGCCGTTCGCCGTGGCGTCGTTGCCCGGCGTCTGGTCAGGCTGTGCGTCGGTCTGCGCGGCGCCATCAGTGGTGGTCGTTGCGGGTGGGGTGTCCTTGTGTGAATCGTAGGCGCGCGGGCCGAAGAGCGCGGTCGGGTCCTTGAAGATCGTGCTCATCAGGATCAGCACGAGCGCGAGGGCGCCGCTGTAGAACAGCGTCTTCGTGTTCGAGCTTTTTCGCTTGGGCTTGGCGGGCTTGAAATCGGAGTCGGGCGCGCTGAGCAGGTCCGCCGGGGTCTGCACCTGGGTCTGGACGGCGGCCATGCCGGTGGCGACGGCCTGGGCGATCGCTTTCCTCTCCGGCTTGGGCTGCTGCGGTTCGGGCTTGCCCGTGATCTTGCTCGACAGCGCCCCACGGAGCGACTCGCGAAGGGTCTGCGCGGCGTCCATGCACTCGGGGCAGAGCTTGAGGTGCGTCTCAAGGTCGCCGACGATCGCGTTGGGCATCTCCTCGCCCGTAAGGTACCGACGGAGTTGGGCCTGCGCGATCTGGCACTCGATGTTCTTGACCTGCATCTCTGACAACCTGGGCTAGGTTTGCGCCAGCTTTGCTGAAGCGGCGTATTAGGGTTGTCGGAAGTTCTTCCCGGTAAGTTTAGGGGGTACCAGGAGGGTGCGCGGCCTGCTCGAGGAGGGTGTGCCGGAGGCTCTTGCCGAGGGGCCAGACGGCCAAAGTAAGCGGGCGGTCCCCGGCGGGCCGGAAGCGGCGCTGGATGGCCTCGGCAGGCTCCTTGACGCCGCGGGTCTTGACTTCGGCGACGTGCGCGCCGAGGCGCTGGAGCGCTGCCTGCGTCCGCTTGCGGTCGGCTGGGCCGTTCGAGACGACGCGGTACGCGCGCAGCCACGGCGAGGCGACGAGGGCCGGGCCCGTGAGATAGCCGTCGGAACCGCCGAGCGCGGTGAGCGCGAGCTTTTCGCAGAGGGGGCCGAGCGCTCTGGCCTTGATCGCGGCGGGATCGGCGTGGAAGAGGAACGCGCCTGGCACGTCGGTCGTGTCCGGGGCTTTGCCGCTTTCTAGCTTTTCGCCTGATTCGACATGGACCGCGTAGATCCCTTTCTCGCCTCTCGAGAGAGCCAGGACTTCGCGGCACTCGCCGCCGAACGAGACGGCCTCGACGCGGGGAAGGAGGTCGCGCTGGACGTCCTCCATGACCACGCCCGGACTGAGTTTGACGGCGATGCTTTGGAAACGTTGTTGCGGGAGGGCGCGCGGGTCGGGCTCTCCGTACCCCTTCGTCGCGCCGCGCCGCTGGGGATCGAGGAAGGCGCCGTCGAAGTCCCACCCGCGCGGGTCCATGGCGTCGGCGCAGCGCACCTCGCCTGCGAGCCCGTGGACCGCGAGGTTGTGCCGCGCGCAATCTGCGCGCGCGGGGTCGGCCTCGTAGCCGACCACAGGGCCGCGGCGGGCGAGGGCGACCAGGTCGCCGCCGATCCCGCAGCAGAGGTCGCCGACCTTCTCTCCTTTTGGAAAGTGCGAGGCGTGGTAGGCAGCCACGCGCTCCTGGGTCGCCATCTCGAGGCCGTCGCGGTCGAAGAGCATCTCGTCGGCGAGGGCGAACTTGGCCCTGGCCCGCTTTCGCAGCTCCCACTGCGTGAAGGCCCAACGGGCCTCGTGCCCACCCACTTGCTCGGCGGCGCGCGCGATCTCCTTCGGGGTCGGCTTCAACCCTTTGGTGAGTGACAGGGCACGTTCGCGCTCCGGCGACATGCGGGGATTGTAGTCCCGAGCCCGGTTTTCGAGCTGCGGCGGGCGGCCACGTCCCGGACAGGGCCCTCACCGCGTGTACACTTGACGCGCCCCTCAACGGCGAGGAGGACACTCGAAATGGACAAGAACGGACACGTCAAATCGGCCAAGAACACCTGGCGCGAGAAGGTCGGGCTGGCGGAGATGCTCAAGGGGGGCGTCATCATGGACGTCACGAACCCGGAGCAGGCGAAGATCGCCGAGGAGGCCGGCGCGGTCGCGGTGATGGCGCTGGAGCGGGTGCCGGCCGACATCCGGCGCGACGGCGGCGTCGCGCGGATGTCCGACCCCGAGATGATCATCGGGATCAGGGCGGCGGTGTCGATCCCCGTGATGGCCAAGTGCCGGATCGGGCATTTCGTCGAGGCGGAGATCCTGCAGGCGCTGGAGATCGACTTCATCGACGAGAGCGAGGTGCTGACGCCGGCCGACAACAACCACCACGTGGACAAGCACAGGTTCACTGTGCCGTTCGTGTGCGGCGCGCGCAATCTGGGTGAGGCGCTGCGGCGGATCGGCGAGGGCGCGGCGATGATCCGCACGAAGGGCGAGGCGGGCACCGGCGACGTGGTCGAGGCGGTCGCGCACATGCGAAAGATCGTTTACGAGTGCCAAAAGTGCAAGGGCGCGAGGTGGGAGGAGCTGCCGACCGTGGCCAAGGAGATCCAGGCGCCGCTCGAGCTGGTGCAGTCGGTGCACGAATCGGGCCGTTTGCCGGTGCCGAACTTCAGCGCGGGCGGGATCGCGACCCCGGCGGATGCGGCGATGATGATGCGGCTGGGCGCGGAGACTGTGTTCGTCGGCTCTGGGATCTTCAAGTCCGGGGACCCTGCGCGGCGCGCGCGGGCGATCGTGGACGCGGTGCTGTTCTACAACGACGCGAAGAAGCTGGCGGAAATCAGCCGCGACCTCGGCGAGCCGATGGTCGGGATCAGCGTCTCTTCGCTCGATGAAAAGGAGCTGCTGGCGCCGCGCGGCTGGTAGCTAGTCACTGTTTCGGCGTTTTTCTAAGCGTCGGGGGCCAGACGAACACGACGTCGTCTGCCTTTTGGTGCTGCGTGTCGCGCCACTGGCCGTCGTCGTCGATCTTGTTGCGGCCGACGGACCAGACGCGCACCTCGGTGTCGCTGAAGCCGGCCTGGATCGGCTTGCCGGAGTTGAAGGGGTCGGGGAAGTCAGCGCCGATCTCCTTGAGCGAAGCGGGCCAGCGGCCCTTTTCGGCCTTGTAGCGGAAGGCGCGGACGAACGCGAGCGCAAGGCTCTGGCTGACGCGGCACTGGGTCAGGGCCGCCTCGGCCTGGTCAAACGCGGGAAACAAAACGTGTGCGAGAAGTTCGCTCGCCCTGAACCTCTTTATGGACTCACTTTCAAACGCATCGAGCGGCGCGGTGCAGCCTTCGTGAGGGGGCTCGGTCGCGTGGATCAGTAGGAATATCTTGTTCCATTGGCCGGCCATGACGTCTAGCGAGGCGCGCTCATACATCCCGTGAGGCAGGCCAGTGCGCTGCAGGTCTGCAGGTTTGGGTGCGGGCGGGGAGGTGTTGCTCTCTTCGTTCACTCCGCTGAACGCTCGAACTCCGCCAAACCGTTTGAGGTTTCGACAGATCGCGAGGTTAAAGTAGAACTCGCCGCGCAACGACGCCTCGGGGTCTTTCAAGTGGTAGCTGTCGAGAACGGCGGACTCGAGCGCTTGCAGCGACGCCCTGTCGCTGCGTGAAAGGTCGACGAGGTCCTCAACGGATCGCAAGGCAGTTGACTCCAAAGCAACGCCCACCAAAAGGCCGATCAGAACGGGTTCCTTGGCTAGGCGTGCCGAAAGGTCGCGCACGGCCCGGAAGTCGGCTAGCGCCGGTTCGCTCTGCCTCTTTTTTGCCCGCCGTTCGGCGCGCAGGGCAAGCATCCTCCCGACGAACTTCATTTCGGCCAGCTCCGGCAACAGCAGATAGGCGGACATGTCATAGTCGCGCTCGACGTACCACTCGGGCTTCTCGGACAGCACGGTTTTGACCGCGTCCAGGTCGGCGTCGTGCGCTGCGAACCAGGCGTCCTGGTCCGCCTTCGTCTTGGGGTCACTGGCCAACGAATAGAACCCAACTGGCAGGTTCGACGGCTTGAGACGGCGGGCGACGGCGATCACCTCGGGTGCGGCGTTTTGGTCAGCGGGCGGGGGCGGGCCGGTGAGTTCGGCGGCGGTCATCGGCAGTCCGAGGCGCTTGCTCTCGGCGATCACCTTGTCCAGTTCGCGCGAGCGCGCTGGAAGGTCGTAAGGGCCGATGCCCGTGCCAAGGCCGATGAGAAGAACCAGGCCGAGGCAGAAGGCCAACGTGCCGCCGAGTATCCAGGGCCATTTCGGCCTCCCCTGTTGTTGCGCTCCCATGGGGCCATTATAGCGGCGGCCGGTCCCAACGTGGCCCGTGCAAACGGCGTAGTACAATCGAACCGCCCGCCGATAACCCTAGAAAGCAGTCCATGACTCCCATAGCACCCGCTCCCGACACGCTCTCGATGCCGGTCGGAGCCTTAGCCGCCCACAACGACCCGGTCCAAAAGGGGACTTCGTTGCGCGTCGCGGCGCACGCGCTGGCCGAATCGGGGCTGCACGCGCTGCCGGTGGCCGATGGTAGGCGCGTCGTCGGTCTGATCGACGAGGGCGCGCTGTTGCAGGCGCTCGGCATGGGGCTCGACCCGAACGACCCGGTCGAGGCGGTGATGGACAGCGACCCGGCGATGCTGCCTCCCCACGCGACGGGAGCGCAGGCGCTGCGCATCTTCGACGCCAGCGGCAGGCACGCGATCGTGGTCGTGGACATGGACCTGCAGGTCGTGGGGCTGCTCACGCCCTCTCGCCTCTTCCACCGCCCGCAGGCATCCTACAGGCCACAACTGGTGGGCGGCATGGCGACCCCATTCGGCGTGTACCTCACCAACGGCGTCGTCGGTGGCGGCGCGAAGGGGATAGCGATCGCGACCTCGGGCATGACTCTGTTCGGGATCTTCTTCGTCGCGGCGTTCGTGGTGACGGCCTTTGCGAACATCCTCAAGATCGACCAGGACGCCCACGCAGGACTGCTCGACTTCGCATCGATGCTGCTCTTTTTGGTGGGGCTGCGCGTCATTCCGCTGGCAGGGACGCACGGGGCCGAGCACATGGTGGTCCACGCGATCGAGCGCGGCGAAGAGCTGACGCCCGACGTCGTGCGGCGGATGTCGCGCGTGCACCCGCGCTGCGGCACGAACATCGCGGTCGGGGCGATGGTGTTCCTCTCGCTGTTCGCCTGGGAGTGGACGCGGTACGACGAGATCCGGCTGATGGTGGCGATCTTCGCCACGCTGTTCCTCTGGAAGCCGCTGGGATCGTTCGTGCAGTACTTCTTCACGACCAAGCCGCCCAACGAGGGGCAGCTCCTGAGCGGGATCAGGGCGGGCAAGGAGCTCCTGGCCGCCTCGGCCCGGGCCCCCTATTCGCGGGGGAACGTGCTCCAGCGGATCTATGCCAGCGGCCTGCTCCACGTGATCGCGGGGGCGACCCTGGCCCAGCTTGTAGCGATGGGCGTCCTGAGGCTCCTGCACCTGCCGGACTCGTGGCAGGTACTATCCTAGCCCGGTCGAGGTAGCGGAATTGG
The DNA here is from genome assembly GCA_946479035.1 of uncultured Chthonomonadaceae bacterium. The sequence goes on along the minus strand of CAMLDW010000003.1, from coordinate 15,897 downwards.
TTTGGTACAAGATCATCACCGGCGTCGCCGTGTTCCTGTCGCTCATCTTTACTGCCCTGATCTTTTTCACGGGCAAGGGGGACGCGATGTCGGGCGGCTCCTCGAGCGTGCGGACCACCTTCAAGGGGAAGGCCAGCTTCGACGACAAGATGTTCACCATCATCATGTGGCTGGGCGCGGGGTTCATGGTGCTGATGATCACGCTGCTCTTCATCTCGCAGCGCGTGTTCCCTGGCGCGTAGGGGCGGGGCACTAGGGTGGCGACCCTTACCCTCATCCACACGAACGACCTCCACGGCAAGCTCTCGCGCGAGAAGCTCCCCTTCCTGATCGGGCTGCGAAAGAAGGCCGACCTCTACTTCGACACGGGCGACAGCATCAAGGCTGGCAACCTCGCCGTGCCGCTCAAGCCAGACCCGGCGTGGGCGCTGCTGGCGGAAGCGGAGTGCGACGCTTCGGTGCCAGGCAACAGGGAGTCCCACCCGCTGACCAAAGGCTCAAAGGCGAAGTTCGCCGGCGCGCGGCACACCGTGCTCTGTGCGAACTGGCACGACAAAAAGGGCGTTGCGGTGTTCCCCGCCAGCACAATGTTCAAAGACGTGCGCGGCCTTCGCGTGGCGGTGTTCGGCGTGATGGTGCCGATGGTGACGGAAGGGATGGCGACGAAGGCGGCGAGCCAGTACCTCTGGGACGCGCCGATCCCTTGCGCGGTCGAGCTGGCCGCCAAGCTCCGCAAGAGCGCGGACCTGGTGGTCGCGCTGACCCACATCGGCCTGCCGCAGGACAGGAAGCTAGCACAGGCCACACGGGACATCGACCTGATCCTGGGCGGGCACTCGCACACGGTGCTGCTGCGGCCCGAGCTGGTGGAGGGCACGCCGATCTGCCAGGGCGGTTCGCACGCGCGGTTCGTCGGCCGGTACGTGCTCGAGCCGGGCAAGGGACTGAAGCGCGCGGAGCTGTTGCCGTGGCCCTGATGCGAGCGGTCGGCCTGGGCCGTCGCTTCGGGGCGCAGTGGGTGTTCCGCGGGCTCGAGATCGAGCTGGGCCAAGGCGAAGTGCTGTGCGTCCTGGGCGCGAACGGTAGCGGCAAGTCGACGCTCCTGCGCGTGCTGGCGGCGCTGCTCTCGCCGAGCGAGGGGTCGGTGGAGAGGCCGCGCTCGATCGGGTACTCCTCGCTCGACCTGGCGCTCTGGCCGCAACTGACGGCGCAAGAGCACTTGGACATGGCGGCGGACATGCGCGGCTTCGTGCACGACGGCCAGGGCCTGGCGAGGGTCGGACTGGCGGAAGCGGCGCACAAGCCGACAGGGCAGTTCAGCACCGGGATGCGGGCGCGACTGAAGCTCGCGCTCGCGGTGCAGCACGGGCCAGCGGTGCTGCTGCTCGACGAGCCTTCGGCCTCGCTGGACGAGGAGGGGCGCGCGCTCGTCAAGGGGCTGATCGAGGCGCAGAAGAAGCGCGGCGCCGTGGTGATCGCGACGAACGACCCGGCGGACAGGAGGCTCGCCACGCATGAGCTCGCGCTGGGCTGACCAGGCCTCCGCCGTCGTGCGCAAGGAGTTCCGCACGGAGCTGCGCTCGAAGCACGGGCTTTTTACGGCAGGGCTCTTCGGCATGCTGACCGTGATCGCGATGGCGTTCGCCGCGTACGCGGAGAAGCCGACGCCGACGCTCGCCGCAGGGATGCTGACTGTGGCGCTCGTGTTCTCCGCAGTCGTGACCCTGCCGCGCACGATGATCGTGGAGGACGAGCAGGGGACCTTTGCGCTCTTGCAGCTCTTGGCGGAGCCGAGCGCGGCGTACTTTGGCAAGGCGCTCGCGAACTGCGCACAGATGCTCGTGGGCGCGTTCCTGCTCGGCGGAGTTTTCGTCGCGATGGCGGACCTGGAGGTCGCGCGGCCCTTCGCGTTCGCGCTGGCTTTGGCACTGCTGGCGCTGGCGCTGGCAGGCGGCACGAGCTTTACAGGCGCGCTCGTGATCGGTGCGTCGAACCGGTGGGTGCTGGCCGGCGCGGTCGCGCTTCCGTTGCTGGTGCCGGTCGTCTTCCTGGGCGTAGTGGCGCTTCGGTTCGGGCTCGGGGCGGGGATCCCGCAGGCTGGGTCGGAGAGCCTGACTGCGCTGGCGGGATACGCGCTGGTGACGCTGGCTGCGGGCCCTGGGCTGATCGGAGCGGTGTGGAAGGAGGGGTGAGCAGAGTCCCGAGTGGCGAGGCTCGTTCGGCCACAATCGAAGGTGCGATGAACTGGAAGTCGGTCCTGTTCGTGCTGGCCTCGCTGGGCGCCGTCGCCTATGGGCTGACTGCGCCGGACACAGCGAACTTCCCCGACAACCAGCTCGCGCGGATCATATTCTTCCACCTGCCGTGCGCGTTCATCGCGACCGGGCTGATCGTGCACTCGGCCTGGCTCGGCTTCCGTTATCTCGGGACCAGCGACCACCGGTTCGACGCGCGCAACGCGGCGGCGACGGAGCTTGCCGCGCTCTATTCCGCGCTGACGATGGCGACGGGAGTGCTGTTCAGCCGAGTGCAGTGGGGCGCGTGGTGGCAGAACGACCCTCGGCAGACCTCGTTCTTGATCGTGCTGCTGCTGTGCTGCGCGGGGGTCGCGCTGCGCTCGGGGATCCACGACGAGCAGAAGGCGGCGAAGGCGACCGCGGCGTACAACGTCGCGACGGTGCTGCCGATGCTGTTCCTCATTTTTGTGCTGCCGCGGATCTTGGAGTCGTTCCACCCCTCGAACACGATCGTCTCGGGCGGGTTTTCCGGCCAGTACTGGCTGGGGATCCTGCTGGTGTTCGTCGTGCTAGTCTGGGCGGCGCGACTGCTTTACGTCGAGCGCACCGCTCTCGGAGAAAGGACCTATGAAATTGCAAACGCTGTTGATCGCGCTGGCGGCGCCAGCCCTTATCCTCGCAGCCCTGTCCCTGTATCGCGGATCGGTCAGGAAGAAGACCGCTGAGCTGCAGTAGGGCGCGCTTCCGCACAAAGAGACAGACCAGGCGATTGCCGCCTGGCCTGGTCTTTGCTCCGAGGGTGTCCGTTTAAAGACGCAGGTCGACGATGCCGCTGACGCCGACGCCGTCCACCGCATGGATGTCCTTCATGCTGGTGACGTTCATCGAGTTGATCGGGATCATCGCTCGCAGGTTGATCTCGCCGAACATGCTGACCTCCGGCGATGCGACCGCGACGACCTTTTGTACGTTCGTCCTGGCGCCCATGACCTGCGCCGCTCCGATCGCGCCGCGGGCGTGGACCCCGACTGTGATGATGGGGACGACCTTGGTAAAGCTGGCGTTGGTGTCCTTGTGGCCCGTGAGCTTGTTAAACTGCTTGTTGATGTCGGGGCCGAACTGCTTGACTGCGGCGCCGACGCCGATGACCTTGATGACCTGCTTGATCTGAGGCGCGGCAATGCCGGCCGCGATGACCAGAACAAGGCCGACGGCTGCGATACGAGTTAGGGTTCGTTTCATGTTGTCTGCCTTCCTACCTGATTTGACGACTGCGGCACCCGGTCGGAGCCGGGCCCGGGCGCGGTTCGGGACCGATGGGCCGGAAAAAACGAGGCGGCCCCGGCAGAAGCCGGGGCCGCCCTTCAAGCTCTGGGCCAGGGCCTAGAACTTGAAGCTGACCTGAGTACCGAGCACGCCGCCCTTATAGCGGTTGAACCCGTTCGCGTCGAGCGCTGCGCGGCCCTTGAAGTCCACGTCGCTCATCATGTAGATGATCGAGACGCTCGAGCGGTCGTTCATGTGATAGTCGAGTCCGAGCGTGTACCATTTCTGGTTCGGATCGGTGCCCGCGTCGTAGTCCCACATGACGTTCTCGAAGCCGAGCTTCATGTTCCACGCTGAGTTCAGACCGTAGTCCAGGCCCAGGTGGTAGCTGTTGATGTTGTCGTCCGTGGTGATCGGCAGCCCGAACAGCCCGGAGGTGTCTTCGGCGCCCTTGAACATTGCGGCGCCGCCGCTGAGCTTGACCCTCTCAGTGAGCTGGAACCAGAGCCCCGCACCGAAGCCTTCGATGTTGGACGGGTTCCAAGCTGTGCCAAGGCGGCCCCAGTTGCCGAACGCGCCGAAGTTGCCCTCGACACGGGCGAACCCGCCGTCGAAGCCCCACTTCTTGGAGTTGTGGGCGATCCAGGCGGCCCATGCGGCGTTGTCGGTGTTCAACACCGTGTTGGTGTTGTAGCTGAAGTCCGTCTGCGCATACGAAGCGTAGAGGTCCACAGCGCCGAGGTTGTAGTTGAGCTGCCCGCCGAACGTGTTCATCCGGTTGATGCCGGAGTCGGGCACGTTGCTGTCCATCCAGTAGTGGACGCCCTTGATGCTGCCCTTCTCGCCGAGCGCGATGTTGAGCTCAACGCCGAGCATCTGGTCGACCGTGAAGGAGTTCGAACCGAGGTCGTGCTCCATCGGGTTGATCATGACGCCGTTGACCGAGGTCAGGCTGCTGTTGCGCGTGGCGAACGCGGTCAGGTCGACGCTGCCGAACTTGAAGTCCAGCTTGCCCCCGTCCATGACGTACTCGCCGTTGTCCCACCGGCTGTTCGCGAGGAACTCGGTGGTGTCTTGGCGCTGAAGGAAGAACATGCCGCCGTCGTGGCGGAACCGACCGACCTGCGCGTTGAACCCTTGGCCAGCGATGCTGGTGTTGAAGTTCACGTTGAACTGGTCGAAGTAGATGTCGGTCTCTTCCTCCTGGAAGTGCGACGGGGACGTCGTGAAGTCCCAGTCGTAGTTGCCGAAGCCCGTGCCGTCGTGCCAACCGAACGCGTTGCCCGCGTTGATCGAAGCGACCCAGGTGACGCCTTCGCCACCGTTGCCGTCCAGCGTGAGGTTCATCTCATGGAAGACGGAGAGGTCTCGGTTCATGCCCGCGTGGTCGACGGGGCCGATGAAGTCATCGTGCGCGTATCCGGTCAGACGGCCGCCCGGCGTGAGGCCGAACATGTTGTCCGTGCTGTGACCGGCCACGACGACGAAGTCGCCGGAACCGTGGATGTTGACGGGCATGCTGCCGCCGCCCGCTTCGAGCTTGGTGACGCGCGCCGCCAGGTCGGACATGTCGCGCTTCATCGCGTCCATGTTCACACCCATGTCAGCGAGCTCTCGCTCGAACTCGGAAGAGAGGCGCTTCAGGTTGTTGATGTCCTGGCCCCAGCTCGCCATGCCGTTGACACGGTTGCTGAGCTCGTCCACCTGTCGCTTGAGTGCGTCGAACTCCTGTCGCGTCGGGCCGTTGCCCGTGCCGCCTGTCGGCATGTTTGCGATCTTGCGGTTCAGTTCGTCGATGGCAGTCTGAAGCTGATTGTCCTTTGCCATCATCAGCTGGTAGAGCTGGTTGATGGCGGCTGCGAACTCCGCGCGGCTCATGGGCCGTGCTGGGCGGTAGAGCCCGTCCGGATAACCGAACAGGACCTTGCCCTTGAGGTTCGCAATCGCTTCGTATGCCCAGTGATTGTCCGGAATGTCCGGGAAGTTTTGCGCGAAGGCTGATCCGACAAGCCCGAGGCTGAGGACCAGGCCAAGCGCAAGCTTGAGCGTGCGATTCATTGTTTCGCTGTTTCTCCTGTGTTTTCACACGCAGAAACAGGAAGGCGCTGAGGGGACCGATTTTGCCAAGAGCCTGACCAACTTTCCTTAAGTTCCGTGTCTTGCCTAAGCCGTTTCGGTCCCAGCTTAGCGACGCATCCTGCGTCTGCTTTACCCGGCAGCGCGATCGCCACCGATGGGGACATTATGAAGCAGGTTTGAGCCAGGCGCAACCGTCCCGGCGAAAAACTCTCCGCCCTAGGCTCAAACAGGCTCAAAAAAGAGGCCTAGGCGCGGACCGATTCGAGGATCTTTCCGGTCATTTCTCCCACGAGCGCCCTGTCGGCGCGGGCCTCGACGTTGAGCCGGATGACCGGCTCGGTGTTGCTGCCGCGCAGGTTAAAGCGCCAGTTCGGGTACTCGACGCTGAGGCCGTCGGTCTTGTCGACCGTGCCGTCGCCGAACTTCTTTTCGACGCGCGCGAGGGTCTCGTCTACGTCGTCCACTGTGCAGTTGATCTCGCCCGAGCACGGGTAGCGCTCCATCATCTCCCCCACCATCTCTGCGAGCCGCACGCCGCTCTGGCTGACCAATTGGAGGATCAGCAGCAGAGGGACCATCCCGCTGTCGCAGTACCAGTTCCTCTTGAAGTAGTGGTGCGCGCTCATCTCGCCGCCGTACACCGCGTCGACGGCGCGCATCTTCTCTTTGATGAACGCGTGGCCGGACTTGCACATCACCGCCTTTCCGCCCGCCTTCTCCACGATCTCGAGCGTGTTCCACGTCAGGCGCGGGTCGTAGATCACGGTTCCGCCGGGGCTCTGCTCGAGCATCGCCCGCGCAAGCACGCCGACGATGTAATAGCCCTCGATGAAGTTGCCCCGCCCGTCGAGGAAGAAGCAGCGGTCGTAGTCGCCGTCCCACGCGACTCCGAAGTCGTGCCCGCCCTTCGCCAGCTCGCGCTCGATGTCGGCGCGGTTTTCGGGGAGGATCGGGTTGGGGACACCGTTCGGGAAGCGACCGTCCGGCTCGAACTGCATCTCCGTGAAGACCACCGGCAGGTGCTTGGCGAGCATGCGCACCGCGATCCCTGCGGCGCCGTTTCCCGCCTTGGCCAGGACCTTGAGGGGTTTGAGTTTCGCTGGGTCGCAAAAGGCGAGCAGGTGCTGGACGAAGTCGGCGTAGACGTCCTTCGCCTCACGCCCGCCAGCCCCGTTTCGCTCCCACTTCGCGGCGAAAGCGCGCTCTTCGATCGCGTTGAGCCCCGTGTCGCTGCTGATCGGTCGGCTTTCGGACCGCACCATCTTCATGCCGTTGTCCTGCGGCGGGTTGTGGCTTGCGGTGATCATCACGCCGCCGTCGAACCCGTAGTGCGCGGTGGCGAAGTAGACCGTCTCGGTGCCGACGAGCCCGATGTCGGTGACGTCCGCGCCGGCGTCGTTCAACCCTTTGGTCAGTGCCTCGCTCAGCGCCGGCCCGCTCAGGCGGATGTCGTGGCCGACCACGACCCGCTTGGCGCCGGTCTCGTCGGCGAAGGCGCGACCGATCCGGTAGGCGAGCTCGGGGTCGAGCTCTTCGGGCACGCGGCCCCTGACGTCGTAGGCCTTGAAGCAAGCAAAGTGCGCGCCCATGCGGATAGGAAGGTACCAGAACGCGCTTTTGCGTTAATCTTCGAACCGAACCCCCGCCTCGCGGCTCTAGGAGGTCGGAAGAGTATCGAATGTCGGACCGATCGCTCGTGCGGAGAATCCTCGAAGGCGACCAGCGCGCTGCGGACCGGCTCGTTGTGGACCACTACTCCCAGGTGCTCAGGTTCCTCGCGCTGTTGACGAGGTCGCACGAAGACGCGACCGACTTGACCCAGCAGACCTTCGTCAAGGCCAAAGAAGGGCTCGCGGAGTTCCGGTTCGAGTCAAAGCTCCGGACCTGGCTGTTCCGGATCGCCTACCACGAGTTCACACACTGGTCCAGGTCGGAGAGGCGGGAGAGGGCCGGGCTCGTGACCGAGGGGTCGAAGGAGCTCTCAGAGGATGCGATCGTCCTCCGCGAGGCGATCGGGGAGCTACCGGAGCACCTGCGCGAGTCGTTCGCCCTGCGCGAGGTCGACCGCCTCTCGGTCCGCGAGACGGCCGAAGTCCTCGGGGTCCCGGAGGGAACGGTCAAGTCGCGCTGCTCCGAGGCCCGCGCAGTCCTCGTGCGCAAGCTGGGCTCAACGTTCGGTCCTTCCAAGACACATGTCTGTGAGGCAAAGAATGACCAATAGCCGATATCGAATAGCTCTGCACGACCTCCGGCAGTGGCGCCCCACGCCCGGGATCGAGTGCATGGACCTCGACCCGTCCTCGGCCAGAGTTCGCATGCCATGGACCGTGCCGACCGGAGCTGTGGCCGTCATCGCAGCGCTCGTGGTCGCGCTGTCTCTGCCAGCAAGGGCCGTGTCCCTCGTCGATCTGGCGGAAGCACTTCAGAACGCGAAGGCCGTTCACGTGAGCCGCTACCTCGTCGACAACGACAAGCCTGCCGAGCCTTACATGCAGGAATGGAGGGAGGGCGCAAAGTACCGCTATAGTGGGGGGCTCGATGGCAGGTTCCCGCAGACTTCGCAAGGCCACGACGGCAAGCGGGGATGGTCCGTGTCGTTCGAAGACATGGCCGTCAACATCGGTATCGACCTCATGAAGCGCGAGCCGAAGCCGCTCGAGACGATCGACACCATGGTCGCAGAGTTCCGAAAGTCGGCGCGCGATGGCGCTGGCGTCACACGCAGGCAAGAAGGCAAGGTAGAAATCGTCACGTTCGAAGGCAAGGAGAGGTCGAACGGCTATCGCTTCAGGTACGAAGTAAGCGCCGAGCGGTCGACTGGTCTGCCGATCGAACAGCGCAGGTACAACTTGGCGTCGTCAGGCAAGTGGGTTCTGCGCGGACTGGTCAAGTTCGAGTACCCGTCGGACATTCCAGACGCAGTGTTCGCTCCACAGGTGCCGGACGGGTTCGCCGTCTACGACTACGACAAAGTCGTCTCCGACATGAGCAGGGCGTTCACTAACGGCGAGTCAAAGACAGTCCACAGCGTGACAGTGACCCTGCTGGGCGCGCTCCAGGAGCAGGACGGTACCGTGTACCTCCTTTGGAAGGGAGGTGCCGCGCCCCCTCTCTTTGCCAGTGTGGCTGTGCATGCCGCCGACGGTACTCAGCACGCTGCGGAGTTCTTCTATGAGGCCGACGACCGCTCGCGCCCGCGCAACTATGGCGTCGCACCGAAAAAACCCAAGCCTCCGGTCGCGCGCGAGGACCTGCTCATCAAGCTTGGGCCGCTCGGATGGCACAAGGGAGAGCCGTTCTACTGCCTGAGGTTCAATCCTCGGCGCATGAAGCCGAACTCCGCGCAAACGTACAGGGTCGTGCTCCCAGTCTGCGAAAAGGTCGGTGCCTACGTTCAACAACCAAATGGTTGGGTCAGACACCAGGCGGTGGGAAAAGAGGTCGGTGCTGCGACGTTCGATGTGACGACTACTCCCATACAACAGTGGTGGTGGGTCTTTGAGAAGCTCGATCCCGACAAGATGTTCGGTTACGGGCTTTACCCGGCGACGAACATCGGAATGACCAAGGAACAGGTGTCCGCCTACAAGCGCGAACAGTTCGCACGCATGGAGCGCGAGATGATGGAGAACCGGACCGTGCGCGTCTTCGGGGGCCAGTAGAATGGCCAAATGCCAGCCAAGCTCGTCGGTGCCCACATGCCCACCGGCAAGGGCCTCTGGGACGCCGTGCGGCGGGGAAAGGGGATCGGCTGTACCGCCGTGCAAGTCTTCACCTCCAGCCCCCAGATGTGGAAGGCCAAGGACCCCACCGAGGAGACCGTCGAAAAGCTCGCCGAGGCGCTCAAGGAGACCGGGATCGGGCGCCACATCGTCAGCCACGACTCGTACCTGATCAACCTGGCCGCCCCGGACGAGGAACTGCGGGAGAAGAGCGTGCGCGGGCTTGTGGGCGAGATGAGGCGGTGCGCAATGCTTCGGATACCTTACGTTGTCTCGCACATGGGCGCCCACGTTGGCCAGGGCGAGGAGACCGGGCTCAAGCGAGTGGCCGAGGCGACCAAGCGGATCTTGAAGGAGACAGCGGACGAAGTGACCCTTCTGATGGAGACTACGGCGGGCCAGGGCACCTGCCTGAACTGGCGGTTCGAGCACCTGGCCAAGATCCTCGACCTCGTTAAGGGGCACAAGCGCCTGGCGGTCTGCCTGGACACCTGCCACGTCTTCGCGGCAGGCTATGACCTTCGAACGAAGGTTGCCTACCAGCAGACTATGGGGGAGTTCGACCGTTTGGTTGGACTGTCAAGGATCCGGGCGGTCCATTGCAACGACAGCAAGAACCCGCTCGGCTCGCGCAAGGACCGGCACGAGCACCTGGGCGAGGGGGAGATCGGGCCGGTCGGTTTCCAGTGCCTGGTTCGGGACAAGCGGTTCGAGCACACGCCGATCCTGGTGGAAACGCCGGAGGCCGAGACCATGCACGCCAAGAACGTCGCCAAGCTCTGGAAGTGGGCCAAGGGCTGACGCCCTCCCCTAAAGGTGGACCGCGCCGGGGAGGGTGCCGCGTCCGGTCCCCTCCCCCCTGGGGGAGGGTTAGGGTGGGGTCCGCGGCAGGCGCGATGCCGCGGAGCGGCACCCTCCCCGCTTGGTCTCCACCCCTAGCCGTACGAAAGGAGAGAGCAACGCCCGTTGGCACGGGGATTGCGATCAGAACCTTGCAACCAACCGCCGCGCAGACTAGTCTGGATAGGCAGAGGCTCATACAATGGCGTATAGCAACCCTTCGCACCTCGTCGTCGAGGTCGAGCGCATCCTTCTCACCGAATGGGACCCCGCCGGGGTCAAGGGCGAACCGCTCTCCGAGGGCGACTACGGCAGTTTTGCCGGGGTCGTGACCTCGATGCTCGTCAACGGCTCCAACGAGGACGCCGTCGCCGACTACCTGGAACGGGTCGAGTCCGAGAAACTGATCGGCGGCCCGCACCCCGAGCGCTGCCACAAGGCCGCACACGAGTGCCGCCTGCTGCTGGCCTAGGAGTTAAAAAAAGCCGCCCCCGGCGGAGAGGACAGACCGGGCGCGGCAGTTCGCTTTCGTGTGGTCGCCCCACCACACCCATAAGGGCGGGCCTGGGCGGCGTCGCTTTCGCTGTGCGGGTCGTTCCACGAGCGGGCGCCGCGCCCCCAAGCACTTCTTTGGGATTCGCGCGGTGAGCATTGTCGGTGGCGGCGCAGAGGCACCGGATACACTGGGTGGAGCACATTGGGCTGGCTCCTAGCGCAGTTTTTCGACTCCACGACCCAGCAGGCGGTCATCAACGTCGTTGACATCCTGCTCGTCGCCTATGTGCTCTACCGGATTTTGAAGCTGGTCAGGGGGAAGCGGGCCTGGCGGATCGTGGTCGGGCTCCTGGTGTTCGTGGTCGCGCTGGTCGGGAGCGAGCAGCTCCAGCTCCACACCCTCCACTGGGTGCTGGACAAAGCGGCCCTGCTGGCCCCGGTCGCCCTGGTGATCCTATTCCTGCCTGAACTGAGGCAGGCCGTCGAGGGGTTCGGGAAGCTAGGCGGCTGGACGGAGAGGCTCATCGCGGCGCAGCGCCAGACCGGCTCGGACACCGTGCAGCAGATATGCGCCGCGGTCGGCGAGATGGCCGAGCACCGGATCGGCGCGCTGATGGTCATCGAGCGGACGACGAGCCTGCAGGAAGTCGCCGACAACGGCATCCCGGTCCACGCGCGCGTCACCGCGCCTTTGCTGGGCGCGATCTTCTACCACGGCAACCCCCTGCACGACGGCGCGGTGGTCCTGAGGGGCGACGAGATCGTGGCGGCCGCCTGCCGCCTGCCGATGAGCGACAGCCGCGTGATCCCGCCCCACTACCATATGCGCCACCGCGCCGGGCTGGGGATCAGCGAGCACACCGACGCGATCGTGCTGATCGTCAGCGAGGAGCGCGGCGAGATCGCACTGGCCTATGAGGGGAACATCCGCATCCTGGAGGACGAGCTCGAGCTGCGCAAGTACCTCGAGCGCGAGCTCCGCGACCCCAAAGAGATCCGCCGTAGGCACCGCGAACGCCGCAAGCTGCACAAGCGGGCCGAAAAGGAGGCCGTGAACAAGTGAGCAATCTCGCCGGGTTCGTGTGGTCGAGGCGAGAGAACATGCTGCTCTTCGCCGCCGCGCTCGGCGTGTCCCTGATCCTCTTCTGGCAGCTCCAGAGCGGGTTCGACCCGGACAAGCAGCGCGAGTTCGAGGTCCAGTTGACCTTCGCCAACAAGAGCGACGACATCACCGTCGTCCAGGCGCCCCGGACCGTGCGCGTCGTGGCGACCGGCGTGCAACAGACGCTGGACTCGCTCGATACCGCGAGCGTCCACGCCGTCGTCGACCTGCGGGGGGCCAAGCCGGGAAACGGGCGCTACCGCGTGGACGTCCTAGGGCCGCTGCGTATAGGCCTGGCGCTCGAGGCGGTGAAGACCTTCGCCGAAATGAGCCTGGAAAGGACGGCCCGCAAGCAGGTCGAAGTCAACCTGCTGCCTACGGGCACTCCGCCGGAGAGCTACACGTTCGACGGGGCGACGATGCTGCCCACGACGGTCGAGGTCTCCGGGCCCGAAAGCATCGTGCCGCAGGTTAGGTCCGTCCGCGCCGTGCTCGACCTGACCCACGTCAGTCCCAACCAGACGGTCGAGATCGAGCTCGAGCCGCTCGGCGAGGGCAACCGGCCCGTGCCCTTGATCACGATCACGCCGGCCAAGGTGCAGGTGCGCCCCGCGCTCGCGATCGGCCCGAGCCGCCGAAAGCTGCTCGTCACTCCCGTGTTTTCCGGCCAGCCGGGCTTTGGCTACCAAGTGACGGGGTATTCCGTCGACCCCAACCAGATCGAAACAACGGGCGAGACGAGCGACGTCGCACGACTCACCACCGTGGAGACGGAAACGATCGACTTGGGCGGCCTCACAAGCGACCGCACCTTCAAGGTGGTGTTGCGGCTGCCCGCGGGGCTCGCGTCCGCATCGGGCGACCAGGTCAGCGTGACCGTCCACGTGCGCCGCTCCTAAGGCAAGTATCCTTTCGCGAGCCATGCTTGAGACCGGCGTTTATCCAGCCTCCGTCACACCGATGGACGCGAAGGGCGAAGTGGACGAGGCCAGCGTCGCGAGGCTGCTCGCCTATTTCGAGGCCGCCGGGTGTAAGGGAGTAGTTCTGGCGGGCACGAACGGAGAAGGGCCCTCGCTCAGCGCGTTCGAAAAGCGCGACCTGCTGCGGCTTGCCGACACGTGCAAAGGAAAGCTCGAGCTCGTGCTTGGGATCGCGACACCCAGCCTGGACGAGGCGCGCTGGTCGTGCGAGCAAGCCGGCAAGAACGGCGCGGTCGCGGTGCTCGTCATGCCGCCCTCCTACTTCCGGTCCGCTACAGAAGAAGGGATCGCGGAGTGGTTTGAGGCGCTCGCCGGCGCGAGCCCCGTGCCTCTGCTCGCCTACAACTTTCCTAAGATGACGGGCTTTTCGATGTCCCCCGGCTTTATCGAGCGCCTGGCTCGGCACCCGAACGTCGCAGGCTTCAAGGACTCGAGCGGAGAGGCTGCCAACCTCGCGGCGTACCGCGTGGCGGCGGGCGACAAGACGCTCTTCGTGGGCGACGAGACGCTGCTGATGGACGCGCTGACCAAAGGGTGGACTGGCACGATCAGCGGCGCGGCCAACTGCGTGCCGCAGTGGCTCTCGCAGATCGTCGCGGGGCGCGACGAGGCGAAGTTCGAGCTCGCGCTTCCGGTGATCAAGACGATCCGCTCGCAGCCGCAGCCGGCGACCAACAAGGCCGTGCTGCACGCGCACGGTGTGATCGCCACGCCCTACCCGCGGCTCCCGCTCAAGCCGAGCGACCCGACGGCGGTGCTGGAAGCGATGGAGCGCCACCTGGGCATCTCCGCGAGGAACCTGGCGCTGTAGGAGCTGACCCCCTCCCTAACCTTCCCCCAAAGGGGAGGGAACCCAATCCGGACCAGCCCGAACAATCCCTCAGAGCGAAACCAAGTTCGGATCCATGCTCGGGTAGCTGCCCAGCAGAACGGTCTCGAGCGCGAACTCCTTGATCTCAGCGATCGCCGCAGAGACGTGCGGCGAAGTGTGGTGCTCGGCGCAGTCCACGTAGAAGATGTACTCGAACGAAGCGCGCTGCGCGGGGCGCGACTCGATCATCATCAGGTTGACCCCGTGCCGCTCGAACGCGCCGAGCACCGTGTAGAGCTGGCCCGGCCTGTTGCGCAGCGAGAACATGAGCGAGGTCTTGTCGCGGCCGCTCGGACCGGGCTCGTTGTATCCCACCACCACGAAGCGAGTGGAGTTCTTCGCGCGGTCCTCGATGTGCTCCTCGAGCACGTTGAGCCCGTACATCTCCGTGCAAAGCCTGTTGGCGATCGCGGCCCCTTTCGGGTCCTCCTTCGCCATCTGCGCCGCGCGCGAGGTCGGAGTGACGTTGACGATCTCCGCGGTCGGCAGGTGGGTCTTGATCCAGTGGCGGCACTGGTTGTAGGGCTGCGGCCCGGCGTAGATCCGCTCGATCTGGCTGATGCTCGACGCGCTGGCCGCGAGCGTGTGGTGGATCGCCACGAACGTCTCGGCGCAGATGCGAACGTTGGTCTGAGGGAACATGTCTAGCGTCTCCGGCACGACGCCGAAGATCGCGTTCTCGATCGGCACGACGCCGTAGTCCGCGCGCCCGTGCTCGACAGCGCGGAAGACCTCCTCGATCGTCTCTTCAGGCGCGAGCTGCGTACTGCGCCCGAACGTCTCGATCGCGGCCAAATGCGAATAGGTCCCCTCCGGACCCCAATACGCGACGCTCATCGGCTTCTCGCTGGCGCGAGCGGCGCTGATGACCTCGCGGAAGATCGCGATGACCTGCTGCGGCTTCAGCGGCCCGACCTCGGCCTTGCTCAACCGCTCGTAGATCTGCCTTTCGCGCTCCGGGGTGAAGAAGGGCTGCCCGTCGGTGCCCTTGAGCCGCCCGATCGCCTGGGCCAGCTTCGCCCGCTCTCGCAGGAGCTCGACGAGCTGGGCGTCGATCCGGTCGATGTGCTGCCGGATCGCGTCCATCTCCTGCGGCGACTCTGCCATTCGAACATCGATTATGCCAAAACCCCTCCCCTCCCCAGGAGAGCACGCGGCCCGAGCCAGCAAATCGCGGGCCCCGCGGCACGCTCGCCACCGATGAGGGCATGGACAGAATGCCCGTCACACGACCTCCCAGACTGGCCCGAACATGCCTCCCTGGGACTTTCGCCAAGCCCCTTGACGCTTCAAGCTTACCAATACGTCAAACTAATCCGGAGGCCGAAAAGAAAAGAGAACCGGCCCTCGAAAGAGCCTCCCCAACAGCCGCGCGGCGCGGCGACCGGGCCAAAAAAGAGGCGGGGCCTCAACCCCGACCGGAGCCCGGGAGTAGGGAGTGGAGCGGGTTAAGAGCCCGACAACCATGGCTAGGTCCGGCGAAGCCTGCCCTAAGCCATCCCCTCACCCCTGACACGCTGCCCGTTACCCGAACAATGCATAGGACATCAACCCAACACGTCGCAGGCGCAAACCACGCCTGCGAAAGATGAAGCCGACACGCTCGTCCGAACCGACGCCACAGCGCTTCGAGCGCGAGCATGACCTCCACCTCTTTCTCCTCAACAACCTCGAGATCATCGAGCCGGAGCTCCGCCTTTACGGCCGAGAGAGCCTCGACGGACTCCAGTTCAAGTGCCTCGGCAAGAAGCTCGATCTCCTCACCGAAGACACCGAAGGCGGCCTCCTCGCAATCGAGGTCAAGTTCAATTACGGCACCCCAGAAGCCCTCGGCCAGCTCCTCGGCTACATGGCCGTCATCAATCGCCTAAAGCGCTTCTCGGGACGCCTGCTTCGCGGCATGATCGTCTGCCGAAAAGCGTCCGACCACCTCATGATCGCTGCCGAAGACCTCGGTTCCGTCACCGTCTGTGAGTACACCGAAGAGCCCAGGATCGTCCACGTCCTCCGCGCCACCAACCCCGTCAGAATCACCAACTGGACCCAATGACCACTCCATCCCCGCTCCCTGCACCCCGCTCCCCTCCCTTTCCATCATTGATCATTCTTCATTCCCGCTCCTTCATCCTTCATCCTTCATCCTTCATCCTCCCTCTCCGCTTGCGGATTTGCCACGTCGAATTCTGGCCACCCAGGATTCGGCCCGCGCAAAAGGGGCTGGGGGTGGGGACTCACTGCTCATCAACGCTCGTAGGGGCACCCCTTCCCCTTGCCCGGATGTTTCGTGCCGGGGAGGGGGAAGGGG
>CAMLDW010000002.1 GCA_946479035.1 uncultured Chthonomonadaceae bacterium | reverse complement strand
CGCTCTTCCGATCTCCCGGGCGACCAGAGCGGCGCGGAGAACGACTGCACCGCGCTCGCGATCAAGCCCACGTCAGTGCCGGCCGGCAACCTGGTCGGCCAGGCGCCCTCCTCCGGCCAGCTCGAGATCGTCCCGTTCGCAGTCGGCGACTTTGAAGCGACCCTCTCGACCGATCCGATCGTCGGCCAGGCGGTCACGGTGCAGGAGAACAGCTACTTCCGCCGCGGCTATGTCGTGCTGTCGGCCGCAAATCCCGGGCAGGCGCTCTTCCATGTGAACAAGGACACGGGCGTGCAGTTCCGCGTGAGCTGCGACCTCGCGGACGCCTACGTACTGCGGCTCGTCACCAAGTCGGGCAAGCAGTTCGACGTCCAGCTCTACGGCGATGCAACGAAGCCTGTCGAGTCGGTCCTTGACTCGGAGCAAGCGCTCGACCTCAGCCGAAAGCCGGGGCCGTTCTGGAGCGAGTTCAAGGCGCTGATCGGGCCGACGATGGACGGAGAAGACGTCACAGAAGCGCGCCTCGCGCCGCCGAACTTCGCCGAGTGCTACGACCGAGTCTCCGACGGCTCGAAGAGCCTCAAGATCGGGCCGGTCTCCTATGGGCCGATGCAAAACCCGGACACCGCCCAGCCGAGCCAGCCCAACGCCGACCTTGCGTGGCTCGTGCAGCTCAAGGGGCCGCTGGACGATGCGGCGGTGCAGCGCGTGACCGCGCTCCTTGACAGCCAAGACCCGCTCGTTCGCATGAACGCAGCAGGAGCGATGTTCAGGATCAAGCACGCGGACCTCATCCCACAGATCACCCGTCTAGCGACTAACCCGTCTCCCGGAACGGCCTACCTCGCGATCAACGCGATGAGGTTCCAAAACGACGACCGCGGATGGTCGCAGATCGCGTTCACAGCCTTCAAGGGGCCAGAAGGCTTTAACTACGCGTTCGCGGCAGAGGCCCTCGGCGACAAGCAAGAGGACGCTACGCTGCAGATCCTCGGCGTTCCGGTCCTGCAGGCCAACTGGCACTCGCGCCTGAGCGCAGTCCGGTCGATGAACAAGATCGACACGGAGATGGGAGCGATCGTGGCCTCGACCTGTCTCAGCGCTCCAGAGCCCGACGCAGCGGTGCGCTTTGAGCTGGTCAGCCACGCGAGGCCCAAGAGCGAGCTCTACGCCCGGCGCCTCCTCTATGCCGCCGTCAACGACGAGAGCGAGTGGGTGCGCGCCGCGAGCTACCTCTCGCTCATCGACTCTCCCTTCACCGAGATGCGCGACCAGGCGCTGAAAGGCGTGGGCGACGACAGCGCGACCGTCAAGCTCGCGCTTCTCGAAGCGATGCGCCGCAACGCCAAGGAGTACTACCGCTCGGCGCTGCGCTCCGCCGTAACGGACGCCTCGCCACAAGTGCGCGCCGCCGCGCTCCGGGCGTTCGCCACCCAGCCCGCAGAGGTCGTCCTCGGTGAAGTGCAGAACACTCTAAACGACCCAAGCCCGATCGTCCGCGCCGCGCTGCAAGAGCTTGCCAAGGCAAAAGGGCTCCAAATACCCCCACTCCCATGACGATCGTCTTCTCATCCGACCATGCGGGCTTCGACCTCCGGAGGGCGCTCGCAGACCACGCCAGCGCGCAGGGCCACGAAGCCATCGAGGTCGGCGCGCACAGCACGGAGGCGTACGACTATCCCGACGCCGCCGACGAGGCTGTCAAGTACGTCCTGGGCGGCACCGCCCGGTTCGGCGTGTTCGTGTGCGGCACGGGGATCGGCATCTGCATGCGCGCCAACAGGTACAGGGGCATACGTGGCGCGCCCTGCACGAGCGTGGAAGCCGCCAAGCTCGCGCGCCAGCACAACGACGCCAACGTCCTGTGCCTCGGAGCCAGGATCACTCCGGAGCCCGACGCCTTGGCCATCATGGACGCTTTCCTGGCCGAGCCCGCCAGCACCGTTGACAGGCACAAAAGACGGGTCGCCAAGCTCGATGGGAACGTTTGACCCTCGATCGGCATAGAATCTGAAGGGACAAAAGGCATGCACGACGTGAAAAAGAGCCTGCTCGCCACAGCCGGGGTGCTGGGCGTCATCGCAGCGGTCGTCGGCGGCAGCCTCGTCCGCAACCGGATGGAGATCGGCCCAGGCCTCTCGGTCGGCAACTCGATCGCGATGGACGGGCTCGTCTCCAACGTCAAGGGGATCCCTAGCTCGACCGAGGCGGCGAAGGACCCGATCAGCGAGAGCACGTATTTCTACCAACTCACGCTCCTGCTCGAAAAAGAGTACGTCGACCCGATCAAGGACGAGCGCGATCTGGCGATCGGCGCCGTGCACGGCATGGTCAGTTCGCTTGCAGACAGCGACAGCGTCTACTACAAGCCGGACCAGCTCAAAGCCCTCGACGCGAGGCGCAGCGGCACGTTTGAAGGGATCGGCGTCGAAGTCAAGCTGCAGTACAACGAAGAGGAGCTGCACAAGTACCAGAACTCAATGCTTGGCACAGGTGGGCCCGAAGCCGACGCAAACTTCGACCCAATCCTGCTCATCCCGACCGTCGTCGTGACCATGGTGCTACCCAGCAGCCCGGCAGAGATCGCCGGCGTGCGCGTCGGCGACCGCATCATGCGCGTCAACGGCAAGTGGGCGCTCTCATCGCAAGAGGTCGTCGACCTCCGCAAGCTGCGAGCGAAGTTCGACAAGGGCGAGATCACAAGCGACGAGTTCCAGAAGACCGCCAACGTTTTTCGCGCCAAGTTCGAGTCCAACATGACCCCCGCGCGCGTCGTGGACGAGCTCATGACCGGCAAGGACGGCACGATCGAGCTCGTCTGGCACAGCCCCGACGGCGCAGACCAGAACGCGACGATCAACAAGACCGTGATGCGGGCCCCTGCGGTCAAGCGCGTCGGCAACATGGTACGGCTCAAGTTCTTCACCGGAGCGCCGGAGCAGTTCCAAAAGCTCCGCATCTCCGGCGATACGCTCACACTGGACCTGCGCCAGAGCTCCGCGGGCGACCTGGACGCCATGCGCGAATGCATGGAAGAGATCGTTCCCAAAGGCGAGTACGGCACGATCGTGAGCGAACAGGCTGGAGAAAGCCGAAAGCTCACTGTGCAGCACGGGCGAGAAAAGCCTCTAGCCATCGCGCTCATCGTGGACGAGTCCACCACCGGCGCTGCGGCGGTCTTCGCCAAAGCGCTAGCAGGCGCAGGCGCAGCGACGATCGTCTCGGGCAGGCTCACTGAAAACCTGCCGTGGATCGAGCTTGTCAGGCTGCCGGACGGCAGCGGTTACACGCTCCGCACAGGGCGGTTCGTCGCTAAGGAGGAGGCACAGTGAAGGTCCTCGTCAAGGTCGGCGTTTTCGCCCTGATCGCGTCTCTCGCGTTTTGCGTCGGGTTCTCCTGGCGCGACATCCGCATGGGCGAGATGCCTTCGTCCAGCGCCTTCTCGCGGCTCATCGACGGCAGGATCGACGACGGCCAGACGCCGACGCAGCTTTTCCGCGACAACTACAGCATGATCCTCAGCCGGTTCTACCGCCCGATAGAGCCCAAAAAGCTCAAGTACGCGGCGATGGAAGGGCTCTTCTCCTCGCTCGGCGACCCGCACACCGTCTTCATGGAGCCCCAGGTCGCGGAGAACTTTTCGATTGAGACCAAAGGCAACTACGCGGGCATCGGCGCGCGGCTCGGCCCCGATCCGCTCGGAGCGCAGGTCGCGACCGTGTTCAAGAACGGACCTGCGGACCGCTCAGGGCTCAAGCCCGGGGACACGGTGACGCGCGTCGGCAAAAAAGAGATCGGCGGGCTGGGGATCGACCAGATCGTTGACTTCGTGCGCGGGCCGGAAGGCTCGGACGTCACGCTGCGCGTTTTGCGAAAGGACGAGCCGCAGCCGCTCGACATCACCGTGCACCGCGAGATCGTCGTCGTGCCCACCGCGCAAGGAAGCATCCTCGCAGGCACGAACATCGGTTACATCGGGGTCACGCAGTTCGCCGAGACGACCACTTCGCAGTTCGACCAGGCGCTGAACGACGTCCTGCGGTCTAGGCCGGACGGGCTGATCATCGACTTGCGCGCCAACCCAGGCGGACTGCTCGACACCGCGAGCGCGATGCTCAGCCGGTTCGTGGACGGCAAGCTCGTCGTCACCATGCGACAGAAGAACAACGGGCGCGAGGAGACGCGCACGCCGAGCGGCCGGACGCTCGGGTACCAGGGACCGGTCGTCGTGCTCATCGACGAGAACTCCGCGAGCGCCGCCGAGATCTTCGCAGGAGTCATGCGCGACTACAAGAAGGCGACCCTAGTCGGCGAGCACAGCTACGGAAAGGCCTCCGTGCAGACCGTGATCCTGCTCAAGGACATGTCCACCGCCAAAGTGACGATCGCGCGCTACTACCTACCGAGCGGAGAAAACATCAGCCGAAAGGTAGACGAGGACGGCACCTACATCAGCGGTGGCATCAAGCCGGACGTCGTGGTGGCGCTCGATCCGAACGTCGCGCCAGTGGCAGGCAAGCCGGAGACCGACGCGCAGCTCGCAGCCGCCGTCAAACTGATCAAACAAAAGCGCGGGACCTAGCTCGACTTCGGGTCGGCGAGCGAGCGCAGCCCGTCGCCGACGAAGTTGAGCGCAAAGATCGTCAGGCTCAGCACCAGGCACGGCCAGAACAGCATCATCGGCTCGCTGTTCATGTTGATGCGGCTCATGTCGATCATCGAGCCCCAGCTCGGCGTCGGCCGCTGGATGCCGATTCCCAAGAAGCTGAGCGAGCTCTCGGCCAGGATCACGCCCGCGACGTCGATCATCGCCACCGCCAGCAGGATCCCCCACAGGTGCGGCAGGATGTGCTTGACCACAAGGTATGTCGTGCCGCCGCCGAGCGCCTTCGAGGCGACGACATAGTCCCGGTCCTTGAGGCTCGCGATCTGCGTGCGCACGAGCCGCGCCACGCCGGGCCAAGCGGTGATCGAGAGCGCAACGATCAGCGCCACGAACCGCGCCTCCGGCCTGCTCCAGATCCCGATGATGAGGATCGCGAGAAGGATGTCCGGGAAAGCGAACATCGCGTCGGTGAGCCGCAGGATCGGAATGCTGACCCACTTGGGCGCGAAGACGCCGAGCGTGCCCATCACGATCCCCACGGCGAGCGCGATCGCTTCCACCAAGAAACCGATGAGCAGCGACATCCGCGCGCCGTACCCCAGGCGGCTGAACACGTCCCGCCCGAGGTCGTCGGTCCCGAGCCAGAACTCGCGCGAGGGCGCCATGAAGGGCTGCGCGCCGGGGCGGAAGAGCCGTTTCAGCGAGACCGCCGCCGTGTCCGTGCCGCCTTTGAGGAGCACGACCTCGACTTCGCTCCCCTCGGGGCCGATGAAGAGCCTCTCCGCCTCCGCCGCGCGAGCGCCGAGCACGTTCTGCCCACCGATCCTCGTCACCACGTCGCCGGGCAGGACCCCTGCGGCGTGCGCCGGCGAGTCGGACAGGACCTCGCTGACGCGCGTGTTGTCGAGCTCGGTGTCGAAGCGGATCCCGACCTCGTAGTAGTTGCGCTTGGCTGTCTCGTTGACCTCGAACCTGCTCGGCCCGACCACCGCGAACGCCACGAGCGCGAGGAGGAACCCCACGCCCACCCAGAAGAGCCAGTCGAGCCGCCGCTTCTTCACACCTGTGACTCCCTGATGCGCGGGTCTATGACCTGCTGGGCGAGGTCTACCAGTAGATTAACGACGATGAACATCGCGCCGGTGACGATCACGCACGCCATGATCACCGGCGTGTCGCCCTTCTTGATCGCCGCGATCGCCTCGTGCCCGATCCCTGGGATCGTGAACGCGTTCTCGACGATGAACGAGCCGGTGAGGAGGAAGCCGAACGAAGTGCCGATGCCTGTGAGCACGGGCAGGATCGCGTTGCGCAGCGCGTGCTTGAGGTAGAGCCGCATCGAGGGCACGCCCTTGGCGACGGCGAGCCTAATGAACTCCTGGTTGAGGGTGTCGATCATGCTTGCGCGGGTCAGGCGCGTCAAGGTCGCCATGGGCCGGGCCGCAAGCACGACCACGGGAAGCACCATGTAGTAGATCTTCGGCGCGTCCATCAGGTCCTCGGGCTTCCACGTCAGGGGCAGGTACCCGAGCTTGAGCGCAAAGAAGTACGCCAGTACGGGCGCGAGCACGAAGTTGGGCACAGTGACGCCGAGCGTGCTGACGCTTAACGAAAAGCGGTCGGCAGCGCGGTTTTCAAACACCGCACCGACGGTCCCGAGCAGAATACCGACCGTCGCGGCCAGGAGCGTCGCCAGCAGCGCGAGTTGGATGGAGATCGGCAGGTCGCGGGCCAGGATCCCCGTCACCTTGTCTCGAGTGCCCGTGATGCTCTCGCCGAAGTCGCCGTGCGAGGCGTTGACCATGTACTCCCAGTAGCGGACGGGCCACGGGCGGTCGAGCCCCATCTCGTGCTTGAGCTGGAGGTACCGCTCCATCGTGAAGTTCTTCTCGCCCATCCGCACCAGCGCCGCGTCGCCGGGGGCGATCTCGTCCGCCAAGAACGTGACGAGGGAGATGAAGACGAGACTGGCGGCGCCATAGAGGAGCCGCAAGCAGACGTTACGGAGGATCCGGAGCCCTGACTTTCCTGCCATCAGCCGCGAACGATCACGACCGACGTTACCTTATCGCCCAAGGCGACTTTGTTCACCGCGTCCATGCCGAAAACGACCCTTCCGAAAACCGTCGCCGTGCCGTTCAGGAACCGGCTGTTCGCGAGCAGGACGTAGAACTGGCTGTCGCCGCTGTCGCGGTCGTTGACCTGCGTCGCGAGGCCCACGGCGCCGATCACGTTCGGCAGGCCAGAGTCCTCAAACGCGATGCGCTGACCCGATCCGCCCGTGCCGAGCGTCTTGTCGTCCATCGGCTTGCTCTTGGAGCCCGGGTCGCCGATCTGGATGAGGAACGGGCGCGGCTCCTTCTCTACCTTGTGGAACCGCTGGCTGTTGTAAAAGCCGCGCTCGACCAGGGCGATGATCTTCGCGGTGGTCTTGGGCGCCTCCTTGGTGGCGAGCAGGACGTCGATCGTGCCGCCGCCATCGAGGATCAGTCGCATGACGGTCTCGCCCGGCTTGGGCTTGTACTGCCCAAATCCGAGCGCCGCCAGAGCGACCAACAAAACTACGAGGAGAAGCTTACGCATCCCGGCACCTTCATACCCTTAGACGGGCGGGCGCCGCCAGGGGAACGGGGGGTCTTAGTCTTCCAGCCTGCGCCCGTACCCGTCCAGCTTCACGCCCCCGGCAAGAATATAGATGCCGTCGATGATCGGCCACAGGATGCCGACTCCGCAGGTCATGACGGTCACGAAGATCTGAAGCACCCCGTGCGCCATGTAGCCCAGATAGAGCCGCCCGACGCCGGGGAGCAGGAGGTTGAGCAGCCCTGCGGTGATCTTGTTCTTGTCGCTCTTGGGGGCGTGCGCCTGGATGTACTGCCAGCCAGAGGGCGCCGGCGCCGCGCTGTACGAACCGTACCCCTGCCCCATGGCGGGAGAGACCGCGTGCGGCCCGACCGGGGTCGGCGGCGGCAAGTTCGGGAAGGCGGGCGGCGCGAGCCCAGTCAGGCCGAGCACGGACTTGAGGTCGCCCACCGACTCCGCATGGGACCAGTCGGACATCCCGGAGCGCCAGACGTAGGTCTCTTGCGTGATCACGCCGTCGGTAGCCAGCTCCTTCATCTGCTCGAGCGTGAGCGGACCGAGCTGGCCGTAGTGGCCCACGTAATACCATTCAGCCTGCAGGTTGGTATCGCTCATACGGCGCCAGTCTGGATGGGCGGAGTTTATCCAATACTCGCCGGGGCCTGGGCCGGTTGCAGCGCTGCCGCCGCAGGCCCGAGACCGGCTGGTATCTTCTCTGCGATGTCCGTCCGCGTCCGATACGCCCCGAGCCCCACGGGCAGCCCCCACGTCGGCAACATCCGCACGGCGCTCTTCAACCACCTCTTTGCTCGGCACCACGGCGGCGTACACATCGTCCGGATCGAGGACACCGACCGCGCCCGCTACGTGCCTGGGTGCGAGGAAGAGATCATCGAGAGCCTCAGGTACGTCGGCGTGCAGTGGCAGGAGGGGCCGGACGTCGGCGGGCCCTCGGGCCCCTACCGCCAGAGCGAGCGCAAGGAGGCTGGGATCTACCAGCCGATCATCGACCGCCTCCTCTCCTCCGGCGCGGTCTATTGGGCGTTCGACACCCCGGAAGAGCTCGCGGAGATGCGCGAGTACCAGCAGATCAACAAGCAGCCGATCGGCTACTACGGCGGCGTGTGGCGCGAAGCGCTCGCCGCCAAGGTGGAGTCCGCGCGCTCCGCGCGCCTGCCGGGAGTGCTGCGGCTGCGCATCCCGCGCGACGCGACGATCGTGGTGGACGACGCGATCCGCGGGCGCGTCGAGATCGCTTCGAACGAAGTGGACGACCCGGTGCTCATCAAGGCCGACGGCATGCCGACCTACCACTTCGCCGCGATGGTGGACGACCAGCTCATGGGGATCACGCACGTCTTTCGCGGCGAGGAGTGGATCAGCAGCGCGCCGAAGCACATCGTCCTGATCCGCGCGCTGGGGTGGGAGCCGCCGGTGTTCGTGCACGTGCCCGTGATCAAGGGCAAGGACGGCAGCAAGCTGAGCAAGCGCCACGGCGACACCGCCTGCCTGGACTTCCGCCGCGCCGGCTACCTGCCCGAGGCTCTGGCGAACTTCATCGCGCTGATCGGTTGGGCGCCGGGCGGCGACCGCGAGCTGATGAGCATGGACGAAATGGCCGAGGCTTTCGACATCGGCGGCATCCAGCCCTCGCCCGGAGTGTTCGACCTGGACAAGCTGACGTGGGTGGACGGGCACTACATCCGCCAGCGAGAAACGGCCGCGCTGGCGGACACGGTGCGCGAGTACGCGTTCTGCCTAGAGAACCAGGCCTACTGGGACCAGCGGGACCAAAGCGTCGCGGACGCGCAGCGCAGGCTGGTGGTTGCGTGGCAGAGCGACCCCGCGCTCGTCAAGACCGCGGTCGCGCTGGAACAGGAGCGGGTCACTACCCTCGCCGAGTTCGCGACGGCGTGCGAGTTCTTTTTCGTGGAGGACGTGACTTTCGACCCAAAGGCGGTCGAGAAATGGAAGGGCCAACCGCACGTCGTTCCGATGCTGGCCATTTTTTTGCCATTTTTTTCGCACAAGAAGGAGGTTTCAGTCGCAGAGTGCGAAAGTCTACTTAGAGAGTACCAGGCCAAGGCCGGTTTTGAAAAGCTCGGCCCGATCGTGCACCCGACGCGCGTCGCAATGACCGGAAAGACCGTCGGGCCAGGGCTCTTCGAGCTGATGGCGGCGCTCGGCCCAGAGAGGATCGTGAAAAGGCTCGATCGCGCCATCAAGGTTTTCTCGTGAGCGCGCTGCGCGTGCTCCACTACGGCGACGAGGCGCTGGGGAGGCTCCTCGACCGCCGCCCTGCGTTCGATCCGTCCGTCGTCAGCTCCGTCACCGCGACCATCCAAGATGTTATGAACCGCGGCGCGGAGGCCGTGCTCGAACACACCCGCCGGTATGACGCTTCCGGCATCGAGTCGCTCTTCGTCGACCTATCCGAGCTCCCGAGCTCCTTAACGACCGAACAGGCCGGCGCCGTCCGCGCCGCGATCGAGCGGGTGCGCGACTTCCACCAGGTCCAGCTCGACACGCTGACCGAGGGTTGGACGCAGATTGGGCGCGGCTGGGGCTGGCGCACGTACTCCCAAGAGCGGGAGAACGCACGCGAGACCGGGATGATCGGCCAAAGGATGCTGCCGGTCTCGTCGGCCGGCATCTACGTCCCGGGCGGAAAGGCGAACTACCCGAGCAGCGTCGTGATGAACGTCGTGCCCTCACTGATCGCGGGCGTCGAGAGGATCGTCGTCGCGACGCCGCCGGACCGCGAGGGCCGCGTCTCTCCCGCCGTGCTGTTCGCGTGCCGCGAGCTGGGCGTGGACGCGGTGCTCAAGGCCGGCGGCGCGAGCGCGATCGCCGCTATGGCGCTCGGGATCGATGGCCTGCCGCGCGTGGACGTGGTCGCAGGGCCGGGCAACAAGTACGTCAACGAGGCCAAGCGGCAGCTCTGGGGCACCGTGGGGCTCGACTGCTACGCCGGGCCGAGCGAGGTCTGCGTGCTCGCCGACGACACCGCGAACGCGCGCTTCGCCGCTTGGGACCTGGTCGCGCAGGTCGAGCACGCGCCCGACAACCTTGGCGTGCTCGTGACGATCTACAAGGAAAAGTGCGACGAGATACTGGCTGAGGTCGACGAGATCCTCCTGACGACGCCGCGCAGCGACACGGTGCGGCGCTCGCTCGCGGAGAACGGCGTCGCCGTCGTGTGCAGTTCGGTCGCGGACGCCGTCGCGGTGGTAGAACGGCTCGCCCCGGAGCACCTCGCGCTGCACGTCGCAGACCCGACGGAGCTGCTGCCGCTGCTTTCGAGCGCGGGAGCGGTGATGATGGGGCCATGGACGGCGCAGTCCGTCGCGGACTATTGCGAAGGGCCCTCGCACACGCTGCCGACCTCCGGCGCGGCGCGCTTTGCGAGCCCGGTCAGCGTCGCAACGTTCCTGCGCACGCAGTCCGTCTCGATGCTCGAGGAAGAGGACGCGCGCGACCTCGCCCCCATCGCGCAGGCGTTCGCACAGATGGAGGGCCTCCCCGCGCACGGAGAGGACGCGCAGACCCGCGCGAAAGACGGCCAATAAACGGCCCGGAGTCCATAATCGGGTGAAATGCTCGTCGCTGCCCTGGCCATGGCGATCCTCACCGACCCGCTCTCCGCGCTGCCCGTCGGCGATGGCCCGCAGGCGTACGAGGGCGACTGGCTGATCAAGCCGCCCCAAACAAGGTCGGCCGTGTCACGGTCAGCGGACGGCAAGCGCGTCACGATCGCCAACGGCCTCGTCAGCCGGACGTTCTATCTCGGCGACAACCTCGCTACCACGAGCCTAAGGCAGGAGCAGACGGGCGAGGAGTACGTGCGCGCGACGTCGCCCGAGGCGACGGTCACGATCGACGGCAAGCCCCTGCCGGTCGGCGGGCTCGTCGGACAGCCCGACCTCGCGTATCTCAAGGACGAGTGGCTCCCAAACCTCAAGTCGCCCGAGAACGCGCTGAGGTTCGTCGGCCTTGAGGCCGGCCCGACGAAGGAGAGGTTTGCGTGGAATCGCAAGCGCCACAGCGAGGGGAGGCTGTGGCCGCCGCCCGGCGTGCGCCTGACCCTGAACTTCGCCAACGCAGTAGTCAAAGTCGCCGTCGCCTACGAGCTCTATGACGGCATGCCGCTCTTCTCCAAACAGATCGTCGTCAAGAACGCAGGCGCAGGGCCGTTCACCCTCGACCGCTTCGTCGCCGAGCGCATCGCGTTCGTCGAGCCGGAGAGCTCCGTCGACGAGCAGCACCAGTGGCTGCACCCGAACTGGTCGGTGATGACCGACTACTCCTTCGGCGGGATGTCGCCGAACGACGACAACAACACGGTCCAGTACCTCGACGACCCAACCTACTCGACCCAGGTCAACTACAACCTCAAGACGCCCGTCGTGATGGAGGTCGCCCCGCCCACGGGCCCTGGAGTCGTGCTGAAACCGGGCGAGGAGTGCGAAGGCTTCACGGTCTTTGAACTTTTGCAGGACTCGACCGACCGCGAGAGGCGCGGGCTCGGCGTGCGAAAGGTCTACCGCGCGCTCGCTCCGTGGACGACCGAAAGTCCGGTCATGCTGCACCTGACCTCAACCGACCCGGCGACGGTTCACACCGCCATTGACCAAGCCGCCGAGTGCGGGTTCGAGATGGTGATCTTCTCGTTCGGCTCCGGACTCAACATGGAGGACGCGAGCGCGCAGAACGTCGCGAAGTACAAGGCGTTCGCTGACTACGCGCACGCCAAAGGGCTCGAGATCGGCGGGTACTCCCTGCTCGCGAGCCGCCACATCGACGACGCGAACGACGCGATCGATCCGCAGACGATGAAGCCCGGCGGAATGCGGTTCGGCTACTCGCCGTGCCTGCTCAGCCAGTGGGGGCTCGACTATTTCGCAAACGTGCAGAGGTTCATCGAGGGCGCTGGGTTCGACCTGCTCGAGCACGACGGCTCCTACCCCGGCGACGTCTGCGCCTCGACCAACCACCCCGGACACACCGGGCTGGCCGACTCGCAGTGGAGGCAGTTCTGGAAGATCGCCGGCTTTTACCGCTGGTGCCGCGCACAGGGCGTGTTCCTCAACGTGCCCGACACTTACTTCTTCCAAGGATCGAACAAGACGGGCATGGGGTACCGCGAGACCAACTGGAGCCTCCCTCGAGAGCAGCAGCACGTCCACGCGCGCCAGAACCTGTTCGACGGGACGTGGGAGAAGACGCCGACGATGGGATGGATGTTCGTGCCGCTCGTCGAGTACCAGGGCGGCGGCGCGGCAGCGACGATCGAGCCGCTGCGCGAACACATCGACGACTACCGCCAGCACCTCATGAACAACTTCGGCTACGGGGCGCAGGCGTGCTACCGCGGGCCGCGGCTCTACGACACGCCCGAAACGAAGAGGGCCGTCGTCGAAGCCGTCAACTGGTTCAAAGCGCACCGCGACATCTTGGAGTCCGACGTGATCCATCTGCGCCGCGCCGACGGTCGGCGCCTGGACTCGGTCCTGCACGTCAACCCCTCGCTCGAGACGAAGGCGATGCTCGTCGTGTACAACCCGACGCGCGCAGCATTGACTGAGCAGCTCGAAGTACCGCTCTACTATTCCGGGCTGAAGGAGCGGGCCAACCTGTACGAGTCCGGCACGAGGGCCTCCACGCTGGAACTGAGCCCGGAGGGAAAGGCGAGAATCAAAGTAACCGTCCCGCCCGGCTCGTGCGCCTGGTACACCGTGCGCTGACGCTCGGGCCCAACGGCTACTGGGCAGCCATAGCAAGACCCGACAATCACCCATGAGGAAGATGCGACTTCAAGACCTTTTCATCGGCGTCGCCCTGGTCGCACCGGCGCTCGCGACCGCGCAAGAGCCGAGGATCCAGTTCACGCTCGACTCTCCGTTCCTCAGCAAGTACGTCTGGCGCGGGATCAACATCGTCGACGGGCCGGTCTGGCAACCGTCGCTCACCGCGGAAAAGGGCGGATGGAGCCTCAACCTCTGGGGCAACTTCGAGCTCGCGGACACCAACGACTATGGTCCGGGGTTTGGCACGGGGCGAGGAAAGTTCACGGAGGTCGACACGACTCTCGCCTTCGCCGACGCGTTCGATGACTGGGACTGGTCGCTCGGGATCGTACGCTACGACCTCCCCAACACGGGGCTCCAGAGCACGACCGAGCTCTACGCCTCGGCGACGCGCGCCGGCGAATGGTCGCCTACTCTCGATGTCTACGCGGACGTCGGCGCGGCGAAGGGCCTCTATGCGAAGTTCAGCGTCGGCAAGTCTTGGAACGCGGGCGAAGGCGAACTCGGCGTCAGCTTTGGGACCGGCTTTGGCAGCAGCGCCTATTCCTCCTACTATCTAGGTGCAGACAAGTCCGGCCTGACCGACTTCAACGCGGGGCTCACGTACAACCTCGCGATCGCGAAAAGCGCTAGCCTCACGCTCTACGGCAGCTATTCGTCGATCTTCGACAAGTCGTTCGTCCCAGGCAGCGGCAAGCGCGACAACCTCGTGTTCGGCGCCGGGGTCACTTTCGGGTTCTGAGCAGGAGCCGCGGTCCACTTTCAGCCAGCAAACTCGCGCATCAGCGCGACGACCTCGCTGTCCGAGACCGGCTCGAACTCCGTATAGAACATGCTGATCGCAAAGAACTCGTCCGGTCGCTCGAGGACGACGACCTCGTCCGCCCCTTCGGCGAGCGACCGCACAGACCGCGCGGGCGCGACCGGCGCGGCGACCACGAGCCGAGCGGGGTTGCGCTTGCGAAGGGCGCGCACCGCCGCACGGACCGTGTGCCCAGTCGCGATCCCGTCGTCCACCAGGATCGCTGTCTTGCCCGTCAGGTCGGTGGTGCCGCGCCCGCCGGCGTAGAGCGCCCGCCGTCGCACAGCCTCCTCACGTTCGCGCGCGGTCTCCTTCTCCAGCCATTCCTTGGGCACGAACTTTGCGTCCCTTTCGTTGAAGACCGCTTCTCCGTCGTCCGTCACCGCGCCGATCGCGTACTCCTCGTTGCCGGGGTGGCCGATCTTGCGCGCCACGACAATGTCGAGCGGCGCGCCGAGCGATCGCGCGACCTCCGCGGCGACCACGACCCCGCCGCGCGGAAGGCCGAACACCACGGGATCCTCGGACCGGAACCTTTCGAGCGCCACGGCGAGCCTCTCTCCTGCGTCCTTGCGGTCCTTGAACTGCAGCGCCATGCCTGAGCGAGGATACTGCACGGTTCAAAGCGCAGTCTCTACCGCTTCGCCTTCCGCTTCTCTTTGTGGGCCTTCAAGAAGGCCTCGATGTTCGCCGCGTACTGGCGCGCTTTAATGGCCTTGATCGTCCTCCCTATCACGTCGAGCGCGAGGTCGTCTGCGCTCTTGAACCGCACGCACGACTTCCCCATGTCCAGCTTCTTACCCGTCTTCGTCCAGTCGGCGACGAACTTCGCCTTCACCTCTTCGCTCCCATACACGGACATCAGGTAGAGCGACATGTAGTTCTTTTGGCTGCCGAGCATGGCGAAGCAGAGCGGCTGCTTCGGGTCGCAGTGGTAGCCGGGCGGATACACGCTGTGCGGCACGTAGTACCCGATCATCCCGTACTGCATCCCTTCTTCAAACTCCTTGTCCAGGTTCTTGAGGATGACGCCACGCACGGCGGTGATCGCCTTCCGCCTGTCCTCTGGCAGCCCCTTCAAGTACTGCTCGACCGTCTTCGCGCTGCTCGTCATGGCCGGGATTCTACCGCTCAGCCCAACTGCTTCAGAAAGCTCTCGACGAACGACTCTACGTCAGCCCAGTCGGTGTACTCGTAGTCCTGCGACGTGTCTATATCGCCGCTCTCCTTCTTCACGATCTGGAGCATGATGTACCGCTTGAGGAAGTCGTACTTGGTGTACTTGAGCGCGCCAGCGACTGCCTGCGTGGCCGTCGGCTTGAGCCCTGTCTCCTCCACGAACTCGTCGATGCAGCGCTTCGCCTCGTCCGCGTGCCTGGCGTCTTTGTTCACCGCAGACATGCTTACTGAGAGGAACGCGGTCGGACGGGCGTTCATTACCGCAACGTGCTCCTTCACAAAGTGCCGTAGAGACCGCTGGTGCCTTCCCTCGTGCAGCGATCCTGCCGCGATGAACGCGTCGTAGCCGGCGACCACGAACTCCTCCGGCACGTTCGCGCTGTCCAATACCTCCGAGTTGTGCCCCCTCGCTCGCGCCCACTCGCCGACCCGCTCCGCGATCTTGCGCGTGTGCCCTTCTGTCGTTCCGTAGACGATGAGTACGTTGGCCATCGGCTTGCCCTTTGATTCTGCACCATGCGACGGTCTAGCGCGCCGGACGGAGAGCCCGCCAAAGGCGGTAACCTCCCCCTATGGCACACACGCACAAGAAAGGAGGAGGGCGCAAGGACAAGAAGACCGCGCGCATGCGCCAAGAGGAGCAGTACAGGCACGGCATGGCAAAGGCCAAAAAGCCGACGACGGACCAAAAGGACGTCCAGACACACAAGCCCGGGCACGAAAGCGACAGGAACAGCCCGCAGAACAAGACGCGCAGCGCGAAGAAGAAGACCTAGTCCGCTTTGAGAGCAGCGCTGCTCTTCTTGACCAGCTTCACCCCGGAGTCCACCACCAGCCCGACTCCCGGCGCGTAGAACTTGTACTCCGTGACGCCCGGCTCGAGCGGAGTTGTCTCCTCGCTCTTCAGGCACTCCCTGTACGTGCCGGAAGGCGTCTTGACCGTCGCGGACATGTCCGCGATCTTCGCCCGGTCCATCGCCGTGCCTTTTGCGATCTCTTGGTAGAACGCGCGTCCGACCGTCGGCTTGCCCGGCATCATGAGCCCGAACTTCGCACCGCCCTTCCCCGCTTGCCACGAGCCCTCGTGGTTCGCGACCCTTCCGTTCCGGTAGTTTTCGACGTCCTCGCCGAAGTAGTAGACGTCGCCCGTGCGCCTGTCGGCAGCGAAGTAGTTCAGCGAGACCTCGACCAGCGCCTTGCCGCTCCACTCGCGCTCCTCGACGATGCGCACCTCGACGCCGTCGACGAGCTTCGTCTTCTCGAGCACAGTGACGACGAGCCGCGTGCCGCCGCCCTCATACTCGTACTTCGTTCCCGGCACGAGCGCGAAGTACGGGTTGCTGCCCGTCGAGCCCAGCGACGCCTTGTCGACGTCGAACTTCTCCTCCCACTTCTGCCCAGGGCCCTGGGCGAGCGCCGGCGCGGCGACCAGGGGAAAAACGGCCAGTGCGTTCAGTCTCATAGCGTTGCTCCTGTCCTTACAGTCTATCTCGTTCCGTCGGCAACACCCTGAGAGCCAGGCGCGTCTTAACCCTTGAGCAAGGTCCTTCCCCTCGGACGCCCATTGCGCCCGGGCAAGGCGTTTTTGGCGATGAAAGAGCCCGACATCCGAGCGATCTTCGAGTCCTCCCCCTCCCTCCACCTCATCCTCGCGCCGGACCTCACGATCGTCGCCGTCACCGACGCCTATGCGGCCGCGACGATGACGAAGAGGGGGCAGATCGTCGGCAAGGGGCTCTTCGAGGTCTTCCCCGACAACCCGGACGACCCGCAAGCGACCGGCGAGAGCAACCTGAGGTCCTCCCTCGAAACCGTGCTCAAGACCAAACAGCCGCACCGGATGGCGGTCCAAAAGTACGACATCCGCCGGCCGGACGGCACGTTCGAAGTAAGGCACTGGAGCCCGTACAACTCGCCGGTGCTGGACAAGAAGGGCGAGGTCGCCTACATCGTCCACCAGGTCGAGGACGTCACAGGCTCCGTCCTGGCCGAGCACGAGCGGGACCGCGCAGTCGTCGACCTCGAGCGCTTCTTTACGATCTCGCTCGACATGCTCTGCATCGCCAACGCGGACGGATTCTTCAAGGTCGCCAGCCCGGCCTTCACAAGGACCCTTGGATGGTCGGTCGAAGAGCTCACCTCGAGGCCGTTCGCCTCGTTCGTCCACCCCGACGACCTCGAAGCGACGATGAACGAGGTCGCAAGGCAGGTCGAGCGGGGTGAGCCGGTGCTGCAGTTCGAGAACCGTTACCGGCACAAGGACGGCTCGTACCGCGTTCTCTCGTGGAAGTCGGTGCCGCAAGAGGGCGGGTTCATGTACGCGGTCGCGCGCGACGCGACCGACCAAAAGCTGCTCGAAAGCTCCCTCCACGACGCGCGAGACGAGGCCCTGCGGGCCAGCAGGGCCAAGAGCGAGTTCATCTCGCGCATGAGCCACGAGCTCCGAACCCCGCTCAACGGGATCCTCGGCTTTGCGCAGCTCCTGGAGCTCCAGTACCCTGACAGCGACATCAAGGACATGGCCGGCCAGATCATTAAGGGCGGACGGCACCTGCTCGACCTCATCAACGAGATCCTCGACATCGCTCGCATCGAAGCTGGCAAGCTCGCCGTCTCGCTCGAGCCAGTGCAAGCCGGAGCCGTGCTCAAGCAGGCCATCGACCTCGTCGAGCCGCTCGCAGAGCAGGAGGGCGTCGAGATCGTCTACAACGAGAACTGCGACGAAGTGCACGTCGTCGCAGACCGGCAACGGCTGCTCCAGGTCTTCATCAACCTTCTCTCGAACGGCGTGAAGTACAACCGCCGGGGCGGAAGGGTCGAGCTCTCGTGCGCTCTGGGAGCAGGCTCGCGGTTCAAGATCGAGTTCAAGGACACGGGAATCGGTATCAGTGACGAAGACCGCAGGCTGCTCTTCCAGCCGTTCGAGCGCATCGGCCAGACGACGGTGCCGGGCACCGGGCTCGGGCTCGCGCTCTCCCGCCAGCTCATCGAGCTGATGGGAGGGACCCTCGACCTTGAAGCGAGCGGCAAGTCAGGTTCCACCTTCGTCGTCGTGCTCACTTCTTCTGGCGCACCGGCCGCTACGCGGCCCCCAGGCAGGTCAGCGCATCGAGCAGAGTACGCGCCGGAGGTCTCCGCCAAGGTCCTCTGCATCGAAGACAACGTCGCCAACCTCAAGCTGCTCGAGCACGTCTTCGCGACCTGGCCGAACACGACCCTCGTTCCCGCCATGCAGGGCAGCATCGGCATCGAGCTCGCGCGACAGCACCGCCCCGACGTCATCTTGCTCGACCTCCACCTGCCGGACATGGACGGCGCGGAGGTGCTGAGGCGCCTTAGGGCCGATGAGCGCACCGCCGCCATCCCCGTCATCATTGTCAGCGCCGACGCGACCGAGGGCCAGAAGAGGAAGCTTCTCGCAGAAGGCGCCCGCGCCTACGTCACCAAACCGATCAACGTCGTCGAACTGGCCCAGACGATCGCGCGCGTCCTTGGCGCATAGCTGGGACCGTCGGCCGCCTCCGCCGACGAGGGCACCGCATCGAGTGGTGGAGGCTAAACGGCGAGGGCACCGAGCACACCGGGACCAACGTCGCATTTCGCAACCACACCCCGCCCGCGGCTCGTCAAACCAAATAGAAAGGCTGAAGTAGAGGCGGCGACCACCAGGCGACGCCCCGAGAAAAACCAGTCGCCCGAAAGTAGAGTAGGGCGTGCGACCGGGTTAAGAGCCCGGAATCGAACTCCGGATTCCCACCCCCGCGCGTACGAAAGGCGCTGAGGGCGTCCACAAAGCGTTCCCTCTCCCTCTCCCTCTCCCGCTCCCGCTCCCGCTCCTGCTCCTGCTCGCGCGAAGGAGGGTCCGTGTGAGGCCATCCACAAGCGTTCCCTCCCCCTTGGGGGAGGGTTAGGGTGGGGGTCAGCGTGAGGGAATCCGCATCGCACCAGGCGACCACCACGCGACCCCCCAAAAAACCTCAATAATTCCGATTTAAAATGGGAATTCCCGCCGCTCGAAACGCCCCAAAAGTAGACTCCCCACCAAGAGCCATGCTCCTCCTCGCACTCGCCATGCTCACCGCGCAAGCCAAGCCCGTCCCGCCGCTGCCGAGCGCGAACCAGATGGCCTGGCACGCCCGCCAGTACTACGCCTTCGTCCACTTCGGCCCCAACACCTTCACAGGCAACGAGTGGGGCCAGGGCACCGAGGACCCGAACCTCTTCAACCCGACGCAGCTCGACTGCAGGCAGTGGTGCAAGGCGTTCAAGCAGGCCGGCATGAGCGGCGTGATCATCACCGCCAAGCACCACGACGGCTTCGCGCTCTGGCAGAGCAAGCTCACCAAGCACGGTGTGATGTCCAGCAAGTGGCACAACGGCAAGGGCGACGTTCTCAAGGACCTGAGCGCGGCGTGCAAGGAGTACGGCCTCTGGATGGGCGTGTACCTCTCGCCTTGGGACCGCAACCACCCGACCTACGGCACCGCCGCCTACAACGACACCTTCGTCGGGATGCTCAAAGAGGTCCTGACAAAGTACGGCGACATGAAGGAGGTCTGGTTCGACGGCGCGAACGGCGAGGGGCCGAACGGCAAGAAACAGGTCTACGACTGGCCGCGGTTCGAAGCGACGGTCCGCAAGTACGCACCGCACGCCGTCATCTTCGGCGACGGAGGCGACGTGCGCTGGGTCGGCAACGAGAGCGGCTTCGTCGGCGAGACGAACTGGAACTTCCTGCCTTCCGGCCACTGGCCCGGCGACCAGTCGATCTACGACAAGCTGTTCGAGGGAGACCCGAAGGGCGACAAGTACTCGCCCGGCGAGTGCGACGTCTCGATCCGCCCAGGCTGGTTCTGGCGGAGGTCGGAGGACGCAAAGGTCAAGTCGCTCGAACAGCTCAAAGAGATCTGGTACCGGTCGGTCGGACACGGCGGCAACCTGCTGCTGAACGTGCCGGCGAACGACAAGGGGCTGATCTCGGCCGAAGACATCGCGGCGCTGACGGAGTTCAAGAAGTGGCGCGACGCGACGTTCGTGCAAGACCTGGCCGCAGGCGCGAAGGCGAGCTCATCGGCGAAGACGAAGGGCGCCGGGCCCCAATCGGCGCTCCTTTCAAAGAAACCGGGCCAGGGCTGGCAGACGCCGAGCGGCACCCGCTCCGCGGCGCTGGCCCTCAGCTGGCCGGCCGCGAAGACGTTCGACCACGTCGTCGTGGAGGAGAACGTGGCACATGGGCAGCTCATCAAGAAGTTCCACCTGGAAGCCGATGGCAAGACGGTCTTTCGAGGGACGACCGTCGGCTATCGGCGCGTGGTTCACCTGTCAGCGATCACTACGAAGAAGCTCAAGATCGTGATCGACTCTTCGCGCGGCGCGCCCGCGCTGCAGCGCGTCGGCGTCTACTGCGGGCCGCCGAGCGTCGATATCCTCTCCGACTCCACGTCGTTCCTCAACAGGGCTACCGCGACCATCCGAAGCGACAACCCGCGCGCTACGGTCCTGTACACGACGGACGGCACCGCACCGACGGCAAGATCGAAGAAGTACGCGGGGCCGATCTCGATCGAGAGGAGCTGTGTGCTCAAGGCGATTGCGACCTTCGATGGGAGGCAGAGCCCCTCGGTCGCCGAGATGAGGTTCACGCGGTTTGAGAAGAAGGACCTGTGGCCGGCGACCTACTTCATCCGACAGCCGGACCCTGGCTTGCGGTACAGCTACTACGAGCAGGGCTGGCACACGCTCGACCAGATGAAGGACGCAAAGGCGACGGCGACCGGAGTCAGCACGAACGGGCTCGACCTCGCACTGCGCAAGCGCGACGAGCAGTTCGCGCTCGTCTACGAGGGCGTCTTCACCGCGCCGCAGGACGAGATCACAATCTTCAAGCTGACAAGCGACGACGGCAGCCGCCTGTACATCGACGGCCGCCTGGTAGTCGACAACGACGGGCTGCACGGGATGGAGACAAAGCAGGGGACCACGCCGCTCGCCGCCGGTTACCACCGCGTGCGGGTCGAGTACTTCAACGCGAGCGGCGGCATGGGCCTGAGATTGGAGTGGCAAGGGCCCGGGGTGAAGACTGGCGAAGTGCCGATCTCAGCCTTTCGCCACTGATCTTACCGATCTGTCCTATCTGTCTGATCCGTCCTAACAAGCGTGAAGCCGCTGACCGCCCTCGCTGCGCTCGCCGTCGTGGTCGCGGCGTTCGTGGTGAGCGAGGTGGTCGTGCGGCCCAAGCACGACGACGGCAAGGTCCACGTCACCTACTGGGAGAAGTGGACCGGCATCGAGTTCGACGCGATCAAGGCGGTGGTGGACGACTACAACGCCTCGCAGGACCGGATCTACGTCGACCTACTCAGCGTCAGCGGCATCAACAACAAGACGCTGATGGCCACTGGGGCGGGCGTGCCGCCGGACGTCGCGGGGCTCTTCGGGCCGAACGTGGCGCAGTACGTGCAGGACCGCGCGGTGATCCCGCTCGACGACTTCTGCCGCGAGGCTGGCATCTCTCGCGAGGACTACATTCCAATCTACTGGGACATCTGCACCTATGACGGACACGTCTACGCGCTGCCCGCGACCCCCGCCAGCACCGCGCTGCACTACAACGTCCGGCTCTTTAGGCAAGCAGGGATCGCAGCGCCGCCCGAGACGATCGAGGAGATGGACACTGACGCGGCGAGGCTGACGAAGCGCGACAAAGACGGCAAGATCGTGCAGGCGGGTTTCATGCACCAGGAGCCGGGCTGGTGGAACTGGGGGTGGGGCTACGTTTTTGGCGGCGAGCTGTGGGACGGCAAGGGCACGATCACTTGCGACTCGCCGGACAACGTGCGCGCTCTGACGTGGGTGCAGTCATACGCGAAGAAGTACGGCATCGCGGGCATCCAGACGTTCAAGAGCGGGTTCGGCGCGTTCGCCTCGCCGCAGAACGCTTTCATGGACGAGAAGGTAGCGATGGAGCTGCAGGGCGGATGGATGGGCAACTTCATCAAGCAGTACAAGCCGGGGCTGCAGTGGGCGGCCGTGCCTTTCCCTTACCCGAAGGACCGGCCGGACCTGAAAGGGCGCACGTTCGCGGACCTTGACATCCTCGTCATCCCTCGCGGAGCGAAGCACCCGAAGGAGGCGTTCGAGTTCATCCAGTACGTCGAGTCGCAAAAGGCGATGGAGAAGCTCTGCCTGCTACAGACCAAGCACTCGCCGCTGGCCAAGTCGAGCTCTGAGTTCTACGCCGACCACCCGAACCCGTTCATCCGGCTCTTCACCGACATGCCGAAGAACGCGAGCGTCGTCTCGCCGCCGAAGATCTCCATCTGGCCGGAGTACAGCTCCGAGCTGCGCAACGCGTTCGACGAGATCTTTGTGAACGGCGCGGACCCGAAGCAGGCGCTCGGCAAGGTGCGCGAGAGGATGCAGCCCGCTCTCGACCGCGCGCTGCGAGAGGAGAGGGCGCGCAAGGAGGCGGGAGAATGAGCGTGCGTCGCACTGAGGCGAGGGCCGGGTACCTCTTCGCCATGCCGTGGTTCATCGGCTTCGGCGTGTTCCTGGCGTACCCGATCCTGGCCTCGATCTACTTCAGCTTTACCGAGTACTCGGTGCTGAAGCCGCCGATCTGGGTGGGCGGCGAGAACTACTCGACGCTGTTCTCGGACGAGGTGTTCTGGAAGACGCTCGGGAACACGCTGTTCTTCGCCGCTCTGTACGTCCCGTTGGCCGCGGTCGTCGCGTTCGGTCTTGCGCTGCTGCTCAACTCGAGGGTGCGCTTCATGGCCGTGTACCGCACCGTTTTCTTCGTGCCGTCGCTGGTGCCGGTCGTTTCGCTCGTGATCCTTTGGCTTTGGCTCTTTAACGGCGAGCACGGGCTGGTGAACACGGCGCTGGCATGGCTGCACCTGCCGGCTCCGGACTGGCTGGGAAGCCCGGGGTGGTCAAAGCCCGCGATCGTGCTGATGTCGCTGTGGGGCGTCGGGAACGCGATGGTGATCTACCTGGCCGGTCTGCAGGAGGTGCCGCAGCAGCTCTACGAGGCGGCGGAGCTCGACGGCGCGAGCGCGTGGCAGAAGACGCGGAGCGTTACGATCCCGCTGGTCTCGCCGGTGATCCTATTCAACGTCGTGATGAGCATCATCACGTCGCTGCAGATCTTCACCCAGCCTTATGTGATGTCGGAGGACGGCTCGCCTGCGCGCTCGATCTACTTTTACTCGATGTACCTCTTCGACAACGCGTTCAAGTACCACAAGATGGGCTACGCGAGCGCGATGGCGTGGATCATGTTCCTCGTCATCTTCTTCTTGACGCTTCTTGCGCTCAAGTTCTCAGAAAAGCGCGTGCACTACGAGGGGGGCTAGGGTGGAGAGGAAGGCTATTTGGCAGCACGTGCTGATCCACGCGGTGCTCATCGCGCTGGGGTGCGCGTTCCTCATGCCGCTCGCGTGGATGGTGGGCACCTCGCTCAAGACGGCGACGGAGACCGGTGCGAGCCCGCCGACGCTACTGCCATCGCACGCGCAGTGGAAGAACTACGCGGACGCGATCACGTACGGGCGCGAGTCGCTCGGTTACGTGCCGTTCTTCGTCTACGCTCGCAACACGCTGCTCTACTGCATCCTGCTTGTCGCTGGGACGGTGGTCTCGAACAGCGTGGTGGCGTACTCGTTCGCTCGCCTGCGCTGGCCCGGCCGGAACGCGGCGTTCGCGGCGACGCTCGCGACGATGATGGTGCCGTTCCCCGTGATCATGGTCCCGGTGTTCAACCTCTTCGTGAAGATGGACTGGGTCGGGACGTTCCGGCCGTTGTGGGTGCCCGCGTGGTTCGGGAGCGCGTTCAGCATCTTTCTGCTGCGCCAGTTCTTCCGCTCGATCCCTATGGAGCTGAGCGAGGCGGCAAAGATCGACGGGTGCTCGGAGTGGGGGATCTTTTCAAGGATCGTGATGCCGCTCGCGAAGCCTGCGGTCGCGGTGGTCGCGCTGTTCGCCTTCATGGGCGCGTGGAACGACTTCCTAGGCCCGCTCATCTACCTGCACAGCCAGGACCAGTTCACGCTCTCGCTGGGGCTGCAGTTCTACCGGAGCCAGCAAGGGGCGCAGTGGCAGCTGCTGATGGCGGCCTCGGCGGTCGTGGTCGCGCCGGTGATCGTGCTCTTTTTCTTCACGCAGCGGCTGTTCATCCAGGGGATCGCGGCGACGGGCTTGAAGGGCTGACGAAGGAGGGACGCGCTTCTGCGCGTCCAAGGCCGGGACCAAACCGGTCGCCCAGGAGCTCGGCCCTCCATTGGGGAAGAGCCCGTGATACACTTCCTCCAGCAGATGGACCGAGCGCAGTTCGAATCCCAGTTGCAGCCGATCTTGGGCGTGGCTTACGGCTACGCCTACAAGCTCACGCGCAACCAGGAGGACGCGATGGACCTAGTCCAGGACGCTTCGGTCCAGGCGTTCCGCAGCATCGGAACCTTTGAGGAGGGGACGAACTTCAAGGCTTGGTTCATGAAGATCCTGACCAACAAGTTCTACAAGTCCCGGGCGCGCGAGGCGAAGCGCGGCCAGGCAGTACCGTTGGAGGACGCGGAGGACCTGTTCCTGTTCCGCGAGGCGGAGAAGGCGGGGGTGCGCGGGACGGCGGACGAGGTTCTGGACCGGATCGACGAGGAGGCAGTGCAGGCGGCGATCGACGACCTGCCGGAGGAGTTCCGCGTGGTCTGCCTGCTCTATTTCATGAACGACTTCAGCTATGAGGAGATCGCGGAGGCGGCTGGGATCCCACTAGGCACGGTGCGGTCACGGCTGCACCGCGGTCGCAAGCTCTTGCAGCAACGGCTTTGGCAGATCGCAGAGGAGCGCGGGCTCGTCGCCGCGAAGGGGGAGAGCGCGTGAGCGGGGCGGACAAGTGCAGCTGCCGCGAGGCGTTCGAGCGGCTCGACGACTACTTGGACCGCGAGCTGACGGCAGAAGAGGTCGCGAAGGTCGAGGCGCACCTGTGCGCGTGCGTGAAGTGCGCGGAGGCGTACCGTTTTGAAGGCAAGATGCTAGAGTGCGTCAAGAAGAAGATCGAGAAGATCGCGCTGCCGCAAGAGCTACTGGACCGAGTGCGGGCCGCGCTCGCCGAGTGCGAGGACTAGGCCGCGCGCTTTTCTTCGGCGGGCGCATCTGACTCTGGCTCCGCCTCCGGCTTGTCCTTTTTGAACGCGGCGAACACCGAGCGCATGCGCTGCAAGAGGCCGACCGAGGGGTCTTGCTGCTGCTGTTCCTTGTCCGCCGTCATCCAATCGACGAGCTGGTCGATGCTTTTGGACGCCTTGCACTTGGGGCTGTGGAGGATGAACGGCTGGCGCGCGCGCGCTGCTTTAACGACCGCGTCGTCCTTGGGGACGACGCCAGCCAGCTCGACCTCGCGGTTGAGGAACTGCCCGACGATCGCCTTGTACCGCTCGTAGACCATGAGGCCGTGGCGCAAGTCGTCGGCCATGTTGACGACGAGCGAGACGTCGGCCTTCTGCTTTTCTGCGAAAAGGACTTTTGTGGTCGCGTAGGCGTCCATGATGCTCGTCGGGTCCGGGGTCGCGACGATCAGGACGCGGTCGGCGGCGGTGAGAAAGGCCATGACGTTGTG
The DNA here is from genome assembly GCA_946479035.1 of uncultured Chthonomonadaceae bacterium. The sequence continues at coordinate 111,465 of CAMLDW010000002.1, read as the reverse complement.
CTCGAGCCCGGAGGCGGTGTCGAACACGAGGAAGTCGCTTGCCTTGCCGACCGCGACCGCCTTTTGGACGATCCCGTCGAGGACCGTGCGCTCGAGGCAGGTGAGCTCCTTCACGCCAGAGCCGCCTGTGACGACGCGGACGCCCTCTGGGCCGTCGAGCACCGCGTCTTTGATGTCGGCACCGTCGACTAGGACGTGCTTGAGGGTCGTCTGTGGTTGCAGGCCGAGGATGAGGTCGATGTTGGCAAGGCCGAGGTCGGCGTCGAAGAGGAGCGCGCTGTGGCCGTGCTCGGCGAGCGAGATCGCAAGGCTGACAGAAAGGCTGGTCTTGCCGACTCCGCCCTTGCCGTTCGCGACCGCGATCGACTTCATGGCTAGGCGGCCTTCCTGAAGAGGCGCGCGAGCGCGCCGCGCTTCTTCGGCCTTTGGGCGACCTGCCACGCGGCGGCGCGCTCGGACTCGTACTGTTCGTCGTGGTACGCGGTGCGGAGCGCGGCGACGACCTGCTCGATCGGCGCGGGCTCCGGCACGATCTCGCACGCGGCAGCGTCTGCGATCATGTCGAGCGAGGCGCGGTCGAACGGCACGACGGCCTTGCAGAAGATCTTTCCGCCCTCGATGCGCACAGGGACGGCGAGCGCGCCGATCGCGAGGTGCGAGGGGACCTTTGCGATCGCCTCTTTTGAGGCCTCGAAGTCCGGAACGAACGGCCAATCGGGCTCGGGCGTCGCTTCTTCTACCCGCAGGAAGCTGGGCGCCGGCGCGGCCGGCTCTTGGACCGCAGGCTGGGTTGCTTCTGCCGCGACCGCTTCTTGCTCCTTCGGAGCGGCGTCGGTGGCGTCGAGCGCCGCCTTTGCGAGCAGCTTTTGGATCTCGTCGTCGGACATTGGCTGGTCTGGCGCGGTCGCCGCAACTGGCACGGGGTCCTTTTCGATCGGTGTCTCGACGATTGGTGCTGTCGCCTCTGGCGCGTCTTCGGTCTCCTGAAGCCCTGAGCCGCGCACCCACTCGACGAGGAGCTCCTCATCGATGCTCTCCTTCTGCTGCAGTTCGGCGACGTACGCTTGGGGCTGAGCGGCGGTCGGTTCGGTCGCGGCGTTCGACCGATCTTGCTGGTGCGGCGCTTCTGCGCCGACTTCTTGTGAGGCGATCATGCCGGTCATCTGCACGCGCAGCCTTTGGTTCTCCGCTTTGAGCAGTCCGAGCTCGCTCGCAAGGCCCGCCAGGTGCTTTTTGACCTCGCAGACCTGGTCGAGGATCTGCGCGACGGTCTCTTCAGCGAGCTTGGGCTGGTCGGGGTCAGGCTGGTTGCCTGGGCCCTCGCCGGGCTGGCGTCTGGCGAACTGTTGCATTTGCCTCGGGTGGGCTGCCGCACGGCGCCCCCTCCCCAAGATTCTCGGCTCGGGGCCGGGGGGTTTGCAGGTAGTTATTCGGGGAGGCGGACGACGATGAGGCGCTTGGGCCCGTGCACGCCCATCACCATGACTCCCTCGACGTCGGCGGTGCGGCTCGGGCCGCTGACGAGGACGCAGGTATTGGTCGAGGCGCGCTCGAAGGCTTCCTCGAGGCTGGCGACGATGCTGCCGTCGCGGACCAGCGCGAGGTGGACGGGCGGAGCGAGGCTGGCCAGGCGGCGGCGGCCCTTGGCGGCGCTGAGAAGGAGGCTGCCGGTTTCTGCGACCGCGAGGTCGCAGAGCGTGACGCCCGCCTCAGCTGCCCAGACGTCGCCCACTGGGGTGCCGAGGAGCGACCTGACGATCTGGGGCACGTCGTCGTCTAGGATCGCCCTTCCCTGCCACTCTGCGACCGCATCGAGCGCGCGCACCTCGCCACCGAGCGCCTCGAGGCGCTCTTGAAATCTGGCCCAGAGGTCCGTGGTAGGCACGGTCTTGACGACGATCTTGTGAACGGGCCGTTGGCCGCCCTTGGACTGTGGGACGTTCGCGAGCACGGCGTCACGGTCGTCCACGCCACCACCCCCTGAAGTCCTTCGTCTTCTTCGGCGGCTCGCGGAACTCGCGCCATGCGCTCGGCGCACCGAACATCGGCAGCAGCGCGATCCCGGCGCGCCAGAAGAGCGGGTTCTTCGCCGCGAGGCCGAACGTCTGCCACGCCCCGCCGCGGTTGCGCGCGTCCTGCGAACGGAGCTTGAGGAGCATGTCGGGGATCGGGATGTCGACCGGGCAGACCTCTTTGCAAAGGCCGCACAGCGACGATGCTTTAGCGAGCTCGCCCATCTTTGCGATCCCTTCGAGCGCGGGCGCGAGCACGGCGCCGACGGGGCCGGGATAGACGTGTCCGTAGGCGTGCCCGGTGGCGCGGCGGTAGACAGGGCAGGCGTTGAGGCACGCGCCGCAGCGGATGCAGCGCAAGATGTCGCGGTATTCGCCGTTCAGCACGCGCGAACGGCCGTTGTCGAGAAGGACGAGATGGACCTCTTCCGGGCCGTCCTCTTCGTTCTTGCGCGGTCCGGTGATGAGGTGCGTGTAGACAGTGGTGCGCTGTCCCGTGGCGGACCCGGCGAGCAGTCGGACGAAGAGCGGGAGGTCCTGTTCGCTCGGGAGGACCTTTTCAATGCCCATCAGCGCGACGTGCACGCGCGGCGCTGTCGTGCAGAGTCGGTTGTTGCCTTCGTTCTCAACGAGCACGATGCGGCCGGTCGAGGCGACGGCGAAGTTGACGCCGCTGACTCCGACGTCCGCCCTTTGGAACTGCGCGCGGAGGTGCGCGCGCGCCTGCATCGTGAGCTCTTCGGGCTCTTCGGTGTAGGGGCCGAGGCCCTCGCGCTCGAAAGACCTGGCGATCTGGCGTCGGTCCTTGTGAATGATCGGCGCAACGATGTGGCTGGGCGTGTCGTGGTCGATCTGCACGACGAACTCGCCAAGGTCGGTCTCGACCGGCATGTGACCGGCGCTCTCGAGGTGGCGGTTGAGGTGGATCTCCTCCGTCGCCATCGACTTGGCCTTGACGACGGTGGCGCCCTGCGGCGCGGCTGTCGCGCATATATCGAGGATCGTGCGAACGGCGCTCGCTCCGTCCTTGGCCCAGTGGACCTTGATGCCGTTGGCGGTGCACTTTTCTTCGAGCTGCAGCAAGAGGCCGCGGAGGTTGTCGAGGACGTATGCCTTCGTCGCTGCGGCGGCCCTGCGCGCCTCGTCCGCGTCTTCGAAGACCGTGCCGAGCGTCGTGCGCCTGGCGTCGAACACCCTGATCGTGGAAGCTCGGACGCTTCGCACTGTATCTTCGTCGAGCGAGCGGACGAACTCGTTGAAGCGGTCGCTCAAGCCTCGATCGCCTCCGCGAGGATTTGGGCGACGTGGCGGAAGCCGACGTCGATGGAATGGCGCTCGGCGAGGCCCTTGAGGTGCATGAGGCAGCCCATGTCGCCGCTGACGACCTGTTCGACGCCCGCGAGCTCGATCTGGCGCAGCTTTTCGATGCCGATCCCTTCGCTGACCTGGCCGTGCGAGACGGAGAACGAGCCGCCGAAGCCGCAGCACTGCTCGGGCGAGGCGAACTCGACGAGATCGACGCCGCTGATGCTCTTCAGCAGCGACTCTTGTTGGTCGCGCAGCCCCATCATGCGCCCGTGGCACGAACTGTGGAAGCCTACGCGGCGTGCGGGGACACTGCCGCCCCACTCGCGCCGGCCCATCACGTCGACGACGAACTCCGAGAGCTCGAAGACGCGCGCGGCGCAGGCGACCCCCAGCAGGCCGTAGCCGTGACGCACCATCGCGGCGCAAGAGCCGCTCGGCACGACAACGGGGTCGCCGCTCTGCTCGCGCAGGCCGAAGAGCTTGACCGTGCGCTCGGCCACAGGGCGCGCCGAGCGCCAATCACCGGCGTTGAACGCCGGCTGGCCGCAGCAGGTCTGCTGCGGGTCGAACTCGACGGTGCAGCCGCAGTGCTCGAGCGCTCGCACGGTGGCTATCCCGACTTCGCCGTAGAAGGCGTCGCACAGGCAGGTCAGCATCAGCTTGACCGTCATTTTCCGGCACCGGGCTCGTAGGTGCGGGTCTCGCTGCTCTCGTCGATCACGGTTGCGAGGTCTTGGGCTGCGACCTCTCCGGCAGCGACGATCTGCACCCCTAGGTTTCCGAGCACCGTGGCCTCCACAGGGCCGGCGACCACCTGCAGGCCAGTGCCGTCGGCGATCGCCTGGCACAGGTGCGTGCACTGCGAGCCGCCCCCCGCCAACCGGATGCGCGTGAACTGGCGGCCGACGAGCTCGCCGAGCGCGGAGGGCTGGCCCATCATCGCGCTGGCCATGCTGCGCAGCGCCATCGCGGACCAGTGCTCCAATCGCTTCGGGGTCTCGCTGGAAAGGTCGAGCACGGAGGCGGGCATGGACTCGGGGTTGTAAAGGTCCTTGTGGAAGTAGTCAAAGTGCCCCTCGAAGGAGAAGTCGGCCTTTTCGAGCCATTCCGCCTTGCTGTCTTGGACCCCTAGCTCTTCGTGCAAGCGGTTGACGATGTAGAAGCCGGGGATGTTCTTTAGGAATCGGACGCGTCCGTCGTGGGTGCGCTCGTTGGTCCAACCTCCGTTTTCCGCGGTGGTACTGACGAGCGGGTGATCGATGACGGTGCCGAGGACCGTCCACGTGCCGATGTTGAGGAAGACGTCCTCTTCGCCAAGGGTCCCGAGGCCACAGACGGCAGAGGCGGTGTCGTGGCTCGCGACGCTGGCGAGATCTACGCCGGCCGTGATCGGGCCGACGATGCGGCCGGGCATGCGGGGCTGTTGCATCGGCACGGGCCAGCCCGCGAGGTTGAACGCCTCTTCGGACCACCGCCCGTCGAGGCCCATGAGCTGAGTCGTCGAGGCCTGGGTGTACTCGTAGCAGAGGCGCGTGGTCAGCTCGTGGCCGAAGAAGTCCGGAAGGAGCTGCCAGCGGACCTGCTGCGGCCAGTTCGGGTGCTCTTCGCGGCGCGCGACGAGCTGATAGAACGTGTTGAACGGCTGATGGTGGATGCCTGTGAGCTCGAAGAGGCGCTTGCGGCTCCCGACCATCCTGTTGAAGACGCGGGTGTGCGAGTCGTCCCGGTACGCGACCGGGCTCTGCACTGGCTTGCCCTGGCTGTCTATGAAGCCGTGGTCGACTCCCCAGGTATCGATGCCGAGTGTGGACTTTTCGAAGTTCTCTTGAGCGTAGGCGACGGCCCTGTGGCAGAGGCCGGAAAGGAGCGGTAGGTCCCACTTGCCATTGATCGGTGCGTGGGCTACCTGCTCGACGACCTGGTGGCGGAGGCGGCCCTTTTCCAGCCAGCCTACGGCGTAGCGCGCCGAGGACGCGCCCATGTCCACCGCAACTGCCCCTAAAGGACGCCGGGCCACGGCGCGATGCTACCCGGGGGGTCAGCGGACGAAGCCTTCTCGGTTCCCGCCGTCTACCGTGATGGTGCAGCCGGTGGTTCGGGAGGAGCGTGCCTCGCTGGCGAGCCAGGCGACGGCCTCGGCGATGTCCACAGGGCGGACGTGCTCCTTGAGCAGGGTGCGGTCCTTGTAGTGGGCCTCGAGCTCTTCGGGCTTGATGCCGAGCGAGGCGGCGGTCTGGGTGCGCCAGGCGTCGTTCCAGATGCCGCTTCCCTGAACGACGGCGTCGGGATTGACGGCGTTGCAGCGGATCTTGTGCTTGGCCATGTCTGTGGCGGTGCAGCGCATGAGGTGCAGCTCGAACGCCTTTGCGGCGGAGTAGAGCGCGGCGTTGGAGCCGACAGCGGTGCCGTTCTTGCTGCCGACGACGACGATCGATCCGCCCGTGCCCTGCTCAATCAAGAGGCGCGCCGCGTTCGCCATGGTGTCGAAGTATGCGTCGACGAGGAGGTCGCGCAGGAACTTGTAGTCGGCCTCGCTCGTGTCGGCGACGGTGCCGCGCCGCGCGTTGCCCGCGTTGACGACGCAGACGTCCAAGCCGCCGAAGGCGAGGACAGCAGCGTCGAACGCGTCCTTCAACTGGCCCCGGTCTGTGACGTCACATCGGACCGACCTGACCGATCCGTCCGATGCGACCGCGCTGACCACTTTCTCTGCTTCGCTGAGTTTCTGCCCGTCGATGTCGAGCATGACGACGCAGGCGCCGAGCGAAGCGAGCTTGAGGGCCGTGGCCTTGCCGATGCCTTGCGCCGCGCCTGTGATGAGCGCGACCTGGCGCGACATCTCCTTTTCCGCCGGTTGGCGGTTGAGCTTGGCCTCTTCGAGCAGCCAGTACTCGATGTCGAACGCCTCCTGTTCGGGGAGAGAGGTGTACTTTGAGACGGTCTCTGCGCCCTTCATCACACGGATCGCGTTGCGGTAGAACTCGCCGGTCACGCGCGCCTCGGCCGGGTTCTTGCCGAGCGAGACCATGCCGACGCCTGGGACGAGCACGACGCTCGGGTTGGGGTTGCGCATCGCGGGCGAGTCTGCGCGCTTGGATCGGTCGTAGTACGCGGCGTACCCCTTTCGGAACTCGGCGAGCGCGGCGTCGAGGTCCCCGTCGGGCTCGAGCACCATCGGCCGGATCTTTGTGCGCAGGAAGTGGTCAGGGCACGAGGTACCGAGCGCGACGAGCGCAGGCATCTTTTCGCGAGAGAGGAAGTCAAGGACTTCGCCGCTCATGTCCACGTTTGCGACGAGCCGCTTGCCGTCGTGCATCGATCTGCCGCGAAGCTTTGGGAGCAGCGCCAGGAGGAGCGCGCGTGCACCTTCGCGCTCCGCGGGCCGGAAGACGGGGCCGAACGCGCCTTCGTTGTCCTTCCTGTCGATGTATTCCTGTGCGCGGTTGATCATGTCCAGGGTGTCGGCGTAGCACTGCTCCCACGAGTCAGCCCAGTTGATGAAACCGTGCGAACCCATGAGTGCGCCCTTGATCTTCTGGTTTGACTTTATGAGGTCGCGGAGCATGAGGCCGAGCTCGAAGCCGGGGCGCTTCCACGGAAGGTAGCCCATCTCGCCTCCCCACACCTCCTTCGTGAGCATTTCTGCGTCCACCGAGGCGGCGATGGCGATGACCGCGTCGGAGTGCATGTGCGAGACGGCTTTGAACGGGACGTAGGAGTGCAGCGGCGTGTCGATCGAGGGCGCGCGCGGGTTGAGCCCGAACACGCAGTGGCCATAGAGCGCGACGACGTCGTCCTCGTGTAGCCTGCGCTCCTTGTAGGCCTCTTCTAGGGCGAGCAGACGGTCCTGGTAGAGCGACGCGAAGCCGTCCTTCTTCGCCGTTCCGAGGTCGCCGCCAGAGCCCTTGACCCACAGCACGCTCGTCACCGCTCCCGAAAGCGGGTCGGGCTGGACGGTCTTGACGGAAGTGTTGCCTCCGCCGAAGTTCGTGATGCGCGGGTCGGAGCCGAGCAGGTTGGAGGCGTACACGAGTTGGTCGGCGTCGTCCATGTTCGCCGCCCTCGTGCGGTCCCAGAGGTTGGGGAGCACGTCGGAGCCCTGCTGCGCTGTGGCCATCGAGCGACTAGTTTACTGGGCCGCGCGCCCGGCCCATCGCATTGGCCCGAGCAGCCTCAGCCAAGAACCTTGCTCAGGATCGCTTTCTGGACGTGGAGGCGGTTCTCGGCCTGGTCGTAAACGACGCTCTGCGCGGAGTCGATCACTTCGTCCGTGACCTCGTAACCCCGGCGCGCGGGCAGGCAGTGCATGAACACAGCGTCCTTGTCCGCCATCGCCATAACCTTTGCGTTCACCTGGTACGGCTCGAACACCTTGAGTCGGTGCTCCTGCTCGTGCTCGTCGCCCATGCTGATCCAGACGTCGGTGTAGACGACCTTCGCGCCGGCGAGCCCGTCCTCGAGGCTCGTGGTCTGCCGCACGCCCTCGATGTCTTCCAGCCGGAAGTTCTCCGGTCCGCAGATCGTGAACGGGAAGCCGAGCTGGGCCGCGAGCTTGGCCAGGGACCTCGCGACGTTGTTGCCGTCGCCGACGTAAGTGACCTTCACTTTGTCGCCGCCGAACTTCTCCTGGACGGTCATGATGTCTGCAAAAGCCTGGCACGGGTGCTCCATCTCGGTGAGCGCGTTGATGACAGGGACGGTCGCGTCCTGCGCCATCTGTTCGATGTCCTTGTGCCAATAGAGCCGCGCGACGATCGCGCTGCACCAGCGGCTGAGGTTACACGAGACGTCGCGGATCGATTCGCGGGAGCCCATGCCGATCTCGCTCTTGCCCAGGAACACGGCGTCGCCGCCCAACTCGCGAATGGCGGCCTCGAACGCGACGCGCGTGCGGAGGGAGGGCTTTTCGAAGACGAGGGCGACGGACCTGCCCTCGACGGGCACGATCGTCCTGGGCGCCTCGCGCCGCTGGACCTTCATCTCGGAGGCTAACGCGAGGATCGCCTCGCTCTGCGCGCGCGTGAGGTCGTCGATGGCGAGTAGATCGTGGATCGGCCTTGGCCGCTCCGTGACAAGGGCCATGGCCGGCGCCTTGTGGTCGACCCCAAGGACTTCCGCGAGGACCCCGATGGCCCTGTCGACCTGCTGTTCGGTGACGATGAGCGGCGGGACGAAGCGCAGCACGCTATCGTCCGGTGCGTTGATGATGAGGCCCTTCTCAAAGCACTTTTCGAACACGTCCTTCGCGATCGGCTTCTCGAGTACCGCACCGATCATCAGGCCCTTGCCGCGCACAGAGGCGACGGGCGAGCCGAGCGAGAGGAGCGCGGCGCGCAGGTACCCGCCGACCCGCTCGACGTTCTCGAGAACGTGCAGGTGCTCGATCGTATCGAGCACAGCGAGCGCGACCGAGCACGCGAGCGGGTTCCCGCCAAGCGTCGAACCGTGGTCGCCGCTTTCTAGTACCTCGGCGGCAGCGCCGCGCGCTAGACAGGCACCGATCGGCACGCCGCCGCCGAGGCCCTTTGCGAGCGTGACGACGTCCGGCACGACGCCGTGCTGCTGGTAGTTGAACCACGAGCCCGTGCGCCCGATCCCCGTTTGGACCTCGTCGAGGACCAGAAGCGCGCCGTTCTCGGTGGCCAGGCGGCGCGCCTCGCGCAAGTAATCGGTCGAGAGCTCGTTGATGCCGCTCTCGCCTTGGATCGGTTCCAAGAGGATCGCTGCGGTCTTGTGCGAGACCGCGCCATTGAGTTGGGTGAGGTCGTTCGCGTCGACGAATACGAAGCCAGGCACCAGCGGCTCGAAAGGCCGCTGGAACTTCCTTTGGCCCGTCGCTGAGATCGCGCCGAGGGTTCGGCCGTGGAAGCTCCTGTGCAGCGCGACGATCTCGTAGTCGCCGTCCGGGCGCTTGGCGAGGCCGTGCTTCTTGGCGATCTTGAGCGCGGTCTCGTTCGCCGTGGCGCCGCAGTGGGTGAAGAAGGCGCGGTCCATCCCTGCCAGGCGGCAGAGCTTCTCCGCCAGCCTCGCCTGCGGCGCGGTGAGAAGGAAGTTGGAGGTGTGGGTGAGCTGCTGCGCCTGACGCGTGAGCGCGCTGACGACAGCCGGATGGCAGTGGCCGAGCGAGCAGGTCGCGATACCGGCCAAGAAGTCGAGGTACTCCCTTCCCTTGTTGTCCCATAGGGTGCAGCCCGAGCCCTGCACGAAAAGGGCGGGCTGACGGCGGTACGTCTTCATTAGGAAGTCGTCGTCCAGCGCCTTGATCGTGTCGTATTTGACCATGTGGGTTCCTCTGTGCGTGACCTAGGGAAACGGCTACCTTACCGCCGCAAACCTATCCAATTCACTATATTGGGCCTGAAGTTGCGGCCCTGGGCCCTCGGTGGGCAGGTTGAGCGCAGAGGCAGGGCGCGGCAGCTGCTTTCCCCTTGCAAGTGAACCGCATCGGGGGATGGTATGATCGTCTGCGACTCGGTACTGTGCCGGGCCGGCCCCGGGGCCGGAGGACGGTTCGACTGAGGAGGTCTGTTACAAACATGAGAAAGCTGATCGTTCTATTGCTTGCCCTGAACATCTTGGGCATGTTCATCGTCGGCTGCTCCGGCGCCAAGACTGACAATGCGAGCGGGGACAACCCGAAAGATCCGGCGAACAACTCGCTGACAGATCCAGATAAGTAAGGATCGATTCTTGAGTAGTTTCGGGGCCCGGCAGAAACCGGGCCTCCCGCTTTTAAAGGGCGCCGTAGACGACTTGGTCTTTTAATCCGGAGCCCGCGACGTCGCCGCCAATGAGGCAGCCTTCGATCCGGCCCGACGCCGAGACATGCGCGCCGGGAAGAACGACCGAGTCTTCGATCGCCTGGCACTTGACTCGCGCGCCGGCTCCGACGACGACCGCCCCTTCAATTTGCCCTTCGACGGTCGCAGTGGGATCGATCAGCGGACTGCCCTGCGTCAGGAAGCGGCTCGCGGCAAGGAACGAGGGGAGGGTGCCCGTATCGAACCACTCTCCTTCGTAGAGCCCTGGCACGACAACCTCGCCACGATCGATCAGGAGCTGGATCGCGTCGGTAATCTCGTACTCGCCGCGCGCGCTAGGCTTGAGGTCTGGCAGGACAGACCAGATCTGCGGGCCGAACACGTATGTGCCAGCCATCGCAAGCCTTGACTCGGGAGCCGCAGGCTTTTCGACGAGCTTGATGATCCTTCCACCCTTCACGGTCGCGACCCCGAACCGGCGCGGGTCCTCCACTTCCTTGACGAGGCTTAGGTTGGCTGCGCCGGCCTTGCGGAAATGCTCGACGAAAGGCGCGAGGCTCTGCCCGTACAGCTCATCGCCGAGATAGAGCAAGAAGTCGTCCCTAGCGACGAACGACTCTGCGCAGCGCACTGCGTGCGCAAGGCCGAGCGGCTCGCTCTGGCGCGCGAAGCTCAGGCGTACACCAAACGATGCGCCGTCGCCGAGCGCGCGCCTCAGCTCGTCCTCGTTTTCGCCGACCACGATGCAAACTTCGCCGACCCCGCAATCGCGGAACTGGTCGAAGGCGTACTCCATCGTCATGCGGTTGGCGAGCGGCAAGAGCGGCTTTGCGACCGCCTTGGTGACCGGATACAGGCGCGAGCCCTTCCCTGCTGCGAGCACGACTCCTTTCATCGGGGCCACAAGGTTACTCCGGCGTGCTGTACAATCCCGGTCGTATGCGCCGCTCGGCCGCACCGTTCCTCGTCGCCCTGTCCGTCTTCGGGTGCCAAAGGAAGCCCGAGCCCGTCCCCTACGCACAGATCAGCACCGAGAGCGAACAGACGGCGACGCTGAGCGGGCCGAACGCGTTCGACAGGTACGCCTCGCTCGCGGACGAGGCGGCCAAGGGTTCTACTGTCCCATTGGACGCGCGCGACACCCCTGGCACTCGCAAGAAGGTCCTCGAACAGCTCGGCGGGTGCCTCGACCGGCTCGCTGGGGCGACCAAGCTCCCCTGCGCGTTCAAGTTCTCGACGGTGGGGCCGTTCGAGGCGCGGCCCCATCAAGAGGGTTGGCTACAGTTGGGGCGCGCGATGGTTTGGAAGATCGAAAAGTGCGCGGACGACGGCGACTGGCTGGCTGCCTCGCGCTGGACGGCGGCCGCGCTCGCATTCGGCTTCGATCTAGGCGGCGGATCGATGTCCGACTCGAGCCTCGGGTATGGGATCGCCGACGGGGCGCGGGCTGCGATCGCGCCGTTCCTGTCGACGATGCCACAGGATGCGCTGGCCGAACTGAACGATGGCGCAGCGGTGGCCCTATCGCGGTGCCCAGACGCTTCCGTAACGATCGAGAACGAGGGGAGACTGATGCTCGCCGCGGTGCAGGCGCTGCAGGACGCGCACAAGGAGGGAAAAATCACAGAGTTCGCCGCGAGGCTCTATGGACCTTCTCGCACATCGGTGCTGGAGTTGCAGAAACTGGACGACGAAGACCGCGGCGCGTTCTTCCGTTCGCTCTTGGACGAAGAAGCGCGGACTGTGGAGCAGTTGGAGCAGCGGTCTCAGACGCCCGGAGCGAAGCGCGGAAGCATTTCTGCCTCGCTCAGTGGAGACGCCCGCAAGATCGCGGACCAGTTCTTCTCCGCCGGCGAACCTTGGCTGAGGTTGCGCGACCGCGCCGTGGCGCGGACGAGGCTGCTCTACGTGACGACAAGCCTGTGCAGGTACCGTTCGGAGCACGGCGCGCTGCCGAAGGATCTGACGCTCGTCTCGGAGGAGGGCCGCACGGACCCTTATACCGGGCTGCCGTTCGGATATCTCGCGCTCGGGCAGGAGTTCGTCGTGTACAGCTGCGGAATCGACGGGAAGGACGACCGCGGCGACACGGACGCCGCCCGCACCGAGCCGGACCTCTTGCTCGAAGACTCAGGACGCTAACGGTGGTCGCTCAGTGCGCGACTGCGGATGGCGCGATCCTGTTCTTGGGCCGCCAGACGACGCCTTTCATGTCCTGCGTCTCGATCGGCTCGCTGCCGATGGCCGCCTTGCCGCCCGGAATGTAGCTTGCGGAGGTCTCGCTGACGGCGAGGCAACCGACCGGGCACGACTTTTGCATGTGCGAAGCGATGTCGATCACGTGCGCGAAGTTGACGCTCTTGATGTCCTGCCCCGGCGCGAGGACGCTGCCCGTGTGGAGGCCGCCGCGCAGCTCGATGGCTCGACCGAGCTTGTTACGGAAGGCGTTGAACTCAAAGAGGCTGGCCATGAGCGCGCGCCCGCAGGCATAGGCTGATTGCGGGTCGTCGAACGCGACGGTGACGCCGTCGCCCGCCGTGGAGTGCACTCGCCCGCCGTGCTTGTAGGCGAGCGATTCGACGAACCTGTGGTACTCGTTGAAGGTGAACTCGACGGCAAGCGGGTCGCTCTCCACCTTATGGCGTGTGGATCCGACGATGTCGATGCTCAAGAAGGTCACAAACTTCTCGTCTGACTTGAGCCGGTCCTGGATTTCGAGCAACTGCTGCAACAGCTCGTGCCTCTCTTTGGAAGGGTCCTTGAGCCCGAGCTTCTTTCGCACGATGCCTCCGACCGAGAACGCGAGCAGGCCGCCAACGATGCCGACCGGGAGAAAGAGCAGCAGATAGCCCGGCGCGGGCCCGTTCGACGGCACAGCAGGAATTAGCCCCAGCAGCATCGTAAAGAGCGCGAGCATAAGGAAGCCGAGCCCTGCGGCGATCGCTCCGGCTGCCATGGCTGCCTTCGCACCGCGCGCGACGGAGCAGTTCCAGACGGCACCAAGGATCGCGATGATCGCGAGCGTGCCGGTAAACCCGGAGCGGTCCCCGAGCGAGCCTGAGATCGCGAAGAAGAGCCCCATCACGAACGCGAGGATCCCGGACATGACGTACCGTCGCGTGTCCGCGTCGAACGCGAGGAAGGAAGTGCGCACGCGGTCGATCGGCGTGGACGTCTTTTCTTCCGGCATCGTGCTGACGGCGAGCCGGACATAGCTGACGGGCGCGCCGGTCGCCTCGGCGACGGCGAGGATCGCCTCGTCGTCGAGCTCGCCGCCGGCGCTTTGGCGGAGCCGGCGGGCCAGCATGACCACTTCCTGGAGCGAGTCGTCGCTCAGGTCGGGCGCTTCGTGAACTAGAAGCCGGGTCTCGCTAGACGGGTCCACCAGACAGGATTCTACTTTGTGCCAGTCGGATTACGAGCAGCCGGTGGGAGGAGGTGGTGGCCCGGACGAGGTCGTCGGGAGCGCCATGGGTGCCGGGAGGCTGTTCGAGCCTCCGCCCAACGCGCTCAGCGCTATGCGGCACGTCGTATCGAGCGGGCTGTAGTACTTGGTCTGATAGTAGACCGCCTTGTAGTAACGGCTCGTTTTGATCGTATTGCCGGAGACCATCGCTTGCGTCGCGGTCGTGGGAAGGAACGCCTTGAAGCGCCCGTCCTGCATCGTTCGTGCGGAGCCGACGATCGTGCCGCCCGCGTCGAAGAAGTCGACGTCGAGGTGGGGGACGCCAGTGTTCGAAGGAAGGCCGCTGAAGGTGTTGATCTCGACGACGCGCCCGCTGAGCGACGGTACTGCGGTCGGAACTCGGCCCCTCTGCTCAAAGAGCGTGGGGACGCCGAGGATCGTGCTCGTCGTCTGAAACTTGAACTCTACTGAAGTCGAGTTGACCCCGAACGCCCCGGACACCGAGTTGATCGAGACCGCACCACCGGAAGTCGTCGTCCAGTTGCCGGCGACAAGCTCGCTGCGGTTTCCGAGGCCGTCGTAGTTAGCCAGGACCGCGGTGCCCGAATCGCCGACCTTGAGGTTAAACGGGTCGAACCAACCGCCGCTGCCCTGCAGAAACTCGATGTACTGCCCCGGCTCGACGTGCACGTTCGATCCGCCGCCACCACCGCCGCCCCCGCCTCCACAACCGGAGAGCAGGGCGAGCCCGACGACGAAAAGCGCGAACGCAAGTTTTCTCAGCATGTTTCTCTACTTCTTTCTCTTGAAGCCTTCTGGCAAAAGCTCGCCCAGGCTCGTCTCTCTCACTCTGCAGCTTTCGTCGATGAGCAAGACGGGCATCTCGCTTCCCACGGCAAACTCCAGCATCACTTGCAGGCACGCGCCGCAGGGCACGTTCTGGTCGCTCGTGGCGACCGCGATCGCTGCGAGGCGCCTCTTGCCCGCGACCACCATCCGTGCGACCGCGTTGCGCTCGGCGCAGACCGTGAGGCCGTAGGAGGCGTTTTCAACGTTGCAGCCCTCGTAGACCGCGCCGTCCTCGGCCAGCGCCGCCGCGCCCACCAGATAGACGGAATACGGCGCGTACGCGTTCGCCCTGGCGGCCCTGGCAGCCTCGATGAGCTTGTTCTTGAGGTCGGCGTCCATCAGGTTCAATCGAACTCGGCGACCGTGACCCCGGCGCCTCCTTGGTCGGCGTCGGCGTCGCTGTAGCGCTTGACATGAGGGTGGCGCTGGAGGAGGTCGCGGGTCATTTTACGCAGGATTCCCTCCCCCTTGCCATGGACGATGCGGACCCTGGGGATTCCGCCCAGGACTGCGTCGTCGAGGAAGCGCTCGAGAAGCTCCATCGCGACCTCGGCCCTCATCTGGCGGAGGTGGATCTCGGACGGCGCGCTCAGTCCTTTTTCAAGCCGGTGGGAAGAGGTGGACTTCTTGATGGGCTTCGACTGGGGCTTGGAGACGATCTCGAGATCGCTCGTCTTTACCTTCATCTTCATCGAGCCGACGAGCACGTTGGCATAGCCGTCTTTGGCGTCTTCGATGAGAGTGCCGGTCTGGCCGACCTCGACGAGTCGGACCTGGGTTCCTCTTGTCAGCTCCTGAGCGGGCGGTCTGCGCGCTTCCTTTTTGGGGCGCAACCTTGCTGCGGCCTCTACTCCCTTTGCGCCGAGCGCCTTGAGCTTTGCCCGTGCCTCTTCGATGTCCCTTTGCTCGGCGCCGGGCTTGAGCGAATCGAACAGCTCGTCGGCCTGCTCGCGGATCTCTTTGAGCGCGCCTTCGAGCTCCTCCGCCGCGTCCGAGCGCGCGCGCGCCCTGGCCTCTTGCGCCTTCTTGATCTTTTCCTCCGCCTCTGCCTCGAGCTGCCTCATTTGCGCGGCGAGGCGGTCGGCCTCGCCCTGCGCGGACTGCGCCTGCTTTTGCGCGCGCTCGAGCCTTTCGATCATCTTTGCGACGTCGAGGTCCTCTTCGCGCACGCCCTGCAGCGCGTCTTCGATGACGTCCCTTGGGACGCCGTGGCGCTCGGCGATGCGATAGGCCTGGCTCGAGCCGGGCACTCCGAGGTGGAACTGGTAGGTCGGGCGCAGGGTCTTGGCGTCGAACTCCATTGCCGCGTTCGTAAACCCCTTCGCGTTGCTAGCAAAGATCTTGAGCTCGCCATAGTGAGTGCTGGCGATCACCTTGGCCCCTCCCTGCTGGAACTTGAGGAGCAGCGCGCGGGCAAGCGCGGCCCCTTCGGCCGGGTCAGTGCCGGCGCCGACCTCGTCGAGCAGGACGAGCGCGCCCTTCTTCATCCCCTTGAGCGCGTCGGCGATGTTGCGCACGTGCGCGCTGAAGGTCGAGAGCGACTGTTGGAGGGACTGCTCGTCGCCGATGTCGGCCCAGAGCTGCGAGAACGCGCCGAGCTTCATGGACTCGGCGAACGGCATCATGCCGCCCTGCGCCATTGCGACGGCGAGGCCGACCGTCTTGATCGCAACGGTCTTGCCGCCGGTGTTCGGCCCTGTGATGAGGATCGCGTCGTGCTCGCGCCCGAGCGCGATGTCGAGCGGCACCGAGCCCTCGCGCGGGATCATCGGGTGCCGCGCCGCTTTTAGCCAAACGAACGCAGTGCCGGCCTTGGTCGGTATGCAACAGCCGTTCTGCTGGCCGAGCCTCGCCTTTGCTTGGACAAGGTCGAGCTCTGCGACGGCTTCCAGTCCGTCCATGACCTCTTCCGCGACTGCGCCGACGGCGATTGAGAGCTCCTGAAGCACCCGCTGCTCCTCTGCCTTCTCCCTTGCCTCGGCCTCTCGCAGCTCGTTGCCGAGCGCGACGACCTCCTCCGGTTCGATGTAGACCGTCTGTCCGCTCGCGCTCGTATCGTGCACGATTCCCTTGATCTTGCCTTTGTTCTCTGCCTTTAGCGGGACGACGAAGCGGCCGCTGCGCTGGGTGACTACCGTGTCGCTGAGCAGGTCGCGGGACTTGCCCGTGACGTACGACTGGATCTTGTCCGTGATCTTCTTCGCGGTCGCGTTCTTCTTCTGTCTTGCCGTCTTGAGGTCCGCGCTCGCCTCGTCTCGCACAGTGCCGTCGCCGTCGAGGCTGCTCAAGATGCGCGACTCCAGCTTGGCGACGTCGGGTAGGCGCTGCCCTAGCAGCCAAAGCGAAGGGCAGTCGCTCGAATGTCGGTGCAGCACAGAGCGCGCGGCGCGCATGACGCGGAGCGACTCGCCCACCTGCCACAGGCTCGCGCCGTCCACAGTGCCCTGCTTGGCTGCGCGCTTGAGCGCGCCCTCGAGCTGGCCGACGCCGACGAGCGAGACCGGAGAACCGTCCAACAGTGCGCACGCCTCGGCCGTTCGACCGACCTCGAACCAGACCCCCTCTTCTTCGAACCGCGGCTCGAGCTCAAGCGCGAGCGACTCGCCCGCCGGCGTGTCGCACTGCGCCGCCAGCAAGGTCAAGACACCGTCAAATTCGAGCGCTTGCAGCGCGTGCATCAGTCCCATTGTGGCAGGGCGCCCGCGCGGCCCGGCGTACAATCGGCGCATGCTCACCGCGCTCGCGCTCGCTTCCCTGCTCGGCACGACGACGCTCTATGCGACCGACGACGTGTGGGTGTATCCGAACACGTTCGACCAGACGGGCGACCCGCTCTTGCGCGTGTGGGGCGACGGCACAAGCTCCGTCGGCGACGTGGACACGGCCGGGCACTCGTACAGCATGATGCGGTTCGACCTTTCGTCGATCAAGGACCCGGTGAGCAAGCTGAAGTCCGCGACGCTCGTGCTCTTCCATGAGCAGGACCCGAACTTCACGGCGGACGACGCGAAGAACAACCCGCTCGAAGCGCGGCTGGTCGATCCCAACTTCGACGAGAAGAAGTGGTCGTTCGAGCAGTTTTCGCAGCACATGCCCGAGGCGGGCGACGCCGCGATGCTAGGAAAGACTATCGTCGTGCCCGCGGCCGACGGCAAGCCGTTCAAGATCGAGATCAACCTCCTTTCTGGAAAGGCGGACCTTCGCAAGGCGCTCGACGGCAAGAAGGCGGTCGCGATCGCGATCACGAGCAAGATGCAGCCGAACGGTGCGGACGGGCCCTTCTACCACGTCTTTTCGCGCAGCGTGGAGAAGGAGCGCCAGCCGAGGCTCGTCTTGGAATTCTCAGACTGACTATCGCTCGCCGCGCAACAGGCGCAGGCCGTTCAAGATCACGATCACAGTCGAGCCCTCGTGCCCGACGACCGCGAACGGCAGGATCAGGTTCTTGCTCGCGAAAAACGCGTCCCATACGAGCGAGCCTACGAGCAGTGTGAGGATCACGCCGGTGCCGAAGTAGAGGTTCTGCTTGATCACCGCGTTCGTGCGGCGACCGAGGCGTACGAGCGGGGGCAGCAGCGACAACCGGTCCTGCATCAGCACGACGTCGGCTGCATTGAGCGCGACGTCCGAGCCAAGGCCGCCCATCGCGACGCCTACGTTCGCGCGAGCTAGGCTTGGCGCATCGTTGATCCCGTCACCGACCATCATCACGGTCGCGCCGCCTTTGACCAGTCCGGAGACGAGCCGCTCTTTGTCGTCCGGCAAGAGCCCGGCCCTCATATCCGTGATCGAAAGGCGCGAGGCGACGGCGGCGGCGGTCTGTGGGGTGTCGCCCGTCAACATAAGCTGCGTCTTGATGCCGAGCTCACGCAGTTCGGTCAGGACTGCCGACGCTTCGGGCCGCACGACGTCCTCCAGCCCGAGCGCGGCGTACTCGCCGTCGCACTCCGCGATCGCGACCGTCATGCCGTGGTGCTGCATCTCCTCGACGTGAACTGCGAAGTGCTCGGGCAGGCTCCCGCCGTCGCGCTCGAAGTACCGTCGCTGGCCGACGCGCACGCGCTTGCCTTCGACGAGCGCCACGACGCCAAGGCCCGAGAGCGAATGGTGCTCCGTTGCGATCGGAACATGCAGTCCCTCCGCCTGCGCTGCGTCTACAACAGCCTGTGCGATCGGGTGCGTGCTGTACTGCTCTGCAGACGCCGCCAGCGCCAAGATCTCTTGGGAATCGCGCGACATCGCCTCTCCGGTGCGCCAGCAGGCGTCGCGCTCGGCGCACTCGACTCCGCCTCCCGCCACGGCCGCCACTACGGTATCGCAGACGCAGATCTGCGCCAGGCGCGGCCTTCCTGCCGTCAGCGTGCCGGTCTTATCGAACACTGCGGTGTCAACTTTGCCCATCGTTTCGATGAACTCGCCTCCGCGCACGAGGATCCCGCGCCGCGCAGCCCACGCCAGGGCGCTGAGAGTCGCGGCCGGCACGGAGATCACCAGGGCGCACGGGCTGAGCGCGACAAAGAGGCTGAGCGACGCGTAGGTCGCTCGGTGCCAGTCCTCGCCGATCGTGAACCGCACAGCCAGCGAGACGAAGAAGGCGAAGATGACGAAGAGCGTGTAGCGCGTGCCGAACCAGGCGCTGATCCGTTCGCCGCTCGCCTTGTTCTCCTGCGCGTCCCGCACGAGCGCGACGATCTTCTCGAGCGTCGTGCCGCCGTGCTCGGCGGTCACTTTGACGAGCAGCATCCCTTCGCCGTTCTGCGTGCCTGCGAGGACCGCGTCGCCGGGCTTGCGCGGCACCGCGTGCGACTCTCCAGTCATTGCGGACTGGTCGACGGTCGTCTCTCCCTGCAACACCGTCCCGTCGATCGGGAACGCGTTGAACGGGAGCACGCGCACGGTGTCCCCGAGCTTGAGCGATTCGATCGGCACCTTTTTGTCAGAGCCGTCCACGACGAGGATGGCGGTCTCTGGGCGCAGTTTGATCAGGCCCTCGATGGCGGACCTCGTGCGCGCCATCGCGTATTCCTCGAGAGTGCCCGAGAGCGCAAACAGGAAGAGCAGCACCGCCGCCTCGACCGTCAGTCCGAGCGCGACCGAGCCGTACGCTGCGAGGATCATCAGGACGTTGACGTCGATCTGCCGATTGACCAGCGCGCCCCACGCAGAGCGGAGCGCGATCACGGAGCCGCAGGCGACGGAGACGTAAGGGATCCAGGCGGCGAGCCCGAAGAAGCTGACGACGAGCGTCACACCGCTCACGACCGTCAGCCAGACCTGCACGCGCCTGTCCATCAACCCCCAGGATAGTAGACGCGGGCCCCGAATGTCACTTTGGCTGGGTCGAAGTCGGCGTTTCCGCCCCTTCCTGCCCTTCTTCGCGCGGAAACGTGCGATACGCGCTGACGTCCGCCCTCGTCCGCGTGAAGCGCCGGAACTTGCCACCGACCGCCTCCGAGAGGTCGTCGAAGATCGAGTACGAGCACGGGATGATGAGCAGCGTAAGGACCGTCGAGAGCAGCACGCCGCCGATGATCGTGATACCGATCGTCTCGCGGAACTCAGAGCCGCGGCCGATCGCGAGCGCGACCGGAAGCATGCCGAACACGAGGGCGAGGGTCGTCATCATGATCGGGCGCAGCCGCGTGCGGCCCGACTCCACGAGCGCTTCGAAGCGCGAATACCCCCTGGCACGCAGAGTGTTCGCGTAGTCGACAAGCAGGATCGCGTTCTTGCCGACCAGCCCGACGAGCGCGATGATGCCGATCATGCCGACGATGTTGAGCGTCTTGTCGGTGAGCACGAGCGCGAGGATCGCGCCGACGAGCGCCTGCGGCTGTGCGAGCTGGATGATGAACGGATAGAGCAGATTGTCGTAGAGCGAGGCGAGCAGCATATAGACGAGCACGACGCCGAGCCCGAGCGCGCCGAACAGGTACCCCTGCTCGCGGTTTTGCACGTTCGCCTGCCCTTGCGGCTGGTAGTTCACACCTTGGTGGATGAGGTTGTTGTCCTTCATCCACTTTTCGATCTCGAGGTTGACCGTGCCTGCGGCATAGCCCGGCAAGAGGTCTGCGGAGACCTGGACCTCCTGCGCGCGGTTGCGGCGGTCGATCTTGTCCACGCTCTGCCCGCGGACGATGTGCGAGACGTCGGTGAGGTAGATCGGGTTGCCGTCCTTGAACGTCACCGGCACTTGCGAGACGAGGTTGAGGTCGTTGCGGTCCGCAAGGTCCATCATTACGCGGATGTCGTACTCGCGGCCCAGCACGCGGAACTTCGACTGGATGTCGCCTTCATAGAGCACGCGCATCGCGGCGCCGACGGAGGCGACGGTCAGGTTGAGGTCGCCCAGGCGCACACGGTCCGGGATCGCCTGCAGCTCCGGCTTGCCGGGCTTGGAGGAGATCTCGGGCGAGACGACGCCCTTGATCGCGCCGCTGTTCAGCCCGTCCTGCACGGCGACCGCGGTCGCGAGCAGCGCATCGCGGTCGTTCGACTGGAACGAGAGCTGGATCGGTCGCCCGAAACCAACGCTGCCCCCTGTGCTGACCGTGATCTTCGCGCCCGGCACGCGACCGACCGACTGCAGCATGTCTGCGGCGACGGACGTGTCGCTCACCGTGCGCAGGTGCGTCTCCGGCTTTTTCCAGAAAGCGAGCGAATCGGTGATCGACTTCTTGTCATAGAGAGTGACGCTGACGCGCGCGAAGTTCGTGCCGAGGCTGGCGAGGCTGAAGCCGCCGCCGCCGCGCCGCCCGACCTCGCTGAGCACGTACTGCGACTCCGGGTGCTTCATCACGACCTGCTCGACGCGCTCGACGACCTTGCGCGTCTCCTCGAGGCTGGCGCCGGGCGGGAGCTCGACGTTGACCGAGACCTGCCCGCCGTCCGTCGGCGGGAAGAACGCGAACTTGAACACCGACTCCTTCTTCCACTGAGCAAACCCGAAACCGACCGCGGCCGCGAGCAAGAACACCGCGCCAAACATCGCGCCGTGAAGGATGTACTTCGGCTTGATGTACCCGCGAAAAATGTTCCCGACGAACACTGACACGCCGATGATCACGCAGAACATGAACAGTCCTGCGACCGACTTGATCGCGTCCGGCAGTTTGGGCGCGAAGCTACCGCCGATCATCATGAAGACCGCGACAAGCGCGGTAAAGCCGCCGCCGAATAGGTACCAGCGGTGGTTGAGCGCCTTGCGCAAGACACGGCCATATAGGTCGCGGAAGGCGTTGAAGCGCCCCTCGAACCAGTTGGCGAAGCGGCCGGTCGGGTGCTCCCAGTCCTCGCCTTTCCGGTACCAGCGCGAGGCGAGCATCGGCGTGACCGTGAACGAGACGAACAGCGAGAAGAGCACGGTCACCGCAAAGCCAATGCCCAGAGCGCGGAAGAACTGCCCGACGACGCCGCCCATGAACGCGATAGGCACGAACACGACGACGTCGGCCAACGTGATCGCGATCGCGGCCAGGCCGATCTCCATCCGTCCGTTGATCGCCGCCTCCACCGGCTCCTCGCCGTGCGTCAAGTGACGGTAGATGTTCTCGATGATGACGATCGCGTCGTCGACGAGCACTCCGATCGCCAGCGAGAGCGCCAGCATGGTCATGTTGTTGATCGTGAACCCGCTCGCCCACAGCACGATCATCGCGCCGAAGAGGCAGATCGGGATCGCGATCGCGACGATCATCGTTCCGCGCAGGTTGTGCAGGAAGAGGTAAACGACCGCCGTCACGAGCACGATGCCGAAGAAGAGCGCGAACTGCAGGTCGAAGAGAGACTCTTCGATCTGCTTGCTCGCGTCGCGCGTCACGATGAACTGGATGCCGTACTGGTCCTCCATCGACTTGACGAGCGTCTTGCCGGTCGGCCCGGGGTCCTTGAGGATCGCGTGCGAGATCTCGACTGCGTTCCCCTCTTTCGCCTTCGTCACCGTGATGACGACGGAGTCGGAACCGTTCATACGGCTGTAGCTGCGCCGTTCGACGTTCGAGTCCACGACTGTCGCCACGTCGCTCAGCTTCACCTTGTGGCGCGCGCCGTTCTGGCCGGGGTCCTGTACGCTGATGTACGTGTCGCCGATCTCTTCGGGCGTCTTGAACTCGCCCAGCACGCGGACGGAGAACTCCGAGGCGCCTGTCTGTACGCGCCCTGCGGGCACGTTGAGCGAGGCCTGCTGCACGGCCTGTTGCAGATCGAGGATGCCGATGCCGTAGCGCAGCAGAGCGTCCTTCTTCACGCGAACTTGGATCTCGCGCTGTTCGCCGCCGCTGACGTCGACGCTCGCGACGCCCTTGGTCTGTGCAAACCTGTCCTTCAGGACGTTGTCGGCTAGGTCGCGCAACTGGCGGTTGGAGAGCCTGTCGCTGCGAAGCGAAAGGTACAGCACGGGCGCGGCCGAAAAGTCGAACTTGTCGACGATCGGCTTTTCGACCTCTTTTGGAAGCTGCCCGACGTTGGCGTCCACTTTCGAGCGGACGTCGTTGAGCGACGCGTCCATGTTCGTGCCGACTTCGAACTGCAGCGAGACCACAGAGACGCCCTCCTGCGAAGAGCTCGTCACTTCGAGCAGGTTGGCCACGCCGGAGACAGCCTCCTCCATCGGGCGCGTGACGAGGTTGTTCACTTCGTCCGCACCCGCGCCAGGATAGGCGGTCGAGATTGTGATCGTGCCGAACGTGACGTCCGGGTTCTCTTCAACCCGCATCGACTTGTACGCCACGCGGCCCATCATCAAGACGAGCAGCATCAGCATCAGGATGAAGACTGGCCGCTGGATCGCGATCTTAGTGAGGCCCATCGTCTACTCCTTGTTATCCGCCGGCGCCGGCTTGAACTCTTGGGCACTGATCGCAGCGCCGTCGGCGAGAGCGTCCTGGCCCTTCACGATCACTTTGTCGCCATCATTGAGGCCGATGACCTCGGTCGTTCCGTCGCGCGTGACGCCGAGCTTGACTTCGGCGCGCTTCGCTTTGTCGCCGTTGGCAAGGAAGACGTGCGCGTTCTGCCCGTCCTTTATGATCGCTTCAGAGGGCAAGAGGATCACGCCGCCCCGCTTGCCCAAAACCGCAACGCCGCGCGCAAACATCCCTGCCCTCACGCCAGTGGGGACCGAGTCCAGACGCACGCGCGCGAAATAGAGGCGTCCGGAGCTGGTGGCCTGCGGGCTGACCGCTACCAGCGTGCCCGCCACCTTGACCCCCGGAAGCGCGTCGAGCGTCACGTCGACCGTGATGCCTTGCTGTAGAAGAACGATCTGCGACTCGGGGACCTCAGCCTCGAAGTAGGCGCCGCCGACGCCGACGATGCGCGCGATCGGCACGCCGGGAGAGGCGTAAGTGCCGGCCTGCACCGGCTTGCCGCTGATGCGGCCGCTGAAAGGCGCGCGGATCACGGTGTTCGAAAGCGCGATCTGCGCCAGCTTTTCGTTCTGTCTCGCAGCTTCCCAGTTGGCACTGGCGGAATCGACGCGCTGTGCGAAGAGCACGTCGAGCCTCTTGTTCGCTTGGTCGATCGCCAGCTGCTGCTCGGCCGCCTGCACGTCCTGCTGCGCGGCGGCGATGTCCTCGTAACGCGAAGAGTTCTGCACGAGCCGCTGGTTGGCGAGGGCAGACTCGTAGCCCGAGAGCGATGCAACATAGGCGTTCTCCGCCTGTTCGAGCTGCGCCTTTGAGACCGCGCCTTGGTCGTAGAGCGTCTTGGTGCGGTCGCGCGTCAGCTTGGCGGTCTCCATGTCCGACTTAGCCTTGTCGACCTGCGCCTGCGCCTGCTGCTTTTCCTCCGGCCGTGCGCCGTTGAGCAGCTTGCTCAGGCGCGAGTTCGCCTGGTCCAGCCGCGCCTGCGAAGCCGCGACCTGCGCAGCGCTCTTGAGGGGCCCGATCGCCGCGTCCGCCTTCGCCTGGTCTAGGGCGGACTTTGCCGCCTGCGACTGCGACCGCGCGCCAGCAAGGCGTGCCTGGTAGTCGCTGTCGTCCTGCTTGGCGATGACCTGGCCCGCTGAGACCTGGTCGCCGTCCTTTACGAACACGGCGACGATCGGTCCGCCGACGATCGCCGTCGCGCTCGCGTCGTCAGAGGTCTGGATCGATCCTGTTACGTCGAGCGTGTCCTCGACTGTGGTTGGGGCCGCGGTGACGGTCTCGACCGAGGTCGTAGGATCCTTGATCAGCGCCTCGGTCTGTTTCGCCTGCGCTTGCGCCTGGCGGTCCACACAACCGGCGGCGAAAACGAGAGATAGAGCGACGAATGCAGCGGGGAGTCTCATAGCGATTCACCCTCCTGGGCGGAGGCGGTCAGGTCGTCCGTACCGACCGCTCTTTGCAGCGCGGCCACGGCGGAGAGATACTGGTAGCGGGCAGTGACGGCGGCGCCCTGCGCCTGCGTGAGATCCGACTGCGCAGTAGTTACGTCGAGCAGGATGCCCGCACCCTCGTCGTAGCGCAGTTGCGCGAGCCTCAGCGCCTCTTTGGCGAAGTCTTGCCCAGCAATTGCGACTTCATAAGCCTTTTTCGCCGACTCGAGCCGCGTCAGCGCGCTCCTGACGTCGAGCGAAACGGCGAGCTTGGTCTGCTCAAGCCGGATCGCGGCCTGCTTCTCGACCTCTCGCGCCGCATTGACGCGCGACCTCGTTAGCCCGGAGTCGCTGAGCGTGAAGGAAAGCGTGAGGACGCCGAAAAGGCTCTGGACCGTCTGGCCCGGCGACGGGTCGATCGTGCGCGTGTACTGAGTGCTGAACGCGAGCGAAGGTTTGAGCGCGCCCTGCTCCACACCGACAAGGCTCTCCGCCGACTGCACCAGGTAGCCGCCGGACCTGACCTCCGGCCTGTTCTTCGTCGCGACTCCCAAGGCTCTCTCCGCCTCCATCGAGACGTCCATCGCGCCGGTGACGTCCGCGGGGTCGAACTCCGTCTCGATCGGTCGGCCCAGGAAGCTGTTCAGGGTCTGCTTGGCTATTTCGTAGTTGTTCTCTGCGTCGACGAGCGCCTGTTCGCTGCGCTTTGCGTCGGTCTGCAGGCGCAGGACGTCGAAGTGAGAAACGTCACCCTGGGCCTCGCGCAGCAGCGCGTTCTTGAGCCGCAGCTGCGCGCTCCCAAGGGCGTCCTGCTGCACCTTGACGAGCGCTCGGGACTGCAAGACCTGATAGAACTGCCCCCTGACGAGGTTCTTGATCTCGTTGACCTGCGTCGCAACGTCCATCTGCCTTGAGAGCTTCTGGAACTTCGCCGCGTCGACCGCTCTGTGCGTCGTGCCCGAGATGTCGATCAACTGTGCGAGCTGCGCGTTGAACTGCTTGCTGTCTGACGTCGATCCTCCAAAGCCGCTGCCTCCGAAGGAGTTCGAGACGCCCTGCGCCAGCCGGATGTACTGCGCCCCAGCCGTGATCTTGGGCCGCAGCGCCGCACTCGCCGCCTTCTGGTTGTCCTTGGCCTGCTCGGCGGAGCTCTCGGCCAGGCGCACGGCGAACGCGTTTTGAAGCGCGATCTTCACCGCGTCCTCGACGGTCAGTGCCTGCGGCTGCGCCTGCGCCGTCAGGGCGGCCAGGGTCAAGCCTGCGATGAGTCCGGTCACGCGCCCTCCTCCACGTTCTGCGCGGTCTCTATTCTGGCGACCTCCCTCGAAAACTCGTCCAGGAACCCGCGGAGCGCGTCGATCTTGGCGATCATCAGCCCCTCGTAGACCGGGTGCTTCATGATCAGCAGCTTGTCCCCGGGCCGGATGCCTAGTTCGGCCCTGGCATGGGCCGGAATCACGACCTGCCCGCGTTCGCCCACGGTCACTGAGCCGTAGAAGCAGTGGTCCATCTGTTCGCTACATTTCATGGCAACGCCGCATGACCTCTCATGCAAATCATACAAGGCATACCCAGTGCGGACAACGTGCCGTCAAAAAAGCGGCACAAAGTCCCACGGTAGACTCGCCGGAGATGCGCCGGGCCCTGCTCCTCCTCGTCGCAGCCCCCAGCCTCTCGCCCGCGCAATGGGCGATGCCACTGCCGATTCGCAACCACAGGTCGGCCGATATGGCGTTCCTCCGTTTCGAACCGCGCTCCCACACAGCCGCCCCGGGCCAGACCGTCCTGTCCTATTCGCTCGACGGCGCCAACGAGTTTCAACGGTCGGGACCAATAGACGAGGACGCCGAGACCTGGCGGCCCTTGTTCCACTTCGCAAGAGGGCTCAAGAACGGCGACGAGCTCTTCATCGAGGCGCCATTGGTCTTTCGCGGAGGCGGTTTCATGGACCCGCTCATCGAATGGTGGCACAGCGTCGTGATCCATCGACCAGACCCGGTCCGCGACTCGACACCGCAGGGCCGCTCGCACATCGAGTTCCCAGGCGCGGGGCCGTTCGGTCCCGCGACCGCGGTAGGCGACGTGACGGTGGGGCTCGCAAGGGAGGTTCGGCCCAACCTCGTGGTGCGCGTCGCGGCGAAATTGCCGACCGGAAACCCTGCCGTGCTGGCGGGCAGCGGCAACTTCGACGCCGGCGCGGCGCTCGATTGGCGCGTCCCGTTTGGCCGCGCGTGGACCCTCGACCTCAATGGCGGTCTCGTGCTGCAGGGCCGGGCGACGGAGATGGACGGCACGCGCCCGAGCGCCTACTCCTCTGCCATCGCCCTCACATACGCGATCGATTCGCGCGACGCCTGGACCGTCCAGTGGAACACGGAGCAGAGCCCGACGAGGACGGGCGAACCAGGGCTCGACTGCGACCACCGGGTGCTCTCGTTTGGCTTTCAAAGGCGCATCGGCGCGCAGAGCGTGCTACAGCTCTACTTCAGTGAGAACGGCGACTTCCTGCGTTTTCCGGGAGGGCCCACCGTGGGGCCGGACCTCACCGTGGGCGCGAGGTTCGTGCACCGGACGTAGCCGCAGTCCTATTCGCGCCGGATGCGCCGCGTGCCTTCGTCGGTGTTCCCTAGGCCGACAAACGGCAGAAGCGCCATCTCGCGCGCGCGTTTGATCGCGTTGCTGATCATGCGCTGCTGTTTGGCGGTGTTGCCGGTCTGACGACGAGGCAGAATCTTGGCGCGGTCGGTCAGGAACCGCTTGAGGATCGCGATGTCCTTGTAGTCGACAACGTCGATCTTGTTGACGGTGAGGTAGCTGACCTTGGCTCGGCCGCGGCGCCTGATCTTCGGCTCGCGCGGCTCGTCCCTGTCGTCCCCCATGGACTCTTCGCTCTCCTCCATGGGAGCCTGGGCGCTAGCCTCAAAATCCTTCTTGAACGCCTTTTTAGGCTTGGGCTCCTCGGTGGGAGCGGCCACAGGCTCGCCTTCGGCGGCCGTGACCTTGGTCTTGGTTTTCTCGCTCATAGCTCCACTCTCTGCGGGTGTCGCGGGCTCGAATTATAGCATTGGGCGGGGGTGGGCACTGAGCCTCGGGGCCCCTCGAAGAAGGCGCACCCAGCCTCCCGCGACCAGTCCCCACTGGCTTCTGCCTCCTGCCATTTGCCTTTCGACCCACTACTTTCGACCTTCGGCTCTGACTATTGCTGTACGGGCAAGCAAGTTGACGCGCGTAAATACTCCCGACTTTCCATCCAAAGCGCGCACCCCGGCAAACACACATGCCGCAATGGCACGCCACGTTGGAAGACTCTCATCACCAGGTTTTCCTGCAGCCGAAAAAGCCAAATACCTGGGAGGCAGCCAACTCCTCCAGAACATACACCCTCCAGCCCACCAGGGCCGGCGCACCCAGCCGGCCCTTTTTTCTTTTGCCGCCCTTAAGGGGCGACGGAGAGCCACTCGTCCCAAAGGGAATCGATCGCGAACTGCATCTGCAGGTAGTCGCCCGAGACGGGGCCGAAGGTCGAGAAGTCGGAAAAGTCGATCGAGACGCCGTGGCTGTTCGGGCTCAGGCCGTTGTGCCCCTCGAACAGGACCGCGGCAGCGACCTTTGTGCGCACGTCGGCGGCCGCCGTCGAGACGGCGGCGGGGGTGGCGGCGTTCGCTTCGAGCTGTAGGCAGAGGTCGACGATGTCGCGGTAGATGCGCGTCGCATTCGGCGAATAGGACTGCGCGTCCGCGCGCACCTGCTGCACGATCGGCGTCATGCCGACCGGGTCTGCCTGGTAGGCCGTCTTGAGCGCCGCTCCGAGCGTCGAGAGCGAGTCCTTGAGCGCGGAGAGCTGCGTCGTGTCGATCGAGCTCTGCGTGATCTTTGAGCCGAAGTACGGCGGGTATGTGACCATCGCGTCGACGAACGCGTTCGTCAGCGAAGAGGTCGTCGCGTCCGGGTTGTCGCGGAAGTCGTCGAACACCAGGTCGTACGGATACCCTGCGCCCGGCGGGCTCTCCTCGCTGCCCACGATGAAGTCCGCGAACGAGCGCGCCTCGTACGCGACCTCGACCATCTGCATCAAGCTCGCGTCCCAGGCGATGATCGAAAAGTGGTGGCCGGCGAGCCCTTGGTTCATCTGCCAGATCTGGATCGCGTTGCCGGACTGGTCGTCGTAGCTGAACGCGCGGCCGGTGTCATGGATCGGTCTGCGGTGCCAGCCGTTGCCGTGGTTCCAGATGACGAGCGCGTAACGGTCCGCCGGATAGAACGTCGTGCCCCAGTCCAAGAAGTCCTTGAGGGTCTGCGGGATGCCCATGTCGAGCGGATTGCCTAGGCCGTCGACGAGGTTCGACTGCACGACTTCGCTCACGACCGCGCTGCTGTTGTCCGGCTTCACGAGCACGCGCCGGACACCGTCGAACGACGAGGCGGGGAACGCGTCGCGCGACTGCTTCCACTGGATCACGAACCTCACTTCGGGGTTGTCCGCGACGCGCTCCATCTGGTTCACGTTGAGGTCGCTCGCCCAGTAGAGGTTGTTCGCCGCGTTCAGATAGACGAAGACCGTCCACTTCGTGTGCGTCACGATGAACGCATCGACGTGCACCGCGCCCGCCGCCGAGAGCGAGGGAGACGCGACCGCCGCGCGCACGGACCCGTCGCCCGCCGTCGTCGCGTTGAACTCGCCTGCTGGGTCGACGCTGCCGATGCCGCCAAGCACCGACCACTGCAGCCCTCCCGGCGGCACGAAGACGGCGTCGCCGTTGGCCGCCAAAGCGGTCGCGACGAAGCGTCGCGACTGCTGCTCGATCATGCCGACGCTGCCGGGGCTCACCTTCAACTTCGTCGGCGGGAGCGAGGCGGTGGTCCTCACGTTCCTGGTCGTCCCGCACAGGTCGATCACCTGGGAAGAGACCCCCATCAGCACGCCGCCCGCGTTCTCCTGCGAATAGAGCGACGCGCGGAACTCGTAGACGCCGGGGGTGATGTTCGGTATGTCGAGGGTGGAGGCAGCCAAGCCTTGCCTGTTGATCGCGAACGTCAGCAGAACCCCGCCGTCGGAGTCCACGATCTGTAGCGCCTGCGAGGCGAGCGCCGGAGTGCCCGAGCCCCAGGTCGTGCTGTAGTGCACCTGGCCCGGGTTCGTGCCCAGCGGGCACCCGTCACCCAGGATGCGGATGACGACGTGCTTGCCGCCGCCGCCACAGCCGACGAGGCAGGCGAGCGCGAACAGGGCGGCCACGGAGGCGGGCTTCCTCACGGTTGTTAGACGGCGCATGGGCCTAAACTTACTCAACCGCTGATAGCAAAGCCAGGCCAAAAAGGGCGCACCTTCTGCCTCAGCCCGCGTTGGGTTCAACGCACGGCGCCCCGACAATTAAGGCCGAGTGTCCGCCCAGAACCCATTCGACGCCCTCGTGAAGGCCCTTCGCGAAGCGGGCGTGCGCGTCCATACAGACGCCCGCCCGCTCGTAGGGTTCCCCGTCGTGCTAAACCTGGCCGCGTGGCCCCCGGTGGTTTTGGACCTGGCCGACCCGGGCCTGATCGGGCTCTTCAGCCCGAAGGGGTTCGGGCTCGCCATGGTGGGCGCCAACGGCAAGGTCCGCGCCAAGTGGGGCCTGGCGAACAACGTCCCGCTCTTGCACGACGACGAGCTTTTGGCCGAGTCCCCCGTCGGCGCGCTGATAGAGAGCGCGCTGGGCGGCGTAGAAGGCTCCGAGTTCCATGAGGGGCACCGGTACTACGTCTGCCCCTACCAGAGGGAGGCGGTCGTGCTCGTCGCGGACGCGACCGAAGAGGCGCTAGGGCGCGAGGCGAGTCGGTCGCACCAGCTTTCGGCGACCGCGCTCAAGCGCATCGGGCGCGCGCTGAGCAGCAAACAGTCGCTGCAGTCGCTCGCGCTGCCCGCCCTGCACGCGATCTACAACACTTACGATCTCGCGGCGGCGATGCTGTGGGCGCGCGCCGACGAGCACGCGCCACTCACACTCACCGCGTGTGTGGGCATCGACCGCGCCAAAGCGAAGGTGCACGTGCTCAAAGCGGACTCGAAGCTCTTCGCCGCGCTCGCGGCCAATGACCGTCAGACGATGCTGCTCGAAGACGTGAAGAAGAGCCCGGTCTCTGCAGGGATCGAGGGCGTGGCGTGCAACGTGCCGCCCGGCGGCGCGATCGTGCTGCCGCTGCTCAGCGCGAGCCGCCTGGTGGGGGTGCTGGAGCTCGTCGGGCGCGAGAGCGACGCCTCCTTCCTCGCGAACCAAGAGACCTTCGAGACGATCGCCGAGCACCTTGCGCTGGCGATCCACAACGCGGTGATGTTCGAGAACGTCGAGCGGCTCGCTGCGTTCGACCCGCTGACGGGGATCGCCAACCACCGCACGATGCAGGAGTTCATCGCCCTGAGGATCAACGAGGCGCAGCGCAAGGGTGGCAAGGTCGCGGCGGTGATGGTGGACGTGGACGACTTCCGGCGCTTCAACGAGGAGGAGGGGCACGACGCGGGCGACCGGGTGCTCAAGACGGTGGCGCACTGCCTGAAGGCGCACATCCGTTCGCACGACATGGCCGCGCGCTACGGCGGCGAGGAGTTCACGCTGGTGCTGGCGAACGCGGACCAGAAAGTGGCGGTAGAGGTCGCCGAGCGGGTGCGACTTGCGATCGAGGCTCTTCGCTACGAGTCGAAGAGCGGCGAGGCCAGGCCGATCACGGCGAGCTTCGGGTGCGCCGTCTACCCGGACGTGGCCCAGGACGCCCCCGGACTGCTCAGCGCGGCGGACCAGGCGCTCTACCAGGCCAAGAGGGAGGGGCGCAACCGGACGAGGCTCTACACGGGCCAGGACGGCCCTAGCGGGCCTCCCAGGGGCCGCCGGGACGCCGCCGCCTGAGTCGGAAAGGACGCACGCCGCTCCGCTTTCGTCGAGGCGGAGCGATGCCGGGACCAGGTTGACCCCCCGCGCGGGCTGGTGCCATAATGGCACTCCCGCCCGACGGGTGCGCGAAGGCGCCCCAGGAGCCCGAAATGTACGCGATCGTGAAGACCGGAGGAAAGCAGATCAAGGCCGCCAAGGACGACCTGGTGACCGTCGAGAAGATCGACGGCGAGCCGGGCGCCAAGGTCGAGCTCGGGGAAGTCCTGATGGTCTGCGACGGCGACACCACGAAGATCGGCTCCCCCTTCATCGCGGGGGCGAAAGTCAATGCGGAGATCGTCAAGCAGGGGAAGGCGAAGAAGATCAACGCCTTCATCTACAAGTCCAAGAAGAACGAGCGCAAGCGCTGGGGCCATAGGCAGCCGCAAACGACACTGCGCATCCTCGACGTGGTCGGAGGCAAGTAATGGCACATAAGAAAGGACAGGGATCGACAAAGAACGGGCGCGACTCGAACTCCAACCGGCTCGGCGTCAAGAGCAGCGGCGGATCGGTCATCAAGGCCGGCACGATCATCGTGCGCCAGCGCGGCACCAAGATCCATCCCGGCGTGAACGTGGGGATCGGCAACGACCACACGATCTACGCGCGCATCGACGGGCAGGTGCGGTTCGAGGGCCCCGAGAAGCGCAGGCGCGTGAGCGTCTACGCTGAACAGGTCTAGAAACGCTAGGGCGCGATTGGCCGTTACCGCGGCTCCTAGACGATCCCGCTTCGCAGCAGGTCCTTGAGCATCAGCAGCCCGACGACGCGGCCGTCCTCCACCACGGGCATCTCACCGATCTTGCGCGGATAGTTCTGCAGCGCCTCGAGCGCCTCATATGCGAGCATGGACGGCTCGATCGTCGCGGGAGAGCGGCTCATGATGTCCTGCGCGACCGCGCTGCGCGGGTCGTCCGTTTTCTCAAAGTGCCGCCGGAGGTCGCCGTCGGTGATGAACCCCAGCAGCGCCTGCGAAGAGTCCACAACGCACGCGCCGCCTGCGCCCGCGTTCGATATCGTGTGCATCACGTCGATGATGCTCGTCTGCGGCGTGACGAGCGCTAGGTCCGCGCCCTTGCGCATCACGTCGCCGACGCGCATGGTCAGCCGCTTGCCGATCGCGCCGCTCGGGTGGAACACCGCAAAGTCGTCGCTCTTGAACGAGCGCCGTTCCATCACAGCGACCGCGAGCGCGTCGCTCAGCGCCATCATGACGGTCGTGGAGGTCGTCGGCGCGAGGTTGTTCGGGCACGCCTCTTTGTCGACGTGCACGTTGAGCACGACGTCCGCCGCGCGGCCCGCGCTGCTCTCGGGCCTTCCTGTGATGAGCACCGTCTTGGCTCCGAGGTTCTTGAGCGAAGGAAAAAGGCGCACGATCTCGTCGGTCTCGCCGCTGTAGGTGTAGAGCACGACTACGTCGCGCTCGGTGACCATGCCGAGGTCGCCGTGCACCGCCTCCGCCGCGTGCATGAAGAGCGCGGGGGTGCCCGTGCTCGCGAGCGTGCCTGCCGTCTTGCGCGCGACGTGGCCGCTCTTCCCCACTCCGCACGTGATCACGCGCCCCTTGCACGAGTGGATCATGCCAATCGCCTTTTCGAACGACGCGTCGAGCCGTCCGACGAGCGCGGAGACGGCCTCAGCCTCCTCCTTCAGGACCCGGCGCAGCGTGTCGAGCGACATTGTTCTGAGTCTACCGTTCAGTCCGGCCCGGGTCCTCGGGGTTCAGGATCGTCTTGCCGAAGAGGCTCAGAGTCCACTCCATCGCGACGATCGCGGTCTCGTTGTTCGTGTCCGCGAGCGGATTCACCTCCACGACGTCGAGCCCTGCAAACTTGAGCGGCGAGTTCTTGCCGTTGAAGAGGGCGTATAGCGTCTCGGCGATGAGGTGACCTTCGCGGTACGTGAACCCTCCGCGCACTGCAGTCCCTGTGCCGGGCGCGAAGACCGGGTCGAGGCAGTCCACGTCGAAGCTCACCCAGAGCGCCTTGGCCCTCGCCTTCTTGAAGTGAGCGAAGACCTTATGCAGCGCGCCGGTGACGCCGAGAACGTCCACGTCCTGCATCGTGAGGGGCATCGCGCCAGGCACGCGCTTGATGTTCTGCACCTCCCCCTTGTCGACGTCGCGCAGTCCGATCCACGCGAGCTTGTTCGGGTCGAGCTTGTCCGGG
This sequence comes from uncultured Chthonomonadaceae bacterium, assembly GCA_946479035.1. The sequence continues at coordinate 77,759 of CAMLDW010000002.1, read as the reverse complement.
CCGACGATCTTGGCCAGCGCGTCCCACTGCCTCTTCTGCGCTCCCCTTGCCTTGGACTTCAATCCTGAGAGCGCGGCGAGCGGCATCCCGTGCAGGTTTCCGCTCGGAGAGACCTCCGGCGTGTTGATATCGACGTGCGCGTCCACCCAGAGCACGGCGAGGTCCCTCTTGTACTGCCGTAGCGCGCCAGCGATGCTGCCGACCGCGATGCTGTGGTCGCCGCCGAGCACGATCGGCGCGTCGCCCGCGCGCGCAGCTCCGTACACCATGTCCCGGAGCGACGTATACACCTCGTTGGCACGCTTGAACTTCTGCGCGGCGGTCGCCGGGGACCATGAGTCGAGCGCCGTCGCGTCGCCCGCGTCCTGTACCTTGAGTCCGAGCCTTTCCAGCCCGTCCACGAGCCCGCCGAGGCGCATCGCCGTCGGCCCGAGCCGCGTACCTACGCGCCGGCCGCAGAGGTCGAACGGGGCGCCCACGATCTGGATCATCGCGGGGCAGTGTACTTGGCTGCGGCGGGTAGAGTCTGAAAGTCGATGGGCAGAACGAAGTACACGCGGCGGGAGGCGCTGGGGATCGGCGCGGGGCTGCTCGCGGCCCCCGTCCTCGGGCTAGGCACCTCCGTGCGCACTCCGAGCGCGACGAAGTTCGGCGTGATCGCGGACGTTCACCACGGCCTTGCGCTCGACACGGAAAAACGGCTCGAGGAGTTCATCGACGCGTGCGCGGGGCGCGACCTCGACTTCATCGTGCAGCTCGGCGACTTCAACCATCCAGTGCGCGCAGCGCGCGGTTTCCTCAACGTCTGGATGAATTGGCGCGGGCCGCGCCACGGAGTGCTCGGCAACCACGACATGGACATGGGCTCCAAGCAGAACGCCGTGGACATGTGGGAGGTGCCGGGGCGGTACTACTCGTTCGACGCGGGCCATATGCACTTTGTAGTTCTGGACGCGAACAACATCCTCAAGGACGGCAAGTTCGCGCCTTACGATAACGGCAACTACTACATTGACGGCTCGCTGGTCTCGTACGTCGACGACGAGCAGCTCGACTGGTTCGCCGCGGACCTCTTTTCAGCGACGAAACCGACCCTCGTCTTCGTGCACCAGCCGATCGACGAGACGTGGCACGGGGGCACGTGCCAGAACCGCCACCGCGTGCGCGCGATTATCGAAGAGGCGAACCGCCGCGCCGGCCACAGCAAGGTCGTCGCGTGCCTGGCCGGACACCACCACGACGACGGGTACGAGGAGCGGCGCGGGGTCCATTACTTCCGCGTCAACTCCGCCTCCTACCTTTGGGTTGGGGACCCTTACGGCCGCATGGCGCACTACGACCGCTCTCTGTTCACGTTCGTCACAGTTACCGAGGGCGAGATCACGCTGGAAGCGCGGGACGCGGAATGGGTGCCTCCGACCCCCGCAGAGAGGGGAGTGCCGGAAGCGCAGCACTTCGTCCCACGGATTCTAGGTCGCAAGGTCAGCCTCGCGCCGCGATAGGCCCTATCCGACCTGCGCGCCCGATTGACCTGTAAAATCGCCCCGATGCAACGAACCGTGGGGGTCGTAGCGATCCAGGGCGACTTTGAAAAGCACGCGCGCGCCTTCGAGCGTTGCGGGGCCGCGGTCAAGTACGTCCGGACGCCCGAAGATTTCGACGGCACGGACCGGATCGTGATTCCCGGCGGCGAGAGCACGACGGTCGGAAAACTGATGCAGCGGTTCGGTCTCGGCGAGGCGATCGCCTCTCGCGCAAAGGCCGGCACGCCGCTGTGGGGCACTTGCATGGGCCTGATCCTAATGGCGAAGGAGGTCGAGGGCTACGACCAGTACCGGCTATCCGTGCTCGACGTGACCGTGCGGCGGAACGCGTTCGGCGCGCAGGTGCACTCTTTCGAGGACTCGGTTTGCGTCGCCGGTTTCGACAGCCCCGTGACAGGCGTATTCATCCGGGCGCCGATCGTCGTGCGTTGCGGCAAGGGCGTCGAGGCGCTCGCGCTCTACGAAGAAAAGACGGTCGCTGTGCGTCAAGGCAACTTGCTCGGCACGTCGTTCCATCCGGAGCTGACCGACGACACGCGGTTGCACGAGTGGTTCCTCGGCTGGTGACCGACCGCCGGACAAACCCCGCCCGACTCTCCCATTTTGCCTTTAGCCCTTCGCACTTCGACCCTCGACCTTCGACCTTCGACTTAAGAGTGCGGCCCTGCTCCGAGGGCGCAGAGACAGGGCCGCTGTCGGTCATTTGAACCCGACTTTCGTCACTCTGTTTGACTGGCCCTCGCGTGGCTAGGTTCCAACGATGAAGGTCTCATGCAGGTCCTCTCCGAGCTGCACCTCGCGGACCTTTATCGCTTTGTACGGAGGAGGCTTGGAGCCGAGCCAAGAGCGCCCTTGGCCGAAACTTACTGGCGCGGTGAACTTCTCGATCCGGTCCACTAGCCCTTCGCGCAAGAAGGATCCGATCGTCTCGCCCCCACCTTCGACCAACACCCCGATCACGCCGCGCTCGAAGAGTGTGCCTAGAACACCGCGAAGGTCGAAGCCTTCTTGCCCGCACTCGGCCTCGACGTCGCAAGGGAGCGAAGCCCTGCCACCGCGGACGAACCGCAAGGTGCCTCCCCTGTCGCTAAAGAGCGCGTACGACGGGCCGAGCGCGGCGTCCGGGTCGAGGACCACTCGCAATGGCTGGTTGACGACGCCCTGCACGCGCGCCGTAAGCGACGGGTCGTCGTGCTCGACCGTCTTGCGGCCCACCAGCACGCACCCCATCTCCGCGCGGAGCCGGTGCCCCGCTTCCCGCGCCGCCTCGCCCGTGATCCACTTGCTCGTGCCGTCGGGGCGGGCGATAAAGCCGTCCTGCGTCGTGGCGGCCTTTACGGCGACGTACGGCCTCTTGCGCTCCATCGCCGTCATGAAGACCTCGTTCACCTCGCGCGCCTCGTCGGCGAGCAGCCCGGCCTCGCACCGCACCCCAGAGCGCTCGAGCGCCGCCAAACCTCCCGCTGCGCGCGGGTTTGGGTCCCGCAGCGCCACAAAGACGCGAGAAACGCCCGCCGCGACGATCGCAGGCGCGCAAGGGGGAGTGCGCCCTTGGTGGTTGCAGGGCTCGAGCGTGCAGTAGAGCTCGGCGCCGCGCGCCCGCTCACCGGCGATCACGAGCGCCATCGCCTCCGCGTGCGGCCCGCCGGCAAAGTCGTGCCACCCTTCTCCGACGACCTCGCCTCCCTGCGCGATCACGCAGCCGACGTGCGGGTTGGGCGCGGGAAAGCCGCGGGCCGAAAGCTCGACCGCGCGGCGCATGAAGGGCTCACTGCCTGCGCTCATGGTCTTTTAGCGTGCCTTCGATCAGGTGCGAGAGGTTCTCCCGCTGAGACTCGAGGTATTCGCGCCGTGCGCGCCGCATCAGCGCGACGGCACAGCCGGCGGCCGCGACCCACGTAAAGCACGCGACTGCAAAGTACGCCAGGGTCCGTTCGCCGTATTGCGCGAGCGCCAGGCGGTCGTGCTCGGCAGGGCGCTCGCCCACCACGAACGGCATGGCGAGCAGCATGGCGAGCCCGAGGAGCACGAGCGCCGTGGTCAGGACCTTGAGGAACACGCCGAGCGCAGCTCCTCGATCCCTTTGGCGATGGACGGAGCGCGCATCAGATAGCTGCCCGTCACAAACACGTTGGCACCTGCCTCCCACGCGCGGCCGATCGTGGTGGGATCGATCCCTCCGTCGACCTCGATATCGAGCGCGGGCGCGACCTCGCGCAAGACGCGCACCTTCTGTAGGCACTCCTCGATCAAGCGCTGCGCCCCCCAGCCAGGGTTGACCGTCATCACGAGGGCAAGGTCCATCGTACCGACGAGCGGCAGGATCTGGTCCACCGGCGTTGCGGGGTTGATCGCTACGCCGGCCTCGATGTTGCGCTCGTGGAGCGCCTGGCAGAGCCTGTGCGCGTGGTGCGTCGCCTCAGAGTGGAAGATCACGCGCGCACACCCGGCCTGGATGAACGCGTCAAAGTGCTTGTCAGGCGTCTCTGTCATCAAGTGGACTTCGAAAGGCGTCTTGCCCAGGTCGCGCAGTGCTTTGACGAGGTCCGCACCGAAAGTGATCGGCGGTACGAACTGCCCGTCCATCACGTCGAAGTGCAGCCAGTCGCACCCCGCATCGAGCATCTGTTTGACCGCTGGCCTGAATTGCGAATGGTCGCACGAAAGGATCGACGGCGAAATGAGCGGCTTCACCCTGCCCCCCTTCCATTGCCGCCGATGAACGGGAAGTTCCCGTCGGTCGCGCCTGTCGTGCCGCCCGTGGTCCCGGTCGTTCCTCCCCCGGTCGTCTGGTTTCCTGTGTCGTCAGCTGTCTTCGTGATCGTTTGCACCAGCTCGTTGTCGTAGAAGATGTGGAACGTCGCCTGCTTGCCGGATCCTTCGGCGTCGATCGACATCTCTTCGTTCGGGCCCTTCGTCTGCTCAAAGACCGTGCGCGTGCCGGCGTTGTCTGTCATTTCGACGCGCACCAGGATGTCGTGAGCCATGTCAGGCAGGGTCCAGCTCAGGTGGTACACGTACTTCGTGTCGGGCGGGGCGAGGTCTTCGGTCGGCGGCGCGCCCTCGCTCACGTAGAGCTCGATCGCCGACCTGCGCTCGACCTGCGTGTGCTTTCCGGGCCTCTGCCCGACGATCTTCCCTTCCGGCGCTTCGTCCGAACGCACAAAGCGCAAGTTGGGCGCCACCGCGAGGCCCATCGAGGCGAGCAGCCGCCTGGCCTCTTCGACCGTCTTGCCTGTGAGGTCGGGCACCTCCACGAACTTGCTGCCAGAGGAGACCACGGCGTCCACGAAAGAGTGCTCCTTGACGTCGCGGCCCACTCCCGGCTGCACGGTGAGCACCACGCCGTCCGCGTACTCCTCGCTCGCAGACTCGCGCACCTTGCGAAGCTTCAGGTGCATCCGGTCGAGCTGGGCCGAGGCCTCGTTGAAGCTCAGCCCTACGATGTTCGGCACCTTGAGCGTGGCCGGAGCGCTCAGGTTGAAGAACGCCCACCAGCCGATCGCCAGCACTGCGCCTGCCAGGAACGCCATGCCCGTGTAGGCCAGCCAGGCGGGCGCGCCGTCACCGGGGTCTCTTGCTCGCTTCTTGGCCACCTTTTGTTCCTTCTGTTCGACGTGCGCCGCGTTCAGTTTAGGCCCTACGCGGGCTGTCGGGGCGGTCGAGCCGGGCCTAAGGGGCCAAGAAAGGGGCCTTCCGAACTTCATAGCGTCCTGCAGCAGCCGCAGGTCGGCCAGCATTCCCCCCGCGTCCTTGTAGCGGTCGACTGGCTCCTTGGCCAGCGCCTTGTGCAGGATCTTCTCTAGCGCGTCCGGGGCCGCCGAGATCTTGTCCTTGATCGTGGGTGGCTCGGTTGTCGCGTGCTCAGCGGCGACCTCCGCCGGAGTGCGGCCCTTGAACGGCTTTTCGCCCGTCAGGAGCTCGTACAACAGCACACCGGCCGCATAGACGTCGGACCCGGAGTTGGGCATCTCGCCCGCCGTCGTTTCCGGCGCGAGGTACGGCGCCAGCAGCGGCAGCATCTCGGCCCCCGCGGTCTCGCTGCTCGAATACGCCTCCCAGATGCACGCGTTGAGCAGCGCAGGGTTGCCGGCGTTCGAGACCACGATGTTGCGCGCGCTCACCTCGCCGTGCACGAGCCCCTGCCTGTGGATCGCGTCGAGCCCTTCCAAGACTCCCGTCAGCGTCGTTAGGCCGGTCGAGACCCCCATCGCGGAGGCGCGCTTGACCCGATCGCTCAGGGACTTGCCCGGCGAATACTGGTAGACGAGGAACCAGTGCCCGTCGTCCACGTCTATGTCCAGTGCGCGCGTCACCGCCGGGTGGTCGGCCTTTTTGCTCTTTTCGAAGACCTGCTTGAGCTTGCCGATGAAAGCCTTCTCTTTGTTGTACGGCTCCTTGACGAGCCGCACGACCACGTTTCGCTCGGTCACGCGGTCGTGCGCGACGAACGAGCGGAACACAGGGCTCTCGCCGATCTCTTGCAGAAGCTCGTATCTAGCGCGCAGGAGCGTGCCGATCATTCTGCCTCGACCTCTTGCGGCAGAGCGGCGGAAACGACGCACGCGACGAGCAAGAGAAGGGATAGCACTTTGATTTCAGGAGTGTCGATGGCTTGTGAGTAGCGCTCGGCTCCGCCGCTAAGGAACGCCCACTGGCTGGACAGGTAGCCGCCTGCCAAAAGGAAGGCACCGGCCGCGAAGGCGACCGCGCGCACCAGGCTCACAGTTCCTCCAATGCTTTCACGACTTCGCTTTCCGGGACGTCGGCATAGAGTTTACACGTCCCAATCTCAGATACGAGGCTGAACGCTAGGGCGTTCGGGCCCGCCTTCTTGTCCCGCCTCATTGCTGGCAAGAGGTCGCTCGGCCTTAGCCCGGAGGGAAGGATCGTGGGGAGCCCCTGGCGCTCCATCCCCTCTTTGATCTGGCGTGCTGTCGTCCGGTCTGAGACACCTAGATTGTCGGCCAGCCGGGCCTCTGCGACCATCCCGATCGCCACAGCCTCGCCGTGCAGCACTTGGGAGTACCCCAGAGCCTGCTCGATCGCGTGCCCCACGGTGTGCCCGAAGTTCAGGACCGCTCGGCGGCCGGACTTTTCGTGCTCGTCCTCCTCCACCACGTCCTTCTTGAGCTCGATGCACCGGAACACGACTTCGGCCAGGTCGCTGGACTCGATGCTGAACGGCTGCTTCTGGAGCCGCTCGAACAACGCGGCGTCCAGGATCGCCCCGTACTTCCACACTTCCGCTGCGCCGTTTGTGAAGTGGCGCATGTTGAGCGTGCGCAGCGAGTCGATGGGCACGAGCACGGCCGCTGGCGGCCAGAACGTTCCCGCCAGGTTCTTGCCCGCTGCCAGATCAATGCCTACTTTGCCTCCTATCGAAGAGTCCACCATCGCCATCAGCGTGGTCGGCACCTGCAAGACTGGCACGCCCCTCATGAACGTCGCAGCGGCAAACCCAGCCAAGTCCCCTACGACACCGCCTCCCAGCGCCACGACCCGCGAAGAGCGGTGTGCGCGGCCAGCGAGCCACTCGAGCACTTGCCCGTATGTCTCCAGCGACTTGCTCTGCTCCCCCGGCTTGACCGCCAAGTGCGGGACGGCTAGTCCTGTCGCCTTGGCCACGTTCTCGTCCGTGACGACAAAGTCGTCCGAGCCGATCTGCGCCAGAGCGGACTTGAGGTCGGTGACCTCGACCGCGTATTCGCCCCTGCTGTGGCGGACGCTCGTCCTCACAGTCCAGCCTCCTTCATCACCAAGCTCGCGACGTCCTCGGCCTCCTGTTCCTTCAGACGGAGCACGACCTCCGCCCGCTCGTACATCGGCCTGCGCTCGGACAGGAGTTCCTCGACCCGGCTCTCCCAGCCGGGCACCTCCAAGAGCGGCCTTTGCTTCTTGGCGATCTTGAGCCGGGCTTTGAGCACTTCGACCTCCACGTCCAGGAACACGGTCTTGCCGAGCCGCCTCAGCTCGGCCCAGTTCTCTTCCCTGGTCACCGTGCCGCCGCCCGTCGAGAGCACCCCGTCCTGGGCCCCCAGCCCTTGCAGGAGGCGCGTCTCGTGCTGGCGGAAGGCGTCCTCGCCGTAGTGCCGGAAGATCTGGTGCACCGGCCGGCCCAGCATGTGCTGCAGAAGCTTGTCCGTGTCGCGCAGGGGGGCCCCGAGCCGCCCTGCGATGATCCGGCCGACCGTGGTCTTGCCGGAGCCCATCATCCCGACGAGCACGAGGCTGCGCATCTCAAAAAGAAAGGGTGGCGGCAGTCCTGCTGCCGCCACACCTGACCGGATACTGGGACGCGAGCGTCACCTAGGGCCCGAGCCCGTAGTTGTTCTCGTCAACGATGGTCGGCGTGACGAAGATGATCAGCTCGCTTGTTGACGTGTTCGTGTCGCGGCCCCGGAAGAGCTGCCCGATGATCGGCAGGTCGCTCAGGATCGGGATCCTCGACTCGGAGTAGTTGTCGATCTTGTTGGTCAGTCCGCCGAGGGCGATGGTCTCACCGCTCTTGACGCGCGCCACGACCGAGATCGTCTGCGACAGGATGTCCGGGATCTCCTGGCCGTCCGGGCCGCGCTTGAGCTGCCCGAAGCCCTGCAGCTGCGGCGTCAGGAAGACCGTGATGGTCTGGTCGCCGTTGATGCGCGGGGTGACGGTGAGGAACGTGGTCGCTGCGATCTGCACCGGGTTCGGCGTAATGACGATGCCGCTCGGGCCGTTCGTGACCTGGTTGATGAAGATCGTGGTCGTCGCGATGTTCGCGATCGACGCCGTCTGGTTGTTCAGGGTACGGATGAGCGGCGACGTCACCGTGCGGCCCCAGCCTGAAGTCAGGATGGTGCGCAGGCGAGTCGAGATGTTGCCCGTCGCGTAGTTGAGGAAGACCGGGTCTGCCGCGCGGGCGAAGGTTCCTGGGCGAACGCCCGCGAACACCGTGCCGCGCTGATAGAACCAGTCGATGCCGAGCGCCCGGTCCAGCGATGTCGAGGTCGTGATGAACTCGACCTTGATGATGACCTGCTGCGGTGCGATGTCGAACTGCGCCACGAGCTGTTCAAGCTCGCGGATCGCGTCGTCTGTGCCCCTGACGATCAGGCTGTTGTCGGTCGGATCGTACACGACCTGCTCAATTCCAGCCGGTACGAGACCCTGGCCGCCAGCAAGGCCGGTTGCCGAGCCGGTCTGTCCGCCTCCGTTCTGGCCTCCGAAGCCGCCGCCGCCGCCAAAACCCTGGCCGCCGCCGGCGCCGCCACCAAGGCCCTGGCCGCCTCGGCCACCAATGCCGCCCTGGGCGCCCCCGCCCTGTCGCCCGCCGCCGAACCCACCTTGGAAGGCCGGGTTTTCGTCAGGCAGAGCGATAGCGTTGTTCGTCGGCTGCTCAGTTCCCATAGACTGCGCCAGCGGGTGGAAGACGTTCGTCGTCTGGTTGCCCACCATCACGAGCGGGGAAGCCGGGATCTGGCTGTTGTTGCGCAGCCTGTTCGTGACTTCCTCGTTCATCAGCTGGATGCTGTCCTTGGCCGATGCGTTCTCGGGGTTGACGATCATGTCGTACACGTGCTTCGGATCGGCCTTCATCAGCTTGATCTTCTGCACGCGCATTGGCACCTTGACGTCCACTATCGGCGGGTTCGCCACGGTGTTCGTGACCGCCGCCGCCGCGTTGGCGTGGCGGATGATGTAGACGCCGTTCTCGTCCACTTGCCAGGTCGCTCCCGCGGCCAGACAAATGTACTCGATCGCCTTTTCGGGCGTGACGCCTTCGATGCTCAGCGTGATCGGCTTGAACTCCTCAGGCGTGTCAGCAATGATGAACTTGATGCCGGTCTGCGCCGTAAGGGCGTAGGTGGCGGCGTTCAAGTCCGCGTCCTTCAGTTTTAGGTCAACCTTCGTCGCCTGTCCGCTCTGTGCGGCGGCGACGCCCGCAAGCGTCAGCGCCGCCATGCAGGCGAGCGTCGCGTTGAGTCTCCTCAGTCCATTCAATGTCATCCCAGTATCCTCCTCGAGGCTCCAACGAGCCCGAAACTCTTATCAGCGACCGAAGCCGCCGGCACCGCCACCGAACGAGCTGCCACCGCCGCCAAAGCTGCCGCCTGCGCCGCCGCTGAAGCCGCCGCTGAAGCCGCCGCTGAAGCCGCCGCTCATGCCGCCGCTGAAGCCGCCGCTGAAGCCGCCGCTCATGCCGCCGCCGAAGCCGCCGCTGAAGCCGCCGCCGAATTGCAGGGTCGAGGACTCGGGCGACTGGCCAATATCCGACTGGCCGCTTAAAATCAGCACGATCAGGCTCGGGTCAGCGTGCCGGATGTGGATCTTGCGGACAGTCGAGGATGTCGTCGTGCCTCCGCCGGTGTTCGGCGTCGCGTCGACAGGGGGCGTGCTTGGTCGGGGGACGATATTGTAGATTCCGCCCTCGATCCTGTAGGTCGCACCGACCTGGTTCAGCACGTTGCGCAGCACGGTCTCGAACGGCTTGTTTTCCAGGTGCACGGTGACTGTTCCCTGGACAGCGTTGTCCACGCTGTAGCTGTAGCCAACGTTCTTGAAAATGATGCGGAGAGCGTCCCGTACGTCGGCCTGGTCGAGGTCGAGGCTCGGGATGATCTTGTCGTCTTGGTTCTGTGCGACGCCCACGATCGGGGCGACCATCAGTGTGCCGGCGATCGCCAGGCCCAGAACTACGCTAACTGCTTTGTGCATTCTTCATTGCCTCCATAAGGTCGAACGAACTACTTCCTGTACCGCTACTAGGTTTTCGGTTCCTTGCCCTCTCCGGGCCACATCTAGCCGGCGCCGCCTATGCTTCCGCCGCGGTTCCCCGGGAGCCCCGGGGAGTTGCCGCCCCCGGTGGTGCCTCCCTGGACCGGCACACCGCCGATCGGGCCGGCCAGGCCGACCTGGAACTCGTGCGGGACGGCGTTGCCTTCCCTTCGCAGGGTGGCCTTTTCAGAGTCGATCGCGACCACGGTCCACTCGGTGTTAGGGATCTTCGTCCCAGGCCGAATCTCGATGGTCTGCGAGCCCGTGTCCAAAAGCGCCATGACGCCGTTGCCTACGATAACGCCTGCCAGCCGCCATGCCGGCACAGGCTCGATGCGGGGCGGGTCGGGCTGGACGTCCCTGGCCTCAAGGTCGACGAAGGTGCCGTAGCTGCCCGCTGCAGCAAGGAAGCTCTCCGTGGTCTGGCTCGCGTTGAACGCAGCCTCCTCGGGGGTAAGGGAGAACGGGTCGTTGCGCGCCACGAGGTTCTTGGCCTCTGGCATGGAGCGCGCGTCGTAAGGTTGGGCCTTGGCCACAGGTATGCCCCGATCCGCGCTCAGGTTCAATTCAGGCTTAGGGGGAACCTGGGCCGAGACAGGCTGGATCACCTCTCCGTTGCCCTGGCACCCAGCCAGGGTCAAAAGCGCGAGAGCGCAGAGCAGGCCGAGCCCGCCCTTGCGGTCGATTCCTTTAGCCATTCGTTTCATCACTATACACCTCTTTGAGCTTGGATTGCCATGTTTCCCTGGGGTTGCACTAGCCCCGGTTTAGCGTGCCAGGCACGCTGCCGACGCTGGCGCCGGGGCCTTGGCGTGGGCCTGTGCCCAGGCCGCCCGTCGCGCTGCTGTCGGCGCCGGTCACTAGCGGCATGTTCATTCCGCCGTTGACCTTGCCCGGCGGGAACCCAACGATGACCACGTTGTAGGTCGCCGTCAGCTGAGGCGACGTTCCGGTGATCGATAGGCCGTCCGCCACAGCGAAGTAGTCGGGCATATTGGACCACGCCTGGACGTTCTTCGCGATCTGCTCGAATGTGCCGCGCACCGTCACCTGCCCCAGCTCGAACAGGAGCACAGGGTAGGGCAGCCGGTCATAGTTGAAATAGGAGTTCATGAGCCCGACGGCGTCGTTCGTCGGCCTAGTCACGAAGGGCCCGGTCACCACGGTGACGCCTCCCAACTTGACCTGTCGGTTGACCGCGAGCTGGATCTTGTCTCGGAGCGCCGGGGCGTTGACCGTAAGTGCCAACGGATCCTGGGTCAGGTCGATAAAGCCGCTGCCGTGGACCGACTTTTGCTCAGCGACCTGGCGCCACTGCTCTGCCATCTCCTCGACCCGCTTCTGCGCGTTCTCGAGCCGCTTTTTGGTCGCAGGGAGCTTGGCCGCCTCTGTTTCCATCTGTTGCGCATAGTCGTTGACATAGCCCGCCTCGAGCGTGTCAGGCGCGTAGAACTGGAAGTAGCCATAGGCTAGGATCGTCAGACCGATGAACAGCCCGGCGACTACAAAGACCCATCCACTGAGCTTTAACATAACTTTCTCCTATCGCCCCCCCAGCACTGAAGGGCCTCCGGAACTCGCTGGCCGTGTGCCGGCCGAGCTACCCGCGGCCAAATTGATCGTCGCCCTCGGATTGGGCGTTTGAATGTTGCGCGCTATGCGCAGGGTCAGCGTGACCGTCGACCACTCGGGCATGGCGCCTTTGGGATAGACCTCTTGGCCGAACCCGCCCTGGCCGAGGAAACCGTCCGGCTGCCCTGAGGCGCGCTGGATGAGCTGGGCCATCCGCTCCTCGGGGTCGGAAGACAGGTTGGCCTCTCCGGGCCTGATGGGCGTTCCCGTCTGGTCCTGCTCGTTGAGCGAGGGGACGTAGGGCCGGGTGTCGATGAGCCCGCCGCGCGCCACGGAGGTGACCTCGGGCATGCGGTAGATCGCGGCCACGAGGTCGGCGTACTGTTCGGGAGTCTTAAGGACGCCGGTCATCGCGACGGTGCAGCCGTCCGCGCCCGCCGGCGTCGCCGTCATGTTCGTCACGCGGTAGAAGGACGGGATGTAGCTCATGACGTCGCGGTAGAGCTGGACGTCCACTGCGTTGTGCTTGAGCATCGCGTCGGTCATCTTCAGGTTGCGGTCGATGTTGGTGACCTCTTGGATGACGGTGTCGGCCATCTGGGAGTAGCCCATGGCCTGCGCGACCGTGGTGCGCGGCGCGTCGGCGCGCTGCCGCGCGTCGGCGAGCTGCTGCTGGCCGTTCTTGATCATCACGAACGTGAGCCCGGCAGCGAGCAGGATGATCACGATCATGAAGAACAGCATCCCTTTCGAGCCTTGCGACTTCGCGACGTGTGAGGGCAGAAGGTTGAGTTTCATGTCCTGTTCCTAGAAGCAGATATGGAGCCCGTTGCCGACCGCGACGGCGAACTCCTCCAAATGGGCCTGGTCGACTGAGCCGCTCGGCGCCTTGATGCTCTGGCCCAGGCCGCGCATCGGCTCGTACATCTTCGTTCGGACGCCGACGGCGCCCTCGAGGAACCCAGCAAGGCCCTTGAGCTTGGAGCCGCCGCCGCAGAGCAGGATCGTACTGACCTCGCCGCCCTTGCTGCGGAAGTAGTCGATCGAACGCCTGACCTCGGCCGCGAACTCGTCGAGCACGTTGGCCATGGCGTTGAACATCGGGTTGCTCGGGCTTGCCGACTCGGCTGGCACGGGCATCGCGGGCGCCTCTTCTTCGGTCGAGTCGCCGAACGGGTTGTACGGCACGAAGGACTGGGTGCCCTGCGCCGGGGCGGCTGCCGCCGCGGTCGAGGCTCCAGCGGGGATCTCGGCCTGCTGCGTCTTCATGCGCTCCGCTTCGTCGAACGAGACGTGCATGCCGTCCGCGATCGCGCGGGTGAGCATCTCGCCGCCGATCGGGACCTGGCGCGGCATCAAGAGCTGGCTGTCCTTGTAGATATTGATCGAGGCCGTCTTGTGGCCCAAATCGACCACGCAAACCGTCTTGCCGTGCATCTCGGAGTCGTATCCGAGCTTGAGCGTGCGAGCGAGCCCGAGCGGCTCGACGTCGATCGCCGCGACCTTCTTGCCCGCCTTCTTGACCATCGTGACGAGGTTATCGACCGCCGACTGCGGCGAGATAGCCATGACGACGTCCATGTTCTGGGAAGCTGCGTCCGCCGGCGGGAACGACTTGTAGTCGCTCTGGACCGTTTTCTCGCCGAACGGGATGTTGCGGGTGATCTCCCACTCCATGTGCTGCTCGAGCTCCGAGTCGCTCATGTTGGGGACCTCGAGCGTGCGCACGAGCACCGAGCCCTGGCCCGCGACGGAAATGACGACGTCGCCGACTGACGTGCCGGAGGTGCCGCAAAGCTCCTTGAGCACGTGGCTGACCGCCTCAGGGTCGTGGATGCCGATGTGGTCGACCGCGCCCTCCGGCGTCATCGCCTGCCCAAGGGCCGTCACGGTGGGCTGGCCGCCCACAAGCTTGATTTCTGCGACCTTGATGCTTTGGCAGCCGACGTCCACGCCGACCGCACTGCTTAGTTTCTTAGCCATCGCCAGGTACCAACGCTCAGCAAAAAAGCGCCTCCTATCATAGCATTGAGTCCAGTTGAGTGTCAACCAAACCGGGCGCCCCTCTTTTGAACTAGACGCAGGTTGAAACGGGGGCTGTTACACGGTTTGTCCCCGGCACCCTGTAAAGGGTGCCGGGGAGCCGTTTTTCGGCCGTTTTGCCAGTCTAGTTGGGCGGCCGGGGGGTGAACCGGGGCGCGATCGTCTCGAAGAACACGTCCGGTACGCCGTTGCGGGTACTGGTCCAGAAGAGCCAGTACAGCGACGGCCTGCGGAAGTCCACTCGGTTGAAAGCGCCGCTCAGGGGGTCGAGGGCCACGCTCAGCCCGGACTCGTTGCCGGCCTGCTCGATCGGCACGGCCTCCTCTCGGAGCTCGACCAGCGGGTCGACCTTGGCCTCGTAGGTGATCGGGCCGGTCGGGACGCCGTTGTCGTCCACGCCGTTATAGATGATCCGCACGCGGCGGTCTTCCATCCCGGCCATGAAGAACACGCGCCCGGTCGCCGGATCGACCTGGAAGAACCGCTCCGTCCCCGGCAGCCCGCCCGCCGTGTCGATCCACTGGACCGTGAACGAGGCCAGGTTGCCGCCCGCGTTGAGCTGCACCGCCGTCGGCAGTTGCACGCCGTAGCGGAACGTCCCGATGAACGGCCGGGTCGCCTGGGTGCCGTCCCCGCTGGTGCGGGTGAAGGTCATCACGTGGCGGTCCCAGCGGAGCAGGTCGGTGTTGTTCGGCCGGTTGCTGAACTCGTTGCCCCAGTAGCTGATGTCTCCGAGGAGGTCCATCAGCGGGTTCGCCGGGTTCTGGTAGATGCCGATGAAGCGGTCGTCGAACACCATGCCCACCGTGCGATAGTTCGCGCCGGGGCCCGTGCTCACGCGCATGAAGTTCGGCGCGTAGCGCACGAACAGCCGCAGGCTGCGCGGGACGAGCGCGCCGCTGAAGCGCACGCTGCCAGAGCGCGTGTCCACGTACACCTTGCCGCCGAAGTTGGTGGTGTAGATGACCATGCCCGTCTCGCGGTCGAAAGTGCGCGTGGTCTTGTCCACGACCGAGACGAAGTTGCCGCCGACGAGCTGGAAGATGTCGATGAACTCCTCAAGCGGGTCGAACGGGGCCACGGGGTTCGGGATCACGAGGTCGTTGCGGGCCAGCCGCCAGACCGCCCCCGGCGCCCAGTAGATGCCGGTCGCCGTGTCGAGGGTGAGCTCGTCAATGCGCGGGCCGAACGGGCGCTGAGGCTGGTCGCCTGCAGGCACGCCGTTGGCGCCGGCCTCGAGCCGCGCAAGGAACGCCTCGCTAAACGCCCTGCCTCTCAGCTTGCCGGTGAAGGCGAGCGAGACGTAAGGCAACTCGGTGTTGCGCCACCTGCGAAGCACGGCGCTCGGCGCGCCGACGTCTTCGAAAGCGTTGCCCATGTCCAGCGCTCGAGGAGTCGTCCAGTTGGCTCCGTCGAAGCTGGCCCAGTTCACACGGCCAAAGCCGGTCGAGCTGGTCGTATAGAACGCCGTCGCGACGTTGCCGGTCTGCACGAGGCTCGGCCTGCTCTTGTTGCTGGCCAGGTCGTACGGCATCGCGACCGCGACGCCGTTCTCGGACACCGCTCCGTTGGGCGCGAAGTTGAGCGACGTGATCATCAGTTGCTCCTGGTCGCGCCTGTTCCCAGCGCCGTCGGTGACCGACGCACTGCCGAGGAACGCCATGTAGCGGTCCGCAAAGCCGGTGCGCCCGGTAGCGCCGGGGAACTCGAGCTGGTCGAACGCTCCCGAGGTCGGGAACGCAGGACCGCCGTACTGCACGCTGCCGGGAGCGATCGTGTCGCCCGCCTGGAGCGTAAAGAGCGCTGTCGGGGGGGCGGTCGGGAACGCTGTCGGGATCGCCTGGTTGAACCAGCGGAACGCGTTAGCCTGGTTCCAGCCGTTGAAGTCGCCGATCGGGCTCTGCGTGTCGGCTGGCACGACTCCGTTCTGGAACACGAGCGAGGCGACATAGATCCGCCACGTCGGGGTGAGCGCGACGTCGGCCTCCAGCTTGGGCTTCGGCACCCAGTTGGGCAGGTTGCCGTTGTCGACGCGGTCCGAGACGAACGCGACGAACAGGTTGCCGTCGTGGTTGCGCATCGTGCTCGGGGTCACGTTTGTGAACCGGAACGGCTCGTTGCCCGTCACGATGTCCTCGACGTTGGCCGCGGCCTTTGTAGTCGGCAGGCTGGTCAGCCTCGACTCGCGGATTGTGAACTTCAGGTTCATTCCCGGGTCGGAGTACGACTCGTCCTGTCCTAGCGAAGGCAAGTCGGGCCTGCGGTTGGTGCCGAGCTTGTCCTCGAACGCGTAGATGCGGCGGATGTAGTCGCCCACTGGCGTGCCGATCGGCGCGGTGACGCCGATCCTCGGATCGCCGGGCGGGATCACGCCCTGGTTCATCAGGTAGTTGCCCGAGTTGCGCATGTTCGGGTTCGTCCTGCTGTGCGGGTTGACGCTGAGCTGGGTCGGTGCGACGTCGCCCGGCCTCGCCTTTTGCAGGATGTTGCGCGACTCGGGGTCGGCGCCGGTCAGGCCCATCGCCGAGAAGCGCGGGTCGAGGTTGGAATAGAGGTTCAGCGAGCCGTCGAGCCAAGAGAGCTCGTGAAGGCCCGGCGCGAACAGCTCGAGCGGGCGGTAAAGCCTCGCCAGGCCGTTGAAGGTGTCGAACTCCTTGGACACGCGGACGTTCAAGAGGTTGACGTTCCCGTCGTTGCGGACCTGGAAGCTTTCGAACATCTTCATCTGGCCCGCGGAGTACGCCGCGTTCCACGGGCTGAACGCAGAGGCGGGCAGCCAAGGCTGGAGCGGGCCGAACGCCGCGCCGCCGTTGAAGCCGCCGCCTTCTGGCAGCGAGCCGAGGTCGACCGTCGGGGTGCCCACGGAGAGCCGCTCGTCCACCGCCACGCGAAGGTTGGTGCCGAACGTGCGATAAGACTCAGTCGTGCCGTCGAAGCCGGGCCGCTCGCTGTCCACATAGATCGTGTGCGTGCCGTGGTAGCCCGCGAGGCTCGGCGGCTGGTAGCGCGGGACGTCGAGCTGCAGGTCGAACAAGGTCGGCTGAAGCGCACGGACCATCTGGGTGTCGTAGCCGTTCACCGCGCTCGAGGTGCGGTAGTTCGCACGGTCCGCAGCTGTTATCGTGGGCGGCGAGAGCGAGACTCCGGCGAACACCGGGTTCTCGACGAAGCCGAACGTGTTCTTGCTGGCGGACATGCGCTCGCGCGGGATGTCCGGATAGTCGAGGCTCGTGTTCGGGACGAAGATCGGGTAGTCCTCGAAGCCAGGGTAGGCCGTACCGAGGTTGTCGGACAGCGGCTTGACCACGCCGCCAGTCGGGTTGCCGACCTGGATCACCCACGCGACGTCGTGCGGGTCGAACCGCGCGTTCTGCAGCCCTCGGTTGTTGCCGAAGATCAGGTTGAGCAGGCTGCGGTCGATGACAAGCGCTCGGCTGATGCCGGCCGTGCCGTGGCCCACGGGGTCTAGCAGCGGCGCGGTGAGGCTCGGGCGGAGGAACGTGAACGGCTCGGGGCCGAGAAGGGCGCCGGTCGGATCCTGGTCGGACCCGGTGTTGCCGTTTGTCAGCACCATCGCGTCGGTCGCGTTGGTCGTGTTGCCCACGCTGCTGACGACCGCGCCGGTGTTGTCCTGGAACGCCAGGGCGAGCGGGTTGGCGATCGCGAAGTTGATCGTGTGCGCGGTCGAGCGCAGGTTGTTGTAGTTGGGCGCGACTGCGCGCATCTGCAGGTTGGACGGGCCGGGCAGCACGCTGCCTCCGCCGGACGCCAGGATCGGCAGAGCCACGAGCGCGATGTTCTCGTCCCCGGCAGGCGGGCTGCCGGCGGGGATCGTGCGCGTCTGGATCTGGCGCGCTCGGGCGCCTCTCGAACCGCCGTTCATCGTGAACTCGATGTAATAGTTCGCAAGGTTGCCAGTGCCGATCGGCAAGTTGTAGCAGAGCGCGTAGAGCGTCTCGCCGAACTCGAAGTTGCGGCGGTTGGCGTGCTGGTTGGTCGCGGCGTTGGTGACGTCCGCGTAGGTCAGCGTGCCGTCCTGCAGCTTCTCAAAGAGGGTGTCGTAGGCCTCCGGCACGAGCAGCACGATCGCGTTCGGGTCGATGATGCCGTTGATCTGGATCGCCGTCGTGTCGTTGTCCGAGGCTTCCTGTGCTCCCGGCGGCGTGCCGCCAGAGATGATCTGCCCGTTGTCGGGCAGGCCGGGGTCGTGGTTCCAGGCATAGAAGGTCCCGTTGCTGTCGCCTGTGTACATCCACGAGAAGGACTCGATGGGGTTCTTGCCGCCGACTGCGACGGAAGCGACCTGCGTGTTGCCGTCGAGCGCGAAGCCCCACACCTGGTGGTTCCCCGCGACCGTCGTCGCACCGTCCGCGAGCATCGATACCACGCGGCCGTTCGAGAACGGGATGACGACCACGGGCACGTTCGCTTGCAGCGCGCCGAGGTTGTTGTAGACCGTCTGGTAGGTGAACGTGGGCGAGCCCACCGCGTGGACGCCCACCTCGTTCGTCTCCCACTGGAACGCACCGGTATTCGCCTCGAGCGAGACGGTGCGGCCGAGCTCGTCGACGAAGATGAGCGCGTCCAGGCCCGCGAACGGGCCGCCGCCGGTGATCTGCACGGCAGGCACGGCGACGGGACTGGAACTACCGAACGGCAGGAACGCTCCGCTCGGCGTCGCGAAGGACGACCAGTCAAGAAGGCCCGTGGCCTCGTTGACGGCGTACATGCCGCCCGCCGCAGGGTTGAATTGGGTCGCAGCGCCGAAGTAGACGCGGCCGAACTGCACAACCGGCGCCATGTTGATCGGGCCGACCGGCAGGCTGAGCGCGTCCGGGTACTGCCAGCGGACGGTCGTGGTCTTGGAGGCGGGGGTGCCTACCGCGTCGAGCGCGAAAAGACGGCCTTGCGAGGTCGGGACGTAGATCGTCGGGCCGCCCGCGCCAGTGCCGTAGGCGATCGAGCCAACGATCGGGCCGAGCGAGCTGGCCGGCATCTGTACGGCGGGCAGCGTCGGGTTGTAGTCGTCCGGGTAGGTCCACAGGCGGCGCGTGGTGCCGTCGCCTCGGCCCGCCATGTCGATACAGTACACGCGTCCGTTCTTAGAGCCGATGAAGAGGTAGTCGACCCCGCCGATGTTTTCGACCAGCGCAGAGCCGAGGTCGAAGTCGATCGGCATCTCCGCGATACGGTCCTTGCCGTCTTCGGTGGCGACCGCGTTCGGGTCGGTGGCCGGGTCTTCGGAAGGGAAGGTCCAGTACACCTGCGGCGGGTCGCCCGTGAGCGGGTCGCCGTGCGCATCGATGCAGTAGATATGGCCGTCTTCCATCGCCACGATGAGAACGTCGCGCGGCGTCGGCACGCCGCCGACTGTCATGGTGGCGCGCGCCATCACCGGCGTCGAGTTAATCGAAAGGTCGGAGTTCCCGATGAAGCGCACCGCGTCTGCGTAGACGTTGCGGCCGACGTCGGCCGGGTCGGTGACGTGGTCGGTGATGCGCACGCTGAGCGGAGCGACGAGGGAGTGCGGGTAGCCCGAGGCGGGCTGGCCGGTCAGGTTCACCCAGCCGCTACCTGCTGCTTCGTCGAGCGGCGCCGTGTCGATCACGGTGGCACCGCTCAGGATCTCGACTTCCGCCGAGCGAGCGAGCGTCGTGCCTGTATCGAGGTCGGGCAGCCACACCTGGATGAAATAACTCCCGTCAGGGATAGGCGCGGACCAAGTGACGGCGCTCGCTGCCGGGCCGATGATCGCCGGCGCCTCGAGGTAGTTCTCGCCGATGTAGTTCGTCAGGACCGTGTTCGGTAGGAAGAAGCCGGAGGAAGTCGAGCCGCCGCTCAGGTTGTCGACCTGGATGCGCGTCCTGTCGCGCGAGTTGGCAGGGCTCGGCCCCTGTATCCATGCGGCCTTGTCGGTCGCAGCGCGCGCCAGTTCGGCGCTGCCGTTGCCGAACGCCCGGCGGAACGGCCAGCTGAACACCATGTTCTTTCGGCCGGTGCCTGTCGGGTCGAAGACGTTCGTGCCGTCGTGCGCAAAAGAGCTCAAGACCCCGAGGCTCACCTCGCGGTTGAGCGCGCCGATGAACGACGCCTCGTTGCGCGCACTGTAGACGCGCTGTGGGAACTGGACCGCGCCACCGATCGGCGGCGTCTGCGTCAGCTCGCCCACTATCGGGCTGGCGGCATAGGCGCCGGTCGCGCCAGCCTGGCCGACGATCATCGCGGCGTCGGCGTAAACGAGCTCGTTGCCCGGGTTGGCGAACGGGTCGAGGAACCCGCCGTTGGCCGAGCGCGGAGCCGTGTTGAAGATGGTGACCGTTAGCGCCCCAGCGGGGTCGACCGCGAAGAGCTGGTTGGTCTGGTTGCCGTTGTTACCTAGCCGGACGAACGAGCCACCGGTCGCAAAAGTGTCGATGATGTCGGTGAAGGGGCCACCGACCGCGCCAGTGACCTGCACGACGAGGTAGCGCTGCGGAAAGACGATGTTGACGACACCGACGGTGCCGTCGGTGTCCGTGCCGCCCAGCGGCACGTTGATGTACATTTCGTACTCGCTGCCGGGGACCAGGCCGTTGAAGCTAAAGCTGTAAGTGGACGTCGTAAAGCCGACTGCGGGCAGGGTCGGGTTGTCGAAATCGAGCGCTGGGACCGAAGTCGTGAAGGCGTATGGCGGCGAACCGATGTTGTTCTGGATGTAGTTGAACGCGAGCGGCGAGTAGCCGATGCCGGGGTTCGTCCAGTTGCCGGCAGGGTTCGGGACTGTGCCAAGGTCGCCCGTATCGAGCACCGCGCGAGTGAGCTGGACCGGGTCCCACCATCGGATGAACGAGCGCCCGGGGTTGCTGAACACCTGCATGGGCGTCCCGACCGGCGTAGACGGGCCCAGGGTCGCCATGCCGGTGCGCTGGT
This sequence comes from uncultured Chthonomonadaceae bacterium, assembly GCA_946479035.1. The sequence goes on along the minus strand of CAMLDW010000002.1, from coordinate 56,934 downwards.
TGTTGCCCTTGAAGGTCGTGAAGTCCTGCGCCCCCGCGACCTGCCCGAGCGCCAAAAGCGCTGTCGCCAGGGCCGCTAGCGCGACCCCGCTCCGACGATGTGACTGCTTTGCCAACGTTCGCTCCATTTTTACTGCCGCTCCGCATAGACCGGCTTCGTAATGCCGCGGATCCCTTGGACCGGCGGCAGTTCATAGACGATGCTGAGTGAGTTGAACCCCAGGTTTTGACGCAGAACGTCGTACCCCGGCGTGTTGCCCGATCCGCCCAGGCGTCCGTCCGCGAGGAAGATCTCGCCTAAAAAGTCCGCCGCGTTCCTCAGCTTGCCGAGGTAACCGTTCACGACCAGCACTTCGCCCGAGTCCAGCCTGCGCGCGTACTTGGGCTGGAACTTCTGCGGGTTGTCGCCGATCTGCGCCAGAGTGAACGGCCCGGCCGCGCGCGGTCTGCGCATACCGGTGTACGCATCCGTCGGAAGCATCCAGTTGACGGCCCACACGTCCGGCGTCGCCAAGTTCGGCTGCACGATCTCGTAGACGCCTGTTGCCTCGGTCATCATCACTGCGAGCCTCGGCCCGAACGGCGTGTCGATGTAGCGCATCGAGACCGAGGTGAGCCCTGCGATCTTGTGCTCCGTCTGCGCGGTCTTTGCGGCGGAGAGGAAGTCGTACATGCCGCTGCCGGGCGCCGTCTCTTCGAGGAACGCGTTCGCGGGGATCGCCGGAACTTGGAAGCCCGTGATCACGCGAGAGTTCGCGCCGTCATAGAGCACGATTCCGCCGTATCCGCTCGAGACGTCGAGGTCCTGTGGCGACGAGTCGAGGCCGAAGGTCGCGCGGCCCGGCTCCACGTTTCCAAAGCCGAGCGCGACCACACGGCGCTTGCCGCCAAAGCCGTCGTCCACGAACGTGAACGAGACGCTGTTGTAGGAGAAGCGCTTGCCGGTCAGCTCTTCCGGCGTGTGCCACACGAGCACTCCCAGCGCCTGCTGCAGGCCGTTGTTCGGGTCGTTGTAGTTGACGACTCCCAAGATCCGGCCGCTATTGTCGAGCGCGAAGCGGTCGATGACCTCGACGACGCGGTTGTTGCCCGCCTCGGCGATCACGACGTGTCGCCACAGCTCCAGCGGCTGCGCGTTGGAGAGCGGGTTGTTCGCCGCTGTGACCTTCGTCTCGAAGACGTACACGTCGCGCGGGTCGCGCAGCGACTTGGCCTCGGAGTCGCTCATCCCTTGGGGCACGTACTGGGGATCGAGCTTGAAGTCGTGGACCGTACGCAGCTCGCGGCCGGCCGCGTCCACAAGCGTCACGCGGTCGTTGCCCGAGTCGACGATCCAGAACCCGTTGGTGCCGCCCGGGTCCGGGTACATGCGGGTCGGGCGCGAGAGCCTCATGCCGGTGGCGGCGCCACCGACTGGCTGGTCGAAGCCGGCGTTCAGGGTCTGCGAAGCGCTCCAGAGCGGGTTGCCGCTCGTGTCGAAGCGCGAGACGCGCCCTTCATCTACGACGAAGAAGTCAGAGCGGGCAAAGCCATAGAGCGTCGAGTCGCTCGTGACCGCCAGTGCACCGTCGCCCACGGCGAGAGACACCGCCCGCGTGTCGGGGAGCGCGGCCTGCAGGATGCGGATGCGCAGGTCGTCGAAGTCCTGCACGCCGCGGAACTGCGGCCACTTGACGGCGGTCGCTGCTTCATAGTCGCCAGGCGTCGGCGACTTTTTTCGGACCATTGTTAGCTGCTGGTGCCAGGCGCGCACCGAGTTGATGCGCAGGAACGGGTCATTCGGGCTCAGCTCCGAGCTGAGCGCGTACATCAGCCCGTTCGGCGTGAATAGCCCCGCTGGGCCCGAGACGATGAGCGAAGGCAGGATGCTCTGTCCGGCGACGAAGGTCGTGTCGCCCGTGACCACCGGCGCGGTCGTTCCGCCGAAGCCGTTCATCACCGTGTACCACACGAGCGGGCTGAACTTGCCGCCCGAGCGCCCAGGGAACGCGCCGTAGGAGGTCAGCGCCGGGGTCTCCGGCTCGATGAGCGTGTCGGTCTGGCCGCTGCGGCGGATCATGACCGGCAGGCTGCTGCTGATCGAGTCCCCGATGCGGCCGCGCGTGGCCGTCATCGCGTTCTTGATCACGATGCGCGTCCGGTTCTGTCCGACGATCGGCTCGGCCGTGAACTGGTTGGAACGGTAGTCGCTGAAGGTCGTCGGCGCGGTCTTGGTGACACTGCGCGAGACGTCTGGCTGCAGCACAGTGAAGCTCGTGTTCGATCCTTCGACTTCGAACTCGAGCGGCCCTGGGTTCGCCTTGAACACCATCATCACCGTCGTGTCCACGCCGAGCAGCTTTGCGCCGCGCGCGAGGCAGTAGACGAGGTCCCCACGCACGGCGGGGCCGCCCACGAACCTGAGGTTGTGGATCGGCGAGTTGAGGAACGGCAGGTCGCTAAGAAGCTCGTCCTGGTCGATGAAGGCCGGCGGCATGTTGACCGTGTCCGCCGCGGTCGTCCCCTGGTTCATCTGGAACGTCATCGAGTCGTACAGGTCGTAGCGGTAGACCAGTCTAAAGTCGCCGCGGCCTTCTTCGCGAAGGTTGAACAGCGTCGCGCCGACGTCGGCAGCTCCAGGCGCGGCGGTCTCGACATATAGGTTGCCGTGCGGGCCGAGCGCCGCTCCACCGATGATGCGGCGCGTGTTGGCGACCGTGTCGGGAAACTCGAGGTTGCCGCGGACGTAGGTCGCGGGCTGAGGGCCGCCGATCACGCCGGCCTGGCCCCAGTCGATCGTGTAGTCCACGCGCCACCCGACGTCGTCCGCGGGGTTGCCTGGGGTCGTCGTTCCGTCGAAGTCCCACGGCCCTGGCGCGGCTGTGAGCTGCACGTCGATCTCGCCCGGAGTCCCGGGGTTAGAGACGGTCCCCGTGAACACCGTCTGCATCTCCGTCAGCGTGAACGGGTCGCCGTTCGGCTTGAGCAGAGTGATCTTCATGCCCAGCGAGTTGGACCCGCCGCCAAAAACGAGCGGGAGCCTCAGCTGCGAAGCGCGCGTCGAAAGGCGCACAACGTTGGGCCCGATCCGCGTGACGCGGATCGGCTGTTCGCCGCGCGCGCCAAGCCAGAAGCTCGTGACAGAGGCGGGCCGAGGCGTACCAAACGCCGTCGGCTGCTGGGGCACGTAGACGACGCGGTCGAGCGCGCCCGGGCTATCGATCACCGGGATGTATCCGACGGTAGGCGAGGCGCCGGCAGGAGTGAACTGGCCGATGTTGCGCAGCGACCAGTCGCCCGCGGTCGTGATCTTCGTCGCCGTGTTCAGGTCGACGATCCACACGCGGCCGAGGTTGTCCGCCGCTCGCGAGTCGGCGATCACGACCATCCCTTCCTGCACGGTAGGCGCGTAAGAGCCGTCCGGGTCGATCACGGGCGCTTCGCCGGCAGGCGGCGCGATGGGCGACGGTGGGAGCGGAGCGACCGCGAGCCCAGCTGGGCTGTCGAGGTCGAATACGAGCACGCGGCTCTGGCCGTCCACGACCCAGATCTGGTTGACTGCGAGGAAGCCGTTCAGCGGGTCTGCCACGGTCGTGTCAGGGACCTCGACCACCGTCGGCGGCGAGAGGTTCGGCCCGAGGTCCGGGCTCTGCCAGATGAGGTCCGTGCCCTGGCCCAACGGGTCAGCAACGCCGTCGTCCGGGTTGCCGTCGTGGTCGACGTCCCGGCTAGGGTCGGCGTCGAACACGCTGACGCGGTTGCCGCCCGTCGTCACGATGAAGCCTTTGAAGATCGCCGCCGGCTTGTTGATGCCGAACGCCGCCCCACCGAACGGCGCGGAGAACCGGCGCAGCATCGGGGCGTCCACGGTGACCGCGGAACTGCTCGAGCGGCGGCTCCCTGCGCCCGTCGAGCTGTAGGACGTGGCGAGCGAGATCACGTTGATCGCGAACTTCGCAGCGGCCGTATAGGAGTTGTCGAAGACGGGCGCGAGCCCGACGAAGGCGCGGTTGGCCAGCGGAGTGCGCGGCGGCGGCGCAGTGTCGATCACGCCTCGGTTGAGCGTGGCCGTGACGCCGCGCGCGGTGACCACGATGTAGCCCTGGCCGAGCTGCGCGACGCTGACGGTGCGGCCGTCGGTGTTGCCCGCGACGGGCTCCAGCCTTCGGGAGTCCGGCGTGATCCACGAGGCCAGTGGCGCGACCGCGAGCCCGCCGATGTTGATCGGAACGGTCACGATCGAGCCGATCGCGCCGGCGTAGGACATCGTATCAAGGTCGCTGAGGCGCAGCGGGTTGGGCGAGCGCAAAATCGGGTGGTTGAGGTTCGCCTCGATCGGCAGGCCGGAGACCATCCAGTCGAAGCCGTAGGGCAGGCCGTTGGCGAGGTCGAGCCCGATCGACGCGTCGTTCACGAGGTCCACCCAGAGCACGCCGCCCTGGTCCACGAACCTGCGGAGCTTCTCCCTCTCGAGCGAGTTGAGCGAGAGCGTCCCGTTGACGGTCAGGTTCAGAACGTCGAACTGCGAGAGCGCCTCTTCGGTCGCCGTCGACAGCTGGATCTCCCAGTACGCGGCCTGCGCCTTGCCGATTTGCGTTCCGACCGGCGGAATAAACCCTGCGCCGGGGGTCGCGGCCCACCGGTTGAAAGTGTCGCTGGTCATCGTGGTCTGGCCGAGCGGGTTGTCGAAGGTCCACGAGGCGGGCTTCGTCGTCCCGTCTTGGTCCAGGTTGAACCAGAGGTGCGGCGAGACGTCGGCGGGCACACCGGGGCCAAAACCGACGCGCTGGCTCTCGATGAGCAGCGTCCCGGCCTTGATCGTGGTCCGGGACTGCGCATACGGCAGCGGTTGCGCGAATGCGCCCGCCGCCAACAACGCCAGCAACAACGGCAACGCTCGTTTCAGGTTCATTGATTGACCTCGCCAAAGTAAACAAGGGTGGGACTGACGGGCAGCTTCGGCGTCGGAGGCAGGGCCCGGCCGAACTGGTCCGTGCGGATCGGCGTGTTACCGTCCGCGGAGGCGCCCGCGAGCGCCGGGTCGTGAATGATGATGAAGTTGGGCACCGCGACGTTCGCGTTCAGGTCGAAGCCCGGAGGCACGTGCTGCCACGGGATCCGCTGACCGGTTCCGCCAAGGTCGCGCGGGATCCAGCCCCACTTCTGCATCCACTCCGCCTGTCGCGAGATCGGCGGCGGCAGGTTCTCGCTCACTGCGCCGAGCAGCACCACGCGGCAGTCGATCGGCTCGGCCGAGAACGGGATCTGCGGCGTGTTGCCATAGCGCTCGAACCGCAGCCGCTGAGCCTCGTCGAGCCCGACGTTCGCGACGTCGGCGTTGAACCGCTCGCGCGTGTCGTCGGTGTTCATGTTGAACCACGGCCCGGGGATCACGTAGAACGACCCGTACTGCGCGTAGACCGAAGCCTCGATGCGGATGTCGTTCGGCGTTACGGCGGTGCGCGCGACCAAGAACTCCTTTTGGCCGGTCGATCCGATCACGTTGTTGCGGAGCCGCAGGATCGACTCGTCGCTCACGCCCAGCTCGTACTGGCCCTCAGGGTTTCCCGGAACGGGGATCAGGCGCCGGGTGCCCAATCCGTAGTTCCATCCGGCCTGAGTGACAAGCGGGAACTGCACCGTTTCGAACTTCGGGAACACGTTGATGCTCGGGTCGGCCAGGCCATAGATCGGGATTTTAGGCCCCGGCGTAAAGAACGGGTCCGCCGCGTTGAACGTGATCGTCCCGGCCGTCGCGAAGTTGAGGATGCGCGAGAAGAGGTAGGCCGTCTCCTGTGCCGCGCCCAAAGCCGCGTAGGTCAGCGGCTGGATGCCGAGCGAAACATAGGAAGGGCCGCTGTCGTTGGCCGACGAGACGAGCGTGAGGAACGTGTCGAGGTTCGTGCCGACCGCGTTCGTTCCCGCCCACGCCGCGTAGGTAAGGGCGTAGGGCTGCCAGGTCGCCGGGTTGCTCGGCGTGATCGCCGGGTGCGCAGGGTCGGGCTGGTTCTGCAGGACGAGCTGCAGCTGAAGCTGGATGTCCGGGTCCACGCCGCTGCCACCGGCGACGCCTAGTTCGACCGGGGTCGGCGTGTCCGGCAGCGGGCTGTCGTCCTTCGTGTCGAAGAGGTCGTTCGGGACCGGCGCGAAGAACTGCGTCGTGTTGACCGCCACGTTGTCGCGCGCGAGCAGTGAGAGCATCGAGCGGCTCGGCTCGCCGATCACGCCTCCGAGCTCTGTAACCACGCCCTTCGTAATGCTTCCGTCGATATAGATGTTGCCCATCGAGACGACGGTGAGCTGCTGGTTCGTCGGGATGACGCCGCGAACCCGCACATCGCCCTCGAAGTAGATCACGCCCTGGAACGGCGCGCCGAAGTTCGTGAAGTCGGTGTCGTTGAGCGAGGCGCCGGGGAGGTTCACGAGGTTCGGGTTCTGGATGCTGTTGAGCACCCACGTCTGGCCACCGACCGACCGCAGCCTGTAGCGGCACAGGGGCTCGCCGGTCGACGCGCCCGTGTTCGGGTCGCGCCAGAAGGCGCTGTCGCTGTTCTGCTGTTCACCGCTGTTGCCGGGGCGGATGATCGCAAATCCGTCGGGGATCAGGCGCAGGTAGCACGCGTCCGGGACGAAGTACGGCCCCTGCCACGCGCCGGCCTTGGTCGTGTTGTCACGAGCGTTTGGGTTGAACCAGAGGTCCACGAGCGCGTTGCTCGTGTTCACGTCGCGCTGGTTCTCGTTCCGGCGCTGCACGTTGTACGGGTTCATGTAGTCGACGTAGACCCCGCCGCCGTAGCCGAACTGGCCGATGTTGCGGCCGTTGATGACGCGCCCGCTGTTGCGCGTGATCTCGACGTAGTAGTTGTCGCGGCCCTGCGGGTCGGTGCGGTCGATCGTCGGGGCCTCGATCCTTCGGCGTCCGCGGGGATAGCCGAGGTCGTCGGGCTGTGAGCCAGAGTCACGGAAGCTTCCGCCGACCGTGTCGAAGCCGGGGTTCCCGCTGTCCATCGCGTTCGGCCCGAGGATCACTGGCGTCGCAACGGTGGAGGGGTTCGCCAGCCAGTTGCTCAGCCACTGGTCGGAAGGCGTGTCGTAGTACGTCCGGGTGAGGTTCAGCTGCGAGCTGTCGTTCGCCGCGCGGACGTCGCCGGCCGAATTGAAGCCCTCGCCAAGCCCCGCGTTGACCGAGACGTTGATCAAACCGTGCACGGTCAGCGAGGTGTTACTGAAGACGCCGCCGCCGCCGGGCACTGTCTGCCAGTTGTTGCCGAACCCCATGTTCGGCTCTGCGAAGCTCGCGCCGAACCACGTCGGCACGCGCACCGGGTTGCCCAGATAGTAAGCGCCGACCGTCGAGGCGGAGTCGGCCGTGCCGCCCGCGCCCGGGGTCGGGAAGCCGATCGACGCGTCCTGGTTGGTGTTCAGGATGTCCGTGATCGTCAGCGCGTCGTCGCCGATGCCGATCGTCGCGAACGCGATCATCTTCCGGCTAGGGAGCACGCGACCGTCGACCTCGTGCATGCGCTGTAGGCTCTGTGCGAGGTCCGCATTGCTTACGTAGTTGCGGATCTTCACCGCCTCGTTCAATTCCCGTGTCGGGTCCGTCTTTCCGCCCGTGCTGACTCGCCCAGGCCGGCCGACCGACTCGATGATGAGATAGCGGCGCGCACGGCCGGGCTGTCGAAGCGCGCCGGTCGGGTCCGCGAACGCGTCGAATTCCGAGGGCGCGTACCGCACGCGCACCAGCGCGCGCCCGCGGTCGAACTCGAACCTGGCATAGGGGCCGAGCCCGTCGGGGCCGCCCAGGTCCGCGACGTTGCCAGAAGGGCTGGGGAACTGGCCGAACGAGGCTTCGCGGAGGTACATCGCGTCAGGGTCTTTCGTAAAGTCGGGGAGGTTGGGTGGCGTGGTCGAGGTGAACGCGACGTCGGCCGAGCCGTTGAGCATCCGCTCGTGCATCGTCTGGATGCCGTCCTTTGCCAGGTCGCTCGCGATCTGCCGCTGTAGCGCGTCGCCCGAAAGGTGCACCGCGCCCGAGACGATCAGCGTGAACGCCACTCCCAGGATGAGCAGGACGCCCATGATGATGATCGCGATGACCAGCGTCTGGCCGCCCTCGCGGCCGGCCTGATTCCTATGCCTCTTCGTGTGCCTCATCTTGCGTCCGTGGTCCTTAGCGGAAGAAGTTCCTGACCTTCGTCGAGCCCTTCACCGTCACCGATTGGGAGAACGGCATACTCGAGTTTGGGAAGTTCTTGATCGTGAGCACCACTTCGACCGTGTCGCCGGTGTTGTAGTCCACCACCGTACGGTCGTTGGGCTCTGTAAATTGGAAGCGGTAGCTGACGATGATGTTCCCGGCAGGGATCGGCTCGCCGAACCGGGAGTTCAGCTCCACGTACCCCGCGCGGTACTGCGGCTGAAGCACCGCCGAAACGAAGTCGTTAGCGTTGAACACCTTCGGGTCGTAGCTGGGGGACGATCCGAAGATGCTCGCCCAGTCCGGTTCCGGCTGGTCGGTGTAGTTCATGTAGTACTGGTTCGGGCCGACCGGCCTGGCTGCGATGCGCGTGTAGCGCACGAGCTGGCCGTAGTTCGGGCCGGGACGCTGGTCGGGGCCGAACACGGCCTCCGAGCCGGGCGTGATGTACGCCCTCGTCATCCCGTCCAGCCTGTTGAGCGGGCTCGCGACCCCGCCCGGCTGGTTGATCTGTGCCAGGTTGATGTACCTCTTGGCAAAGCGGGCGCGGTCGATCCCGGGCGCGAAGTCGTTCCAGCGCACCCAGATGTTGTTGAACCGGTTGTTGATCGTGCGGAAAGTGTCCGCCGCGCCCCAGGGGGTGCCGAGCGGCGCGATTCCGGGGTCGCTGTTCGGGGTGTCGGCCGGGCCCGTGTCCACGCCGGGGTCGACGCCGTCTGACGGTACGCGGTTATCGAAGACCGAGTACGGGCCGGAGACGTCGGTGCCGTAATCGCGGATGTCGAAGCTCGCCAGCGCTTCACCGATGCTTGTCTTTGTGGACAGCGGAACGAACTCGTCGATGTGGCCCGCGTCAAGCCGTGCGCCCGCCACGCCGTTGGCGATATTGGTCGCGTCGGCGCTCGCCAGCGCCGCGGAGAACGGGTAGGCGGCGCCCGCCTGCTTCATGCTCTGGTAGAGCCCTGCATCGAACATTGCGACGAGCGGGTCGCCTGGCAGCAACTGGCTGTAGAGCACACCGTCGCCGCTCGATTCGAGCGGTCGAAGGACTAGCTGCGGGTACGCGCTGTTGCTCGCTGGCCGGACGAAGCCACCGGAGGAAAGGACTCCCGGCCCCGTCGGCACGAAGTAACGGCTTGCGAACAGGTTCACGCGCGCGCCAAACCACTGGCCGCTCGCCGTCCGGTAGACCTCTGGCCCGAGTTTCGTCGGGTTGTCCGTCTCTTCACCGGGGCGCACGCCGCGCTCGCCCGGAACGGACTCCTCGCTGACCACCTCCGGCTGGAAACGGATGAGCGGAACGATGCCGTCGCGCACGTCGCCCCAGATCGCGCCCGTCTGAGGGTTGAACTTCGCCTGAAGCATGTCGTAGCGCGAAAGCTGAGTGATGGCGACGGCCCTGCGCATCCAGGAGTTGATTCGGTGCACCTTTGCCAGTCCAGCGGCGTTGAGGTTCGCGCCGGTGAACTCGCTTGGTAGCAGGTGGAAGAAGTCGGGGTCGTCGAAGTCGGGCTTTCCGTCGCCGTTGGCGTCCGCGAAGAAGTCGGCGTTCACCACGTACTGCCCGAGCCCGGCGTCGTACACGAGCGGCTGCACTTCCGCGCGGTAGAGCACGAACAGGTTGTCCGTCCTCGTGTTGCGCGTCATCAGGATCCCACTGTAAGGGTCGTTGTACGGGTTGTTGTTCGGCTCGCCGTTGCCGTCCGTGTCCGCAAGCGGCTTCTTCAGGCCGATCCAATAGCGTACGAGCGACATACCGGGTGCCGCCGGAAGGTTGACCTGGCCCTTTGGGGCGTCCAGCGTCGGGTCTTCCTTGCCGGTGCCAGGATCGACGAACGCGCCGGAGGGGCCCCGCAGCGGGTCGCCCTGTGCCGGAAGCAGGATGTCGATCTTCGTACCGGGATAATTGAACGTGCCGACGGGAAGGTCGAGGTTCAGGCCGCCCAGCGGCGTCGGGTTGAAGTAGACCGACGCTCCGTTGCTCAGGTCCGCCAGCACCAGGTCCCGGACGGTCCGCGCCGCCGCCTGCGCCTCGGCGAACGCTTCGCCGGCGCGCGTCAAGTTGAACCCTTGCACCATCGGGATCGCGACGATGGTCAGGAGGATCGCGGAGATCGCGACCACGACGATCAGTTCTATGAGGGTAAATGCGCGCCGCATGGTCAGTTCGTGCCTCCCAGCACGTAGGTCTCAGTCTCGTGCCGGCGCCAAGTGCGCGACCAGACCTCGAGCCGGCTGTAGTTCTCGATGGGGTCGGTCGAGAGGGAGAAGAGCGCGTCGTTGTGCAACACGCGAACCGTCATCGACGCGCCCCGGACCCGCTTTACCGCGTAGCCCATCGTCGAGTCGAACGCCGGGATGTTAGTGCTCCCAGGATCGATCAGTGGCTTGACGTCCGAGAAGGCGTGGTCTACGCCCTGGATGTTCTCGACGCCGCTGATCAGAAGGTTCTGGTCGTAGAGCGTACGCAGTACGCCTGACGAATCCCTGTACCAAATCTCTCCGACGTTCACCCGCTGCCCAAGGTCAGCGAGCGGGAAGTAGAGCCTGGTCGTCGAACCGACCGGGTTGCCGCCGCCGCCGAGCACTGACCCGCCTACATAGCACTCCGCCACTTGCAGGCCGTTCGCCGCGACGATGTCCGTCGTCCGATAGCGCGCCGCCGAGCGGTACACCTGCACAGACCACTCGCCGCGCGCCTGGTAGAGCGCCCGGACCGCGTGGCCGCTCACGTCCTGCTCCGTCACCACCCACGGGTTGAGCGGGTCGCCGGTCGCGTACGCCACTGGCACGTCGAGCGCGCCGGGCTGCGAAGGGTCGTCACGGAGCTGTACGTAGCCGTGGATCTTGTCGACGCTATAGCCGCCCGCCGGACTGGTCGCGTCGGCCATGTTCCCAAGGATAAAGCCGCCGGTCACGAGGTCCATTAGCACGAAGTCGTCCTGCCGCACTTGCAGCGCGCCCGCGTTGTCCAGCGCCGGGCCGTCGATGCCGATGCCGCGATAGGAGCGCCCGTCCGCTCCGGGCCTGTTGAGCGGCTTGATCGCGCTCATGACGAGCTTGACGTCGCTCTGCACCGCCGGAAGACGGAACTGGTCGCGCAGGATCCGCCAGTCGAACACTGTGTAGTCGCAGTTGGCGAGCAGCGGCACGGTGCGCCCGGTCTCCGTGCGCACCTCGAAGTTGAACGCCGCCGGGTTCACCAGCACTGTGCCGAAGTTGCCGTTCAGCGCCTTGTACTGGTAGGGGTTGGCGGGGTCGAACACAGCCGTCACGGGGATCTCCTGGAAGAGCCGCTGCACTCGCACCGAGTCGCGGTATACGCCGAGCACCTGCGCCGGATTGTAGAGCGTCCTGCCGAACACGTCCGGCTGGCCCACGAGGTCCGGCAGCGAGACCACCCAATAGTTGTCGACGATCGTCGCGTACGCCGGTGGTGCGAGCGGATCCAGCGTCACGACCAGCACGCTATCGTACTGCTGTAGCCCCGTTGCACCCTGGTAAGAGAAAGTCATCGCGATCCGAACGTCCTTGGCCGTTGCTGGGCCAAGCCAGATCTGATCCTGGCCCGTGAACGGCCCGAGCGGGTCGCTCTTCTCTCGGTCGACGAAGAAGAACTCCCAGTCTCGCGCCGCAGCGAAGGAGGGCGGGATCGGGTTGGCGCTCTTGCGGTCTCCAAAGCGGCGCGCCATGTCGTTGCCGTAGACCTGCAGCACGCCGGGCTCGCCGACTCCGCTCGGAAGCAGCAGGTAGTAGATCGGCGCAAAGCTCAGGTTGACCATAGAGCCGAAGTAAGGGCCGACGTTGTTCGGAGCACCGATCGAGTGGCTCTCGCCCATAACGCGCGAGATGCGGTTGCTAGCGCCGGTCAGCATCCAGTCTCCCAGAACGTTCGCGCCGCCGTTGAGCAGGATGTTGCCGTTCACATCGAGTTGCCCTGGCGCAGGGTCAGGGTCTTTGGGCGGCATCAGCTCTCGCGTCGGCAGGGAGGCCTGGGCGAAGAACTGCAACCCCGTCGGCGTGTTGACGTGGATCCCGGTAGAGATATAGTCGGGGATCTCGCTGCGAGACCCGTTCAAACGCTCGACCTCGCTCTCTGCCAAGGTCGTGGCGAGCAGCGATGCGTTCGTGTTCCGCAGCGTCGCCAGGCCCGGCGGGAAGATCTGCACGAGCGTGAGGATGCCGACGAGGAACACTACGATCACGACGAGGACCTCGATCAGCGTCGTGCCTTTGAACTTTTTCAGTCGCATATGCTTCGTTCCTCCGATCGGTCTATGGCGCGGAGGCCGCCGGGTCACGGGTTGAGCTGGTATCTCCAGGAGTTGTCGAAGAGCCCGCCCGAGTCGGCCGGCTTGGCCGATCCGCCCAGGAAAAGCACGATGTCGCGGTTCTGGTGCAGAGGCGCACCCGTGCCGTCATAGCTTCGGAAGAGCGCGTTCCAGCTCACGATCGTGTTGTCCGGCGGGCTAGAGTAGCCGAGCTGCCGCGGGTCGTCGGCCGAGCCGCCAGTCGTGAGTCCCCAGTTCGTCCAAAAGAGCGTGTAGTGCAGCTCAAACCTCGTGCCGCCGCCGGGAACCCTGACCTCTTCGACGTCGTAGCCGCTCGCTTTGTAGAACTGCGCCTCCTGTGCTGCCGGGCAGCCGACCCCTCCGCCTAGGCACACGTTGCCGTCGCCAGGGCCGAACGCTTGGCGAGAGCCGAGCGTGTCGTCCGCGTTGTCCGTAAGACCGTCACCGTTCAGGTCGCCGATCGGGCTGGTACCGACCGCACTCGGATCCTCGTTCGGGTACACCGCTTTCGTCGTGTCGAGCATCGTCGCGCGGTCGTAAGCTGGCTGGAAGGCTGAGAACGCGGCGACCCGCTTAGGGAACAGGTAGCTCTGGAGCTGGTTTGCTGGGATCACCTGGCCCATGTTCGGGCCTGAGGTGTACAACGTCACGTAACCCAGGAGCTGAGGCGGGTATGCGCCCTGGTCCACGTAGTAGAGCTGCAGCGCCGTCCGGAGTTGGTTCATCCGAGACATGTCGCCGCTCCGAAAGGCACTGTCCTTGGCCCGCGCGTAAGCTGGGAAGATGATGGCCGTAAGAATCGCGATGATCGCGATGACGGTAAGCAGTTCGATCAGGGTAAAGCCCGACACTCGTCTCATAGTCGCTCCAGTGCCGGATTTTTGACTCCGGCACGCCCAAGAGTGTTCCCGTCGGTCTAGCCCAAACCCATGTTTTTCGCATAGGTGGTCCACAAACCCATGAGCCAGCCGTTGGCGAGCAGGGCCACGAGCGCCCCGGCCGCCAGGTACGGCCCGAACGGAATCATGGTCAATTCTACTACAGGCTCCTCCTCGAACTCCTCGACCGAATACGGGTTCTCGCCGAACCAGCTCTCGTAGAACTTGGGCAGGGCCAGGCCGACCACGTCCAGACAGAGCAGGTACCCCAGCCCGCACTTGAACAGCGAGCCTATAGACTCGGGCTCCATGGGGCCCTCGTCGGCCCGCGGTGCCGGGCGGTTCTTAGCCTGGATGTTCCGGACGACCGCTATAACGATCCCTAAAACAGCCCCCAGCACGACCGCAACGGCGAAGCTCATCAGGGCGGCGATCGGCATCAGAACCGAGCCTATCCCCCGCGCCATCTTGATGTCCCCGTGCCCCATCGCGTCCTTCTGGAACGCCAGTCGGCCGAGGACCGCTATCCCCCACATAGCCCCCCACCCAAGCAGAGCTCCGGCCACCGAGCTCGGAATCCCCCAGGCCCACGCTCTCGGCGAGCCCATCACGATCAGGGCGACGTTGAGCCCGAGGCCGACGAACAGCATGAAGGCGTTGACCTGGTCCGGGATGATGTAGTGCGCCAGGTCCGTGAAGATCGCTACGACCAGCGCGGAGGCGAAGAGCATGTGGGCTACCGCCATGGCAGTGGCGACCTCGGCCGTCAGGTGCCCTTTGGCTATGGGGTCGCTCTCGAGCACGAACTTCTGGTACCAGACGACCGACCAGAGGGCGGCGTTGATGAGCTCGACTACGAAATAACGGGAGGAGACCTTGGCCTTGCAGTGCCTGCACCTCCCGCGCAGAACGAGCCAGCTCAGGAGAGGCACGAGGTCGAGCGCGGTTAGGCGAGCCTTGCAGGAGGGGCAGAAGCTGTTCCGCGGGTTATTGACCGAGAGCCCGCGCGGCATTCGGTAGATGACGACGTTGAGGAAGCTGCCGACGGCGGCTCCGATCCAGAACCCGACGATCCATGTCCATGCTGGAAACACTTGTCCCGTCCCTGGGGTCGTGAGACCGCGCTCCTTAAGGTACCGCACCAGGGCTTAAGGAGTCGAGCCCGGCGGCACTGCCGCCGGGCCCTTGCAGTCCGTGAACTGCTGCGCCTATGTGTCGGCGAAACCGCCGGACGACAGTTGTTCGATCACCTTGATCAGCGGCAGGAACATCGCGATCACGATGAATCCGACCACAAACCCGAGCATGACGATCAGGATTGGCTCAAGCGCAGCCGTCAACGACTGCAGCGTAGCCTCGACCTCCGCCTCGTAGAAGTCCGCGATCTTTTGCAGCATGAAGTCAAGCGATCCCGACTCTTCTCCGACGCCGATCATGTGCACCACCATCGGTGGGAACATCTTCGACGCCTCGAGCGGGTCGCCGATCCGGTCGCCTTCCCTAATCCTGGCGCGCGCGTCGAGCACGGCGTCCGCCATGATCGAGTTGCCCACGACCCCAGAGACGGTCTCCATCGCCTGCAAGATCGGCACGCCCGACGTTAGCAGAGTGCCCATCGTCCGGCTGAACCGCGCCATGCACACCTTGTGGTGGAGCTTTCCGAACACAGGGATGTAGAGCTTGATCCGGTCCGCGACCCGACGCCCGAACCGCGTTCCCACGAAGAGCCGCCATGCCACGATCACCGTGATCACGCTGATGGCGATGACGATCCAGTTGTTCCTCAGGTTGTAAGAAAGGTCGATCAGGAACTTCGTCATCTGCGGGAAGTCGTCCTCTTTCAGGCCTATGTCCTTGAACAACTTGGCGAACTCGGGCACGATGTACGTGACCAGGAAGCCGACGATAATCGTCGCGAAAACCATGACCAGAATCGGGTAAGTCAGGGCAGCCTTGACTTTGCGCCGAAGTGCGACGTCCTTTTCAAGGAACGACGAGAGCCGTTGCAGCGACTCTTCCAAGACGCCTCCGACCTCGCCCGCGCGGATCAGACCGATGAACAGGTTGCTGAAGGTCCGAGGGTGGCGCTGCATCGCACGCGACAGGCTCTCGCCTCCCTCCACCCGCTCGCCGATGTCGAAGAGGACCTTCTTCAGACGTGAGTCCTGCGTCTGACGAGAGAGCACGTCCAGGCAGCGCACGAGCGAGACGCCAGCGTCCACCATCGTCGAGAACTGCCGGCAGAACACCGAAAGGTGCGTCAGCCTTACCTTGCCGTAGCCGCGCGAGCGCAGTGCTCCGCGCTTCTTGATCATCGTTACCTCGACGACGTCGAGGCCTTGCTCTTCAAACCGAGACCGCAGCTTGTCTTCGCTCTCGGCCTCCGTCGTCCCCTTTTGGAGGGCGCCGTTTGGATCCTTGTATGTGTAACTGTAGATCGGCATGCGTTATCTCCTTGGTGGAGGCGCGGACTGTGCTCCGGCTACTCCCCCTAGATTGATCATTTTCTTCAGTTCTTCTTGGTTCATGCACCGCAGCATCGCCTCTTCCAAGGTGATGATGCCCTTCATGTAAAGGTCGCGCAGGCACTGGTCCATGCTCAGCATGCCGTGCGCAGCGCTCGTCTGAATAATGGACGGGATCTGGTGCGTCTTGTTCTCACGGATCAGGTTGCGGACGGCCGGGGTGGCCACCATGATCTCGTTCGCCGGGATGCGCCCAGGGCCCGAGGCCCGCGGAAGCAGCTGCTGCGCGCAGATCGCGACGACGTTGTTCGAGAGCTGCACGCGGATCTGCTCCTGCTGACCTGGAGGGAACACGTCGATGATGCGGTCGATCGACTCCGCTGCGTTGTTCGTGTGCAGCGTCGCAAAGACCAAGTGGCCCGTTTCAGCCGCGGTGATCGCCAGGGCGATCGTTTCCGTGTCGCGCATCTCACCGACGAGGATGACGTCCGGGTCTTCGCGCAGGCACGCGCGCAGGGCGTTCGAGAACGCCTTCGTGTCGCCGCCCAGCTCGCGCTGGTTGATCACGCTCTGCTTGTGCGTGTGCAGGTACTCGATCGGGTCTTCGATCGTGATGATGTGGACCGCCTTGCTGGAGTTGATGTAGTCGACCATTGCCGCGAGCGAGGTCGACTTGCCCGAGCCGGTCGGGCCCGTGACCAGCACCAGGCCGCGCGGCCTGTCCGAGAGCTGCTCCATGATCGGCGGCAAGTTAAGCTCGCGCACCGTCGGGATTCGGTTGGAGATCAGCCGGAACGCGCCTGCGATCGCGCCGCGGTCGCGGTACATGTTCACGCGGAAGCGCGCACGGCGCGGGAGCTGGTAGGAGAAGTCGAGCTCGAGCGTCGTCTCGAACCGGTGGATCTGGTCGTCGGCGATGATCTCGTACATCATCCGCTGCGACTGCTGCGGCGTGAACTTCTCGTAGTTGAGCCGCTTGAGCTGGCCGTCCTCGCGGATGACCGGCTCGCAGTCCGCACAGATGTGCAGGTCGGAGCAGTTCCGGTCTACGACGACGTGCAGAAGCTCGTCGATGTGCAGGTCCTCGAGGGTCTTCGGCTTTCCGGTCCCTCCCCCTTCGATCATCGGCGGCGCTGCGGCAGCCTGGGGCGGCGGCGTCACCGGCGGTGCTTGCGTGATCGGTTTCTCGTTTTCCATTCTTTTCCTTGGCGGTAAAACTCCCTCAATAGCCGGCAGTGAAGACGACGCGCATGACTTCCTGCGGGTCCGTGATGCCCGCAAGGACCTTTTCAAGGCCGTCCTCGCGCAGCTCCTTCATGCCGTTGGCCTTCGCAGCGGCCTTGACGTCCGCGACCGGCGCCCGGCGCACGACCATCTCCGCGATCTCCTGGTTCATCACCATCAGCTCGTGGAACCCCGTACGGCCTCGGTAGCCCGTCATGCGGTTGTTGTCGTGCGGAATGCCGCGGTAGAGCGTCACCTTCTCGTCGGGGTCCTTGACCGCGAAGCCGAAGCGCCGCAGGTCGATCGCCGGCACTTCGTAGGCCTCCCTGTGCTCTTGGTCGACCTTGCGGCCGAGCCTCTGCGCCAGGATGCCGATGACCGTCGCCGAGATCAGGTACGGCTCTACGCCCATGTCGATCATACGGATCGTCGCCGAAGGCGCGTCGTTCGTGTGCAGCGTGGAGAGGACCAAGTGGCCCGTCAGCGACGCCTCGATCGCGATCTCCGCCGTCTCAAGGTCGCGCATCTCGCCGACCATGATGATGTCCGGGTCCTGCCTCAGGAACGAGCGGAGTCCGGTGGCGAACGTAAGGCCCGCCTTCTTGTTGATCTGCACCTGGGCGATGCCGCCGAGCTGGTACTCGATTGGGTCCTCGATCGTGATGATGTTCACGCCGATGGTGTTCAGCTTGTGAAGCACCGAGTACTGCGTGGTGGTCTTGCCAGAGCCCGTCGGGCCCGTCGAGAGGAACATGCCGTTCGGCTGGCTCACCAGCTCTTCGATTTTGGCCATGATCTCCGGCAGGAAGCCGAGCTTGACCAGCCCGACCATGGCGTTCCCCTTGTCAAGGATCCGCATGACGATCTTTTCGCCGTAGGGCGTCGGGATCGCGCTCACGCGCAAGTCGTATTCGTGGTCCTTGTGACGCACCTCGATACGGCCGTCCTGTGGGACGCGCCGCTCGGCGATGTTCATGTCGGACATGATCTTGTAGCGGCTGATCAGCGGCGCGACGAGGTTCTTGGGGACCGTCATCGCCTCCATCAACACGCCGTCGATGCGGTACCGCACGCGCACGTGCCGCTCCTGCGGCTCCACGTGGATGTCCGAGGCGCGGTCCGTGATCGCCTGCTGGATCAAGGCGTTCGCGAGCTTGATGATCGGCGCCTGCTCCGCCATCTGCTCGATCGCGCCAGCGTCGTCGGACCCGACCATGTCCGCGTCACGGCCGACCTGGGCCGCTGCGATGACCCCTCGCAAGTCGCGCATCGAGACCGGCGCAGCGAGCTCCTCTTTCTCCGACTTGGCCGCCCCGTTCGAGCTGCCGTAATAGCGACGGATCGCGTCGTCGATAGCGCCGGGGAGCGCAACTGCCGGGCGGACGAAACAGCCCGAGGCCAGACGCACGTCGTCGATCGCAGGGATGTCCGAAGGGTTGGCCATCGCCAGCCAGATCGTCGTCCCCTCCTTCTTGATCGGCATGACGCTGTGGAGCTTGACGATCCGCTCCGGCACGACGTTGACGGCCGACTCGTCGACCTTGACGTTGTCCAGGTCTACGAACTGGTGCCCGTCCTCCTGAGCGCGCGCCTGTAGGACCTCGCGCTCGCCGACGTAACCTAGGTCCACCAAAATGCGCCCGATGTCCGGGTTCTTGGTCTGCCGCTGGACGTTCAGGGCCTCGTCCATCTGATCTTTGCTGACGTAGCCCTTCTCCAGTAGGAAGGTCGCCATCGGAACTCGCTTCAATGCCATCAAAGCCACATCCTCACAATGCCGCCAATCCCGAGGTCCACTGTGGCGACGTTAAACGCTCCAAGCCAGGCAGCCCTGGCCCAGTTGAGCGGTCCATCGCTATTGTATTCCCAAAGTCACGCGGTCCGATACCTGGAAAGCACGTTTTTTCCAGAACTGAACCTAGGACGCCAAGGGAACCCGGTAGGGTTTCAGGTATCCCTCCCAGCGTCTTGCTGCGCCGCGAACTGGCTGGAAGGGTCTCGGAGGCCGTGGCCCGCCTCGTTTCGGGCGGGCGGCTCCCCAAGGCCGACTATCCCCAGGTCGAGATCAGCGACACCAAGTCGCCCGAGCACGGGGACTTCGCCTGCAACTTCGCCCTCGCCGCCGCCAAGGCCGCCGGGCTCAAGCCGCGCGAGATCGGCGAGGCGCTGGCCGCCGAGCTTGCTAAGGACCCCGACTTCGAGAGGGCCGAGGTCGCAGGGCCGGGCTTCGTCAACCTCACCCTTTCGCCGGCTTGCACCTCCCGCGCCCTGTCTGCGGTCTTGGCGGACCCCGGCAGCTTCTTCCGCCTGAGCCCCGAGCGGCCGCTCACGGTCAACGTGGAGTTCGTCTCCGTCAACCCGAACGGGCCTATAACCATCGGGTCAGGAAGGGGCGCGGCGTACGGCTCCGCGCTCTGCAACGTCCTCGCCGCCGCCGGCCACGCCGTCCACCGCGAGTACTACATCAACGACGGCGTGAACAGCGAGCAGATGCGCCTCTTCGCCGAGTCAGTGAAGGCGATCCTGGAGGGGCGCGAAGTGCCGTCGAACGGCTACAAGGGAGACTACGTCCACGAAGTGGCAGAGCTCATTCGAGCCCGAAAGGCGTCCCAGGGCCTAGCCGTCGAGGTCTGCCGCTCCCTCAGTCAGGACCTGATGCTTGAGAAGCAGAAGGCCGACCTTTCCGCGTTTGGCGTCGAGTTCGACACCTGGTTCAGCGAGCAGTCACTCCACGACTCCGGTGCGGTCGGCGACGAGATCGACCATTTGGTCAGGACGGGCGCAGCGGACGACAGCGAGCGCCGCAACAAGCTCAGATTCGGCAAAGGAGGGGCGATCGAAGAGGTCGAGTCAGAGAAACAGGCCTCGGAGAACGACGACGGCCCAGAGACGAACGACTATGACGAGATCGAGAAGCGCGAGATGACCAGCGAGGGGGATATGGCGACCGTCCACGAGACCCTCTGGCTCCGATCCACCAAGTTCGGCGACGACATGGACCGCGTTCTGCGGCGGCGCGACGGGCGCCTCACCTACATCGCCAGCGACGTCGCTTACCACAAGGACAAGTTCAACCGCCCGCCGGGCGCCGACAAGCTGATCACCGTGCTCGGGCCCGACCACCACGGCTACATCGGGCGGCTGCACGCCGTCGTCGCCGCGACCCTCATGGAGCCAGGCCGTAAGGAAGCCGAACAATTCTCCGACCTCGACAGGATAGTCTGGAGGGACGCCAAGGAGAAGCAGGCCTGCCTCGACGCCCTCGAGCTTTCTAGGCAGAAGCTGACCGTCCAGATCTTTCAGCTGGTGCGCTTCGTCAAGGACGGCAAGCCCGCGCCCATGCGCAAACGCGACGGCAACGTGTACGCGCTGATCGACCTCATCGACGAGATCGGCGAGAAGGTCCAACCAAATGGTTCACCTGAACAGAAGCAGCGCGCGGGCCGCGACGTCGCGCGCTTTTTCTACCTGATGCGCAGCCACGACACATCCTTCGACTTCGACCTCGACCTCGCCGAGAAACAGTCCGAGGACAACCCGGTTTTCTACGCGCAGTACGCCCATGCGCGCATCTGCGGCGTCGCGGAGAAGGCCCGCGAAGCGGGGCTCACCTTCCCTAGCACTCCCACCCTAACCCTCCCCCAAGGGGGAGGGAACGGACTCCATCTCCTCACTCACCCTAAGGAAAGGGCCCTGATCATCAAGCTCCAAGACCTCGGCTATGAGGTCGAGCGGTGCGCCGAGGACTACGGCGTCAACCGCCTCGCCACCTACGCGGTCGAGCTCGCCCGCACCTACCACCACTTTTACGACGCCTGCCGGGTCATTCAGCCCGAGCAGCCCGAGCTCAGCCGCGCCCGGCTGGCGCTCTGCATCGCCACGCGCGCCTCGTTGCGCGCTGCCTTCGACCTCCTGGGAATCTCAGCGCCGGATAGGATGTGATCCTGGCAATATCGGACTGATCAGTCCGACATGTCCGATCTGTCGATCCCGAACTCCTCGCAATACCGCGCGAAGAGGTTGTGCGCGGCGGGCCAGACCGAGTGCGGCGAGAGGAAGTGCGCGAACTCGAACGTGATCACCTTCTCGGCCACCTTGCCTGCCTCCTCCAGCTTGAGCCGCAGGTAACGCCAGTCGGCCGGCGGGAACTTGATCGGCATGTCGCGGTCGAAAGTCTCCACGTTGGCCCAGAGCGTGATCCCGTGCTTCTTCGTCAGCCCACAGATCCCCGCGTGGAACTCGGGCAGCTCGCGGTAGTGGATCTGCCCGTCCTGGAACGCACAGATGTCTATCGCTCCCTGCGTCTCGTCGAAGATCGTGTCCCATTCGTGGAACGTGGTCTTGAGGGAGATCGCGTGCTGCTTCCCTGCCTGCTTTTCACCCATCGGGAACGGCGAGATCAGCACGGGCAGGTCCTTGCAAGACTTGCAATGGCGGGCGATGTTGTTGAAGAGGTCTGTGATGTGCAGATGGTTCCGCGAGGTCTCGTGGCACATATACCAGCCCTGGAAGGCAGGATGGTCCGCGTACCGCCTCGCCGCCTCGTCAACGAACCTCTTGTTGACGTCTATCTCCTGCCTCCACTCGCCGCGCAGCCAGTGCTCGCCGCTGTCGTAGGTGCCGAAGAAGAGCCTCTGCCCGAACTCTTCACTCAAGTCCAGGAACATGGCCGCGAGGTCGCCCTTGACCGGCAGCGCGTTGTCAATCGCCCTGCTGGGGAACACGCACTTGTCGCGGTACCCGGCGCGGATGAGCACGACGGTGTCGATGCCGATGCGCTTGTAGAGTGCGAACTCTCTGCGCCACTCCGCGTCGCCCCAGTTCTGGCTCGGGATGTCGTGGGTGATCTCGTCCAGGAACGTGCCGGTGATGCGCATGGCGTCTAGTCGAACAGTCCCGGCCCGGACTCTTTGGCCCTCTTCGGCACCGCGATGCCTAGGTGCTCGTACGCAGACTTTGTGCACGTCCGCCCGCGAGGGGTGCGGGCCAGGAACCCCTTCTGTAGCAAGAACGGCTCGTAGACGTCCTCGATCGTCTGCGCGTCCTCGCCCGTTGAGGCCGCGAGCGTCTCGACGCCCACTGGGCCGCCCTCGTACTTTTCGATGATCGTGCGCAGCAGCGCGCGGTCCGTGGAGTCCAGCCCCGCGAAGTCCACTTCGAGCGCGTCCAGCGCCTTGTCAGCGATGGCGCGCGAGATCGACGAGAGCCCTTCCACCTGTGCGAAGTCGCGCACTCTTCGAAGAAGGCGGTTGGCGATGCGCGGTGTGCCGCGCGCGCGCCGTGCGATCTCTTCCCCGCCGTCCTTCTCGATCGCGTACCCCAAGATCGAGGCCGAGCGCACTACGATCCGGTTGAGCGCGGACTGGTCGTAGAAGGCGAAGTTGAAGGTGATCCCGAAGCGGTCGCGCAACGGCCCCGTGAGCAGGCCCTGTCGCGTAGTCGCGCCGATTACAGTGAACGGTGGAACGTCGAGGCGTATGGACCGCGCCGCGGGGCCCTTGCCGATCATGATGTCCACCTTTCGGTCCTCCATCGCGGGATAGAGGATCTCCTCGACCGGCCGAGCGAGGCGGTGGATCTCGTCGATGAAAAGCACCGCGTGCGGCTCGAGGTTGGTGAGGATACCGACGAGGTCGCCGGGGCGCTCGACGGCCGGGCCGCTCGTGACGTGCACCTGCGCCTCCATCTCGTTGGCGACGATGTGCGCGAGCGTGGTCTTTCCCAGCCCGGGCGGGCCGTAGAGCAAAAGGTGGTCGAGCGGCTCTGAGCGCTCCCGCGCCGCCTGCAGGAACACGGCGAGGTTGGACCGGATCTTGTCCTGACCGATGAACTCATCGAGGCGCCGGGGGCGAAGGGTCGCCTCGGCGTAGTCTTCCGGCCCGCGTCGCGGATCGAGCTCTTCGGTCCGGCTCACCTGGCCAGCCTCCTGAGCGCGAACTTGATCTGATCCTCGACCGCGTCGGACTCCCGCCGAGCGTCCGAGGCCGCGCCCTCGGCCTCCTGCCTGCGATAGCCGAGCGCTATCAGGGCGTCCACGACTTCGTCGTCCGGCGGCGCGCAGGCACCCATCGCGACCGCGGCCCTGTGCACGAGCGCCATTTCGGCGACCTTGTCCTTGAGCTCCACGACGATGCGCTCGGCGAGCTTTGGCCCGATGCCTGGAGTCCGCGCGAGCATTCGCACGTCCTGCGTCGCAATCGCCGAGACCACGCCGTGCTCGCCCAGCTCGCTGATCGCGGCCAGGCTGATCTTTGCGCCGCACCCCTTCACGTCCGTCAGGAGGTCGAACAGCCGCCGCTGCTCGGAGTTTAGGAAGCCAAAAAGGAACTGCCCGTCCTCACGGAAGACTTGGCGGATACGAAGGTCCACCAGCTGGCCGATCCTCCCGACCGCGAGGAAGACCGACTCGGGGACCTGGACCTCGTAACCGACGCCCGCCGCCTCGACGACGACGCGGCGGTCTCCCACCTCGATCACTTCGCCTCGCATCCGTGCGATCATCGCGAAGATGTTACCTTGTGTCTACGGGTTTCCGCTCTTGCTGCCGACGACCTCTTTGGTCTCGACGTCGAACTCCAGACGGACCTCGTAGGCGCGCGGCCAAGGGAGATAGACCTTCACGTCCTTCAGCCCTGTGATCTCGTATTGCTTAGAGCCGACGTAGAAGCGCGTGCCGAGCAGCTGCTTGCTGAACTGCTCAATGAGGCGCTTGCGCATGTCCTCGGAGACGAAGTCGTTGAGCTTCTGATAGTCCGCGTTGCTCGCCTCGGCCTTCGAGGAGTTTGGCATCTCCTTGACCATCGCATAAGCCTCCGGGCGTACGAAGCTGTGGTACTCGAAGTCGTTGACGAGGCGGTGCAAGACGAACTTTCGCAGCGCGACCTCGCGCACGAGCGGGTCGACCTGCTCCTTTCGAGCCAGAAGGTACACGTTCGCAGCGGGGATCGCGGTGCCCATCGTGTTGCCCGCGGTGTTCCACCCCGCGTAGGCGAGCAGTCGGACGGCGCGGCCGTTCTCGGTGACGACGTTGAAGAGCGCGGGATCGCCCGTGCCGCTCTTGCCGAGGTTGATGTCCGCCACCGCGACCGGGAAGCCCTGGTCCACCTCGCTCTTGAGCGAATCCAGGAAGACCTTGAGCCGCAGCGTGCTCGAGTCGGGCGTGTTGACGTAGAGCGAGTAGTCGAAGCTCTCGTTCGGGCCGACGGGCGTCGCGCCGGAGACGAGCAGCTGCTCGCGCAGGGAGGACTCGATGGACTCGCTCTCGTAGGCGGCGACGTGCTTGATCGCGTCGTCGTCGGCGAACACGATGCGCACGCGCGGCGACCACCCGGCGCTCTCGATGAGCGCGCGGCTGACGAGGATGTTGGAGTGCTGGTCGATCCCTTCGGCGAAGAAGACCTTGTTGCCGATGCCGAGCGCCACCACGTCGCCCTTGAGGCGGTTCGTCTCGCGCACGTGCGGGCCCTCGACCTGTGCGTCGTCCTGTCCGAGGATGAAATAGTCGAACACGCCGTCCCTGGTCATCTTAATCAGTTGCTGCTGGACCAACAGGTTGCGCACGCGCACCCTCTCGTACCGTTCGATCTCGCCTTTGGGCATTCGTGCGCGCAGGTTTTCGAGCGTTCTGGCGCGCTGCGGGGTCTTGTCGGTGCGATAGCGCTCGGACTCGACGGCGTAGCGCGCCATGTCGAGCATCCAGGGCTCGGTCTCCTTGGTCGCGGTCGGCGCGAGACGCATGATCGCGGAGAAGGCATAGAACTTGGTGTTCGGGGCGGAGGCGCGGACCTCGGCGAACTGCCTGAGGCGCTTGAGCGCGAGGTTGGTGCTGCTGCGGTCGGTGCGCGAGGCGATCAGGCCGCCGTACGCTACCATGTCGGTGCTGACGATGACGGCGTCGTACTTCTGCAGCCCGGTCGCTTGCATCCACGCCATCACGCTTTCGGGCCATCCTGGCTGCGTGAACTTGCCCAGGATCGCCGAGGGCGGGAGGTCGACCTGCACGCCGGCCATGTCGGCGATCATCTGCGCGAACTGGGTGGCGGCGGGTCGGTCGTCGATCGGGACGAGGAGCACGCGCTTGGGCAGCCCCTCGGCGTGTGCGGCCAGGGACGCTGTTGCCAGGAAGAATACGGGGAGCCACCGGCGCAGCGGCATTGGGCTGACGATACCTGCGGTGGCGGCAAGAAACGCGCCACGGTTGTTCGAGAGATCGTTTTGGCGTGGACAGGTTGCCCCCATCCTGACCCTTCTCAGCTCTGAGCGGTGGCGGCTAGTTTGCGCTGCGGTACTGCACTGCTTCAGCAAGGTGCGGTTTGCAGACCTCGGGTTCGCCGGTGAGGTCGGCGATGGTGCGCGCGACCTTCAACATCCGGTCGAAGACCCGCGCCGAGAGGTTCATGCGCGCTGAGATCAGCTTCATGAAGTCCGTGCACTCCTTGTCCATCACGACCATCTCGCGGATCTCCTTCGGCGCCATCTTGGCGTTGATGCGCTGGCCGCCGAGGCGCGCGTGCTGTCGCTGGCGGGCTGCGATGACGCGCTCGCGGATCGCCTCGCTCGGCTCTCCCGTCGGCTTGTCGATCAGCTCTTCCGGCTTGAGGCGCGGCACGACGATGTGCAGGTCGATGCGGTCGAGCAGCGGGCCGCTGATCTTGCCCGCGTACTTCTCGCACTGCGCCGCGCCGATGCACTTCGCCTCGGGGTACCCCTTGTATCCGCACGGGCAGGGGTTCATCGCGCCGACGAGCACGCACTCGGCAGGAAAAGTCAAAGTGGCCTGCACGCGCGCGACGCTGACCTCGCCGTCCTCGAGCGGCTGCCTCAACGCTTCGAGCACTTCCCTGTTGTACTCCGGCATCTCGTCTAGGAAAAGGACGCCGTGGTGCGCGAGGGAGACTTCTCCCGGCTTCGGGTTCTTACCGCCGCCGACGATCGCCGCATAGCTGGTGGTGTGGTGCGGCGAGCGGAACGGCCGCTCCCACACTAGGCCCTCGCGCCCGCGCATCTCGCCGCAAGCCGAGTAGATGCGCGTGACGGCGATGCTCTCTTCCAGCGCAAGCGGCGGCATGATCGTGGGAAGCCGGCGCGCGAGCATCGTCTTTCCTGCACCTGGGGGCCCGGACATGAGCACGTTGTGCCCGCCTGCGGCTGCGATCTCGAGCGCGCGGATCGCGTGCGTCTGGCCCTTGACGTCGCAATAGTCGACTTCATAGTGCGGCGTGCGCGCGCCCTCGGTCAGCTCGTACTGGAACGGCTTGAAGTCCATCGAGCCGTTGAGGAACTCGACCGCGTCGAGCAACGACTCCATTCCGTAAACGGCGACGCCCTCGGCGACCGCGGCCTCCGCCGCGTTCCTCCTCGGGACCACGAGGCGCTTGATGCCGAGCTTTTGGCACATGAGCGCGATGTTTACGCCGCCGTCGATGCGTCTCAGCGCGCCGTCGAGCCCCAGCTCGCCCACAAAGAGCGTACTATCGAGCTCGCCCATCGGGACCTGGCCGCTCGCAGCGAGGATCGCCATCGCGATCGGCAGGTCGAGCGCGGGGCCCTCCTTCTTGATGTCGCCGGGCGCGAGGTTGCAGATGATGCGGCTGCTGGGGAAGCTCAGCGCGCTGTTGCGCATCGCGGTGTGGACGCGCTCCTGGCTCTCTTGGACCGCCTTGTCGGGGAGCCCGACCATCACGAAGAAGGGCTGTCCTCCCTGCAGGTCGACCTCGACCACGACCGGGAGCGCCTCGATGCCCGCAAGTGTCGCGGCGTGGGCCTGCGCGATCATGGTCGGGCGAGGTTACCTTGCGCTTCGCCCCATCAGGATCGCATTGAGGAGGAGCTTGTAGGTGCCGGGCCACATCGCGCGGGAAGTCGGGTCTTCGGCGAACCAGACGATGTGGCTGCGGACTATTTCCTGTCTCTAGCAGAAGGTCGAGCCCATAAGCTGATGGGGAGGAACGGATGGTCGGATGATGTCGTTCGGCATCAGGGGTTGATCCGGAACTGCACATTGTTTGGCGTCATCAGCGTGGCCGGACGCCCGTCGACAGTCGCGCTCCCGTAGGGTGTCGCCGAGTAACCGTCTGCATAGATCGAAATCCCGACTCCAAGACCTACCTCGACCATCGAGCCGTCAGGCAGGCCGAGCTGTCGTGCCAAGTTTCCGAACCGTGTACTCATGGAGGCCAGTTCGGTAGCTGAGAACTTACGACCAGACCGCAGGTCTTCTCCCGATACGCTGCCTATACCGACGAAACGATCAGCTTCGAGAGACTCACTCAGTGCCGCCAGAAGAGCCGTGACCCGCGAACTTTGCGATTGGCCCCCAGTCTCTTCAACGGAAGGTTGCTGAGCGGCAAGCAACCTCTGCAGCCCCTGCAATAGTTCAGACTTTGTGAACACGCCCCTGACATAGAGCGACGAGCTAGAGAGACGCTTGTCAAACGCAGCGGCAACTCCGTGCTTTTCACGACATTCAGTCACCAATTCTCCGTAAGTTACGATCCTGCCCTGACCGAGATCGATGCCGTCGGTCTTCCCAGTCCCGTCGGGCAAGCGAGTCCGGTCAGCGTCCTGGTGCGAGGCTTCGAGTTCCTTTCGACCGTCTTGTTCCTCCTGAGACGTAACTGGAAACTCGGCGAGCGTCGTCGTCACCCGCTTCCCTGTCTTTGGGTCGGTGTACTTCACGATTGGGCTGGCGTAGAGTTTGACTTGCGTAAAATCGCCTGCAACGATCCTTTGAGCGAGCCCCGGATTAGAGTTTGAGATCTTTGCGACGACCGATCGCAGTTCCCTGGGTAGAGAGTTCAAATCGGCCCCTCGAGTCGAAAGGCGCCCGAGTTCCCCCGCACTCAAGGACTCCAATATCTCTAGAAGTCGTTCACCGTCCTTTTCCTGGGAAGGAGAGCGCGTGAGAACGGTGCGAGCCAGTATGACGGAGTGGTCAATGACCAGGAGGTCTCGGTCGAACAAGAGCGAAAAGCCGTCAAGCACGGAACGGCCGATGGAGCGACCAGAAGAAAGTTCGATCGGCTCGCGGTCGTCCGGCAGATCTACCAGACAGGCTACATTGTCGCCACCCAGGGCAGCGTTCAGTACTTTCAACCAGCCGTCAGCAGTGTTCTGCGCTGTTGGCCCGGCTAGGTGCTCGTGCTGCCGATACGGCATGGCTCGCGGGGTGGCGAGAATGGTGGCGGCAAGAATGGTAAGGACCATTGGTTAACTCCTGAGGGGCTCACCCTTCACAATCGCTCAGAGTTCCAGGAAGCACGACAAGCGTGTCCGGAAACGCATACCACTGATTATATTCGGTCGGAACGGGATCCTTCACTTGGTAGAACTAAACTCCTGAACAGCACTTTCCATGCGGCACTGAGTTGGAACCGGAAACGGTCTTCGAATATGTGTAGCTCCAACTCAACTTGGAGTACCACCAGTAGCCGGTCGCACCTCCGGTCGATAAGCTGTAGGTGTAGTCAGATGAGCCGCACGAGCAACCTTGTGTCGGATCGTCCCCACGAGCCTCGAGTGGGGAGGAACCGGAATTGCCTGCCGAAGAGCCAGAACCGCGATTGCGATTGGTAGAACCATCGTGCGGCCATCTTAGCACCTGCAAACTCGTTGCGGGGGGGGGTAAATCAGGTATTTTTACTAGGCTCCTTGAAGTCACCTTCCCAACAACACGGCATTGAGGAGCAGCTTGTAGGTGCCGGGCCACATCGCGCGGGAAGTCGGGTCTTCGGCGAACCAGACGACGTGCCCTTGGCCCATCTCCTGGTCGTGCAGCCAGACGGTGCCCTGGAGCGCCTCGCTTTCGTCGGGCCAGGTCCATCCGCTCAGCGCCCTCGGGTTCTGATCGAAGAAGACGGCTGCACCGCCAGCCTCCTTTTGCTTATAGAACGTCGAGCCGGATAGCGGCACCGCGATCGGCTTGCTCGCGTCGTATCCGAACGCGAGCGGCGAGCGTGGGTTGAGGAGCGCCAGGAAGATCGCACCGGGGAGCTCGGTCGGATCCTTGTCGTCCTTCAGCTTGCTCTGCTTGAGGTCGATGTAGCTGTCGTTGATGACGGCGTTGTTGCCGAGCGCGACGAGGCAGCCGCCCTTTTGCACCCACTGCTTGAGCTGTTCGGTCGGTCGCGCGCCCTGCGGCGCGATGATGCACGTGTACTTGGAGAGGTCGCCGCCGAGCGCGCGCTGCGAGATCGCCGTAAAGTCGAGGCCGAGCGTCTTTTCGAGCACGAACCACGCGGAGCCGAACTGCGTGCCGTTCGGCTGGTCGCCGAAAACGACCGCGATCTCCGGCTTGGCAAGGCTGACGACCGTGTCGGAGCCGGGTCCGACGACGCCCTCGGTGGGGAACGAGGTCGCTAGCCCGCGCGGGTTGCATCCGTGCTTCTTCAGGACCTCCTGGATCTTCTTGTCGATGTCGGGATCGTTCCTGTCGCGGAAGACGAAGAACGTGCCCGCCTTGACCTCTCCTCCGACGTTCATCGGTTTTACGGCGAGGTGCACATGGACGCCCGCTTGCAAGAGCTCGATGGCGGCGAGCGCGTCTTCTTGGTCCGTATAGGGGATGAGCCATCCCACGCTGCCTCCCGCGTAGTCCCGGGGTGCAAGGACTTTGCTGGTGCTGCCCCCTGGGCCGGTCTTCGTCCAGTAAGCGTCGAGGCCGAATGCGAGCGGCACGCTCCAACCGGTGGTGTCGTAGAACTCCGGCCGGTCGAGGTCCATGTACTCGTCCTTGTCCTTCAGCGTCTCCCTGATCGCAAGCTGGCGCTTTGTGAAATCGTCCTCGAAGTCCTGCCCCGGTCCAAGGATGGACATGGCGAGCTGGCCGCGCGGCTGTTGGAAGTCGATCGTCACGCACCGGCCCTGGAACACCCTCGAAGTCTCGACCGAGTCGAAGTAGGAGGTCGCGCTCTGGGTGAACGGCTCGTTGCGCAATTCATATTTGATCCCTTGGTCGTCGAGCAAAGCGCGGAAGCGCGCCAGTGCGCGCTCGTCGCCTGTCACGATCACGCCGTGCATCTCTTCGAGGTCCTTGCCCTGCACAGCGTCCTGCTTGAACTGCGCGAACGACTGGAGGAACTTCGTCTTGTTTTGTGCCGCGGATCTGAGCACGGCGAGCGCGGAGGTGAAGTGCTTCGCCATGCCGTCCTCGAGCGTGACGACGGTCTTGTCATCGCGCTCGCTGGCGAGCTCCGATCCGCCATCGGTCTCGTGCGTCATGCCGATCGCGCCGTTGAGCGAAGACCAGGAATCGAGGTACCCGGCGTAATAGAGGTCGAACGTCTCGCGCACCGAGTAGCGCCACCCGTGCTGGTCGAACGCCGCAGCGGTGTCCTTGCCAAGCAGGTTCGACATCTCGATATAGCGGTCGCGGCCGATCTCCTTGTTGATCGATTGCGCGACGGGCGGGAAGAAGTAGGTGCCGACCTGCCCGTGCTGGTCGACGTAGACCTGCGGGTTCCACTTTCGGAACTCCGCGACCTCCTGCCTCGTCTCGATCTGCGACATCGCGACACGGTCGCGGTTGAGGTCGAAGCGGTAATGGTTGAGGCGGCCGTTCGTGATGCCGGGCTCTTGGTGCTCGACGGCGTCGCCGCTCTTGTCGCCGCGAGCGAGCGAGTTGTACCAGACGACGAACCGCTCGTGGCCGTCGGGGTTGTAGGATGGGTTGATGACGACGACGGCGCTGTTGAGCAAGTCGGTGATCTGTCTGTTGTTCGAAGCGGCAAGGTTGTAAGCGAGCCACATGGCGCTTTCAAAGCTCGCAGTCTCGTTTCCGTGGATGCACTCGTTGACCCAGAGCACGACGGGCGCATCGCGCTTGATTTCGCCAGGGGCGACCTTGCCGTCGGCTATCGCCTGGTTGTTCGCCCGGATTTCGTCGAGCTTCTTCATGTTCTCGGGCGAAGAAATGACGAGCACTCGGAGCGGGCGTCCCTCGGTCGAGGCGCCAAAGTCGATGCGCTTGACCCGGTCCTTGGCGCCCTGGGCGATCGCGTTGATCACGCGGTCCTGGTCGTGGTAGGTGGTGTGCCTTTCGCCCGGGCCGTAGCTGAGCACGGCCTGCGGGCGCGGGACGCCGCCGTCATAAGGGCCGAACTGGAAGAAGTCGAAGTGGGGCTGCAGCGCCGCGGCCAGCGCAAAGGCGAGGAGCATGGGCCATTTTAGTCCGGGAACCAGAGTCTCGAGTCCTGAGTCCCGAGGAGAAAGCACAAAGGATGAGCGCGGCGCGTTACTTCGCCCGTCGCTTCATCGAGAACTCGTACACGGTCGGGAGCTTCTCTTCGTCGCCGGGCTGGTAGGTGTTGATCGCCTTGAACGCGATCTCGACGGGCCAACCGTCGGTGAGGGAGACGGAGAAGGTGCCTTCGGCCTGGATCGGCTTCTCGATCCCTGCCTCCAGGAAAGTGAAGGTCCCTTTGAGCACGCCGTTTTCAGACTTCTCGCTCGTCCACTTCCAGGTCGCGGCGGGGAGCCCGTCGTTGGTGGGCGCGGAGGTCTCGGTCCATGCCGAGTCTGCCGCGGCGAGCACCGGCGGGTAGACGATGTCGCAGATGCGAAGGAGTCTCAGTTCGTAGGCCGAGGAGAGGTCGTCGGACGGCTTGCGGTCGCGGACCTGGCCACGAGGGCTGCGCTCTTCACTCGTGACCGTAGTCTCCGGGTGCAGGATGGTGACGGTTCCGTCGACGGACATCTTCGTGAGGGTCTTTTCGACCTTGAGCTTCACCGCGCCGCCGTTGAGCAACTCTTGTACGCTGTACTCCCAGCGCTCGAAAAAGATCGCCTCCTCGGTCCCGTCGAGGGTCTTGAAAGACGTCCTGACGTCGTACGCGACGACGGTCTTCGCGTCCATTTGGAAGCGCGGCTGTTGTTGCAAGAGGACGAGGGAGAGCGCGAGCGTCACGGTTTGGCCCCTAGCGGCTCTTCGCCCGGTTTGATGTACCCGTCTCTTCGAAGCATCTCTTCCCTTCCTGCGGGGCTCTTGAGCCGCGACTTCTGCCTCATGAGTTCCGCTCGCTCGGCCTCGGCCTGTCTCATGTCCTGTTCCGACTTTCTTTCCGAAGCCCTTTCCTGCTGGTACTTCAACCAGGGGTCACGGGCCATGTACGCGCCGATCGAGGCGGCGCAGACGACGAACGCGATCCAGTAGGCGGCCTTCTTCATGCCCTCTTCCTCCGTCCGTGGAGACTCATCTATTGTATCAGACGTCCCGCACCAGCACCATGTTGGTCTTTCCTGGCACTCCTGCGGGGACCCCGGCAGTTACGACGACCTTGTCCCCGCGCTTGACCAGTCCCAGGCGCAAAAAAGCGTCGATGGTCCTGGCGACGGCCTCGTCGGTCCCTTCTGGCAGCTCGACAAACGTCGCCTGGACCCCCCAGATCATGGACATCTGCGTGGTGGTCGCCTTGGTCCAGCAGGCGCACAGGACCGGCATCGGCGGGCGGTAGCGGCTGACCAGTCGCGGGGTTGTGCCGCTCGTGCTGCTCGTGAGGACCGCCTTGGCCCTCAGGTTGTCCGCGATGCTGACTGCCGCTCGGGCGACGGAGTCGGTCTCTTCGTCGTGCTGCCTGCCCGAGGCGAGCCGGAGCATCTTTTCCTTGTGGTCGAAATGACGCTCCGTCTTGCGCGCGATTCCGGCCATCGTCATGACGGCCTCGATCGGATACTGGCCGGCGGCGGTCTCGCCGCTGAGCATGACGGCGTCGGTGCCGTCGAGGATCGCGTTGGCGACGTCGGTGGTCTCTGCGCGCGTGGGGCGGGGGGACGAGAGCATGCTCTCGAGCATCTGGGTGGCGGTGATTACCGGAATGGCCGCGGCGTTGCACTTGGCGATGATGCGCTTTTGCGCCATCGGGACCTCTTCGATGTCCATCTGCAGGCCGAGATCGCCGCGCGCGACCATGACGACGTCTGAGGCCGCGATGACCTCGTCGATGTTCTTTAGCCCGTCCTTCGTCTCGATCTTCGCGACGAGCTTGGTGCTCTTGTCGGCGAGCCTTCTGAGCTCTTTCATGTCCTTCGCGCTACGGACGTAGCTGAGCGCGATGAAGTCCGCGCCGAGCTTGAGAGCCTCCTTTAGGTCGCTCTTGTCCTTTTGCGTGAGCGCCGGGACCGCGAACGAGCGACCGACGAGCGTTAGCCCCTGGTGCGACCTGACGGTACCGCCGTACATCGCCTTGCACTCGCACGTCTTCCCCTTCCTTGTGACCCTGAGCTCCACGCCGCCGTCGCCGAGCAGGACGCGCGTTCCGGCCTTGATCTTCGACCACACGAGCGGATCGGTGACAGGGATCTGGCACTTGCCCTTCTTCGCGAGGCAGACCGTCTCTCCGGTCTTGATCTCAAGCGAGCCGCCTTTGACCTCACCGATGCGGAACTTCGGCCCGGACAGGTCGACGAGGACCCCGACCGGCGAGACCTGCGGCTGAAGCTCGCGGATCCACTGGATCCATCTCTTCCTCGTCGGCCAGTCGCCGTGGCTACAGTTGATGCGCGCGACGTTCATTCCCGCGTCGATGAGGGCCTTGAGCTTCGGCCTCGAGTCGACGGCGGGGCCGAGCGTGCAGACGATCTTTGTGCGGCGGGACATGAGGTGCAGTTATTGTGGCGGCTTTGTCGAATGCGCCTTCCAGATCGTCTCGAATTCAGCGACCATTGACTCGATTGCCTCGAACCCGCCCTTCCAGAACCCTTCGCTGTGCAGGTCGACCTCGAGCGCGCGCATGAGCTCGTAAGGGTCCCTCGATCCGCCGAGCTTGAGCACTTCGATGTACTTCTGCGCGAACTCTGGGCCGGACCTCTTCGCCTTCTGGTAGAGCGACATCGTCAGGAGCTCGCCGAAGGAATACGCATACACATAGAACGGCGCGAAGAAGAAGTGGCCCACATAGAGCCACCAGCACTTGTGCTGCTCGCCGAGCTTGACGGCGTCGCCGAACATGGACTGCATCTCGTCCTGCCACAGTTCGCGGAAGCGGTCTTTAGGCAGTTCGCCTTTTTCGCGACGCTCGGTGTGGCAGCGTTGCTCGAAACGGAACATCGCGGCCTGGCGGTGGACGGAGGCGAATATGCCCTCGATCTTCTCAGCATAGAGCGCAAGCCGGTCTCTGTCCGTCGCCTCCTTGACCACGTCGTCGAACACCAGCATTTCGCCAAATATGGAGGCGAGCTCCGCGAGGGGAAGTGTGCCGTGGAAGTTGAACTCCGTCTGCTGGCGGCTGTAGGAGGCGTGGACCCCGTGGCCAAGCTCGTGCGCGAGCGTCATCACGTCGCCGAGCTTCCCGAGGAACGTCATCAGCACTACGGGGTGAGTGTCCGGCGTGTTGTAGTTGCAGAATGCGCCGCCCGTCTTTCCATCGCGCGGCTCGGCGTCGATCCAGCTCTTTTCGAAAAACTCGCCCGCGCGCTCTGCGATCTGCGGCGAAAAGGCGCGGAACGCGTCGAGCACCGTCTTCTTCGCCTCCGGCCACGAGACCTGCTTCTCGGCCTCAAAGAGCGGGGCGTAGCGGTCGATGTGCGTGAGATCCTTGACTCCGAGCACTTGCGCCTTCACCTTGTAGTAGCGCGAGACCAGGTCGCTGCGCTCGCGGCACAGCCGCATGACGATGTCGACGGTCTGCTTGTCGAGCTCGTTGGCGAGGTGGCGCGACTGCTCTGGATACTGGTAAGTACGGATCCGGTCCGAGAGCTTCTTGTCGGCGAGGAGCGTGTTGTACGTGAACACGACCGTCCTTTCGATGCTTGCAAGACCGGAGGTCATGGCATCGGCCGCGGCCTGGCGCACGGCGCGGTCCTCTTCGCGGAGCTTTGTGATGGTCTCTTCCAGACTGAGCTGCTCCTGCTCGCCCGTGTGCGGGTCCTTGTAACTGCACTTGAGGCCCGCGGTGAGCTCTTCGTGCAAGCGGACCCACGCGCGCGAGCCGATGTTGGCCGACTCCTCGAGCAGGACCTCCTCCTTTTCAGAGAGCATGTAGGGCGCATAGGTGCGGGAGACCTGGACGAAGTGGACGTAGTTGGCGAGCGCCAGGTCTTTGAGGCACTTGTCGATGTACTCTTGCGGAGCCTTCAGCAGCTCGATCTCGAAGAACACGAGCTTGACGCGCAGCTCCGAGGCCTTCTCCATCTGAGACTGCATGAACGCGGCGGTCTTTTCGTCGCTCGTGTCCGCGGCAAAGAGGAGGCTCGCGTAGCTGACCGGCTTGCTCGCTTCCGTGGAGATCTCTTCCAGCTCATTGATGCACTTGGCGAGCTGCGCGGGCGAGAGCGCTGCGAGCGCGACCTTGCCGCGGTACTTCTTGTCGAACTCATCGGCGCTCTTGTGCAGGCTCTCCCACGCACTTTCGATCCTTGGGTCGTCGATGGAGGAGAAGAGTGCGGAAAGGTCCCACCGCACTCCGGCGGCGGGGGCCTCCTGTGTCGGGGCGCTCATGGGCCGATTATGATATCTGCGCGACCTTGGCCTTGCGACGTTTGGTCTTGAAGTTGGAGTCGAGCGAGAGCAGCCCCCCGCCCAGGGCGATCAGCGCGATCGCCATCACCATGAGCGCGGTCGGGTAACCGACCGCCGCGAGCGGGTCCGAGCTGGTTGTCTTGACCAGCGACTCCGTGGTCTTGGCGCCGATCACCGCGGCGACCGCCATCAGCGCGCCCACGAGGGCGGCCGCGAACCGCGTCAGGAACCCGAGCAGGATCAGCACTCCGGCTACAAGCTGCCCGATCACGGCGGTCTGCCCGACGTAGAACGGGACCGAAAACGTATCGGCAAAGCGCTGCGCCGAGGCGTCGAACCCGTCCCCGCCCATCAGCCCGAAGACGTGCTGCACGCCGTAATAGATCATCAGCGCACCCAGCACGGCGCGCACGAGCAGGAGCACCCCGCCCTGAGCCCTCGCATCGCCCGAGTCAGCCATTCCTCGTTAAATAGGACGTGGCTCGTCGTGCTCTCGCTCCCGGTGTTCCAATTCAGCCTCGGCCGGCTCGTAGTGGACGGTGACGTGGGCGCCCCCCAAGGCGGCGCTCAGCTCGTCTTCGACCTGCTCGGCCAGGTCGTGCGCTTGTACGAACGAAAGCTCGTCGTCGAGCAGGACGTGCAGCGCGACGTAGCGCAGGCGGCCGGTCTCGCGGGTCTGGACGTTGTGGTACCCGCGCACGTCAGTGTGCATCTTCAGGACCGCCTCGAGCTTTTCAATGTCCTCCTGTGGGAGAGCGCCGTCCATGAGCGGGTGGATCACCCGACGCAACTGCCTGACGGCGAAGAACGCTCCGACCGTGGTGAAAACGATGGCAACGAGCGGGTCGAGCGGCGACCAGCGCGTGAACTGGTACACGACGAGCCCCAGCAGCACGCCTGAAGACGAAAGTGTGTCAGCCTTGATGTGCTCGACTTCGCCTTGCAGCGCGTGCGAGCGGTGCTTCCTCACCGTGCTGCGCAAGAACGCAGAAACGCAGAGGTTGGCGACGACCGTGTACGCCAGAGCAAATATCCCGAAGACCGGCACGATCACGTGCGGCTCGTAGAGCCGGTGCGCGGCCTGCCAGACGATGATCGCCGCAGTGAAGAGCACCAGCACCATCTGGAACGCGCTCGTCAGGAGCTCCGCCTTTCCATGGCCGAACGGGTGCGATTCGTCCGGCGGCGCGTCCGCGATGCGCAGCGTCCACACCACGGCGATGGACATGAACACGTCGAGCACGGACTGCAGGCCCTCTGCCAGCACCGAGACGCTGTCGCTGAGCGCGGCCGCGACCAGCTTGGCGACAACGACCACCAAGGTTGAGCCGAGCGCGACGAGCGCGGCCCTTCTTATCGCCTTGGAAGCGTCGTTCTCGCCCATCGCGTTGCAAGGATTGTGGCACCGGGCGCGGGTATCTTGTCGGCGTCCGATGCTGCGCGCACTAACCGTCAAGGACGTTGCCACGATCGAGTCGTGCACGCTGGCCCTCAGGCCGGGCCTGACGGTGCTGACCGGCGAGACCGGCGCGGGCAAGTCGCTGCTGGTGGACGCGATCGGGCTCGCGCTCGGCGGCCGCGCGGACTCGGACCTCGTGCGGGCGGGCGCGCGCAAAGCGGTCGTATCCCTTTCTGTGGACCTCTCTGGCTCTGCTTCGGCCTTGGCCGTGTGCGAGGCGAACGGCGTGGAGCCCGAAGAAGGCGAGATCGTGGTCGTGCGCGAGGTGACTGCGGAGGGGCGCTCGACCGTGCGGATCAACGGGCGCCTTGCCTCGGTCGGAGTCTTGCGCCAGATCGGGGACGAGCTCGTCGACATGCACGGGCAGCACGACCACCAGGCGCTGCTGGACGTGGAGAGGCAGATTGCGTTTCTGGACGATTGGGCGGGCGGAGCGCTGGTCGCGCTGCGCGACCAGGTGGCAGCGCTCTTCTCGGAGAGCGAGGGCGTGCGTCGGCGGCTGGCGACCTTGCGCGCCGACAGGCGCGACGTCGAGCAGCGATTGGACATGCTTCGGTTCCAAGTCGAAGAGATCTCGTCGGTTGCGCCGGTCGCCGGCGAGTTCGAGGAGCTCGAGGCGAGCATCTCGCGACTGCGGCACGCGGAAAGGCTGCTCACGGTCTCGTCCGAGGCGCTGCAAGCGCTCGGTGAGGGCGAGAGCGCGGCGATAGAGACGATCGGTGCGAAGCTTCTCTCTTTGGAGGGCGCGGCATCGCTCGACGCTGTGCTAGAGCAGGTCGTCGACCCGTTGCGCGGCTCGCTCTATTCGTTGGAGGAGGCCGTCCGCGCGCTCCGCGCGTACGTGGGGTCGCTCGACCTGGACCAGGGCGCTCTGGAAGAGAGCGCGGCACGCCTCGACGCACTCAAGCGCCTGCGCAAGAAGTACGGAGAGGACGAGACGGCGGTGGTCGCATTCCTGGCGCGCGCGAAGGAGGAGCTCGCGCTGCTGGAACAGTCCGGCGCGAGCGAAGAAGAGCTGGTCGCCTCTTTGTCGGAAGCAGAAAGGCGGCTGGGCGCAAAGGCGGCCGACCTGACGAAGCTGCGCCTTGTCGCAGCAAAGGAGTTTGCAAAGTCCGTCACGAAGCACGTGCGCGAGCTGGCGATGGAGAAGGCGGAGTTCGAGGTGCGAGTCTCGCCCAAGCCGGTGCAGGCGGGCGGCGCGGACCTCGTTGAGTTCTTCTTCACTGCGAACCCCGGCGACCCGCCGCGACCGATGGCGAAGGTCGCGAGCGGCGGCGAGATCTCGCGCATCATGTTGGCGACGAAGGTCGCCTCCGCAGGGCGCGCTGGCGTGCCGACGCTCGTCTTCGACGAGGTGGACGCGGGCCTCGGAGGCCGCGCAGCGGCTGTCACGGCGACGAAGCTGCACCAGCTGTCCGCGCACTACCAAGTGCTCGTGATCAGCCACCTGCCGCAGATCGCCGGCCGTGCGAGCACACACTTCCGCATCGAAAAGCCGGTGAAGGGCGGGCGCTCCTCGACCTCGGTGGAGGAGCTAGAGGGGGAGGCGCGGGTCGCGGAGGTCGCGCGCATGCTCGCAGGAGAGAGGGTCGGCGAGTCCGCGCTCGCCAACGCGAGAGAGCTGATCGTATAGACGCGACCGACCTGCTTGAACGTCCTTTGTATTGAACGGAGGAGTTCGAAATGATTGCGACACTAGCCTGTCTGACCGCGCTTGCCAGCGCGCCTGAGTTTGCGACGCCGAGAGTCGTCGCCGCGACCGCTTTCCGGAACGGGTACGGCTTTGTCTTGAAAGAGATCGACATCCCTGCTTCTGGAGAGGTCTATGTGAAGGACCTCGACCGGCCGACGAACGGAACGTTCTGGTTCGCTCCTGCAGCGGGGACGCACGTGAGCGAAGTGACACTGACATACATCGTGGAGGACTCGGTGTTCTCTGAGGCCGGCACGATCAACGACTTGCTCTTATTGAACGTCGGCCAGAACTTAGAGCTTGGACTTGCCGATAACTACGGCGGCAAAGCTAGGACGATGAAGGGCGTTCTCCGCTCGGTCAGCGAAGTGACCGTAACGATGGAATCTGGCGGCAAGATCCAGATGATCCCGCGCGAGTGGGTGCAATCGGTGACTGTGGATTCCGCCAGAGCAAAGACGAAGCTTGAGACGAAGGTTCGGGTGCCGGTCATCCGCATCCGCGGCAAGGTGGGCACGGCAGGCAAGGTCTACACGATCGGGCTGCTCGCCGGCCTCACTTGGAACCCGTCTTACTATCTCGACATTAGCGACCCTGCAAAGGTTAAGATCACGATGAAGGCGACGGTGCAGAACCTGGTCGCGGACTTCGAACACATCGACCTGGGGATGGTGAGCGGTTTCCCCGAGGTCTCAAATCTCGGCAGCCCGGATGCTCTGACGCAGGGAGTCTCGAAGATCTTCGAGCTTGCCCAGAAGTACTGGCGTCCACCGAGCGCGTTCCCACCTGCAGAAAGCGGTCAGACGACCGGAGGGGGAGGGTACAGCGGACTTCAGGGTGGCCTCGGCCTTGTGCCTTCTGGCATTGAAAAAGTGGCCTACGATCCTTCCGACACTTCGCTGATCGTGAAGGGCACGGAGGATGCGATCCGCGACCTAGAGCAGCAGGTGAGCGGAGCGCAGCACAACGAGCTTTTCGTGTACACGGCGTCGGACATTTCGATGAAGGTTCTGGACCGCACTTACATCGTGCTGCAGGAGGTGGAGGCGCAGTACGACTATCGGTACGTGGTCGAGACCCAGGCGGCGATCGGCGATGCGAGCGTGATCAAGTCGCTCGTGTTCAAGAACGCCACGATGCAGCCGTGGACAGACGCCCCTGCGATGATCGTGCACGAAGGCCAGTTGATCGGGCAGTCGGCTATGCCCTACACCGTGATTGGCGACGAGGCAGAGCTGCGAATCGGGCTTGCGACCGCGGTCCATGCGAGCGCTGAATCGCAGGAGACTGCGCGCCGCGAGCGAGCACGGGAGGTCAACTCCTCGGTTTGGGACCTCGTGACGATGGTGGACACGGTCACGGTGACGAACCTGGATAAGGCACCGGTGGTCGTGCGCGTTCGGCGGCAGGTGGACGGGCGCGTGACGAAATCGAGCGACGGCGGCGCGTGGACGCAGTTGCCGGCACCGAACAACAGCCTCAACTCCGTCGGAAAGGGCCAGTGGGAGGTCGAGCTGAAGCCCGGCCAGCGCAGACTGCTCACGGTGGAGTACGAGAGGT
The DNA here is from genome assembly GCA_946479035.1 of uncultured Chthonomonadaceae bacterium. The sequence goes on along the minus strand of CAMLDW010000002.1, from coordinate 16,734 downwards.
TTGTGCAGGTGCGCTAGCGCGTCTTTGCAAACCAGCGCGCCCGCGGCGCGTCTAATCGTTCAGAGGATATTCAGATGCTCTTGACGATGCTCGTTGCCGCGTCAGCGGCCAGTCTGCCGCTGCCTGTTGAGACTAAGATCACCGCCGCTTCGCTCTTTAAGAACGGCTACGCGGTGGTCTTGCGCGAGGCGCCGTTTTCCGGAGAGGGAGAACTGCTGATCGCAGACCCGCCGCGCGCGGTGCTCGGGACTCTGTGGGTGACCGCGACCGACGGGGTGAAGATCTCATCCGTGGTCGCAACGACAGTGACCAGCGAGGTCGTCTCCCCACTCAGCTCGCTCGAGGCGCTCTTGGACGCGAACGTCGGGAAAAAGCTCGTTGTGTTCGCGTACATGCCGGGGCACAAGGAGGAAGACTCCTTTTCCGGGACGCTGAAGTCCGCGAGCGGCTCGATGCTCGTGCTGGACCTCGATAACGGCCCTCGCATGGCGATGCAGAAGTCGAGCGTGACGCGGGTCTCTTCTGTGTCGGGCGAGCTCGTGTTCGAGGCGAAGAGCACGCAGACGACCAATGTGCTGCGCGTAAAGGGCACGGGTGCGGGCAAAGTCATGGTGATGAGCCTGGAGCGCGGGATGACATGGGTGCCCGGCTATCACGTCGACATCACGGATCCGAAGAAGCTGACGCTCACTTCGAAGGCGACGATCATGAACGACCTCGGAAACCTGGAGGGCGTGGACCTGAAGCTCGTGACGGGCTTCCCCAACGTGCGTTTCATCAACATCTTTGACCCCCTGACAAGCATGCAGTCGATCGACCAGTTCGTCAACGGAATGCTCGCGGCGGGCAACGTGGCGATGGACGCCTCGCCGATGTCGCAGAACGCCTTCGCTGGCCGCGCAGGCGAGGGCTACCGGCCAGGCGGTTTCTCGGCTTTCGATCCGGGGCAGCTCGAGGGACTGCAGCTCGAGGACCTCTTCTTCACCACGCTTCCGAACGTGACCCTTAAGAACGGCGAGCGCGGGTATTTCGTGCAGTTCCAAGAGTCGGCCGCGTACGAGCACGTCTACACGCTCGACGTACCGGAGACGGGCTGGTCGCTCGTCAACTACGAGCGCGGACAGCAGCCGCAGGCCGAGCCTCCCCACTACGACGTGTGGCACACCCTCGAGTTCACCAACCCATCCAAGTTCCCGCTCACGACCGCCGCTGCGACGACCTTCAAAGCTGGCCAGGTGATCGGGCAGGACATGCTGAGCTACACGACGCCGAACGGAAAGGCTGTGCTGCGAATCACCAAAGCGCTCGACGTGCAGCCGGACGTGCTGGAAGAGGAGGTCTCGCGGCAGGTCGCGGCGCTCAAGGCGACGAGCTACTCGCGGCCGTACGACCTCGTGAGCGCGAAGGGCACGATCCAGATCGTCAACTATAAGTCCGAAGCGGTGAAGCTGAAAGTCTCAAAGAGCCTCGTGGGCGAAGTGGGGACTGTGAGCAACGCGGGCGTCGTCACAAAGACGAGCGCAGGCCTGAGGAGCGTCAACCCAAACTCGCAGATCAAGTGGACGGTCACGCTCAAGCCAGGCGAGAAGGTGAACTTGACCTACGAGTTCAAGGTCTACGTGCAGACCCCATAAGCGGCCAAGTCGGCGCGCACTGTCCCGTGACTGCTCTGCGCAAACTGAAGGCCCCGGTGGCGAGATGCCATCGGGGCCTTGCAATGGCAAAGAAGAGGTCTGTTACTTCTTGTCTTTGTATCCCGGCAGCCGACGGCCCTTGTAGTAGCCGTCGGGCGAGGCCGAGTGGCGCAGCGCGAGCGGCTCGCCCGTCACGTTCTTCGTCTCGGTCGTCTCCGGCAGGCTTGTGGTCCAGTGGAGCTTGTTGGAGGCCGTGCGCCTGTGCGAGTGTTTGCGTTTCGGGTTCGGCATTACCTCTTCTCCTTGTGCAGCGTCTTCTTGCGAAGAGCCGGGTTGTACTTCATCAGCTCGAGCTTGTCCGGCGTGTTCACCTTGTTCTTTGACGTGACGACGTAGTGCTTTTGGTCCTCGCTGCAGACGAGCCTCACGACCTCTCGCTTTTCGCCTTTCTTCTTTGCCATTTCGGGGCTCTCTGCGCCGTGCGCCGGACTTGCATTATGGCTGAGCGCGGACCGGCCGCGCAAGGACCCGCGGGTAACCTCGTCCCGCGCGCCCGGGTGGCGGAACGGTAGACGCAACGGACTTAAAATCCGTTTCCCGCGAGGGAGTCTGGGTTCAAATCCCAGCCTGGGCACCACCCGCCTCATGTCGCTCTTCGTCACTGGTTTCGGGCCGTTCATGCAGCACGCTGAGAACCCGTCGGCGGTGCTGGCCGAGGCCTCCGGGCTCCCATTCGCCGTGCTGGAGGTCTCGTACCGTGGGGTGGACGAGTTTGTCTCCTCCCTGGACCTTTCTGGGTTCGATTCCTGGCTCGCCCTCGGGCTGGCGGCGAACGCGACGACGGTGCTCTGCGAGACGGTCGGGCGCAACTGGCTCGGAGTGGTGCCAGACGTGCGCGGAGAGACCTACGGGCCAGGGCCGATCGACCCTTCCGGCCCGCCAGCGATCGCCTCGTCGCTTTGGTGCGGTGCTTTCGTGGAAAGCGATCTCGTCCGCGTCAGCGCCGACGCAGGCGGATACCTCTGCAACTCTCTGCTCTACCTTGCGCTGCGGAAGTTCCCAGACAAGAAGATCGGCTTCCTGCACATCCCTCCCTTCTCAGTCGTACCGTTTGAACGACAGTTGGTGCTGCTTCAAGATGTCATCGCCTCGCTGAAAGACGCGCATCAGTGGGCGTCGTGACCAAGGTCCCGCTTTTGAAACTGCGCGCGACCCAGCGAGTCACATTAAGTGAGGTCGACAAAAGACCGCGAAGCTTGAAAACTGAAGAAGGGAGACCGAGAGTAGGATCCTCGCCGACACCTTGAATCGGGCACCAGGATGTTCCGAAAAAACGAGAAGAAAACGGCCGAGGCTTGTTCCCCCTCCCCTCGAAACTCTGGTTTCGAGGGGAGGGGGCTAGGGGGCGAGGCAAAACAAACGTCGACCGCCCAATACCGACTAGCCTCCGCCCAAGACCTGCTTCGCCATGTCGACGTACTCCTTGGGAGCGCCGGCAAGGCTGACGAGCGCACGGGCGTACCTCTTGGCTCCCGCCTCGTCCTGATTCATTTGAGAGCAGAACATGGCTGAGACCAGCGCGTACGCCTTGTCGCCGGGGGTCTTAGCCACGGCGATCGCCTTGTCGAAGTACGGGATGGCCTTGCTAGGATCCTGCGCGTTTTGGAACGCGTCGCCGACGGCGCTGTACGCCTTGGCGAAGTCCGGGCCAGCGTACTTGCCCGCCTCGGCCCTCTTGAGCGCCGCGATCGCCTTGTCCGTGTCGCCGCGCGCGGCATAGACGCGCGCCATCGTGACGTTGGCCGACGGGTCGTCCGCGTTCTTCTTGAGTGCCTCGACCGCCGCCGGGTAGGCCTTGTAGACGTCGACGACGGTCTGGACCGACTCGATGAACTGCGGGGCAGGCACGTACCCGCCGATGGTGCCGAAGATCTCTCCGTCTGCGTTCATGAAGAGGATGGTCGGGTAGCCGGTGACCTTGTACTTCTTGGCCAGTTCGACGCCTTCTTTCTCGGCGTCCACTTTGAGCGGGACCAACTGCCCCGCCGCCTTGATCACGGACCTGTCTGTGTAGACTTCCGCGTCAAGCTTTTTGCACCAGCCTCACCACTCGGTGAAGAAGTCGACCATGATGAGCTTTTTGGACTTCGTCGCCAGCGCCTTGGCCGACGAAAAGTCCTTGGCCCACGGCATCTGCTGGGCGTCAACGGCGACCGCGACGGCCAGTAGAACCGGTACGAACAGGGTCCGTGTGTTCAACTTTCTGTTTCTCCTGTGGGCTCGCGCCCCGCTTAATGATAGCGGATTTCAGGAGCCGCGGACGATGCGCTCGGTGTTGCGGAAGGACTTTTCGACGTCGGTGAGCGGGTCGCCTTCGCCTTCGAACTCGAGGTTGAGCCAGCCGTCGAACCCGCTGGCCTTCAAGGCCGCGACGCAGGCCGGCAGGTCCACATCGCCCTCGCCGATCACGGACCCGATGAACTCGGTGCCGTCGAGAGCCTTGAACGTGTACCCCTCCCACCCCTCCGGCTTTAGCTTAAAGTCCTTGAAGTGGACCATGTAGGCGTACTTTGCGACGTCCTTGATCGCCTCGTGGCTCGCTTGGCTGACGAGCTGGAAGTTGCCGGTGTCGGGGTTGGCGCCGAGCGCGGCGTGGCCGCAGCGCTGGCGCACGTCGTCTATGATGCCGCGAACCTGGTCCGATCGGCCCGCGAGCTTGCCGTGGTTCTCAAGAGCGAGCCGCACACCCTTCTCGTGCGCGTAGTTGGAGACCTCCGTGAGGCCGTCGATGATCCAGGCGCGCGCGTCTTGGAACGTCACGCCCTCCGAGACGTCGCCTGCGAAGACCCGCACCGTCTTGACGTTATACTTGAGGGCCTCGTCGACGCCGAAGAACACCTTCTTAGACTGTGCCCTCCTCTCGTCCGGGTCTGTCTTTGCGAAGTTCTGCGCGACGGAGAAAACCCCGCACACGAGCCCGGTCTCATCGAGCGCCTTCATCGCGCGTTCGCGGTCCGATTCGACGTCCTTGTAGAAGAAGTCGAGCAGCTCGACGCCGTCGGCGCCGATGCGCTTGGCCTCGTGGATGAAGGAGGCGATGTCGAGCCTGCCATCCTTGACGGCGCGGAGGTACGAGTACATGCTGACGCCGAGTTTCATAGCTGACCCTGTGGGTTGGGAGCGACCTGCGCGGGCGCCCTGGGCTGGTCTGGCGAACGGAGAAAGTCCATCACCGGCCTTGCGAACACCATCGCGCCGAGGACTCCCGCAGCGCAGACGAAGCAGGCGAGAGTGAGGCCGGGCGACGGCTTGGCCGTTTCTGTCGGTGTGATCCCCTTGTCTTCCACGAGCGAGGCGACGAGGATCGCGAGGTAGTAGTAGAGGCTGACCGCGGAAGACAGGGCTAGGACGTACGCAAGCGGCTGGAGCCCCGCGTCGATCGCGCTGACGAATATCATGTACTTTCCGAAGAACCCTGCTGTCGGCGGGATTCCAACGAGCGAGACCATGAAGAGCGCGAGCGTCCCGGCGGCGAACGGCGCCTTCTGCCAAAGGCCGTTGAGATCCTGCAGGCGCGTTTGCTCCTTTCCGTTCTTTGCGACGAGCGTCACGACCGCGAATGCGCCGAGCGTCATGAGGCTGTAGGCGAAGAGGTAGTACACGACGGGCTCGATCCCGACCTTGTCCGGCGCCTTGACGTGCGCGAGCAGCGCGACGAGCACGTACCCTGCGTGCGCGATGCTCGAATAGGCGAGGATTCGCTTGACGTCCTTTTGCGCGATCGCGTACAGGTTGCCGACCACCATCGTAAGGACCGCGATCCAGTAAAGGATCGGGAACCAGTAGGCCTGAAGCTCCGACGCAGTGACAAGGATGCGCGTCAGCGCGCCGAACGCCGCGACCTTGCTCGCGGCTGACATGAACGCGGTGACGTTCGTCGGAGCGCCCTGATAGACGTCGGGCGTCCATTGGTGGAACGGCACGAGCGCGGTCTTGAATCCTAATCCGACGATCATGAGCAGCACGCCGAGCGCGGCGAGGCCTATGTACTCGTGGAACGTCGTAAAGACCGCGATGCGGATCGCGACGAGGTTGATCGTGCCGCTCGCGCCATATACGAACGCGATGCCATAGAGGAAGAACGCGGAGGCGAACGCACCGAGAAGGAAGTACTTGAGCGCGGCCTCTTCGGACTTCTGCTCCTTACGGCTCATGCCCGCGAGACAGTAGAGCGCGATCGAGAGGACCTCGAGCCCGAGGAACATCATGAGGAGGTTGTTCGTCGAGACCATCACCATGCCGCCGGCGGTGGACCAGAGCGCGAGCGGATAGAACTCTGCGAACGCGATCCCCTTTTCACGCAAGTACCTTTCGCTAAAGAGGAAGGAGACTGCGCAGATGAGAACGAGCAGGAGCTGGAGGAGTGTGCCGAAGTGATCGCGGAACACCATTTCGCCAGCCGTGGTCGCACTGCTCATCTCTGTCATCGGGACGGCCGTGTAGGCAGCGGCGGCGAGGCCGATGAGCGAGACCGCGACGATGACATTGTTGTTGCGCCGCGGCATGAACATCTCGACGATCAGAGCGACGACGCCGGTCGCGATGACGGTCAGGACCGGGAAGAGCGACGCCCAATCGATCTCAGGCGGCTTGAATTCGTTCATCTAGGCGCGCGCCTCCTCGCGGCAGTTGGTCTTGAGACGGATGTCCGCTTCATCGCTGTCATACGCGAGCGCCCCAGACCGGGCTGACCGGACCGACCCGACCGATACGCCCGAACGCGAGTCCCACGCAAGAGCGTGGGCCGGCAGGTCGCTCACAAAGTCGATATACGGCTCTCTTTCGCCGCAGACGAAGAGCAGGTTGAACCGCGCGTCCCTGACTTCTTCGAGCAGCTGGCGGTCGAGCTCTAGGAAGTGCCCACCGTACTCCATCGGAGTCGTCGCAGCAGGATACGCGCCGTCGAGAGCATAGTAGATCCCGTCGGCGCCGGCTTCGAGGGCCGATCGCATCTCCTGTCGCGCTTGATCAGCAAGCAAAGCGAGACGTTCAGCCCCCGCCGACGGGTCGCTGGCGAGCAGCTTTACGAGCGTGAGGTCGCGGCCGAGAGGGCTGACGACCTTTGCAAGGACTGCGCGGTCGGGACTCTCCCGCAGCGCGTTTGTGACGTCGGAAACCCCGACCACGACGCAGTCGGCGCCATTCTCACTTACGCCCGTGGCGCAGGCGACCGGCCTTCGGTCGACCTCTCCGCCGCGCGCGGCGGCGACGATGCGCTCGCGCCCGGTCATCGTACCGCTCCTCCCTGCTCGGCCGGGATGCGCCCGTGCTCGTTCGCGCCTGCGACCTTAGCGACGACGATGTAGTTCTGCATCGCATCGGGAGAGCGGCCAGGCTCGACGCGAACGAGGTCGCCGTCGCTGTCGATCTCAAGGGTCGGGTCGTCCCACGTGGGGCGCTTGCCGGGCTCATTGATCGACATCTGCCTAGTCGCGGCGATCGACTTCTCCATCGGACCGAGGAAGGTCGAGGGCAGAAGCCCGCCCCAGAACGCCAACACGATGAACGAGCCGGCCATCGCGACCTCCCACGGCTTAAGGTCCTTGATGCGCTCGAGCGCCGGGTTGGTGACCGGGCCGTAGAACACCTTTTGGAACATCCAGAGCAGGTACACAGCAGAGAGCACGACGCCCGTGCCCGCGATGAGCGGAAGCCACCATCCGAGGCCGAACTGGTAGGTGACGGAGGCCTCGAACGCGCCGAGCAGCGCGAGGAACTCTCCGACGAACCCATTCAGCCCCGGAAGGCCGACGCTGCTGAGCATGACGATGAGGAATATCGCCGCGAACACCGGCATCTTCGCCTTGAGCCCGCCCATGTCCTTGAAGAGCCGCGTGTGGATGCGCTCGTAGAGCAGCCCGACGAGCAAGAAGAGCGCGCCGGTGCTGACGCCGTGGTTGAGCTGCTGATAGGAGCCGCCCATTAGCCCGTTGTGCGTCAGGCTGAAGATGCCGATGACTATGAACCCCATGTGCGCCACGGACGAGTAGGCGACGAGCCTCTTCAGGTCCGGTTGCATCGCGGCGACGATAGCGCCGTAGACGATGCCGACCACCGCGAGGACCATCACGATCGGGATCTGCCCAGGCAGCGCGTCAGGAAACAGTGGCAGCACGAAGCGCAGAAAGCCGTAGGTGCCCATCTTTAGCAGCACGCCTGCAAGGATGATCGAACCGGCGGTCGGCGCCTCCGTGTGCGCGTCCGGCAGCCAGGTGTGGAACGGGAACATCGGGCACTTGACCATGAACGCGACCGTGAACATCCAGAAGAGAAGAGGCTGGAGCTGCATCGCGCCCGCCCAGAGCTTTCCGCTGGCGACCGCAGACTGGATGGCGACGATGTCGAACGTCCTCGCGCCCATCGCTTGCTGATAAAGTCCGGAAATCCAGATCATGCCGATCAGAAGAAAGATGGAGGCCGCGAATGTGTAGATGAAGAACTTGGTCGCCGCGTACTTGCGGTTCTCACCGCCCCACGTGTAGATGAGCAGGGCCATCGGCACGAGCGATGCTTCGAAGAACGTGTAGAAAAGGACCAGGTCCAGCGAGAGGAAAACGCCGAGCATCGCAGTTTCGAGCAGCAGCATGTAAACGAAGTACGACTTGACGCGCTTATCAATGTAGAAGCTGAACCACGCGGAGACCACCATGAGGAAGGTGGTGAGAACGACGAGCCAGACGCTTACGCCGTCGACGCCGAGCTTGTAGGTGATGCCGAGGTCGGGGATCCACGGGACGCTCTCGACGAGCTGGAAGTGGTACGTGCCCCCCTGGAAGAGGGAGAGCATGTAGAGCGAGAAGACGAAAGTGACCAGGGTGACGAAGAGTCCGGCGTACTTGACCGCCTTGGTCTGCGCGCTCGGTACGGCGGCCACGAGCAGCACGCCGATCAGCGGGAGGAACGTCAGCCAGGAGAGGACGTGGCCCATCGGCTAGTCGACTCCTATGTGCAGCCAGAGATAGATGAGATAGAAGAGCGCACCAGCGACGCCGAGCTGCATGACTAGCGCGTATGTGCGGAGGTAGCCGGTCTGGGTCCACTTGCCAGTTCCTGCGAGACCCCGCGTCACGATCCCAGCAAGATTGACGAGCCCGTCGACGATCCACTTGTCAAACCACGCCGAGAGCGCGCCGACCACGCCGCTGAGTTTTACGAGGCCGTCGGAGAAAACCGCGTCGAACCCGAACTGGTTCCCTGCCGCGCGGCGGAACGGGCTCCAATTCGCCTTGTCCCAGCCTTCGTTCTCGCCCAGCTTTTTGTCGTGGTACGCGAAGTAGCCATAAGCGATTCCAATCGCGGCCACGGCGATGCTGAGTACGAGAAGGAGAGCGTGGGTAAAGTACTCGACCTCTGGCCCGGAGTACGGGTAGAGCCAAGAAAGTAGGTTCTTCTCGAGGTACCAGCCACTAAAGCCGAGCGCGAGCGCCGCGAGCACGGCGAGCGGGACCCACATCTCCCAGGGGCACTCCTTCGGCACATGGTCCGGCGTGAGGCCGTGGTGCTCGTCGTGCTCGTGCGGCATCGCGGCGATCTCTTCGTCGGTGTAGAAGAAGCCGTGCAGGTCGTCGTGCGTGTGGGCGTCGGCGTGTGCATGATCCTCATGGTGAGCCGGCGCAGCGGCGTGAGGGGTTCGCCACCTCTCTTCTCCGCCAGCGAAGGTGAGCATCATCATTCGCGTCATGTACGCGGCGGTAAGCATCGCTACCACAAACCCAAGCCAGCCGACCCAGGGCGCGATCAATGCGAGATCCGTGTTCGCGCCGTCGTCGGTAACGTTGACCGCCGCGCTGAGGATCGCTTCCTTTGAGTAAGCGCCGGAGAAGAGGAACGGAATCCCGGCGATCGCGGCCCACCCGACGAACATTGTCGCAAAGGTCTTAGGAAGGTACTTCTTCAGGTTTCCGTAGTTGCGCATGTCCTGGTCGTGCGACATCGAGTAGATGACCGCCCCGGACCCGAGGAAGAGGAGCGCCTTGAAGAACGCGTGCGTCACGACGTGAAAGATGCCGGCCCAATAGGCGCCCACGCCACATGCGATGAACATATAGCCGAGCTGCGAGACGGTCGAGTAGGCAAGGACCTTCTTGATGTCGGTCTGCCCGAACGCGATCAAAGCGCCGACCAGCGCCGTGAGCGCGCCGATCACGACGACGACGACCTGCGCGCTCGGCACCAATGAGAAGAGCGGCGACATCCGGTTGAGCAGGAAGACGCCGGCGGTGACCATCGTCGCCGCGTGGATGAGCGCGGAGACCGGCGTCGGGCCAGCCATCGCGTCCGGCAGCCAGACGTAGAGCGGGAACTGCGCGCTCTTGCCCATCGCACCGATGAAGAGGAAGAGCGCGGCGAAGAACGCAAGTCCGGAGTGGCCTGCTACGATGCCGGAGATGTGCGGGAGCAGCACGTCGTAGCTAAGCCAGCGGCCCCCGTTGTGAGGGATGTCCTGCGCGGACATCGCGGCCAGCACGGCGAGCAGGAACACTCCGAGCATGAGGCCCCAGTCGCCGACCCGGTTCGTGATGAAAGCCTTGTTCGCAGCCTTGGCGTTAGCGTGGTCCTTGTACCAAAAGCCGATGAGCAGGTACGAGCAGAGCCCGACGCCCTCCCACCCGATGAAGAGCATCACGAGGTTGTTGCCGAGCACTAGCAGCACCATGAACGCGATGAAGAGGTTGAGATAGGTGAAGAAGCGCGTGTAGTCCTTCTCCTCGCCCATGTACTTGATCGCGTACATGTGGATGAGCGAGCCGACGCCCGTGACGACGAGCGTCATGGTTATCGAGAGAGTGTCCGCCCTCAGCTCGAACGGCACGGTCAGAGACTGGAGCCTGATCCAGTCGAAGAGCGAGGTGATGACGAGCCTGGAATCGACCGGATGCGCCGCGAGGACGCGTGCGATGTTGGCGGCCAAGAGAAACGCGATGAAGATCGGTGCAAAGGCGAGCCATCCCATAAGCGGCTTGCCGCGCCTTTCTCCCATCGAGCGCACGATCGCGCCACCGAGCAGCGACTGCAACAGGAAGCCTGCGAGCGGGAGGCCGAGGATCCACCAGAGCTGCGTCGAGACTTGTTCCATCTTCAGTCCTTGAGGGTGCTCATGTCGTCGATGTCGACCTCGTTGCGCATGCGGAAGATCGCCATGATGATGCCGAGCCCGACTGCGACCTCAGCAGCTGCGACGGCCATCACGAAGATGACCATCATCTGCCCGGACATCGCTGCGGTCGTCGCCGGGACGTGGTCGTTGAGCCGGTACTCGGTCCAGTGGTCGGGCTGGAACCGCGCGAACGCTAGGAAGGTGAGGTTGACCGCGTTGAGCATCAGCTCGATGCACATGAACACGACCACCGGGTTGCGGCGCAGCACGACACCCACACCGCCGATCACGAACAGCGCCAGGCCGAGGGAGAGGTAGAGCACGAGCATTGTGCTAGCTTCCGGGCCGAACATTTGGACCGCTGAAAGAGCCGATGTCATCTCAGAACCTCTTTTTGGCCAGCATGATCGAGCCGACAACTCCAATGAGCAGGAGCACGCTGGCGACCTCGAACGGCCACACGTAGGTCGTGAACAGGGCCGGGCCGATTGCCTGCGGCCGGCCATATTGGTCACCGACCTGGGTCGCAGGCGTTTCCACGAGCGGCAAGATGAACTTGTCTAAGATCAGGCCGCCGATCACGATCGCGACAGGTATTGCGAAGTAGACGCGGACATCGCGCTGCTCCTTCTTCTCATGGCCGCTGAGCTTGAGCATCATGATGACGAAGAGGAAGAGGACCATGATCGCGCCGGCGTAAACCATGATCTGTGAGATGCCGAGCAGCTGTGCGCCGAGGTTGAAGTAGATGACCGCGAGCGTAAAGAATGTCAGCACGAGCGAGAGAGCAGAGTGGACAGGGCGCTGGAACGCGACCACACCGATCGCCGAGACCACCGCGACCGCCGCCAGCACGATGAAGACAATGAGCCCGCCGTCCATCTATGAGGCCCTCTTCGGGTCGACCATGACGACGGCGCGCCGCTCGGTGCTCTGGGGCATCCGCCTCTTGATGCCTAGCCAGACTGCAGCGATTAGGACGAGAGCGATCGCGTACGAGGCAAGGCCCGTGAGGGCGCTCTGTTTGACGTCCTCGACGATGAGCCACACTCCGACGAGGCAAAAGTTGACGACGGCGACCGGCAGCAGCGTCTTCCAGCCTAGCGACATCAGCTGGTCGTAGCGCAGGCGCGGCAGCGTCGCGCGCAGCCAGATGAACACGGTGAAGAAGAAGGTCGTCTTGCCGAGGAACCAGACCGGCGCGAGCGCGATGTTGATCTGGGACATGAAGTCCGTAAACGCGCTGTGCCCCAGCGCGCCCCAGTTGACCGGCAGCAGGTTGTAACCGCCCATGAAGAGGCACGAGAAGATACCGCTGAAGATGAACATCGCGGCGTACTCGCCCATGAAGAAGACCGCGAACTTCATCGAGGAGTACTCGGTGTGGTATCCGGCAATGAGCTCGTTCTCCGCTTCGGGTAGGTCAAACGGCGCGCGGTTCGACTCGGCGACCATGCAGATGAAGAACACGGTCCCAGCGATCAGTCCGTAGGGCGTCAGGATGAACCAGTTCTGCACCGGCCCCAGCATTCCCCAGAGCGGCTTTTCTTGCATGGAGACGAGATCCGTCATCCTGAGCGAGCCGCTCGCGAACGCGACGGCTAGGAGCGACACGCCCATCGAAAGCTCGTAACTGATGAGCTGAGCCGATGCGCGCAGACCGCCCATCAGCGAGTACTTGTTGTTGCTCGCATACCCCGCGAGCACGATGCCGTACACGCCGAGCGAAGAAATGGCGAGCACGAACATGACGCCGATGTCGACGTTCGCAACAGGAGTCAGGTACTGCCAGACGCCGCTCGGCGGCCCAAACGGCATGGTGCCGCCGAGCGCGAACGCGGGAAAGAGCGCGATGGCAGGGGCGAGGAAGTAGATCTTGCGGTCGACCGCCGCGGGAGTGATGTCTTCTTTGATGAAGAGCTTGAGCCCGTCGAAGAGCGTCTGCACGAGCCCTGCGAAGCGGTACTTCTTTCCCTTGGCGTTCGTGATTGTCGGGACTCGGTTCGGGCCGATACGGTCCTGCATCCAACTGAGGAGGCGGCGCTCCCACCAGATGAGGCCGGGCACGAGGACGAGGATCGGGACCAAGAGCAGCGCGACGCGAATGCCGGCCAGAGCGACGGGGTCGAGGTTCTTCAGCCAATCGGTCATCGCTCGCTCCTCACTTTACCTTTGCTCCTCCAGCAGGACGCCCTCGCCTTCGAGCGCGCCGTACAGCGCCTTTGCGAACTGCGCGTGCGACTTTGCGATCTCGGCCATAACTTCCTTTGGTGCGAAGAACGGCACGACGTCGCTCGCACGGGCCATGCACTCGCTGAAGATCCGCCACGCCGGCTTGGAGTCGCCTGGCGCAGGAATGACCTGGCGCATGTGCTGCACGCGGCGCTCGCAGCTCGTGTAGGTGCCGTCTTGCTCCGCCGGCGCGGCCATCGGGAGCACGACGCTCGCATAGGCGGCCGCCGGGGTGGTGCGCACGTCTTGCACGACGAGGAACTCGACGTTCTCGAGCGCCCGCTGTGCGAGCGCCGTGTCGTAGAACTCCGTCAATGGGTCGCAGCCGACTAGCCAAAGCGCCTTGAGCCTCCCTTCTGCCGCCGCTTGCAGAACTTCGGAGGTCGAGCGCCCTGCGTGAAAGCCGAGCTCGATCGCGCCCTGGTCGTTGGCGCCGAGCGAGTAGCTGTTGAAGCGCGCGAACGACTTGAGGGCGCCGATCGCCTCTTTGCCCGTCGGCTCATTGAGCAGGGCGTGCGAGGAAACGACCGCGGAGTCGCGCGTCAGTGCGCCGGCAGCCCTTTTGAGCTGTTCGACCGACACTCCGGTCGCCGAGGCGATCGCCAGCAGATCGCCCTGCCCTTGCGCGATCGCTGCGAGACCTTTCGCCAGTTCACCGACCGTCCCCGGCCTGTAGTGCAGGACCGCTTCTGCGAAGGTGTCGGCCTCGCTCTCCTCCGCGCAAGCGACGACGACCTTCGCGCCGTGCTCGAACCACGCCTTGCGCACGCGGAGGTACACGATCGGTAGCTCGGCCGCGAGCGGTCCGATCACAAGCACAGACTTTTCGAGCTCGAGGCTGGCGATGCTCGACGAGACCTTCCCGACGAGGTCGGCGGTCTCGCGCGTCCAGCGAGAGTCGACGTCGCCTCCGCCGAACGACTCCTTAAACATCTTGCAGAACAGGAAAAGCGACTCGTTGCTGAGCTTGGCGCCGACCAGCCCCGCGCCAGCGCCGCCCTGGAAAGCCGCAACGACCTTTGAAAAGGCGGTCCCCCAGCTCCCCGGCTTTAGGGAATCGCCTTCGCGAACGAGCACCCCGGTCAGGCGGTCGGACGAGTTGTACCAATCGTGGCCGAACTTGCCCCTGTCGCAGGTCCATTCTTCGTTGACCGCCTCGTTGGTGCGGCCGTTGATGCGCACGAACTTCCCCGCCCGATAGTCGAACCACACGTTGCAGCCGTTCGAGCACTCGGTGCAGACGGCGGGCTTGGTCTCCAGGTCCCAAGGACGCGCGCGAAATCGGTACTTTGCGGACGTGAGCGCGCCGACCGGGCAGATCTCGATGACGTTGCCGCTGAACTTCGACTCGAAGTCGGTGAGCTGATAGGTCGAGGGCTGCATCGAGGCGCCGCGGAACCGGAAAGCAAGCTGGCTGTCGCCGGAGATCTCCTCGGTAAACCTGACGCACCGGCCGCACTGGATGCACCGCTCGAGGTCGAGCGTGACGTACTCGCTGAGCGGGAAAGCCTTGGGCAGGTGCCGCTTCATCTCGACGAAGCGCGACGTGGATGGACCGTACGCGAGCGTGTTGTTTTGCAGCGGGCACTCGCCGCCTCGGTCGCAGATCGGGCAGTCGAGCGGGTGGTTGATGAGCAGGAACTCGAGCACCCCCCTGCGGTCCCTGTGGACCATCTCGGAGTCGGTGTAGACGGCCATCCCTTCGCTGGCGCCGAGCGTGCATGCGGCCTGGGGCTTCGGCATCTTCCGGACGCTGCCGTCGGGCTGCCTAAAGCCGACCTCGACCAGGCACATCCGGCACATTCCGACCGGCTTGAGCCTGCGGTGGTAGCAGAAGATGGGGATTTCGAGCCCGAGGCGCTTGACGGCCTCGACGATCAGCTCGCCCTTGGGGACTTCAAGCTCGACCTCGTTGATCGAAATCTTGACCGTCTCTGTGCTTGCGACCGCTGCCATGGGAAGTGCTGTCCGAGCCCCCGGACATTTACCTCATTTGAGCCTGGTTGCGCTCAGCTTTCAACCTATCGGCCCGGCGGCCCTTGGCGCGGCTTGTGCGGGCAGTACAATAGCGCCGCGGCAAAGTGGATTCCCGAGTATAGATTCAGTTTGCCGGGGCGTAGGAAGTAAAGGACCAGATGGCGAAAGAGGCGCTGACGCAACAGACCGACGACGAGCTGCTCGAGCAGGTCGCTGGGCGCGAGTACCAGTGGGGCTGGGAGAGCGACGTCGAATCGGACACGTTTCCGCCAGGATTGAGCGAGGACGTGGTGCGCGCCATCTCGGCTAAGAAGGGCGAGCCGGAGTGGATGCTGGAGTTTCGGTTGAAGGCGCTGCGGCACTTCCTGACGATGAGCGTGCCGAAGTGGCCCAACGTACACTACGAGCTGCCGGACCTGCAGGCGATCTCCTATTATTCTGCGCCAAAGAGCAGGCCCTCGCTAGAGTCTCTGGACCAAGCGGACCCAGAGCTGATTCGCACGTTTGAAAAGCTCGGGATCCCCTTGTCGGAGCAAAAGATCCTGGCTGGCGTCGCGGTGGACGCGGTGTTCGACTCCGTCTCGGTCGCTACGACCTTCAAGGCGAAGCTGGCCGAGGTCGGCGTCATCTTCTGCCCGATCAGCGAGGCGGTCCGCGAGCACCCTGATCTCGTGCGGGAGTATCTGGGAAGCGTGGTCCCGTACTCCGACAACTATTACGCGACGCTGAACAGCGCGGTGTTCTCGGACGGTTCGTTCGTGTACGTGCCCAAAGGCGTGCGCTGCCCGATGGAGCTCTCGACCTACTTCCGCATCAACGCCAAGAACACGGGCCAGTTCGAGCGCACTCTGATCATCGCCGACGAAGGCGCGTACGTGTCGTACTTGGAAGGCTGCACGGCGCCGATGCGCGACGAGAACCAGCTGCACGCCGCGGTTGTCGAGCTCGTGGCGGAGAAAGAGGCGACGATCAAGTACTCGACCGTGC
The DNA here is from genome assembly GCA_946479035.1 of uncultured Chthonomonadaceae bacterium. The sequence continues at coordinate 747 of CAMLDW010000002.1, read as the reverse complement.
AGAACTGGTACCCCGGCGACCCGCAGACCGGCAAAGGCGGCATTTTCAACTTCGTGACCAAGCGCGGGATCGCAAAGGGCGACCGGAGCAAGGTCACGTGGACGCAGGTCGAGACCGGCTCGGCGATCACATGGAAGTACCCGTCGTGCATCCTCAAGGGCGACGATTCGATCGGCGAGTTCTACTCTGTGGCACTGACGGCGAACCGCCAGCAGGCGGACACGGGAACCAAGATGATCCACATCGGCAAGCGCACGAAGTCGACGATCGTCAGCAAGGGGATCGCGGCGGGGCTCGGCCAGAACACTTACCGCGGCCTAGTGAAGATCAACGCCGGCGCGGACGGCGCGCGCAACTACTCTTGCTGCGACTCGATGCTGATGGGCGACCGCTGCGGCGCGCACACGTTCCCCTACATCGAGGTCAAGAACAACACGGCGACGATGGAGCACGAGGCGACGACGAGCAAGATCGGAGAGGACCAGCTTTTCTACTGCGCGCAGCGCGGGATTTCAGAAGAGGACGCGGTGAACATGATCGTGTCGGGGTTCTGCAAGGACGTTTTCCGCGAGCTGCCGATGGAGTTCGCCGTCGAGGCGCAAAAGCTCCTCGCCGTCAGCCTCGAGCATTCTGTCGGGTAGCACGTCGCTGTTCGAATTGCCTTTGCCGCGACCCGTACAACCCAGCTACGAGCCGAGCCGGGCGGATATCGCGGCACGGACGGCCTCTTCGTTGGTGATCCTTACC
>CAMLDW010000001.1 GCA_946479035.1 uncultured Chthonomonadaceae bacterium | reverse complement strand
AAGATGGACTACTCCGTGTTCGCGGGCCAGAAGTTCATCTCGAAGGACGCGGCGCTGCGGATCGGGCTGGACTCCTACGCCCGATACCAGCCTTTCGCCTCTTGGACGGTGGCAAGCGTCAGACTGGTGCTCGGCAACCCTCTCGCCTCAACGGGGCCTGGGACCGCCTCCACCGCGGCGGACCGCGGCTACATCGAGCGGAAGGTCGCCCTGCCGCTCTACTGGATCATCGTCAGCGACGGCAGGTCTTCGATGGCCGTGCAGCACATCTTCGTGCACGCCGTCGAGGGCAGGACGCTCTGCGTGCACGAGCTCCAGGGCTTTGGCGGGCAAGCGATCGAAGTCAAGCTTCCTGGCACGGAGACAAAGGCGTCCATCGTCAAGACTGGAAAGAAGGTCAAGCTGGTCCCCGATCCGACCAAGGGCGACGCCCCTCCGGAGACAGCGCCTGTGGTCGCCTTGCGAACTGGCAGCCTGTCCTACACGGCCAGGCTCGACGAAGGGAGGAAGCTCGTCTGGATCTCCGACGGCCGCAAGTGGGCCGCCTACAGGGCCGAGCGGTTCGAGGACGTCACAAAGGCGGCCGTGGCCCCCGCGTCGTTCGGCAAGTGACGCCCTCCCCGCTCGAGGACGGGATCCGGGCTACGCGATCGAGGCGACTTCGTTGGCCAGGTAGCAGGTGACCTGTTCGAGGTGGTACATGTCGTGCTCGAGGATGTTGACCATGTACGCCTCGACCGTGACCTCGCCCATCTTTTGATGGATGAAGGTCTTCTTCCAGTCCACTTCGTTGAGGTTCCTCAGGTATTCGAGTGTGGTTCGCCTGCGGGACTCGAAGACCTCGGCCTCATGGAAGACGTCCTTGTCCATGTAGTGGTGGGAGCGGGCCCTCTCGCCCGGGTCCTCGACGGTGCCGGGGGAGCCTGGTCGGAGGTTGGCGATCCGGACTCGGTCGAGGATGACCTGCTCCCAATCGGCGAGGTGGGCGATGACTTCTCTGGGGGTGAACCTGTCGGGTTCAGCGCGGTCGTCGAGCCTTGACTTTGGAAAAACGCGAAGGAGCCGTTCGAAGACTTTGGGGCTCGCGCCGAGGGCTGAAATGAGGTCGTCCCGCATGGTCTCAGAATACACGGTTTGGGCCGATCCGCCAAGCGGCTGGTCGTGTTTTTTTCCAGATTCCGTCGTTCTTGCGGGCTGCCGGGACGGTCAGCCCGTTTGGAGGCGGGCAGGGCAAAGAAGCTGATAAGCTGGATAATATGGACACCAACGTTATGAGCAAGCCTAAGCTCGTTACCGTGCCGGAGGCGCTGCCGGAGAAGGTCTACACGACCGAGCGCGTCGGCATCAGCAAGGCGACCCACGACTCCCACCTGGCGCTTTGGAAGGGCTACGCGAACAAGACAAACGAGATCCGCGGGCTTTTGGCCCAGCCGGGCACCGGCGAGGGCGCGAACCAGATCTACAGCACGATGCGCGCGCTCAAGGTGAACTACGCGTTCGCCTACGGCGGCTACATCAACCACACCGTGTACTTCAACACGCTAGGCGGAAAGGGCGGGCCGGCGACCGGCGCGGTGGCCAAGCTGATCGAGGAGTCTTACGGCTCGTTCGAGGCGTGGCTGGCGGACTGGAAGGCGACCGGACTGGCCGGGCGCGGCTGGGCGTTCTTGGCCTACGACAACGAGGAGAAGCGGGTGCAGACGTACATGGGCGACTCGCAGGATACGTGGCCGACTTGGAACAACACGCTGCTGCTGGCGATGGACGTCTACGAGCACGCTTACTACCTGGACTTCCAAACGGCGCGGGCGAAGTACATCGAGGCGTACGTGCAGTGCATCGACTGGGACGCGGTGAACGCGCGCATCCCGCGCTGAGGAACCTCGACGGCCGGCACTGACCCATGAGCGAGAAGCCGGTCGAGATCGTGTGCGTAAACGCCGGGGACAAGTTCCCCGACGTTTACGTGCAGCGCCTTTACAACATGCTGGGGAGGAACCTCACGGTGCCTTTCCGGCTGACGTGCTTCACGGACCGCAGGCGCGACCTCTCCCGCGAGATCGAGCAGATCGACATCGGTGCTCGCGGGGAGCGCGGCTTCTTCAACAAGATGCTGCTGTACGACAGCGAAAACTTTCCGGCGAAGGAGTGCTTCTACCTCGACATCACCCTCGTCATCATCCGGGACATTACTCACCTTGTCGACTTCGCTCGTTCGACGGGGTCGGACCTCGTGTGCGTGCGCGACTGGAAGCGCCCGGTGCTGAACACGTGCGTCCAGTGGATCCGGCACGGCGAGACGACGCGAGCCTTGTGGGAGTTCTACAAGAGCGGCGCACGGCCCGAGTACCGGACGCGGGGGGACCAGGAGTTCGTGTTCGACGCGCTGTTCGACCTCGGGCTCTCGCACGCACCGGCGTACTTCCCCAGTGGCGAGATCCAGTCGTTCAAGGTCCTGCGCGACGCGAACAGGGAGTCCAAGGCTGGTTTCGCCGAGCTGTGGTCGAAGGCGAGCATCGTGAAGTTCCACGGCAGCCCCAGGCAGACCGACATCCTGGACCCATGGCGAAGGATCTTCGCGGTGACCATGCGATACCCGCACCACGCGCTGACTGATTGGCCGTTCCTGGTGGACGAGGTCAAGACCCTGTGGAAGTAGAGCACCCGGGCTGCCCTGTCGAGATCGTTTGCGTGAACGCTGGCGACAAGTTCCCTGACGTTTACGTGCAGCGCCTTTTTAACATGCTGGGCAGGAGCTTTTCGCGTCCGTTCCGGCTGACGTGCTTCAGCGATCGCAAGCGCGACGTCTCGAACGAGATCCTGCAAGTCGACATTTCCGGAATGGGAATTACAGGGCCTTTCAACAAGCTCGTGCTCTACAACCGAGAGGTGTTCCCTTATGACGAGGCGCTTTTCATGGACGTCACGCTCGTCATCAAGGACGACATCGCGCCGTTGGTCGGGTTTGCGAAGTGCCTGAACAAAGACCTGGTGGCGATCCGCGATTGGAGGCGTCCGGTCATGAACTCGTGCGTTCAATGGATCACAAAGAGCGACACGCTGAACCAGGTGTGGGAGGTCTACAAGAGCGGGCGGTATCCCGAGTTCCGCACGAAGGGGGACCAGTTCTTCACCTACAGCACGCTCTTCACGCTCGATCTCCTCGGCCGGATCGGTTATTTCCCGGACGGGGCGATCCAGTCCTACAAGGTGCTGAGAGAGGCCAACCGGGAGTCACTTCAGATCTTCAAAGAGCTGTGGGCACAGACGAAGGTGGTCAAGTTCCACGGCACACCGAGGCCGCACGAAATCGTTGACCCCTGGCTGCGGTTCTGGAAGGTGACGGCCCACTATCCCCGTTACGCGAGAAAGGACTGGGCGTTCTTGGTGAAAGAGGTCCGCGAGATGTGGCAGTGAGCCCAAGTCGAGCACGGGAGATTAGCAGTGGGAGGAGCGTCCGTGCTCCGTCCTCCGTTACCACCAGTCCCTGGTGACTGCCACTGTTCAATGAGATTAGACGAGCCCCGAGCCCGATTGCTATCGGTCTTGGGCCCCTTTCTCCACACTTTTCCGCTTTTTTTCAGGCTAGGGCAGCCTCATAGGCCTGGCGGAGCTCGGCGGCCGTGCGGGCGATGTCGAACTCGGCCAGGGCCTTTTCGCGAGCTGCCCGTCCGACCTCGCGGACCTGCTCTCGCTTGAAGCAGAGGTGGCTGAGAAGGTCGAGGAGCTCCTCGTCGGTCTCGAAGAAGAAGCCGGTGCGGTGGTCTTCGGCGATCTCAGTGAGGCCGCCGGTGCGGCGCATCATCACGGCCGTGCCTTGGAGCATGGCCTCGATCGCCGTGTAGCTAAAACCTGCGACGGTGCTCGGCACGACGACGATGTCCGCGGCGGCGATGGCGGTCTGCTGCGCAAAGGGCTCGGTCTTGAAAGTGACGCGCTCATGGGCGGAAGCCCTCAGTTCGCCCTCCAGCTCGCCATGGCCACAGACGACGAGGCGCGCGTGGTAGGGCAGCGCGTCGGTGACGTAGACGATGGTCTGGAGCGAGTGCTCTTTGCAGAAGCGCCCGGCGGAGGCCATGAGAAACGCGTCCTCCGCTGCGCCGAGCATCGCGCGGCACTCGGCGCGGTCGAGGGTGCGGCGGTTGACCGGCAGTCCAGGCACGACCGTGCGCAAGCGCTGTGCCTTTGCGTTCGCCAGGGCGTCATACACCGCGCGGGAGGAACAGATCCCCGTCCTGGCGTCGTTAAGCCGCTCGATGAGGTGCGGGTGCACGGTCTTTGGCATATCGTGCGCGGTGTAGACCCAGGAGGACTTGCCGAACGCCGCGCTGCACGCCCACGCTGTGCGGTACCCGAAGGCGTGCACGAGGTCGAACCCGCGCGCGGCCGCGCGCACGGCCTTGGTCACTTGGCGGTCGGTCTTGAGCCCGGTCTCGTTGGGGATCCAGTCTTCGGTGTCGTCGACGACGGCCTCGACGCCGACCTTGTCGAGGGCTGTGACGAGCAGGTCGGTGTAGGTGGCGGTGCCGCCAAAGCTCTGTCGGCGCAGGACGAGGACGCGCAACGGGCTACCTCGGGACGACCTGGGCGTCTACGAGCGTGGAGAGGACCTGGTCGACCGTGAGGCCCTCGATCTCCGCCTCCGGCCTGAGGATGACGCGGTGGCGCATGACGGGCAGAGCCAGCTCTTTGACGTCGTCGGGGATGACGAAGTCGCGGTCGCGCACTGCGGCGAGCGCCTTGGCGCCCGCGACGAGCGCGAGGCCGGCTCGCGGCGACGCGCCGACGAGCACGTCGTGGCTCCCGCGCGTGGAGCTGACGATCTCGTAGATGTAGTTGAAGATCTTGTCCTCGACGCGCACTGCGAGTATCTCTTGTCGCAGAGCCGTGAGATCTTCGCCGTTGAGAGCCTTGTTGACTCCCGCAGCTTCGAGCGCCTGGACGCGAAAGCCTTGGTGGAAGCGCCGCAGGACGTCGAGCTCCTGTAGCGGGGTCGGGTAGTCGAGCACGACCTTGAGCATGAAGCGGTCCTGTTGCGCCTCTGGCAGGGGATAGGTGCCCTCGAACTCGATCGGGTTCTGGGTGGCGAAGACGAGGAACGGGAACGGGAGCGGATAGCGGACGCCGTCGATGGTGGCCTGGCGCTCCTCCATCGCCTCGAGCAGGGCGGCCTGGGTCTTGGGCGGCGTGCGGTTGATCTCGTCGGCGAGGAGCACTGCGGTGAAGACGGGGCCCTTGCGGAGCTTGAAGCTGACGTCCTTGGGGTCGAAGACGTTGGTTCCGATCACGTCGCTCGGCATGAGGTCCGGGGTGAACTGGATGCGCGTGAACTGGAGGTCGAAGACGTGGGAGAGGGTTCGGACGAGGAGGGTCTTTGCGAGCCCGGGGACTCCTTCCAGAAGCACGTGGCCGTCGGCCAAAAAAGCAACGAGCGCGTACTCGACTGCGCGCTCTTGTCCTACGACGGCCTTGGCAACTTCCGAGCGGACCCTGGCCGCCGTCTCTGAAGCCCTCATTCGGGGAATCCTACCCTGCACTTGTGCCGGGCTGGGCCGGAACCAGGGGCGTTGGTACAATGTTGGTCTGGAACGGGCGGTAGCGCGCCGCCGACCGGGGTTCCATGAAGATTCAAGGCTCTTGGAGGTTCATCCTCTTCGTACTATCCGTCATCGTGCTTTGTTGGGCAGGATGGAAGGGGTATTCCGCGTACCAGCTGCGCGATGTGAAGCTCACCCCGATCAAACCGGGGGCGGTGAACATCGTCGCGATCTCGCCAAGGGCTGGGTACCGGATCATCGTGGCGAACGAGATCGCATACCTTGCGAAGACCGACCAGAGCGGGGGGGACGAGAAGGCCAACTATGACAACGAAGGGGTGGCGAACGCGAGCCGGCTGCCGCTTCGGGAGCTGTTGCAGACTTTGCAGGGCGACGAGAAGGCGCTGGGCGTGTTGGTGATGCGGCTCAACGACTGGCCCGACACGGACACGGCCGCACGGACGCCCGTCTGGAAGGCGGAGGACATCAGGAAGGCGATAGACGGCGATTCTGGCCTACTGGAGAAGCTCGTCAGCAACCTCAACGTGGACCTCTCTGGCATGCCGCTCGAGAAGATCGACGTCCGGGCGATCAACGCGGGGATACTGATCGACAGCCCCGTGACGATGGAGGTCACAGTCGGCGAACAGCGCCGGACGATGACGGGGCGGGTGCAGGAGTTCTACCAGCCGCAGTTTTGCCAACTCGTTGCAAGCAAGCTGAACGAGAGGTTCAATCCGTCGGCGGCTTTCATCGAAGGCACGTACCGGGACTTAGCGAAGCCGATCATCGAGGCAAATCAGGGAGAGGACGTTCGCAAGACCCTGGAGAACAAGATATCGGCCAAACGGCTGGATTCGCTGGGAGAACTGCCTTTGCAAGTGCTGGACAACACACAGATCCTGCTCAATGAGTCGTACATCACCTCGGCGAGCTTCACGAACTACGACGTCGGGCAGGGTGACACCTCGAACGACGTAAGGATCGGACTGACTGAGCCGGGCCGCATGAGGCTGTGGAAGTACAGCCACGACAACCAAGGGTTTCAGCTCTTGTTCATCGTAAACACGATCGCACTTGCCGCACCGAGGATAACGACGGAGCTCGCCGAGAGCAATGTTGTGATACGGCGCGTACCCTCAAAGGAGCTCGTCGCCGACGCGATCGACACTATCAATGGAATCCTGACATCGGAGAAAAAATGAAGAGAATCCTCTGCTTTCTGACCTTGCCCATCCTGCTCGCCGGCTGCGGCCAGAAGGGCCAATACAAACCGACCTCCAAGAAGGAGGAAGTCAAGCCAGCCTCGCTAGCTACCGGCCAAGAACGGAGCCTGTTGCCGCTCAAGAAGGGGGACCAGTGGGTGTATACGGTTGCCGCCGGCGGAAAAAAGCAGGACATGACCTTGCGCGTGCAGGACGTCGTAAGCGATTCGGCTTCGACCCGCGCGACGCTCGTGGCGACGAACGACCAGGGCTCCGGCCTACCGAGCATATGGGTGGTCGACGGCACCGGCATCTACCAGGCCAGCGAGCGCCCGGAGCGGCAGTTCATACCGCCTCAACTGCTCATCAGCTTCCCTCTCAAGCCATACGAGACGAAGAAGATGTCCGGGACAGGGCCGTACCCGATCGGGGGCGATTCGGGCCCGTACGACCTGACCGTGAAGTACGTCGGCACGCAGGAGGTGGACACGGATATGGGCCGGATGTCCGCTTTCGCAGTAGAATCGGTAATGAGCTGGAGCACGCTGGACGGAAAGTGCACTTCCTACGCGATTACGTGGTGGGTGCCGAACGTCGGTTTTGTACGCCAGCGGCAGGAGATTTCGACCCCCAAGGTCAACTTGGTCGTCCTGATGAAACTGAAGTCGTATTCGCCTTCGTAGGAGAACAAACCAGATGAACCCAAGAACGATCGTGCTCGCAGCGCTAGCCGTGCTCGCTATCGGGTGCGGGAACCAAGGCGCGAAGGTGCAGACGCCTGCGCCAGCGGACGGCGGCCCCAAGACAACGAGCCTGACCGCAGCGCCTGTCTTGCCCGACTCGCTCAAGAACTCGGCGTACGAGTACTACGGCCTGGGGACGGACAAGCTGCTGACCTACTCGGTCAAGCTCGGATCCGACTTGGTGGAACGCGACGGGACGGTGCAGACGACGCTCGATTCGGTGAAGGGTGACGTCGCGACATTCAAGATCGAGCGCTCCGGCGAAATGGCCGAGCTTGGGTTCGAGACGGTCGAGCTCGATTCCAAAGGTGTAACGACGGTAGGGCTTAGCATCGGCACGGTCAAGGACACTTCGCTCGAGCTGCCTGCGGACATTGCGCTGGGCAAGGAATGGACGGCGAAGTCATCGATCCAGAAGGGGGACACGCTGATCGCGACGACGCAGTCCAACAAGGCGGCTAGAGAGGAGAAGGTCACCGTGCCCGCCGGCACTTTCGACTGCCTAGTCGTGCTTAGCACTGGCGACGTCATGACCACGGGCGCGACGGACTCGCGCATGAACGGGAAGTCGGTGCTGTCTTCGACGGCGTACTACGCGAAGGGCGTGGGCATCGTAAAGATGCAGGTCACGGTCAAGTTGCCGAACAAGAAGACGAACGAGATCCACATGACGCTCAAGAAGATCGGAGACACCAAGCCGACGAGCGAGAGCCAGTCCACTCGTTCGTAGGAGACAAAGCAATGGTCGGATGTCTATTGATCGCGATATTGGCGCAAAAAGAGCCGGACAGCATCGGCGCGTTCTTCCCTTTGAACCCCGGCGACTCGTGGGTCTATAGCGAAGTGAGCGAATTCGGGACCGCAGAGTCGACGGACACGGTAGGGGACCCGGTCCAGATCGGCGGAGAGACGGCGTTTCCCGTCGTTACGACCGCCAGCGGCAAGGAGACGGGGCGCGTGTACTACCACCTCGGGGCCGGTCAGGTGACGATCGTCGCGTTCGAAGAGAAGAGGCCGCTCCTCACGGCATATCCGATCCTCAAGAGCCCGGTGCTGGGCGACAGCTGGACGTACAAGGGCGAGACCCAGTTCATGGGCGGCCTGGCAGACATGCAGCTGAAGGGGCGCGTGAAGAAGCTGGGAGAGAAGGAGTTCAACGGCAAGAAGCTCGAAGTCCTGGAAGTGACGCTCGAGCAGAGGATCATGGAAGAATTCGGCACTCCCATCACCATTACGCAAGTAGCTACATACGGCAAAGGCATCGGGCTGCTGAGCATGAAGTCTACGAGCAAGCTCCCCAAGCGCACCGAGAAGTCTTCCCTGCAGCTCGTCAGCTACAAGCCGAAAGGAAGTTGATCAGAACCGATTCGACCCGAGCGATCCTATGGACCGGTGGAGCGGTCTTTGCGGCAAGTTTCGCCTTCCTCGGCTGTCTCAAGGCAAACAGCGAGCAGGTCGCCAAGCGGTACGAGAGCGCCGAGGAGCTACAGCCGTACGCGACGCCGTATGAGAACGCCTTCCTGATCGCGGCGGGCAGCCCGATCGAGACGACCGTGACGGCGAACCGCGCAGACGGCAGGGTCGAGTTCTTGTTCACGTCCAACGGCGTCGTGCTCGAGAACGAGGTCTACGAGTACGACGTCAAGAGCTTCCGGTTCATGGGTAAGAACAGCGACCAGTTCACCCCAGGGATCCCGCTCTTGCACTTTCCACTGAACCTCGGCGACGATTGGACTTGGAGCGGCACGAACCACTTTGGCAAAACCGACCGCAAGGCGAGCGCGACGATCAAGACGCGCGAAGAGAAGCTGAACACGGTCGCCGGAGAGTTCGGGACCGTGCGGGTCGACGTGTCGCTCTCGATCGAGTCTGGCTCCGCCAAACCGGTGGAACGGTTGCTTTCGTTCTGGTTCGCTCCGAGGAAGGGGATCGTGCGGCGCGAGTTCGAGAACGACTACACGCGCGAGCCGATGCCTCCCAAAGCGGCGAACGGCCAACCATGATCAGGCGAGCCGTCCAGGCCTATTCGCCGAGCGAGTCGGAGGCCGGGCACGGATTCGACGTGCCGCTTCTTGCTTCGGCGGCGATCCTGCTGTTCTTCGGCCTAGCGGCGCTCTACAGCATCGACTATGGGACCGGCTCGAACTACTTCAAGAAGCAGCTCCTGCTCGGGGTGCTGGGAGTCGTGCCTTTCCTCCTCTTCTACAAGGTGCCTGCCGAGGTCTGGCACAGGGCCGCGACGCCGATCTATGCGATCAACGTCGTCCTGCTCGCCGCGGTGAACGTCTTCGGCACGACTTCCGGCGGGGCGCAGAGGTGGTTGAGCATCGGTTCGTTTCAGTTCCAGCCGTCGGAATTCAGCAAGATCGCGCTCGCGTTCACGCTTGCGGCGTTCTACGTCAACCGGATCGAAGACATCCGTCGGCCGAAGACGTTCCTGCTTTCTTTCTTGCACGTCGGGCCGCCGATCTTCTTGGTCTTCAAACAGCCGCACCTCGGCGGGACCCTGACCTTGATTGGTGTCTGGCTGGCGGTGACCATCGTGGCTGGCGTACCGTGGCGATTCATCGGCTACGCTTTCCTGGTGATCGTGTTCTTCGGCGGCGTCGCCTGGAACGTGCCGGGAATCTTGACCGCGGAGCAAAAGAGCCGGGTCATCGGGTTCGTCAACCCGGATCCGAAGAAAGAGGGGTACCAACAGACGCGCGCGCTTGTGGCGCTCGGTTCGGGCGGGGCTTTTGGCGAGGGTTACCTGAAGGGCAAGCTGAAGGCGAACGGGTCCGTGCCGGAGCAGCAGACAGACATGATCCTTTCTGTCGTCGGCGAGGAGGGCGGGCTCTTCGGGGTCACCCTTCTGATGGCGGCGTTCGGGTTCTTCTTCTACCGCTGCTGGGTCGCGGCGTTCCGCACGTCGGACGCGTTCCAGCGCTTTGCCGGGGCCGGGATCCTGGCCGCGCTCAGCTTCCACTTCTTCGCAAACATGGGGATGAACCTGATGGTGCTGCCCGTGGTGGGGCTGTGGCTGCCTTTCGTCAGCTATGGCGGGACGGCGCTTTGGATGTGCATGAGCGCGGTCGGGTTCTTCTCGGCGTGCAAGTAGCGGCTAAGGGCTCAGACGAGCAAAGTCCTCCTCTGTCCGCTCGTCTGAACCCATACAAGTCCGAGCCTGTCCGCTATAATTGAAGCGGCCAAGGATCGGCCGAGCCAAAGCAGGATGCCTCCGACGACGCGCACCCAAGAACGACCTTCGGGCAAGAGGTTCGAACCCGAGGCCCCGCACCGTTCGCACGACGCCACCGGGATCGCGCTCCTGTGCGTCGCGGTCGTGCTCTTCATCGCTCTTTGGGCTGGCAACGGGGGGCTGCTGGGCAATTCCCTGGCGACCTTTTTCAAGACGCTTTTCGGCTCGGGCGCGTGGATCGTGCCGACTGCCGTGGGCGTGGCCGGCGCAGCGCTGCTGATGGGGCGCGCGCAGGTTGGGACTGCGCGGATCTCCTGGGGCGCCTCGCTCGTCTTCCTTGGCCTCTCAGCGGCAATGGCGGGGAACCTGGAGGGCGACTACTTCGACCCCCGCGTGGTCGAACAGACCGGCGGATACATCGGCGCACTCGTCGGTTGGGCGCTTTCAAGCCTGCTCGGCGGCGGAAAGGTCGTCGGCATCTTTGCGCTCGTGGCGATCGGCGTCGTGCTGTGCATGGACGCCCCGGTGCGGAACCTCATCGCGATCGTGCGCGAGAAGCTCGACGACCGCAAGGCTCTGGCCGCAATGCCCGCGTCTGCGCTGCAGCCCAAGAAGAAAGTGAACAAGGCGCTCATCGCGCCGAGGGAGAAGGCGGAGCCGGCCAAGCAGAAGGAAGAGCCCGTGCGAGAGGCGAGCGCGCCGGTGCCGCAGATCAGCCTCGACTTCGACTCGGAGCAGCGCAGCGGCGAGTACGTGCTGCCTCCGATATCGCTCCTTTCCGACCCGCCTCCGGGCGCCAAGCGATCTCCCAAGGACATCCAGTCGAACATCGAGACCCTCGAGGCGACGCTCGAACAGTTCGGGATCGACGCGAACGTGAGCGACGTGACCACTGGCCCGACGATCACGCGGTACGAGATCCAGCTCGGCCCCGGCATCCGCGTGAACAAGATCACGAGCCTGGCAGACAACATCGCGATGAACCTCGCTGCGCTTCACGTGCGGGTGGAGGCGCCGATCCCAGGCAAGAACGCGATCGGCGTCGAAGTGCCGACCCCGACGAGGTCCATCGTCACGCTGCGCGAGATGGCCGAGAGCCTGGAGTTCCACGACAACGCCTCGCCGCTGCTCGTCGCGCTCGGCAAGGACGTGGGCGGCGGCTCGATCTACACCGACCTCACCAAGATGCCGCACCTTCTCATCGGCGGAGCGACGAACAGCGGCAAGTCGATCTGCCTAGCCTCCGTGATCATGTCGCTGATCATGCGCAACACGCCCAAGGACCTGCGCCTTGTGATGATCGACCCGAAGCGCGTGGAGCTGACGCTCTTCGAAGGGCTGCCGCACCTGATGTACCCAGTGGTGAAGGACGTGAAGGAGGCGCCCGGGGTGCTGCGCGCCGTGTGGCGCGAAATGGACCGCCGGTACGACAAGTTCAGCGAGGCAGGGGTCCGCAACATCGACGGATGGAACAACAAGGTCGCGCCGAACGAGAAGATGCCGTACCTCGTCGTGATCATCGACGAGCTGGCGGACCTGATGATCCAGGCGGCAAACGAGGTGGAGACCACGATCTGCCGGCTGGCGCAGCTCGCGCGGGCGACGGGGATCCACCTGGTGATCGCGACGCAGCGCCCGAGCGTGGACGTAATCACCGGCACGATCAAGGCAAACATCTCTTCGCGCATCGCCTTCTCCGTCTCGTCGCAGATCGATTCGCGCACGATCATCGACCAGGCCGGCGCCGACAAGCTCATCGGCAAGGGCGACATGCTGTTCCTGCCGATCGACGCGGTCAAGCCGGTGCGCGTGCAGGGCTGCTTCGTCAACGAGCGAGAGATCGAGCAGGTGTGCACGTTCTGGCGCGACCAGGAAAAGCCGCACTACACGCTGACGCCGATCAAGGCCGCCATCGAGGAGAAGGAGGGCCGGATGCGCGACGACGAGGACGAGGACCCGCTTTGGGAGGAGTCGGTGCGCTGGGTCGTCGACCGCGGGCAGGGCTCGACCTCGATGCTGCAGAGGCGGTTCTCGATCGGATTCCAGCGAGCCTCGCGGCTGCTCGACATGATGGAGGAGCGCAAGATCGTCGGCGAGCGCGACGGCCCGCGCCCTCGCGAGGTGCTGATGAACCACCACGAGATCGAGCTGCTGTTCGGCGGCATCGAGGAGCTTCCGGCTGTCCCCGAGGGCGGTTACCTCGGCGACGAGTGAGCCCTCTGTCCCTTACTTCTTCAGCGAAGCGATCCGTGGCTTTCGGCTCTCTGGACTGTCGAGGCTGAAGCCCCGCGCGTCGCCGAGCGACTGCACGAACGACTGCATCTGCGCCAGCGCCTTCTTCATCGCCGCGTCTGGCTTGATGAACGACTTGTAGACGATCTCTGACTTCGGCTGGTCGTACTCCCACAGCCCGACGATGCGCCCGCGGTCGAGGATCGCGTGGTTCGGCAGGTCAGAGAACGTGCCGAGCGTGCGTGCGCCCTTCTCACTGTATGCGAGCAGCTCTGTGTCCCTTTTGTCGACGAGCGACTTGAAGCCGCGCCGGTGGAGGATGATCGCGTCGAGGTCAGCGGTCAGGACGTAGTGCGGGTCCTTGGGCGCTTTGAACCCCATGAAAGCGTCGTAGTCGGCGGGAAGGATCAGGAGGTCTGTGCCTTCGATCTGCTTGAGCTTCAGCGGCGCCGCAGCCTTTTTCGCTGCGCCGACGCCGAGGCCGCTGAACCACTGGAACTCTGCGAGGGATGCGGGCGCGATCCATGTCCAGTACTTCTTCGCCAACTGTTCGAACGCCTTCTCCTGCGTGAGCTTCGACTTCGCCAAAGGAGACGGCGACCAGGCGACGTAGCCGTAGCGCTGTTGGTCGAGCCGGCCGTCCACCGGCACGCGCCGGATCTGGCCCGACGTCTGCAAGCGCCCGAGCGCGAGCGGCAGCGACGTCGTTTGCCCGCGCTTCTTCCCTTCTTCACCAAAGCTGCGCACGGCATCGCCGACGGCCTCCTTGATGCGGCGCGGATCCATCGGGCTCTTTCCGAGCGCCTTCATGACCTTCTCGCACAGCCGGTCGAGCTCCTTGTCGGTGAAGCCAAGGTGCTTCTTGGCTGTGTTGATCGCTGCGGCGTCGCCGAACCCTTGGCTGACCGTCAGGCCCAGCTCGAAGTCGCCCTCTGGCAGGACGTAGGTGCAACCGCGGGCGCTAGGCAGCTCGTGGATCTTCGTCTCCTTGGCGGCTTTGTCCGCGACGGCCTGCGAGGTGCCTGCCCGCGAGTGGAGCGTCAGATACGGGTTCGCGCCGCCGACAGAGCGCGCCCAGCCGGAGCGCTCCAAGACCTGCGCAGGGCTCTTACCCTTGAGCGAGCCGTCGAGGCCCTGCCTTGCAAACCACCACGCCCTGAGCTTCGCTTCGTCCATGCCCGCGATTGTATTCGTATGACTGGAGCGTTTAGGGGCCAGCGGGCGGTTCCGCAAGAAACAAGAACTCACTCGAGGAAGTAGCGGACGTTCGTGACGACGACGTTGCGCCTTGCCCCCAGCGCGAACTTGAGCTGGAACGCGAGGTTCTCTTGGAGGAAGCGGTGGTACCAGCGAGTCGGAATCGCCTCAGGCACGATCACTGTGATGACCTCGTCCGGCTTCTCGGCCCTGATCTCGTCTACGTACTCAAGCACCGGGTCGATCAGGGACCGATAGGGGGAGGCGAGCACGATCAGCGGGATTCCAGGAGCGATCTTCTCCCATTCCGCCAAGATCTCAGGCACCGCCTTCTCGTTGAGAGCGACGTGAACGGCGCGGCAGCCGCCGTGCAAAGAGAGCGCGTAGTCCATGGCCTTGATCGTGCCCCGGTGGGTCCTGCCAACGAGCAGGATCGCAGTGTGGCCCTCGAGCGGCCTGGCCGTCCTGCGCCCGCTGAAGAGCTGCGCGTTGATCGAGCTGTACCGTTTCTTCACTGCACGGAACGCGGCGTAGAACAACAAGGTCACCACTGCGATCATCCACGCGCCTTCGGAGAACTTCGTCGCGAACAGCACGATCGTCACGATGCCGGTCACGACAGCGCCAAAGCCGTTGATGAGCATGCTAAAGCCGTGGCCCTTCTCCTTTAGCCTGTGCCAATGGACGACCATACCGGCCTGCGAGAGCGTGAACGCCATGAAAACGCCCACCGCGTAGAGAGGGAGCAGTTGGTCCAGCTCGCCGTGATAGGCCCACACGAGCAGCGCCGACGCCACTGAAAGCAGGATGATCCCGTTCTGGAACACGAGGCGGTCTCCTTGCCTGGCGAGCGGACGCGGCAAGAAGCCGTCGCGAGCGAGCATGCTCGAGAGACGCGGGAAGTCCTGGAACGCCGTGTTCGCCGCGAGGACCAAGATCCCAGCGGTCGCGAACTGCACGAAGTAGAAACCGAACGAGTGCGAGCCCCCAAAGGTCCACGCGGCGATCTGCGAGACCAGCGTCGTGTACTGAGGGTTCTTCGTCGCATAGAGCTCGATGGTCGGCATCCGCAGCGTGATAAAGCCGATGCCGATGAAGAGCGCTGTCAGGATCGACGCCATGATGAGCAGCGTGCGAGAGGCGTTGCGCGGCGCCGGGTCGCGGAACGCCTGTACGCCGTTGCTGACGGCCTCGATCCCAGTGAGCGCCGTGCAGCCGGCGGCGAAGGCGCGCAGCACGACAAAGAGCATGGGCAGGGCCGCTTCTTTTCCGATCATGCCTGGTTCGGACAGGATAGTCTGGTGCACTGCGGGCGAGGCGAGCGCCTTGGCGACACCGAACACCATGAGCAGCGCCATGGATGCCAGGAAGCCATAGGTCGGGATCGAGAACACTGCCCCGGACTCTCGAACTCCGCGGAGGTTGCCAAAGGCTATGACCACGATACACGCGAAACTGATTGGGACCAGCCAGGAGTGCAGCGACGGGAACGCAGAGACGATCGCGGCCACGCCAGCGGCCACAGAGACGGCGACCGTCAGCACGTAGTCGATCATGAGCGCCGAGCCCGCGATCAGCCCTGGCTTCTCGCCGAGGTTGCTGCTCGCGACGATGTACGAGCCACCGCCGTTGGGGTAGGCGTAGATGGTTTGCTTGTAAGACCAGGCGACGATCGCGATCAGGACCGCGATCGAGAGCGAGAGCCAGATCTGGAGCCCCGCAAGCCCGGCGCTGAAGAGCACCAGCACGCCGAGGATCGCTTCGTTCGCATACGCGCTCGAGGAGAGGTTGTCCGAGGCGAAGACCGGTAGCCCGGTGAGGATGCCCAACCGTTCGTGGTGGGCTTTGGACGTCGGGATCGGCGCCCCGAGAAGAGTGTATTTGAGCCTCTTAAAGAGCGAGGCGTTTTCAGATGAGCTCATTTGACTGCCAAGCCCTCATCCTTGCGGGCCCGGTCGCGGCAACACCGTCGCGGCCAAGAGAGAATTGTGCGCCTAAACCCGGCCAGTGGGTGAAAGTCGGCCCGATAGGCCCATGCTGGAGCGCGGTGATAGACTCGCCCTGTGTCGCCAGGCGCGTTCCGCGAGTTCTTAACAAGCTCCCAGGTGACGTCGAGCGCGCGTAGGCTCCTCGGATGCGAGATCGTCGGCCCGGACTGCCGGATGCGTATTGTCGAGACGGAGGCATACGGCGGGAGCAAAGACCTGGGATCGCACGGTTGCCGCGGGATGACGCCGCGGAACGCCCCCATGTTCGGCGCTGCCGGGCACGCCTACGTCTACTTCACCTACGGCAACCACTGGATGCTGAACGTGGCGTGCCGGCCCGGGGGGGAGTGCGGCGCGGTGCTTTTGCGCGGGGCGGTGCCTCTCGAAGGGATCGAGGCGATGTGGTCGCGAAGGCCGAGGGCGAGCGCGGAGCGCGACCTGCTCTCCGGGCCGGGAAAGATCGCGGCGGCGCTGGGGATCGACGGTCGTACTTCCGGCACGGACCTGCTCGATCCGCGCTCGCGCATCCGCCTCGTGGTCGGTGACCCTGTGAATAAGGTCCTGGTCTCGACGCGCATTGGGCTCGCGGAGGGGCGCGGGGACGACAAGAGGTGGCGGTTCATAGACGCGCTGGCCAGACAGTGGGCCTCAAGGCCGGTACCCAAGTGACCCGCTATGGCGCAACAAGCGGAGAGCTTGACGACTGCAGCGATGGTCTCGAACCGATGTACCAGGTGGCGAAGGCTCCGAGAGCAGCGACCGCTGCCAAGACCCAGCCGTTCGGAACGAAGATGAACGAGACGGCGATGAACGCCCACATCGTCGTGATCGCGATGACTTTCGTGCGGGGCTTGATCGACCGGTGCCGCTCCCAGTCGCTAAGAGTCGGCCCGAAGCGCCGGTGGTTGAGCAGCCAGTTTTCCAGGCGAGAGCTCCCCCTCTTGAAACAGAAGAGCGCGAGTATCATGAACACCGTCGTCGGCAGTCCGGGCACAAAGATCCCGACGAACCCGACTCCCACGAGCACGACGCCTGCAACAGTGTAGACTGCCTTCACGCTAAGGATTGTGCTGTCCAGGCACAGGCGGCCCAGTGACCGCGGTGACGGAAGCTTGCCTTGGATGACGGCCTACGCCGTTTCTTCCGCGGGGAGCTTGGCGAGCTCGACCCGCGCATCGACCGGGTTGTGGATGGGCTCGTCGCTTTCGACCCTACCGTCACGGAAGCGCACGACGCGCCCGCAGTGCTCTGCGATGTCCGACTCGTGCGTGACGAGGACGATCGTCTTCCCTTGCCTGTTCAACTCCTGGAAGAGCGCCATGATCTCGTGCGAAGTCCGCGTGTCGAGGTTGCCCGTCGGCTCGTCGGCGAAGATGAGCACGGGGTCGTTCACGATGGCCCGCGCGATCGCGACGCGCTGTTGCTGCCCGCCTGAGAGCTCGTTCGGCTTGTGGCCCTTGCGGTGCCCTAGCCCGACGCGGTCGAGCGCGGCCTGTGAGAGCGCGCGGCGGTCTTTGACCCCTGCGTACATGAGCGGTAGCTCGACGTTTTGGGCTGCGGTAGTTCGCGGCAGAAGGTTGTAGGACTGGAACACGAAGCCGATGTACTTGTTCCTGAGCTCTGCCAGCTCGTCGTCGGACATTCCGGAGATCGCCCTGCCCGCCAGGAAGATCTCGCCGCTCGTCGGCCGGTCAAGGCAGCCCGCCAGGTTCATGAAAGTGGACTTCCCTGAACCGCTCGGGCCCATGATGGCGACGAACTCGCCCTGCTCAATCCTCACTGATACGCTGCGCAGAGCGTGCACGACTACGTCGCCCATGACGTAGTCCTTGCACAAATCCTGCGAAAGGATGACGGGCTGCTGCTCGCTCAAGGCTTTTCACCCGGAAGCGGCCTGCCCGTGACGAGGCTCAGCCTGACGCGGCTGATCAGCGTGTCGTAGTACGCCTCGATGTAGTTCGACTCGGCGGTGGTAAGGCTGACCTGCGCTGTGAGGAGCTGGATGAGTTCGCCGGCACCCTGGGCGCGCGCCTCGAACGCCGCTTTGTAGTTCAGCTGGGACGCCTCGAGCGCCGCTTTGGAGGCGGTCAGCCGCTCTTGGTTTTGCGCGAACTCCTTATACGCCGACTCGACCTCGGCGGACGCGTCGCGCTCGAGCTGAGTGAGCGACGCACGTTCTGCTTCCAGACCAAGGCGGTTGGAACGCAGGTTTTCGCCGGATCGCGAGCCGTCGTAGAGCGGTATCGAGATCTGGAAGACCAGGGCTGAGTGGTCGAACGGGTCTGGCGAAAAGGCATGGGTGTGGACAGCGTCTAGGGTCCAGGTCAGGCCATGGTCGATCTGCGCCAGGCGCACGGACTGCCGCTGTGCGTCGACCTGGTATCGCTGCGCTTGGAGGTCTGGCCGGCTTTTGAGCCCCTCGCGCAGCGCGTCTTCGAGCGTGTAGTCGACGGCTTGGATCTCGTCCTGTTGCGGGGCCACCACTGCTTCCAGTCCTTCGCGCTCCGGCACGCCGAGCACCGCCTTGAGGTTTGCGCGCGAGGTGGAGGCCCCGTTGCGCGCCGTGAGCAAGGAAGCCTTTGCATTGAGCGCGTCCGCAGTCGCCTGAAGGATGTCCTTTTTCGCGCCCGCTCCGGTCTCTGCGAACTCCTTCGTCTGCTTTTCGATCTCGAGCGCGCGGTCGAGCTCCGACTGGCGCACCTTGAGCAGCTCGTCTGCGCGGAGCGTCTCGTAAAACGTGCTGTGGACGGAAAAGAGGACCTCGCGCAAGGTTTGGAGCGCGGACTGCTCGCTGATGTTCCTAAAGATAGCGCTGCGGCGATAGGTCGCGTCGCGCACGCCGGCGTCCAAGACTAGCCAAGAGGCGGTGAGCGCGGAAGTGCTCGCCGTGTCATTCAAGAGACCGCGGGAGAAGCCAGTGTAGACGTCGTCGCGCGTCGTCTGGTACTCGAAGCTCGGCGTGAGCGCCGGGAAGTAGGCAGCAAAGGCGGAACGTGAGTTCGCCCTGCTGGCCTCGTAGTTGAGCAGCGCCGCCCGCACCGTGCCGTTGTTCTCCCGCGCCATCTGGAGGGCGCGTTCGAGCGTCAGGCCTTGCGCGCTCGAGTTCTGGGCAAGAACGGGCAAGGCCTGACACGCCAGACCTACGACTAGGACCAGGGAGAACGTACGCATGCGATCCCACACGGGCGGCCGGGCCGCCACCGGTCTGTTTATACACGGAACGGCCCGAGGCGGTTTCAGCCGTCCCGCCGCTGTCCCGCCAGCGCCGTGCCAAAATGGGCCGAACATGGCCGGCATCGCTGCAAGCGGACTGGACGAGATCGCCAAGACCATCGGCGCGGAGGCGGGAGGCCTGCTGGGTCACAAGTGCAAGACGATCGACAAGGGTCGGCTCCACCTGCCCGGGCCGGACTTCGTCGACCGGGTCGTGAAGGACTCCGACCGCAACCCCCAGGCGCTGCGCAGCTTCCAGTCGCTCATCGACCACGGTCGGCTCGCGGGCACCGGGTACATGAGCGTCCTTCCGGTGGACCAGGGAGTCGAGCACAGCGCCGGTGCGAGCTTTGCCAAGAACCCCGACTACTTCGACCCAGACAAGATCGTCGAGCTCGCGTTCGAGGGCGGGTGCAACGCGGTGGCCTCGACGCTCGGCGTGCTCGGCTCGTGCAGCCGCAAGTGGGCGCACAGGATCCCGTTCATCGTCAAACTGAACCACAACGAGCTGCTGACCTACCCCAACAAGTTCGACCAGATCATGTTCGCGCAGGTCGAGCAGGCGTGGAACCTGGGCGCAGCGGCGGTCGGCGCGACGATCTACTTTGGAAGCGACGAGAGCGGTCGGCAGATCGGGGAGGTCTCGCAGGCGTTCGCGCTCGCCCACGAGCTGGGCATGGTGACCGTGCTCTGGTGCTACCTGCGCAACAACGAGTTCAAGCAGGACAAGGACTACCACACGTCCGCCGACCTGACCGGGCAGGCGAACCACCTGGGCGTGTCGATCGAGGCCGACATCATCAAACAAAAGCTGCCCGACTGCAACGGCGGATACAAGGCCCTCAACACCGGCGGATCTTCATACGGAAAACTGGACGAGCGAATCTACACCGAGCTGACGACAGACCACCCGATCGACCTCACACGCTACCAGGTCGCGAACTGTTTCATGGGACGCGCGGGCCTCATTAATTCTGGCGGCGCGAGCGGATCGAGCGACCTTCAGGACGCCGTGAAGACCGCTGTCATCAACAAGCGCGCAGGAGGGATGGGCCTGATCTCAGGGCGCAAGGCGTTCCAGAAGAAGATGAAGGACGGCGTGGCGCTCCTCAACGCGATCCAGGACGTGTACCTGTGCGAAGGCGTGACGATCGCCTAGACCGCGAGCCCCGTCCTAGATGCGTCCGCCACTGCCAAGAAGGCATCGACGACCTGTGGGTCGAAGTGCTGGCCCGCTTGTGAACGGATCTCTTCGACCGCCTTCTCGGTCGGCCAAGCCTGCTTGTACGGCCTGTCGTGGGTGAGGGCGTCGAAGACGTCGGCGACGGCGACGATTCGTCCAGGCAGCGGGATCTCCTCGCCCGCCAGCCCCATGCCATAGCCGGTTCCGTCCCACTTCTCGTGGTGGGTCAGCGCGATCTTCTCTGCCATCACCATGAGCTTGGAGCTGCTGCCGGAAAGGAGGCTGCCGCCGATCTTGACGTGGGTCCGCATCACCGCATACTCGTCAGGCGTGAGCTTCCCAGGCTTGAGCAGGATCGAGTCAGGGACGCCGATCTTGCCGATGTCGTGCAGCGGCGCGGCGCGGCGGATCATGTCGACGTCGTCGAACGGCATGCCGAGCTGGTTTGCGATGCGGGAAGAGATTACGCCGACGCGGATCGTGTGCTCACCGGTGTTGTCGTCGCGGTACTCCGATGCGCGCGCCAGCCGCCAAAGGCAGTCCTCGGTCGCTTCGTATAGATCGAGCGTCCTGCGCTGGACCTTCCCTTCGAGGTCGAGGCTGTACCGCTCCAGTTCTTTGTACAGCTTGCGCGTGCGGAGAAAGTTGCGGACGCGCAAGACGATCTCGACCGCCTGCCCCGGCTTGCTGATGAAGTCGTTTGCGCCGAGGTCGAGCGCCTTGGTGCGCGAAAGGATCGAGTCGTCGGCCGTGAACACGAGGACCGGGACCTGCCGCAGCTCCGGCATCGTCTCTCTGATCTCTTGCAGCACGGAAAACCCGTCGCGCCCCGGCATGTGCAGGTCGAGGCAGATCACGTCTGGAGAGAGTTCGCGCAGCTCGGGCGTCCGAGCGGGGTCGCTGATCAGGGTGACACACTCCATCCCCGCCTCCTGCAGAAACCGCTCCATCAGCCGCAGGTTCGCTTCTTCGTCGTCCATGACGACGATGTGCATGCCGCGGAGGTCCTCGGCGACCCTGATCAAGTCCTCGTGGCCCCCAGGAGGGAATCGACGAGAGCCAGGAGCCTGCTCGCGACGATCGGTCCGTTGATGCACGCGGCCGCACCGGCGTCCTTGAATCGTTCGATCCTCGGATTGTCCATGTCCGTTCCCACGACGACGAACGCTGTCTCGGCCAAGACTGGCTCCCGCCTCATGGTCTCCAAGGCGCTTACGGCGGTCGCTCCCGAGAGCGACTCGTCTAGAAAGACCAAGTCTGGTCTGTTCCTCAGGGCAGATTGTATCCCAGAACCGCTTGAATCGGCGCTTGAGACCGAATCTGAGGGCCGAGTTCCGAGCACCGACTCGAGCAGGGCGCGGACCGCCGGTTCTTCCGAGAGGATCAAGATGCGGAGCGCCTTGCGATTGCCACCCGGTGTCTCGACGACCGACCTTCGCACGAGCGGTGGCGAGGAGACGAGCTCGATCCTCGCTTCTGTGCCGATCCTCTCGTCGGATTCGATCGTGATCGACCCTCCCATCGCTTCAAGCAGCCGCTTGGAGAGAGCGAGCCCCAGGCCGGTCCCTTCGATGCCCGACTGCTCCGCGCCGAGCCGCTCGAACGGGACGAACAGACGGCCTGTTTTCTCGGGCGGGATCCCGGTGCCAGTGTCCCGCACGCTCAGGACGGTCGTGCGGTCGGGCAGGACTTGGCAGGACACGGTAACGATCCCCTCCGGGCGGTTGTACTTGATCGCGTTCGAAAGGATGTTCAAGAGCACTTGGCGGAGGCGCTGAGGGTCGGCCTGGACGTATACACCGTCCTCGTCCGCGAGCTTGTGGTCGACCGTCACACCGGCGGTCCGCGCGAGAGGGTCCAACATTTGGATCGCGTCGCGCGCCGTCTGAAAGAGCGGCGTCGCCCGAACGTCGACGTGCAGTTCCCCGCTCTCGGCCCTTGCGACGTCGAGGACGTCTGTGATCAGAGATGCGAGGTGCCTGCCGCCCTTGAGGATGTACTCGACGCTCTCGCGCTGCTTTGGGTTGAGGTCGTCCATCTCCAACAACTGCGCAAAACCGAGCATTGAGTGCAACGGGGCGCGCAGCTCATGGCTGATGCGCGAGAGGAACACGCTCTTGGCCTGGCTCGCCTTCTCCGCCTCGATGCGCGCCTGTTCGGACTGCAGTTCTAGGTCGTGGACCTCCGTCACGTCCTCGAGGGTCCCCACGTACCCGATCACGCGCGCGCCGTCGCGCATCGGCGCTGTCTTGATGCTCGCCCAAATCGTCCCTCGGCGCGGATTGCGCATGCGGCACTGGAACGAGGTGGGCGCCGTTCTTGAGACCGCCTCCGAATAGCGTTCTGCGACCCGCTCCGCGTCGTCCGGGTGCACATGGCCGAGCCAAGCGGCTTCCAGCAGGGACGCGCCCGGCCGTCCGACGATCTCGGCCATTTTCGCATTGACGTACACGACCTTCCCTTGTGGGTCGGCCATGAATATCCCAAGCGGAGACGCGCCGCTCATGGCGCGGAAGCGCTCGTCGCTCAGGCGCAGCGCATCCTGCGCCACCCGCCTTTCTGTAACGTCCACGACTGTGCCGACGACCTCGCGCTGGCCGTCCTCAGTCACCATTCGCATCTCGTCGCGGATCCACCTGTACTCGCCGGAAGGTATTCGGATCCGGTATTCGAGGGTCGCGGTCCCGCCGTCGCCCAGTTCCTCCAGCGAACCCTTGGCGGCCTCAACGTCGTCGGGGTGCACGCGGTGGTGCCAGTAGTTGGGGTCCGTGAGCCATTCTTGCGCGGGGATTCCAAGCAACGCCCCTGCGTTGTCGCTGAGGTAGGTCAGCGGGTACGGCGGCTCAGCGGCGCACGCGTACACGACGACCGGGCTCGACCTCAGGATCCAGGCCAATCGGTCCCTTGTCGCGTTCAGTTCCTGCACGGCCTCTCTGTGGCTGGTCACGTCGAGCACGACGCCGTCCCAGACCGTCGCGCCGTCTGGGCGGAGCGTTGGTTGGCTCACGCGATGGATCCATCTCACTTGGCCGTCCAGGCGGAGGATCCGGCCGGTCCAGTCGCTCGTCGCGGCCTTCTCGCTCGCCCTTGCCTGCGACGACTCATACGCAGCTATCTCTTCCGGATGGATCGATCGTGTCAGTAGCTCGGGGTGCCTCACGACCTCGTCGCGAGAGTGCCCGAAAACCTCCCGTACCGACTCGCTGATATACGCAATCTCCTCGCGCCCGTCGGCGAACTGCACCGACTGGTAGACGACGCCAGGGATGTTGTCTGCAACTCGCTCGTAACGCAGTTGCGTCTCGAGCAGGCGCTGCTCGGTCAGTTTCCGCTCGGTTATGTCCTCGACCACTCCGGCGAAAAGCACCGGCGTGCCTTCCGCGTCTTTGCACACGTCGCCCTTGGCCGAGATCCATTTGTCGACTCCGCCTGGGGTCCTTATCCTGTACTCCAGCTCGTAGTCCGCTCCGCCAAAGATGCACGCGTTGACCGCGTCAAGGAAGCGCGGCTTGTCTTCGGGGTGGATCGCGCCGATCAGCGCCTCGTATGTCAATGTCCGTGCCGTCGGCTCGATCCCGAACACGGACGCCGCCTCCGAGCTGACCTTGATCGACCCGGTCCGCAAATCGCGTTCCCATGCGCCGATCTTTGCGCTTTGCAGCGAGCGCGAGTTGCTCTCGAGCGCCTCCGCGAGGTTGCTCGCTGCGACCGACTCCCTGTCCGAGAGGCTAGCGAGCTGCAAGAGCACCTCCCACGAGACGGCTAGGAACACCAGCACCGAGATGGCCGTCAACACGATGCTAGACCCATAGTGCGCGACTAGCGCATATGGGTCGTCGTGGATCCGCAAGTACTGCATCGCGACGATCCCAATGGTCATGAGTGCTGCGACCGCGACGCCGGGGCGCAAGAGCCGTCGCGACCTTTCTAGGCTGTTCGTGTACTCGCGCTCGAAAAGGACGACTGCAGACGAGGCTCCGAATAGGAAGAACACTATCGAGAGCGAAATCGGAAGGTCCAGGTGTGCAGCCGCCTGCACTCCCAGTAAACTGGAATACAAGCCGTCGAGGAGCCGCAACAGTGGCAGAGCAAGCGACGCCAGAGCGACCGCCGTAGGCCACCTTCTGCCAAAGCGGCTGCCGGCATCGATCAGTGTCAGGGTCGCAGAGAAAGCTGCGAGCTCGAGCGCGATGTACATCCCTTCAATGCGACCGGCTGAAGAAAGCGCGACGATAACCGAGCCTGCCAGGACCGCCCCAGACCCTGCCACAAAAGACCCTCGGCTGACGGTGCGCGCACCGACTTGCCAGAACAGAAGCACTGAAGCGAGCGCCGTGCCGACGAGGCCAGCCCAAAGAGCGATGCCGATCGGCCCCCGCGAAGCCTCCCACGCCAATGCGCCGGCTACCGAGGCAAGGCAAACGCCGGCCAAGCCCCGACCAAGGACCGACCCTCCTGTCCCCCTTCCTGCCAGCCCGCGACGAGAGGTCTGACTCCGCATCAAACACCCGTGGTCATTATTGATTAATAATCGACGTATTCAGGCTTTGCACATCCACATTTCACTCTGGGTGAGGCTTTGCGGCTTTAAGTGGCTTTCCTGACGACCGAGCCGATCAGGTCCGAAAGGCTGTTTAGCGGGTCGATCTCCTCCAAAACGCGCGTCGCGCCGGACCGCACCAGCCGCTCCCGGGCCTCTGGGCTGGCGATGCGGTCCAGCACGATCACCGGCACGTCGGCGAGGTCTTCGTCCGTGCGCACGGCCTCCAGGACTCCAAAGAGGACCTGTACGGGACCTAGGCTCGCGAACAAGAGCACTTCCGGCGGGTGCTTCTTCGCCAGCTCCAAGCCCAGGCCGATCGAGGTTGCAATCGTCACTGAGAACTCGCTCCATTTCCCGGGCTCGTCGAACAAGAGCCTTTGCGCCTCGCTCTCGGAGGCGACCACGAGCATCTCGATGCGCCGGGACGCTCCCAGATCGATCATCGGCGTATCCAACGACTCGCGTCCCGAGCCAGCCGCGGGCTCGGTGACCGTTACGGCAGCCGCAGCCGGCGCTCGCCTCTCCCCAGGCTCTGTCCTCTGCAAGACGCACAAGTACCTCTCTGCTCCTGCTAGTGAGGCACGGAGGACCGTGATCGCGACCGGAATCAGCGCCCCAGACTTGTGGTGAGCGAAGACCTCTCGCCGGTCGCCTGTGTTTTCATCCCGGTTCGCCGGCCAGTAACCCGACACGGTCTGGCTCTGGAAGCTGCGCTCCTCGTCTGACAAGAGCGCGCCGATGTCGAGGCCGACGATCTCCTGGCCGCGATATCCCAGCAGTCTCTGGACGCTCTCGTTCGCACCCGTGACCCTGCCGTGGCCGTCAAACTCGACGACGGCGTCCGAGACGCTCGCCAACAGGTCGTCGATCAGCTCGTGCGAAGCGGCGGCCGCTTCCGCAAACGCGCGCTCTACGCTCACGTCGGCGGCGATCCCAGACCAACTGCCATCGTCGTCGCCGCTCCCTTCGCACTTCCCCGTGAACCGGATTCGTTTCGCAACGCCCGAAGCGGTCGTCAGCGTCCCTTCCCAGAACAGGTCGCCGAGGTCCCTTTGCGTCCGGACCAGTTCGCGATAGAGCCTCGTCTTGTCCTCGGTGTCGATCAGGCGCAGGAGCGCCTCCGGCCGCGCGACGATCTCCTGAGGCGCCAGCCCCGTCAGTGCGAACGAGCCCTGGCTGACGTACGTGAACTCCGGACGCCCGTCTTCGTGCAAGAGAAGCTCAAACACCATGCCCGGTAGGCTCGCCGCAGTGCGCTGGTGGCGGGACTCGCTTTCGATCAACCTCAGCATCGCCTCCTTTTGCACCGTGACGTCGGTCCATGCGCCCACGACTTCTGAGCGCCCTTGCTCGTGGGAGACGATGCGGACGTCGTCGCGCACCCACACGTAGTCGCCGCTCACCGTCCGCATCCGATACTCCAGCGACGAGTTTCCGTGGTCGATGAACCTCTTGCCGTGCAGCCTCACCGCCTCCTCGTCGTCGGCATGCGCGAGCCCTGTTGAAAAAAGGCTGCGCCCGACGACCTGGTCCGGATAGAGCCCCAGCAGCGCGCGCACGTTGGAAGCGACGGTGGTCAGCAAGTACGGCGGGTCTGGAGCGCACTCATAAACGACGGTCGGAGACTGCGAGAGCAGCTGGTCCATTCGGTCGTTCGTGCGCTGGAGCGCGATCTCCGCCTCCTTCATGGCCGTTACATCGATCGCTACGCCGTCCCACACCGTCGTCCCGTCCTCCAAGCGCGAAGGGCGCGAGTTCGCCTGGATCCAACGCGTCGAGCCTCCGTTCTTGGACACCCTACCGGCCCAGACGAAGTCGGTCATTGTGCGCGCTGAGAGCTCGATCCGCTCATAGAGTCCCGCAAGGTCGTCGGGGTGTACGAGGTCGAAAGCGCTCTCCGGCGAACGCTTGATCTCCTCGCTCAAGACGCCGAAGATCTGCAGCGCAGCCTCACTCAAGTAAGGAAAGCTCATCTCCCCGCTGGGAGATCGGGCGAAGCGGTAAATCACGCCCGGCGACTGGCTGCTCACGCGCTCGAACTGCGCCTTTGCGTCTTCGAGCATCCTTACGGCCTCTTTCATCTCAGTCACGTCCTGCACCGTGCCAAAGACCTTAAGCGGCGTGCCGTCCTCCGCCCGCAGGAAGACCGATGCCCGGCTCCTGATCCACACGACCCGACCGTCGTCGCGAACCACTCGGTAATCGACCTGATGGACCGCGTCGTCTAGGGAGGAGTTGACCGCTCGGACATGCTCCATGTAGCGCTTCGCGTCTTCCTGGTGGACATGATCCTCGATGAAGGTTCCCGTCAGTTCGCTTGCGATGCCAAAGAGCTGGCCGAGCGGGCGGTTCATGTAGTCGTACTTAAGGCTGCGCACGTCGTATACGAAGTCGACGTCCGGCACGGTCGCAGCCACGCCTTTGAGCAGCGCGACCGTCGCCTCCAGCCTGTCCAGCGCCCTCTTGGAAAAGGTGACGTCCCGCACTGTCCCGCAGACTTGCGACGAACCGTGCGCGAAAGTGCCCGCGAACTCGATCCACTTCTCGTCGCTTCCTTGGAAGGCCATGCGCACGACGACCGAGGTCGGGCCGGTCGCGTCAGAGAGCCCTTCCATCCACCCGCTCATCGCTGCCGCATCGTCCGCGTGAATCCCGAGCGCGAGCGATTCGCGCGGAACGACGCTCGAGCTGCGGCCCAAGATCCTTGCGGCCATATCGGAAAGCTCGACCTCCTGGGTCCCGAGCTGGAACCTCCATGTCCCATGCCCGCCGGCCTCCTCCGCGGCGCGCGCCATCGCAGTGAGGTCCGCAGACCTCGCCTCGGCGGCGCTCGAAGACCGCGCAGACCGAGCCAGGCGCGTCGCCGCGAAGGCCACCACCCCGCCGAGGTAGAGCAAGAGCGCTGCACCGACGGCGATCGGCGGCGATACCGGATCTTGCGGCGCCCAGGTCCAGGTCCCCAAGATCACCCCGATCGCAACGACCGGCGCAAGCGGCAGCAGGGTCGCCACGCGGGTCACAAACGACGGCTCGTCCTCTCGTACGCGCAGCACGCCCACCGCGCAGATGTGCGCTACCAGCCCGATGATCACGGCGACCATCACGGTGCCGCCGTCAGACCCCTCTGAAGCGTAGAGCGCGCCGACCATCGTCAGCAGGAACGCGACCGTCGCAACGACGAGCAGCGAGCAGGCTCTCGTCGCCGTTTCAGCCAACCCTTCGGGAGCGAGCGAGAGGAGCACGAGCGCAGAACCGACGAGGAGCCAGAGGTCCGCCCGGAGAAGCACGGAGGTGAACGATGCCGAGTCCGGGCTGCGCGCAAGCTCCCACGCAGCGCTGACCTGCGGCGACAGCGCGATTCCTAGCACTTGCGCGCCGCAAGCAGCCACGACGACAAGAGCCAGCGCTTCGATCGCCCAAGTAAGGATCGACGGCCTTTCGCGCACTCCCCGCATCGCGAGACAGACCCCCAGCGCGACCAACGAGACGGCCCCGACCGGCGTCGCGATGCTCGCGCTCGAAAGCACGCCTGCCAACGCACCTGGCAGCGCCAAGGACAGCGCGACGATGAGCAGTCCAACGACCGCAAGCGCGGCGCCGCACGCGCAGACGAGCGGGTCCGCGCGCGATGACAGGATTCCAGCCCTCTCGAACCGACGAGACATAGCGATCGACTGCGAGAGAGTACAGGAGCCTGGCCCGCGATTACCCGTGCGCGCGAAAAAAGCCCAGCGCCGGCGCGCGACACAGGCACTTTTGCTGTGCTCCCGAGCGCGTCCGTGACGGTCCGGGAGCAGGTAAATGTGATGGGTACACTGGCCCCGTGTCCGCGCCCTCCAGGCACTCCACGAGCCCCGCGAGCCTTCTAGGGGCGGCCGTTTCGGGTGCGGAGGCGATCATCCAAGAGATCTCCCTCTTGCAGGAGCCCAAGGAAAGAACAAAGCCCATGGCCAATGAGAAGTTTGATACGGACCTCGTCGTTATCGGTGGCGGGCCAGGCGGTTACGTCGCCGCCATCCGGGCAGCACAGCTCGGAGCGAAGGTCACCGTCGTTGAAAAGGAGTACCTCGGTGGCACGTGCCTCAACGTAGGGTGCATCCCGAGCAAAGTCTGGATAGCGAGCGCGGAGGCCTACCAGAACGTCAAGCACGCCGACGCGTTCGGCGTGACCGTGCAGGGCGAGGTGGGCTATGACTTCGCTAAGATGTCCGCCCGCAAGGACAAGATCGTCGCCGTGCAGCGAGGAGGCGTCGCCACCCTCTTCAAGAAGAACGGGATCGCGCACATTGAAGGATTTGCCTCGTTCGTCGACAGGAACACAGTCGAGATCGAGAAGGACGGCAAGAAGCAGAGGCTGAAGGCGAAGAGCTTCATCATCGCCACTGGCTCCGCGATCATCGTCCCGAAGATCCCCGGACTGGAAGGCGGGCGCGACGACGGGATCTGGACGAGCGACGACGCAGTCGGCGCGCCTTCGGTGCCCAAGTCGATGGTGATCATCGGCGGCGGCGTGATCGGCGTCGAGTTCGCCTACGTGTTCAACGCGCTCGGAACCGATGTCACGATCGTCGAGATGATGCCCAAGGTCATCCCGCTGATGGACGAGGACTGCAGCACAGAGCTAGGCAAGCTCCTCGCGCGCCAGGGCGTCAAGATCATGACCGGGAGCGCCGTCGAGAAGCTCACCAAGCAGAAGAAGGGCTGGAAGGTCGGAGTCAAGGCCGGCAGCGAGCAGAAAGAGCTCGAGGCCGACATCGTGCTCGTCGCGGTCGGGCGCCGTGCCTATACCGACAACATGAACCTCGAAAAGATCGGCGTCAAGACGAGCCGGACCGGCATCGAAGTCAAAGACACGATGCAGACGAGCGTCGAAAACATCTACGCGATCGGAGACGTGAACGGCATCGTCCAGCTCGCTCACGTCGCCTCATACCAGGGCCAGGTCGCCGCCGAGAACATCGTCAAAGGCACCGGCCGCAAAGCCGACCACAAGGCGATCCCAAACTGCATCTACACGGTGCCGGAAGTAGCGAGCGTCGGACTCACGGAGGGCCAGGCGCGCGAGCAGGGCTACGACGTCGCGGTCGGCAAGTTCATGTTCCGCCCGCTAGGCAAAGCGATGGCCAGCACCCACCAGGACGGGTTCGTGAAGATCGTCGCGGAAAAGAAGTACGGCGAGGTCCTCGGCGTGCACATGGTCGGCCACGGCGTCACCGACATGATCCACCAGGCGGTCGTGGCGATCAAGCTAGAGGCGACGGTGGACGTGATGATGGACACCATCCACGCGCACCCGACGATGTCCGAGGCGGTGCTGGAGGCCTACGAGGACACCCTCGGCCACGCGATCCACAAGTGATGGCGCAAGTCAAGGCTTTCGGCCTTCGACTCCGAAGTAAGCCTTCACCTGCGGCTTGAACCACGCGATCAGCACCGGCAGGCAGATCGGCAGCATCACGCAGCTGCTCATACCGAATACTAAGTGCAGCAAGTGCGCCGTCCAACTCTTCTTCGTCGCTGGAGCGAAGGGGAGCGTAAACGCCGCACCCCCGAAGAACAGCCCCATCGCAAAGAGTGACCAGCCCATCGTCCTGATCATCAGTACGACGGCGTCGGTGCTCGCCTGGTCGGTTGCCATGTTGGAGAAGTACGGCACAGCGTTGATCAGCCCGTACGGATCGTGCGCGAACCCCCAGCCGTGCCACGCAGTCCAGAAGTTGAGGCACGAAAAGAGGTAGCAGTACACGTCGTACCAGTACACCGCCGCGGGCTTCTTCCCCACGGCCGGCAGTATCCCACGCAACGCGGGATAACATATCGGCTTGATCGTCCGACCGCTCGCACCGACCGACTCAATGGCCGAGATGACCGCGCTGGTGCGCTCGGCCTACCAGCGCCTCGCAGAGATGGGCTTCCGCTTTTGGGGCACGTGGCAGGAAGAAGAGGACACGCGAAGGCGGTGCAGCGAGGGGCACTGCCTCGTCGCTGAGAAGGACGCGCGACTCGTCGGCACAGTCACGACTAAGCTTGCGCACGAGCAAGGCGATCCGGACTGGTACAGAAAGGAAGGCGTCTGGGTCGTCACGCAGTTCGCCGTCGCGCCAGAAGTGCAAGGCGAAGGGCTCGGCTCGAAGCTCCTGACCGCTGCGGAAGCGCACGCCTTCCACCAAGGCGGCACCGAAGCGGCGATCGACACCGCCGAGGGCGCCAAACACCTTGTCGACTTTTACGCCAAGCGCGGATACCGGCACGTCGGCAAGGTGGACTGGGAGGGAACGAACTACCTAAGCGTGCTCATGAGCAAGCGCCTGCGTCCACGCTTGACGACCGAGCGCCTTCTTCTACGCGAGCTTTGCAGAGAGGACATTGAAGTGTTCAAGTCGCACTGGGCCGACGAGCGTTTCCAGGCGTGCTATCCGCCTGGGCGCATGACGCCCGAGTTTTGCGAGGAGCTCTTCGGCAAAGAAGTCACGACGCTCGCGCTCTATCCGCGTAAGAACTACCACTGGACGATGGAACAAGGGTCCGATGTCATCGGCGGTGTGCGGCTGTCTCTAGAGCCCGGCTCCTGCGCCACGCTCGGCTATGGGCTCTCGGCCGACCGCTGGGGCAAAGGGCTCGCGACCGAGGCAGTCGCCGAAGTCGTCCGTTATGCGTTCGAAGAACTGCGCCTAAACCGCGTGCAAGCGTGGGTGTTCGCGAACAACCGCCCGTCACAAAAGCTCCTCGAAAGGCTCGGCTTCGTCCTTGAGGGAACGATGCGAGAGAAGGTCGCCTGGGAAGATCGGCACGTCGACGACCACATCTATGGCCTCCTTAGAGCCGACTGGCACTGATCCTAGCGCCTGCGCCCCGGAAGCTTCCTCTTCTCCACACCGATCCGACCGTCGCTCACGCCGATCAGCTTCCGCAGCGCGGAGATCTCGTCCCGCACCTGCGCCGCGCGCTCGAACTCCATGTTCTTCGCCAACTCGCGCATCTGCGTCTCGAGCTGCCCGACCAAGATCGGTATGTCTTCGATCATCACGGGCGCAGAAGCGTCGAACGGCTTGTCGCCGTACGCCGCCTGCGTCTCCGCAACCATCTCGTGCGAGCGCACGGTCTCGCGCACCTCCTTCTTCACCGTCGTCGGTTCGGTGCCGTGCTCCCTGTTGTACTGCTGCTGCACCTCGCGGCGGCGGTCCGTCTCGGCGATCGCGCGCTCCATCGATCCCGTCACGTCGTCGGCGTAAAGGATCACCTTGCCGCCCACGTTGCGCGCGGCACGGCCGATCGTCTGCACGAGCGACGTTTCCGAGCGCAGGAAACCCTCCTTGTCCGCGTCCAGGATCGCCACCAAAGTCACCTCCGGCAGGTCGAGCCCCTCGCGCAAGAGGTTCACTCCCACCACGACGTCGTAGACCCCTAGGCGCAGGTCGCGTAGGATCTCAGGCCGGTCGAGCGAGTGCACTTCGCTGTGGATATAGTTAACTTTGACCGCTAAATCCTCTAGATATCCAGTCAAGTCCTCGGCCATCTTCTTCGTCAGCGTCGTTACCAGCGTCCGCTCGCCGCGCGCAGCCCGCACCTGGATTTCGTGGATCAGGTCGTCGATCTGCCCCTTCGTCTGCCTGATCTCCACGTCCGGGTCCACGATGTAGGTCGGCCGGATGATCTGCTGCACGCGCTGCTGTTCGTTGTCCGCCTCGAACTGCGCCGGAGTCGCCGAAACGAACACGATCTGAGGCACGCGCTGCAAGAACTCCTCGAACTGCAGCGGCCTGTTGTCCAGCGCGCTCGGAAGACGGAACCCGTAGTCCACCAGCACGGACTTGCGCTGCCTGTCCCCGTTGTACATCGCGCGCACCTGCGGCAGAGTCACGTGCGACTCGTCGATGAACACCACCGCGTCGCGCGGCAGGAAGTCGAGCAGCGTGTACGGCGGCTCGCCGGCCTTGCGACCGTCGAAGTAGCGCGAGTAGTTCTCGATCCCGCTGCAAAAGCCGACCTCCCGGATCATCTCCAGGTCGAAGTCCGTGCGCTGCTTCAGCCGTTGCGCCTCCAGCAGCTTGTTCTCCGCCTGGAAGTGCGCGACCTGCGCGTCGCGCTCCTCCTCGATCTGCAAGAGCACTTTGTCCAGCCGCTCCCAAGGCGTGACGTAGTGCGTCGCTGGGAAGATGCTGCACTTCGTCGGCTCGTCGATCACGTCCTTCGTCAACGGGTCGATCAGCCGGATGCGCTCGATCGTGTCGCCGTTGAACTCAACCCGCGTCACGACCTCCTCGTCCTTCGGCTGGATCTCGAGCAGGTCCCCCTTCACGCGGAACGAGCCGCGAGAGAGCACGATGTCGTTCCGCACGAACTGCATGTGCACAAGCTTCTTCAGGACGTCGTCGAGCGGGAACTCCTGACCCGTCTCGAAAGTCACCGCCTGCTCGGCGTACGTCTCCGGCGATCCTAGGCCGTAGATGCACGAAACGCTCGCGACCACAACCACGTCGCGCCGCTGCAAGAGCGCCTGCGTCGCCGCGTGCCGCAGCCGCTCGATCTCCTCGTTGACGCTCGAGTCCTTCTCGATGTAAAGGTCCGTCGTCGGCACGTACGCCTCGGGCTGGTAGTAGTCGTAATAACTGATGAAGTACTGCACCGAGTTCTCGGGGAAGAACGCGCGGAACTCCTGGCAGAGCTGGGCGGCCAAGGTCTTGTTGTGCGCCAGCACCAGCGCGGGCCGCTGCATCCGCTGGATCACGCTCGCCATCGTGTACGTCTTGCCCGTCCCCGTCGCCCCCAGCAGCGTCTGGTACCGGTAGCCCGCCTCCAGCCCCTCGCAAAGCTGGCCGATGGCCCTCTCCTGGTCGCCCTTGGGGGAGAAGTCCTGGTTCAGCTGGAAAGGGTTGTCGTACTTGACGAAGCCCATGTGGATACAAGTCTACTTTGAGATGCGCAAGGCAGTAGTGCTGGTCGCCTAACGCAGCCGCGAAGTCATCCTGAGCCTGTCGTAGGAGCCGCCGCGTTGTGCTCGAGAGCCAAGATGATCACGTCTTCGCCCGCACGGTCCGCACGCCGAACACCCCGCCGGCCATCGCGCCAGGAGCGGCCTGGATCCGCACCGTCACTCCTTTCTTCCCCTTGGTCGCCTCCAAGGGCAGGTCGTGAACGACGTCGAAGAACACCCCCGGCCTGTCGCCCGTAAGTCGCTGCGTCGCGATCGCCTTGCCGTCCACGAGCACGTCGAAGACCCGGTTCCCGCCATCGCCGCCCCAATACGTGAGCACCAGCTGGTTCGGCCCGTCGGGGTCCACCGCGATCTCGAACTCGAACCACCCGCCGTTGCGCGCGTCGCGCCATCGCTTGTCGTTCAGCACGCCCGTGAAGGAGCTCTCGCTCTTTAAGTTGTGCTCGCGCGCCGCGCGCTGCGAGCCCACGTCTACGAACTCCACCGTCCGCGACTCCAACTCCTTAAGCCTCGAATGCTCGGCAGCGTGGGCGTCCGCCCTCGCCTTCCACTGCTCCGCCGTCACTTTGTCGAAGAACACCGAGTACTTCTGCGAGGCGACCTGGTAGAAGGGGACGACTTCGATGTTCGAGGGCCGCATCGTCGTCGATGTCCAGTGCCACGCGTCTGCGCCGATCGGCCGTTGCGCCAAGTCCTCGTCCGTGCTGTCCACTACAGTTGGAGGTAGGCCGCGCCCATCGTCCGCTGCGCCCCAAAGACCGGCCAACAGCATCGGCCCGTAGAAGAAAGCAACGCGCCGTGCGTCGTCCGGCATCCCCTCCGTCCTCACCTGGCTCGGCAGAGCAATCTCGAGCGTCAGGCCCTTCCTCCACGTGTTCGCCATCGTGAAGAACTCGCCCGACGGAGCTCCCGCCCACGACATCCCGTTGTTCAGGCGGTAGTGCAGCTCCTCCGCCCAAACCGGCGCGCGAACCGCCACCGTAAATCGAACCGCTTCCTCGCAGTCGAACGACAGCACCCCTTCTGTTCCGTCGGGGCTGCAATCCCACCTTACCTTCACCCCCTTCTCCTTCCAATCGAGCTCCGATGATATGAACTGGTCGACATAAAGCGTGTCCCCGTCCTCGTAATACACCGCTTCGCCGTACTTCGCGTGGTTCTCCATCCCGGTCCCGTGGCAGCAGGTGAAGTCGTCGAAAGCCGAGCTGAAGTGCTTTTGCACCCCCATCCCCAGTGGCAAAAAGTAGGTCACGCCGTACTGCTCGGGGTTGACCGAAGCCAGGATGTGGTTCCACAGCGCGCGCTCGTAATAGTCGCCTAGCGCCACCGAAGGCTGCCAGCAAAAGATGTGCTGCGTCAGCTTCAGCATGTTGTACGTGTTGCACGTCTCGGTCGTGTTCGACCCGATCCGCGCAGAAAGCTGTCGCGGCGGCCCGAAGTACTCCGCCAGCGTGTTGCCGCCGCTCACGTACGTGTGGTCCTCCACCACTTCGTGCCAGAAGTTCGAAGCGATCTCCGAGAACCGCTTCTCGCCTGAAAGCTCGTAGTCACGCGCCGCGCCGATTACCTTCGGGATGTTCGTGTTCCCGTGCAGACCCGCGAGCTTCCGCTCCCCGCGCTCCAGCGGCCCGAGCACCTTCTCGTGCTGGAACTTCTCCGCCAGCTCCAGGTACTTCTTCTCACCGGTGATTCCGTAAAGGTTGGCGAGAGCTTCGTTCATCCCGCCTTGCTCGGTCCCCAGCATCGTCTGCCACTGGTCGTGCGTCAGCCCCTTCGTCTCCTCGATCGCCCAGTCCGCCAGCTTCGTCGCCACGAGCAGCGCGTCCGTACTGTCGCAATAAAAGTAAGCCTCCGCCAGCCCGGAAAGCAGCTTGTGCTCGTTGTACCAAGGCACCCAGATCCCGTTGAGGTTGAACGGCTGCGACCTGATCTCCCCCTTCTTGATCTCGCCCCAAACCCGGTCCGCCTGCGGGAACCCCGCGACCATCCCGTCCTTGTGCGCGTCCTGGCACTTCTTCAGCTCGTCAACGGTCAGCCGCACCTTCTCCAAC
The DNA here is from genome assembly GCA_946479035.1 of uncultured Chthonomonadaceae bacterium. The sequence continues at coordinate 114,059 of CAMLDW010000001.1, read as the reverse complement.
AGTCTTGCGTCGCCGGTCGCCGCGTACATCATCGAGCAGGCCGAAAGATAGTGCCCCAGCGAGTGCCCCGCGATGTCCATCTGCTCCCAGCCGCCGTACGCCTCGCCGCGCGTGGGCAGCCCCGCGTTCTGATAGAACCCGTGCAACAACCGCAGCGGGTCCACGGTCAATAGGTACCTGTGGTCCGCTTCCTGGGCTGTCTTGAATGGCCCGTCGAGCAAGCGCACGCGCTCGAGCGCGAACGGCCGCACCTTCAGCGCCACGACGGGCTGCACCTTCACCTTCCCTTTCATCGAGCCCGCCAACGCCTCGATCTGCGCCGACGCTGAAGTACAGGAAGCAACGAGCGAGAAAACGGATAGAGATCGTAAAAGCGCTTTCATCGTGGGCTCCAAGTTGGTGCGCAGGTTATCACACTCCTCACCCAGGGTCATCACTCATCAAACGTCCCGCCTCCTCCGGTATAAACGCGCCGTGGGTGCTGGGGCCGGACACAGTTCGTCGCGCGTCGTCGCGCTCGGCGGCATTTCGGGCCTCATCCTCGGCTTCCTCCTTGGCGAACTGGCCCACAACGGAGCGGCCCCGTGGCTGAAGGAGGCGCTCCCCTACATCGAGCCGGTCGGAAGGCTCTGGATGAACGCGCTGCGCCTCGCCGTAGTGCCGCTGACCTTCTGCCTCCTCGCCGTCGGCGTCTGCTCCCTGCCAAAAGGGAGCGAGCTCGGCAAGTGGGGCGCCAAGACCTTCGGGTGGATCTTCGGGCTGCTCCTTGCGAGCGCGCTCTTCACCGTCGTCGCCATGAAGCTCTATCTGGCCTTCTACCAGCCTTCCCCGCTCGAGGTCTCGCGCGCGACGGCGAGCGCGCAGCCCACTGCCTCAAGCGACTGGGTCGCTCAGCTCATGCCCGAGAACGCGTTTGCGGCGGCCGCCAAAGGCGACGTCCTTCCGATCGCCGTGATCGCCCTCCTCTTCGGGCTCGCGCTGCGCGCCATCGGAGAGGAGAGGCGCAAGCCAGTCGAGGCGTTCCTCGCCGCGGCCCGCGACGCAGTGCTCACCTTCGTGCGGTGGGTCATCCTCTTGATCCCGCTCGGCGTCTTCTCGCTCACCTTTTCCTTTGCGAGCCAGTCGGGGCTCGATGCGGCCGGGACCCTCGTCCACTTCGCCGTCGTCGTCGTCGTCCTGCTCGCCGTCGCGACCGTGCTCGTAGCGGGCGCGACGATAGTCGCGTCCCGCCGCAGCCTCAGCGCGATGCTCTCCGCCATGTCCCCGCTCGTCGCCGTCGCGGCAGGCACCCGCTCGTCTCTCGCGTCGTTGCCAAGCCTGATCGAGAGCGCGCAAGAGATTGAGCTTCCTGGCCCTGCGAGCGAGATCGTCCTCCCCACGTGCGTCAGCCTCTTCAAGATGAACAGGACGATCTCCTCCATCGCCAAGCTGATGTTCCTGGCGGCCGCGCTCGGCATCGCGCTCAGCCCGCAGGCGCTCGCGGTCTTCATCGGGTCGGTGATCGTCCTAAGCTTCGCGACGCCCGGGCTGCCGGCGGGAGGGAGCAACATAACCTGGGGCGCTTACATGGCGGCTGGGCTTCCGCTCGAGGCGGTCGTGCTCGTCGAAATGACCGACTCGCTCACGGACGTCTTCAAGACCGTCCTCAATGTGCTCGCGGACTTCGCCGTCGCTGTGTTCGCCTCGCGCTCAGGAAAGACGACACTGGCGCCATGACCGCAGCGCGAAGACCATCACCGCTACGATCGCGACGATCACGATCGTCGGCGCCGCTGGCTTGCTGCTGTTCGAGCTGAGTGCCACCCCGGCCACCACCGCCACCGCGGCCGCAAGAGCGAAGCTGCGGCTGCGCCTTCGCAGCCGGCGCCGGCCCGACCAGTGCATCGAAGAATAGAAGTCCCCGTATCCGTAGTCCGAATCGTCCGCGCGGCGCTTCAGCTCCGCGTTCTCCTTCTCGAGCGACTCCAGACGCTCCTTCAGTTGTTTCTCAGAGTCCGCGGTCCGGATGTCCCTCAGTAGCCGCGTCACCACCGCCGGCTCCACTTGCAGCGCCTCCGCTACGTCCGCGACCCTCGCGCGCGGGTCCCCGCCCGCCTGCCCCTCCCCGTACCGCTTGACGATCGACTGGACCTCTTCTTCGGTCAGTCGCTCTTCAACTGGGATCGGGTCTTCGAACCGTTGTGTCAAGGATGGGGCTCCGTCCACAAGGATAGTACCGACGCGGGCCCGCCTGGGATGCGCCCTTGGGCTTAAAGTAAATGTCCCCACCGGACACCGGGCAAGGGGAGAGCAAATCCCGGGACGATGAGGACGGCTTCACTATACGCCATGGGACAGGCCCTGTCAAGCCGTCCCAGCCCACTCCAGGCATTTTTTTCCACCGGCATTTTCTGCGGGTCTGGCCGGCTTGAAAGTGCCCTCGCGGCCCCAGCACGTCCGGGGCCCAAAGGGCCCCTTGTCCTCCCCCAAATCACTGGCTCTCGACCCTCGACCCTCGACCCTCGACCCTCGGCCTCCCACTTTCGACTTTCGACTCTCGACTCTCGACTCTCGACTCTCGGCCCCCACTTTTGACTTTCGACTTCCGACTCTCCTCCCGCGCACCACATGTCATCGAACCTTCTATGCAAGTGCGCGATCATCGTCGCACGCGAGAGATCTTCCTGCGATCTGCTTGCACCTAATAAACAACGAATGTCCGTCCGACAATACAACTGTGCATCAATCTTCGCAAGAGAAAATGCAGCCGACGGCTCAAATAAACCTGAGACCAAATGCTTTTGGCATCCGTCGACCGTCTTATATCTTACGGAAGCTTGTGCACAAGAACAGCTTCTCCGAGGTAGACAACAGATGGCAATGAAGAAGAGGTCAAAGCGAAAGACCGCGAAGCGAAAGCCAGCGGCCCGAAAGCGAACGGCCAAGAAGACGACCGCCCGAAGAAAGACTGCACGGCGAAAGCCGGTGGCAAAGAGGGCGAAGGCGCGCCGAAAGACTGTGAAACGAAAGTCCACGGCGCGAAAGTCAACGGCGCGTCGCAAGACGACTCGAAGGAAGACCGCGCGAAAGTCGACAGCACGAAGGAAGACGGCTCGAAAGTCGACAGCGCGAAGGAAGACTGCGCGAAAGAAGGCCTCCGCCCGAAGGAGGCCCGCGCGCAGGAGAATGGCCCGCAGAGCGGCTATGTAAGGACTCGATCCTAGCGCCCCGGTAAACCCCGGGGCGCTCCTCTTTTAAGCCAGCGCGTGCAGACGCCGCCAAGAACCGTCGTCCGTGTTCCGGTAACGGCTCGCCCTCGCTCCCTCTCCTCTGGCCGCATCGCCCTGCGCGCACATCAGCAAGTGCTCGCCGATCGCACGGCCGAACATCACCGGCACCGCGTTACCGATCTGGCGATACTGTGCCGTTAGCGGCCCTTGCACTTCCCATCCGTCCGGAAAGGTCTGTAGCCTCTTGTACTCGTTCACCGAGAGCGGCCTTAGCTCTTCCGGATGGACCAGCTCTGTCGCGGGCATCGTCGGACAAGTCACCAAAGTCGGCGAAGGACGGTCCCACGCGACGCGCCTACAAAAACCCACGCGCCCGCCGCTCGACTCATAAGCGCGCCCCAAAGCCTCGCGCTGCATCCCGGCCGGCAGGTCGCGCCAGTTCTGTCCCGGACCCAGCAGCCGCAAATACCTATCGCGCCCAGGCCGCAACTGCGCGCACGAGCCGACGCACGACAATCCAGCCACCGCAGAGCGGAACGTCGCCCAGTCATCTTCCAAATGCGTCGGAGAAAGAAGCGGCACGCGCAAACCGCCCCGCCGTGCGATCAAGACCAGCCGCTCGCGCGACTGAGGCACACCGAAGTTCGCCACGTTGTAGAGCTGGAAGCTCACGCCGTACCCTCGCGCCTCCAGGTCCCCCACGATCCGCCGCAGTGCCCCGCCAGGCATCTCCTCAGCAGCGAGCTCGGCAAACCCCTCTCCTCTCTCCCTGTGGGGCCTGTGCTGCAAAGGCGCCGAGAGCAGCCCGCGCACGTTCTCGACCACGATGAACTCCGGCGCCAGATCGCACGCCAGCTGCACAAAGTGCAAGAAGACGTTGCCACGCAGGTCCGATAGCCCCCGACGACACCCCGCCGTTGAGAACGACTGGCACGGCGGCCCGCCCACCACCGCAAAGGGCCGCTCCCGGCACGCCCGCAGCACCGCCCCAGAGTCCAAGCACCCCACGTCGCAATCGAGCAGCGGTACCCCCGGACGCACCCGCCGGATCGTCGCCAGCGCCCACCGGTCGACCTCGTTTAGCGCAAGCGGCTCCAGCCCGGCCTGCTCGAGCCCGAGGTCCAGCCCCAACGCCCCGCTGAAAAAGCTCACAAACCCGCGCTGCACGGGCCCATTATGTACAAGCCTCTCGAATGGAACTTAAACGTTCCAGCAAAGTACCGCCCAAAGCCGCCCAGCCTTGGTCTAAACTGTCCCCGTTCCGGAGGACACTATGGACCTGCCGCAGGCGCTCAGAGACAGCTACCTTTTCCGTGGGCTCGACGAGCCCCACATCGACGCCATACTTGCTCTGGCCAAGACAAAGATGTTCATGGGCGGCGATACGATCGTGCGGCAGTTCGGGCACGACTCCGACCTTATGATCGTCCTCAAAGGCACCGCGGTCATCAAGACCTTCTCCGGCGAGCCGATCGCCGAGGTCGGCCCTGGCGGGGTCATCGGCGAGGTCTCGCTCATCGACGATGAGCCGCGCTCGGCCACCGTCTCAAGCAAAGGCGAGTCAAAGGTCGCGGTCATCCCCTCCGACGCGCTGCGAAACATGATGCACCACGACGTCCACATGCGCTGCGTCATGCTCGATGCGCTCTCGAAGGTCCTCTGCCAGCGACTCCGGTCCGCAAACGTGCAGCTCGACGGCGCGTTGGCTGGCGCGCGCTAGTTCTTGACCGGCGGACCCTGCCACACGACGCGAGAGTCCTTCAACGACGCGAAGATCCCAGCGTTGCTCACCGTCGCGGTGGTCTTCCCCGTGCCGTCGCGCACGCTCAGCATTCCGCCGTTCGCGGTGCCCTCCGTCGTCAGAGCGGGCTTCCCGCCAGAACCATAAACGTTCACCTGTCCGCCGTTTATGCCAGAGAGCAGCTCGACGCCTTTTGCGCCGTTGCGCCCAGGGATCAACAGGCTCCCGCCGGACGCTGTGTTGCCAAAACTCAGCAGGCTGCTGGAAACGATGGAGTCGAACGTCACGCCAGACGCGCTCGCTGAGAGCCGCCCGCGGCTGCTGTTGTCCAGGTTGCTCACCTCGATCTGGCCGCCGTCGGGCGTTGCAAAAAGCGATACCGTTCCGCCGGTGTGCGCGGAGAGCGTGACCGACGGTCGACCGTTCGCATCGAACATCACGAGCGCGCCGTTGCCGTTGCGGATCCCCATGATCGCAATGGTCCGCCCAGTCTCGGTCACGAACCTCAGGCCGTCGACAGGGACCAGGATCTGGTTCTCCGACCTTAGGTTCTGCTGCGCGTGCGCAGGGATCGGCTGGAACACTGCCCCGCCGATCATCCCCCCGATGACGGCGAGGACCGAAAAGAGCAGGGTCTTCAAAGTTTTCATTTCTGGGCCTCTCCCTCTCTGACGACCGCCGTCCCCTTTCTGTTTGCGCTCCCGGGCCCCTCTCCGCAATTGTGGTGCAGGTCTCCAGACCTGCTCTCGGCCCGGGTGGCACCGCGGCAAGGACCGGAGCCCCCTCTCCTTGAAGTTGCACCGTGCTTCAAGGGGAGGGGGTTGGGGGTGGGGAAACTTCGGAGCCCCCTCTCCTTGAAGATGCATCGTGCTTCAAGGAGAGGGGGCTGGAGGGGTGGGGACGACGCGCGCCAAGGTAAAAGGGACAAATGCTATTGGCGGCCGCGATCGTGCTTGCACAAGGCCAGATCGCGCCGCCGAGGTTCGTCCCCGCCTGGCCCTTCCCCGCCCTCCCCCCCGTCAAGATCGACGAGAGGCAGGACAAGGTCGGCGTCGCGCAGGAGTTCGCATACCGCGACCACCTGCAAGGCCGCGTGCTCTGGATCGACGGCACCGCCAACCTCGAAGCCTGCAGCTCCGACGAGAAGATCGCCGCGCTCATGAAGAAGGTCGCGGGCGTCGGCTTTAACACCGTCGTCTACGACGTCAAGCCGATCGTCGGCCGCACCCTCTATCCCAGCAAGCTCACAGAAAAGCTCACAGATTGGAAGGGCCAGCACATGCCCCTCGAGTACGACCCGCTCGCCGCGATGGTCCGCGAGGCGCACGCCAACGGCCTCTCCCTCTTGGTCAGCATGAACGCCTTTGCCGAAGGCCACTCCTACGCCAAGCGCGACGAGAACAACCCGGACACCCAGTTCGGCAAGCCCGGATGGGGCTACGAACACCGAGAACTGCAGTCGTGGGTTCTGCGTACAGCACCGTTGATCGTTCGGCCCGACGAAATCGGGGGCGGCGCAAACTTTCCAGGCTCAATATCGTTGCCGAAATCGCCAAACACCTGGTTGGACGACGGTATCGGGCTCTTCACTTCGCTCGCCGCGCTTCCTGCGGCAGACTGGTATCTCGCGCTCGACGAAAAAGCTCGCGTCCTTAGTGTCGGACGGCAGAAGCCGACGGTTGGTGCGGTGTTCGTGGTCGCGAAGGGACCACTCGTCGGCATGGTTGCAGACAAGTTCTCGATCGGTGAAACGATTGAGATCGGATCGTCGAGGACGATCGAACCAATGGGTCTGGACCAGAACCAGATCCCCCTCATGATGAACCCGCACCATCCCGACGTGCAAGCGCGCACCTTCGCCTTCGTCGACGAGGTCTTCGCCAACTACGACGTAGACGGCCTCCTCTTCGACGACCGCCTACGCTTCGCCGGCCTCGACGCGGACTTCTCCGACTACACACGCGCGCTCTTCGAAAAGTACGTCGGCCACCCCGTCAAGTGGCCGGAAGACATTTATCTTTCGACCTTCGACCTTCGACTTCGCTCCGGCATCGACCCTGGCCCGCTCTTCGATGCCTGGCTCACCTTCCGAGCCCAGGCCCTCACCGACTGGGTCAAGCAGGTCCGCAACCACGTCCCGAAAGGAAAAGTCTTCGGCATCTACGCCGGCTCCTGGTACGGCGACTACGCGCAGTACGGCAACAACTACGGCTCCGACCAGCTCCAGGCAGGCTTCCCCTGGCTCACGCGCCAGTACCGCGAGACCGGTTTCGCCAAGTACCTCGACGTCCTCATCACCGGCTGCTACTACCCGAACCCCACGATCGTCGACGCGATGCGCGTCTCCGCGCCGATCGGCCGCACTGTCGAGGCGGCCGGCGTCGTCAGCAACCGCGTCGCGCGAGACCAGTGCTGGACCTACGCCGGCCTCCAGCTCGCGGACTTCAAGGGCGACACCGACCTACTGGGCAAGGCGATGCAGGCCGCCGCCGCCACCACCCAGGGCGTCATGGTCTTCGACCTCTCACAGGACATCGACAAGTACTGGGGCGTCTTCGAAAAGGCGTTCCTCCCCGCGCCGATGAAAGCCCCGCACCAGGTCCCCGGTTTCATCGAGACCGTCCGCAAAACGCGTGCGATCTGGGAGCAGAACGGCTGGAAAGAACCCCCCTTCCCCTTCTTCCCCGGCGCCCCCGGCGCCGGCTTCTGACTTTGGGAGTGCCCCCGCTCCTGCTCCCTGGCGAGTACCATGAGCCTATGCGACACGACGAGAGCGCCATCCAAGAGATCAAAGTCGGCGACACCGTCTGTATGCGCGACGGAGGCGTGCCGATGACGGTCCTCAGCGTCTACACCAAAGACGGCGTGCCCACTGCGGACACGGAGTTTTGGGACGGCGAGAAGGACCAGCGCGCCAGCTACCCCTGCGACGCGCTCCTCCTGCGCGAACCGTCCGCCGAAGACCACTGACCCCCATTGTCGGGGGTGGGCCCGACTCCTCCCCCGGCGAGCAAACGTGCGGATGACCTCACAACGCTCTGCTGGGAGAGGGACCGGCCCTACCCCTCCCCCGACAACGCCCAGCCATCAACTATGAAAACCTGGCACGTCGGGGGAGGATGGGAGGGGGCGACAGCAGACCGACTCCGAACAGCAGCCGGGTGCCCCGGTCTGGCCGCGCCACCTGGCTTGGCTTGGAAACAACGCCCCCTCGCGGCAGACCGGGAAATACAGACCGGGAATCGCCGTCCGTCATACTAACTACCGTGAAGGGCGAGTTCGAGGTCGTCAGCAAGCACTTCGTCCCCGCCTGGCGGCGCCCCAAAAAGAGGAACCGCGTGCTCGTCGCCGAAGCCGTCATGGCGCTCGCCTCAGTCACAGGCCTCCTCCTCGTCTGGGCACCCTGGCGCGACCCGCACCTCCTCCAGACCGCGATCTCCCTCCAGTTCGCGCGCGGCGACGGCGTCGCTGCCGCGCTCTTCCTCTTCATGGCGCTCGTGCTCCTTTTGATGGCGGTCCGGCTCTGGCGAGCCAGCCGCATGGCGAGCGCGCTGCTGATGGGGATCGAAGTGGCCGCCCTCGCGCTCCTCTCCAAGACCGACCCTGACTCCCTCGACCACCTCTTCGTCTTTGCTGCGGTCGCCGTCGCCTCGGCGGGCTGGCTCGTCGTCCTGGCGATCGACCTCGAAGACCCGTGGCTCGGCGTCGCCTCCCTCGGCGGCGTCGCCGCGCTCTGCACGATCCCGGTCAGCCTGGGGATCGGTGAGCGCGCGCTCATCACCTCCTGCCTCGCGGGCATGAACCTGATGTTCTTCCGTCACTTCGACTAGCCGCTTGCCTCGGCAGCACGGACCCCAACTCCCTCTCCACAAATGGGGAAATGGCTGCGGACGCTATGGAACCGTGTCACGCTCTACCAATCGGCGCATTCGCTCTGCTCGTCCGACTCGGCACTACTGGTGGTCTAGTGCAAATAGCTGTGTACGACTCTGCGCGACCCTTCACGTTCACGTTTCCGCCTTCATGGGCCGCCGCTGCCGAATACTACAACACTAATACCGGTAGCTTGTGCATATGCGAACCCATCGCCGTAGACACTTCCGGCGAGGGACTTCGCGTCTCTGTCCGCAACGAGCCAAAGCCCAGGCCGGTGACTGAACAGCACGCGACGAGCGAGAAGAAGCGGCTCAGTGACTTCTGGCCCGGCGTGAAGCACACCTTCGTTGCCAGACCGTGCCACGGCCCCCAGCTGAGGGTAGAGGTTGCTCCTTCCCAACCGGGGATTGTTGGTCATCGGTCGTGGATAGGGACAAGAAGCGAGCCGGGGTAGCAGAAATGCTGCCCCGGCCCTGTCGTTCAATGCCTCGTCTCGAGTGTCGCCTACTGGCCGTTGCCGGCCGTTTCGAAGAACACGTAGGTCGCGGTGTACGGGACCTCGACCTCAATGCCGGCGGTCGGCGGCGCCCAGGCCGGGGCGATGCCACCGACGGTGTAGAGCCGCTGGATGTAGGTCACCGAGCTGAACATGCCGTGACCGGTCCAATCGCGCCCGCTGAGGAGCAGCCAAGGCACCGCCGTCGGGTCGACAGTCGCTCCCGCGATCTTCGTGCCCTTGACCGCACTGCCGGTGTTGTCCGCCTGCCACGTTGGGCCAGCGAAATGGTGGCCCTTGACGTGACCGCCGTTGTTGGAGAGTGTGGCGGCCGGCGCCACGAACAACCAGACGTAGGAGCCTGGATGGTTCGGGTCTTCGACCGAAGTGTAGATCTGGACGCCTTCGCCATTGAGGCGCAGGACCTCGACGCTCCCGACCGGCGGCACGAGCTGGGGCGGGATCTGGGCACTGGCGGTCACGAAGCTGGAGATGGCGGCTGTTGCGGCGAGCCACCTCCGTAGCGATTGGGCTTTGCGATGTTGCATTTCAAGTCCTAGTGCGCGGGCATACTCCGGCGCGTGCGGACACTGTGGCCCTGGCGGCTTCCCCTCGAGGAGGGACGTGTCTGAACGGCCGCAATTCGTGCCTGAACAGTTCCGCCAAAGTCGCTCGGAGGGGCCTTTCTTCGATAGAGCCGCCTGGTCACACAACGACCCTGATCGGGACCGATGTATCCTATTGGTTGACGAGACTCTTGGCGCGAGGCACGCCCTGCGTCCACGACCTTGACCCGCCGCAAGGAATCTCAAGAAGATGGAAACGATCGAAGCGTTGCCCCAGCTGCTGGTGTCGGCGTGCATCCTCGTCACGCTCGCGTTTTTGATGACGCGCGCCCGATTGCTGCCTGACCTGCTCAAGCCCCGGATGTCTCTTCGCGACCAAGTCGTCATCGCGCTGCTGTTCGTGGGCATGGGGACGGCCGAAGTGCTGGTCCCCGACGCGAGCTACATGAACCTCCGGATCGTCGCGGTGGCTGCAGCGGGGTTGCTCGGGGGGAGATGGGTCGGCCTGTTCATCGGGATCGTGATCACGTATTTGGCGGCGGAATTCGCTGCTCCCAAGGGGATGCCGGTGCCGATCGGAGTCTCGATGATCCTCGGGGGACTGGCCGCGGGGTGGGTGCACGATTTCAGACCCACGTTCAGCTTCCGTCCCCTAGCCGGATTCTTGGTCGGGGCGGGTGTCTCCGGTTTTCGCGACCTGATGAACTTCTTCCTCGACCATTCCAAGACGACGACGCTTCTCGGAGGCGTCGAAGCGGCGGCGTTGCAGGGCTTGTCGGTCGCCTTGATCCTGCTCGTGATCGAGCAGGCGCGTTCGCAGGAGTCTCAGGCCCGCGCCACCGCGATGGCCGAGGTCAGAGCGTTGCAGGCGCGGATGAACCCGCACTTCCTCTTTAACAGCTTGAACACCCTTTCCGCCTTGTCGGAGATCGACCCCGCTGCCGTGCCGCAAGCGGCCGCACAACTGGGGAAGTTCCTGAGGGCCTCAATCGACCTGCCCGAACAGCAGTTCGTCACCTTGCGACAGGAGATGGAGGTCGTCGACGCTTACTTGGAGGTGGAGGCCCTGCGCTTAAGGGACCGGCTGGTGGTCTCGAAGGACGTCGATCCGTCGGTCCTTGAGGCAAGGGTGCCCCCGTTCCTGGTTCAGCCCTTGGTCGAGAACGCGGTCAGGCACGGGATCCACCCACTCACGAAGGGGGGCACGGTTACGATCTCGGCGAAAGGCAACGGAGCCCGGCTCGTTGTCACGGTCATGGACGACGGGGTGGGAATGGGGGAAGTGGAGCGGAGCCGGGTCTATGAGTCGAGCGACGGGCACGCCCACGCGCTTTCCCTGATCCGACGTCGCCTCGTCGGACTCTACGGTTCCAAGTTCGAGGCGCTCGTGGAGAGCCGCCTGGGAGAGGGGGCCAAGTTCACAGTCAGCATTCCGTTGGACGTCGTCGCGCCGTCGCATGGGCAAGACACCTCCACGAGGGTTCCAGGGGTCGGGGCAGGCGTCGTCCAAGGTGGCTCGGTGTGATCCGCGCCATCGTGGTTGAGGACGAGCCCTTGGCGGCCCGGTTCCTCGAGTCGCTCTTAGCGAAGACTGGCCAGGTCGAGGTCGTGGGAACGGCCCACGACGGCGAGTGGGCCCTGACGCTTGCCGCCGACCACCGTCCAGACGCCGTGTTCCTAGACGTCCTCATGCCTGGGCGGGACGGGATCCAGGTCGCAGCTGACCTGGCGAAGTTGCCGAAGCCGCCGCTGGTCGTGTTCACGACCGGGCAGTCGGGGAGGGCGAGCGACGCTTTCCGTCTGCGGGCGGTGGACTATCTTGTGAAGCCCCTCCAGGTGTCGCAAGTCAGGGAGGCGGTCGGCAGGTTGGCCGAGTTGATCGAGCCTGTCGAGGACGAAGCGTCGAGGCCCAAGCCGCGGCCCCGGAGCCAGCTTTCCGCGTCGGAAGACCGGCTGCCGGTCAAGGGATTGGAGAACGACGTGGTCCTTCTTGTCCCCAAGTTAGAGATCCTTGCCGCCGTCTGCCGGGACCGCCGGACGTGGGTGCACACGGCGTCCCAGGAGTACGCGACCTACTACGCGCTCGGCGACCTAGCGGCGTGGTTGGGCGACCCTCCGTTCCTGCGCATCTCACGGGAGAGCGTGGTCAATTTGCTGGCCGTGGACGAGGTCGTGCACTACGGCGACCGACTGTTCCAGGTCCGTCTGCGCGACCGGGCCGGGACCAGGTTGGAGGCGTCGCGTTCGGGCTCCGGGCGCCTTGCGACGCTCTTGAAGGCGCCGTTCTGAGGGCCGGGGACTCTGGCCCGCCTGAGAAAGGACCGGCGCCCCCTCTCCTTGAAGATGCAGCGTGCTTCAAGGACTGGCCGCGTCGATCTCCGGAGGAGTCGACCCGCGCCAGGGGGTTGGGGGTGGGGAAACGCGCCGGGCGCCCCGGTCTGGTCGCGCCACCTGGCTTGGCTTGGAAACAACGCCCCCTCGCGGCAGACCGAGAACCGCACAAAGAGATCCCCGACCCGCCAGTCACTAATTGACCTGACGACAAGACTTAAGCCCTATTCCTGAAGCATTCCAGGCCCAAAGGCGTCAATCTAGTTGACAGAGGGTTCCGCAAGGGCCAGCATCTTGAAAACTGAAGATGGAGCCAGAGGCACACCCCCGCTGACCCCGAAATACCTCCTAAAACCGGGCACCAGGATGTACCGGAGAAACGGGAGCAAAAGTGCAAAAAATAACGGGAATAAACGGGAGAAAAACGGGAGCCCTAGGCGAGTCGCTCCTCCGACAAGCTCGGCACAACCGAAAAAAAAGTCGAAAAAACCTACCCCCTCTCGCCAAGAGGCAGATCTGGGAGCGCCGGCGGAGCGCGAGCCAGTGAAACGAGCGTCCCACGAAGAGCCTACAATACGTATAGGAACTAAGTGAGCGAGAGCATCCCCGGCACGATCGGCAAGTACCAGATCATCCGCGAGATCGCCAGGTCCAACGACATCGTCTACGAGGCCTACGATCCCAAGATGACGCGCCGCGTCGCCGTCAAGGAACTGGCCATGCCCAAGGGCGTCTCCGGCCAGCAGCGACAGGACCGCCTCAAGCGCTTCGAAAGAGAGGCCCGCGCAGCCGGCAGCCTCGTCCACCCCAACATCGTCACGATCTACGAGGTCGGCACCGACGGCGACAAGAACTACATCGCGATGGAGTTCCTCACCGGTCGAAACCTGCGAAAGGAGATCGACAAGACCGGCTTCATCGAGCCGCTGCGCGCGGTCGAGATCGCGATCGAGGTCCTCGAAGGGCTCGCCTTCGCGCACGAGCACGGCGTCATCCACCGCGACATCAAGCCCGACAACGTCCAACTGCTCGACGACGGCCAGATCAAGCTCACCGACTTCGGCATCGCAAGGCTCACCTTCGAGCCGAACATCACCATGGACGGGCAGGTCTTCGGAACCCCGAGCTACATGTCCCCGGAGCAGATCAACGGCCAGGAGATTGACGCGCGCAGCGACCTCTTCGGAGTCGGCGTGCTGCTCTACGAGATGGTGAGCGGACAAAAGCCGTTCCAGGGCGACAGCGTGGTCAGCATCACCTACGCGGTCATGAACAAGAAGCCCGACCGACCGCAGCAGGCGAGCTACAACCTCTGGCAAGTGATCGAGCGAGCGCTGGAAAAGACGCCGAACATGCGCTACAAGTCCGCAGGCGAGTTCGTCGAGGCGCTCAAGCAGGTCAAGCGCTCGTACCTCTCCGGCAGCGTCGTCATGGACCCGGTGAACACGCAAGGCTTCGTTCAACCTGCGCAACTGATGGCAGGGCCGCCCCCGGTCTACAACCCGTTCCTCTCTCCGCAGCCGTTCGCCGCGCAGCCCGTCAACCGCACTCCCTACGGCACTCCGATGCCAGGGATGCCGGGCGGCTTCGTGCCGCCGCCGAACCAACAGTACGTCCCCTACCAGCCGCAAGGGCAGTACGCGCCGTACCAGCCGCCCGCGACGGGACAGGTGCCGGTCTACTACCCGCCGCCGCCGCGCCAGCCGCTCATCAAGCCGGAGACCAAGCAAGGGATCGCCAAGTTCTTCATCGCCGTGCTGCTCATCGGCGCGACGATCGGGTTTGTGATCCTCGTGATCAACGCGCTGACGAACACCGTGCCGGGAGCAGCGCGGAGCCAGCCGAAGGACCAGCCCCTGGCAAAGAACTTCATCGGCGTGGACGGGCAGACTCCGCAGGGCGCACCCCCAGACAAGGGCGCGCCCGTCCAAAGCCGCCCCTCGACCGGTTCGGCCCCGAACACGCAAGGAGGGCCGGGCCCCGTCAATCCCGGACCGGTCGTGCTCGTCGGGCAGATCAACGACCTGCTGAAGCAGGCGGACCGGAACGTGGACGAGGCCTCCGTGAGCGAGTCATCTGAACTGCGGCAGAAGCTCTGGTCAGACGCGGACACCCTCTATGTGCAGGCGATCGACAAGGCGGTCGTCCAGAGCGACAAGGACGGTCTCGGGATCCGCGCGAGCAACAAGTACGTTCAGGCGGCCGAATCGCTGATCCGCGCCGGGTACCGCGACCGCGCGCGCGAGGCGTACCGCCACGCCAAAGGTTTCGCGGAGAGCGACCAGGGCCAGGCCGACCAGATCGACAAGGCGATCGAGGCTCTCGGCGGCTAGCCCGGCGCGCGGACGACACCGCCGTCGACGAGCAAGTTGACGCCCGTGACATAACTGGCTCGCTCAGAGCACAAGAACACAATCGCTGCGGCGATCTCCTCGGCCCCAGCGATGCGCCCTGCGGGGATCGCCTTTGCCTGCTCGATCAGGGCCTGCTCGACGGTCGTGCCTTCCCTGTCCGCACGGACCTGCGCGAGGTGGGTCTGCCGGTCGGTCATGGTGTGCCCGGGCAGGACGGAGTTGACGGTCACTCCGTGCGGTGCGAGCTCCAGCGCCTGAAGGCGAACCAGCGCGGAGAGCCCCGCGCGCAGGGTGGAGGAGATCGGCAGGAGCGGGTGCGGCTCTGCGGCGACGAGGCTGGAGACATGGACGATGCGGCCCCACCCCCTCTTCTGCATCTCAGGTGCGGCCAGGCGCACGAGCCTCACGACGTTGAGGAGGGTGGTCTCGAATCCGGCCAGCCACTGCTGGTCGGTCATTTCGGTCCACTTGCCCGCCGGCGGGCCGCCCGTGTTGGTGACGAGGACCTCGACCGGCCCAAGCCTTGCGACGGTCTCTGCATGCCAGTTTTCTAGCTGGGATGCCACGCCGACGTCGCAGACCGTGCCGACCGCGCCGGGGAGGCCCGAAAGCGCTTTTTCCAGGTTCTCTTCGCTTCGAGAGCAGACCGAGACCCTGCACCCTTCGGCGAGGAGCTCCTTGGCAGTGGCGAAGCCGATCCCCTTGCTCGCAGCGGCGACCATGGCGGCCTTTCCGGAAATCCCCAGATTCATGGCGAGATTCTATTGCACACGAAGAGCCGGGCAGGGGCTAAAATGGAGCCGTCCCCCATTCGGACGGAGCGATTGAAATGAACGGCGCACTGGCAGCGATCCTTTACCTTGGCCTTATGCCGACGGCCACGCAGAACTTCAGCAACTACCACACGATCACAGACGGCAAGGCCGGCCTCGCGTTCGCGGGCGACAGGTTTGGCCATCGTTCAAACGAGTTTTTCAACTCTGTGAACGTGACACTGTATGCGAACCTCACGTTGAGCAGCTTCTCTGCCAATTCCGGGAACGACATTTGGGGATACGTGTCGCCGTCGGGCCGAGAGTACGCGATCGTTGGGCTCAACAACAAGGCTGCCTTCGTCGAGGTGACCAATCCTGCTTCGCCGGACTATTTTGCCAATGTGCCGCACACTTCGAGCACTTGGGCGGACATCAAGGTTTATCAGAACGTAGCATACGTTGTGACGGAGGCCTCTGGCACTGGCATCCAGGTCATTGACCTGTCGAACATCGACAACCACGTTGTGACCCTTGTTCGGACGATCTCCTCGCCCGGCCGGAACCACAACATCGCGGTCGACCCGACCAGCGGATTCTTGTACACGTGCGGCTCGCACGAAGGATCGGGATGGACAGCCTGCTTCAACCTGTCGACCCCACTCAACCCAGTGCAGGTCGGTGCCGCGTCCATGACCGACGTGTACCAGCACGACATCTGCGCGGTGACGTTTACTTCTGGCCCGAACGCAGGAAGGCAGATCCTGTTCGGATCTGGCGAGAGCCGCGGCGTAGAGTTTTGGGACGTGACCAACAAGAACAGTCCGTTCCTGGTGGCGCGCAAGAGCTACGCGAACGTCGGATACAACCACCAGAGCTGGGTCAGCGCAGACAAGCACTACTTGTACTCGGACGACGAGCTCGACGAGAACAACTTCGGGATCCTGACGCGGACGCTCGTTTGGGACATTTCCGACATCGCGAACCCGGTCCTTGTCAACACGTTTACGACGGGCCTACCGACGATCGACCACAACCTATACGTCTTTGGGGGGTTCATCTTCGAGTCGGACTACACGAGCGGCGTGCGCATCTTCGACGCGAACGACAACGCGACGAACCCGGTCCAGGTCGGCTGGTTCGACACTTACCCGAACGACGACTCGACGAGCTTTAACGGGACGTGGAGCAACTATCCTAACCTGCCAAGCGGGACTCTGATCGTGAACGACATCAACCGCGGACTGTTCGTGCTCGACCCGAGCCAAGCGACGGTGCGGCCGATGGTGACCGACTCGTTCAACGTGTTCAGGGGCGTCGTGCTCGGTGGTAACAACGGCTCGCTGGCGACGATCGACGGGATCGCGCTGGAAGTTCGCAACGGAGTTGTGACGAACCCAAGCGAAGCGCCCGTCACCGTGACGTTCGACGGCACCGCCCCGTGGCAGCACGCGAGCAAAATGCGCGTGACGCTGACCGGGTGGGCGAGCACGCCCGGACTGACGCGCACGGTCGAGATGTTCGACTGGGTCGCCAACGGGTACGTCGTTGTGTCCGTCGATCCGAGCTCGATGTCCCCCGGCACTCTCGACGTGCAACTGACGAACCCTGACAGGTTCATCCAACCGGGGACGCGCAAGGTGCGCGAGCGAGTGACGGCGAGGGTCACTTCGCCGGTGCTCTCGGGCGGCTGGTCGTACAGCTTCGACCAGGTCGGCTGGAAGATCAACCCGTAGCGCTGTACGCTACTCGATGTAGCACCCCAGGGCGGTCGTCCTGGGGAGCGTCACAGCCAGTCCGGCGAGGAACTCATCAAGGGCGATTCGCAGGTCCCTGCGGTAGTCGCCTTCGCGAAAGCGGCCGTGGTCGGCATAGCCGTCGTCGATGCGCCCGCGGTACTCGATCGTGCCGTCCTTCGCGATGATCGCGGCTTCGGGTGAGACGCGCGCGCCCACGGCCTTTACAATGTTGTGCGCCTTGTCGAGGACCGCAGGAAACTTGTATCCGAAGTCCTTCGTGTGCTGGTCTATCTCCTGCCTGGTCGAGCCGGAGTAGACGTACACGCGGTAGAAGGCGATGCCCTTGTCCTTGTACTCCTGCTCGATGCGCTGGACTTCGGGCGCGTAGCGGTTGGAGATCGGGCAGTCCGCGAGCATGAAGAGCAGCACGGTGGCCTTTGCGCCCGGGTCAGGGATCTTGGCCGACTTGCCGTCCACAGTCTTGACGGTCATCGGCTTGAGCGTGGTTGCGTCTGTCGCGGCCTGCTGTTGTGCCAGGAGGAGCGATGCCAAGGCGACGGACGCGATCATATCTTAGAGTTTACAGGAGCGGCGGGTACCCTTGCGTCCGGATGCGGTCTTTCGGGCTTTTTTTCGCGCTGGCGTGCGTGCTCGGCCCTGTCTTTGCGCCTTCGCGCCAGGCAGATTACGGCGGACCGACCTGGGCGAAAGACATAGCTCCGATGATCCACGGACGCTGCTCGCCTTGCCACTCGGAGGGTGGGCACGGGCCGTTCCCGCTGCTTTCCTATCGGGACGTGGCGCGGCGCACGGAGCTCGTGCGGCAAGAGATCCTTAGCATGGCGATGCCTCCTTGCTCGGCGACGAGCGACTTTGGCGAGTTCTGCACAGAGCCTCCTCTGGACGACGCGCAGCGGCTCGTTTTCCAGCGGTGGCTACAGGCCGGTGCGCCGGAGGGCGAGACTTCTTCCGCTCCGACGATCAAGCACGGTTGGAGGCTGGGCAGACCGGACCTCGTGCTCCAGCCGCTCGCGGTGCCGGTGGTCCCGCACGAGGGAAACCCGGTGTGGCGCGCTGTCGTGATCGACCCGAAGAACACGAAGCCGCTGCACCTGTGCGCTTTCGACGTGCTGCCGCACGCGCCACAGACATTGCGCCACGTGCTGCTGGCGGTGCTCGCGAAGGGCGAAGAGAGAACTCAGTGGACGACGTTCGGGACGCTCGACGAGTCGGCTTCGCGCCTAATCGGCTCTTGGGCGCCGGGTTATCGCGCGTGGAGGCTGCCCAAAGGTGTCTCGATGACGGTGCAGCCCGGCGAGAAGCTGGTCGCGCAGGTGCTGCTCTATCCCAGCGGCAAGGTCGAGGTGCCGCAGATCGACCTCGGGCTGTACCTCTCGAGCGGAAGAGGGGACAAAGAGGCGCGATGGATCGACATGGAGGTGAAGGAGTTCTCGCTGAAGGCGTACGACGAGAGGACTCTGACGAACGGGCTCGTGCTGGACCGCGCGGTCGATGTGATATCGGTCTTGCCGGAGGCGCGGTTCTTCGCGTATTCGGTCAACGTGCACGCCGAGACGAAGGACGGCGCCAAGAAGGTCCTGTTCCGCACGGACAAGTGGTCGCCTTACTGGGTCGGCAACTATCTGTTGCCAAAGCCCGTGCGCCTGGCATCGGGCACGAGCGTAATCAGCGATACGGCCTACGAGAACCAGCTCCACTCGCCGATCAACGAAGGGCGGACGCCGCGTCAGGTGTGGAGCGGTCCCGGCTTGGACCAAGAGGTGTGCCGTACGCACCTGCTGGTCGTCGACCGCTGATGTAGACTCCGCGCGACGGACAGGTGGCAGAGCGGTTTAATGCGTCGGTCTTGAAAACCGGTGAGGCGCAAGCCTCCGGGGGTTCGAATCCCTCCCTGTCCGCCACTTAGTGAAGGAACGGCAGATAGTCGCGCAGGTGGCCGGGGAAGATGTTGATGCCTGCCCCCGACTTGACGGCGTAGACGACGGCAAATAGCGCGACCACTGCCACCGCGACCATGACGCCGGTCGCGAAGGAGGAGACGTGGAAACCTGCCCTCGCACGCCGTTCTTTTTCCACGGCGACAGTCTCACGGCGCGTATCGCGCCCGACGAGCAGCACGAAATAGAGCTTTGTGAAGAAGAGCGGGACCGAGAAGCGCACATCGAAGGCGTGCCTCTTGCTCGTCGCCGCGCGGACGCCCTTGAGCTGCTCTTCGCTCATCGTCGCGCGCACGTCGCTTGGGACGTCAGCGACGACGATGTCGGCTAGCAGGTCTTTGGCGCGATCCGGCATGGCTCTGATTGGAATTGTCGGCTGCGCGCCAATGCATGCTCAACGGGCCTTTTTGCCGAAGGGGCCGAAATATCGGTCGGCGACGGCCCAGGCGATAGCAAGCCAGCAGAGCCACACGAACGCGAAGCGGTACGGGAACGCGTCCGAGCCCGAAGGGACCTCGACCTCCGCGCGCAGCGAGGCGGCCCTGCCGAACTCGGCGCGCGAGAGGACGCGCCCGCGGCTGTCGGTGTAGAGGGTGGTGCCGAGGCTGGCGCTGCGCAGGAGCGGGAGTCCCGACTCGATGCTGCGCCAGACGCTGGAGTCGGTGAGCTGCTGGTGCGCGGGTGTGTGGGCGTACCAGTCGTCGATGGACATCTGCACGAGCACCTGCGCGCCGTTTCGGCAGTGGCGCTCGGAGAGGTCCGGGAAGAGGCCCTCGAAGCAGAGGAGGGCGCCCGTCTTGACGCCTGCGACCTCGAGCGTAGTGAGCTGCTTGGCCGGGACGAGGTCTCCGCTGGGGAGGTCGAAGCCTTTGAGGAACGGGAGGTAGTCGCGGAACGGAACATACTCGCCGAAGATGACGAGCCGCGACTTGTCCGCGTACTTCCAGGACCCGTCGTAGGCGTAGGCAGTCTGGAAGGTGCTCTTGCCGTCGATTCGGCTGCCGCCGAAGATGACGGAGAGGCCCTGCACGGGGTGGACCGGCCCTTCGGGCGGGACCGAGGCGGAGGCGTGGGTCAGCCCTTCTGGCAGCACCATGACTTCGGCGCGCTGCGAGGTGGCGAAGAGCGTGACGACGTCCACTGCGCGATGGACCTTTTCGTCGCGCACGATCGGATCGCCAAACGCTTCGTCCACTCCCGTCTGCGCGACGGCGTAGACGTGCTTTCGACCGTGCTGCGGGGATTCGAAGCGGACGATGGAGAGGGCGACGACGACCGCGAGCAGCGAGAGAAAGGAGACGGACTGCCTTACTCCGATCTTCAGTCGCTCTTCTTTTGCGGGCCAAACGAAGTTGGCGATGAGGAGGTTGACCAGCACGACCGTTGCAGAGACGAGGTAGATCGTCCCCCAGGCGGCGTGCTGCACAATCATCGGAAAGCGCCCGAGCGGTTCGGCGGCGATGCCCCACGGAAACGAGACGCCGATGACGTAGGATCGGAACGCCTCGACGCCGGCCCACACGAGCGGGACCGCCCAGACCGCGCGCACCTGCCAGCAGCGGTAGACGAGCCATCCGGCCCACATGTAATAGAAGCCCGCGACGCCTGCCGCACAGAGCCACGGCACGATTGCGAGCAGGTGGCTGCCGGTCCACTTTGAGACGAACGGCTCGAGCCAGTACATTTGAAAGAGGAAATAGAGGAACCCGAAGAGATAGCCGGAGCGCTTCGCGCCGACTGCGTCTGTGTCGCGCAGCGATGCGAGCCACGGCGCGAGGGCGACGAGCACGAGCAGCGCGACGTTCGCCGGAGGGAACGCGAGCGAGAGCATCGTCGCGGAAAAGAGTATCGGCAGTGCCCTACGCGCCTGTTCCAAAGCCTTCACGGGCGACCTCCAAGTGAGCGCGGTCGTTGAGCCGGTCGATGGACCAACCGCCGTCATTGCGGCGGAAGAGCTCGGTGATCGAAGCGTTCGCAAAACGGAACGAGCGGGCCGCCTCTGGCCCCGCGACGATCAGTTTTGCGAGCAAGAGGCCGAGCGCGCCGCCGTGCGAGACGACGACAGTGTCGCGGTGGTCGAGGCCTTCGATGACCGGGTCGAGGCGCTTCCAGACGTCTTGGAGCGACTCACCTCCATCGATCTTGGCCTCGTAGGTCGGGACGCCGAGATGTACAGCTTTGGCCTCGATACTTGCACGCACCTCGTCGTACGGCTGGCCCTCCATCGATCCAAAACTGCGTTCGCGAAGGAGCTTTGTGAGCTCGAGAGGGAGCTTGACGGCGCGCGCGATCGGCTCGGCGGTCTGGACGCTGCGCTTGAGGTCGCTGCTCAGGACTCGCTCGATCCTCTTTTCTGACAAGGCCTGAGCGACCTCGATCGCCTGCCTCCTGCCGGTCGCGTCGAGCTCGGTGTCGAAGTGGCCCTGCGCCCTCTGCTCGAAGTTCCACGCGGTCTGGCCGTGTCGGACGAGGAAGAGGCGCATCGCTCCGGTTTATACCGCCCAGGGTCTGGTCTCGCCGGTCTCCTTTCCGGTCGAGTCGATGCGGAGGGACCCGATGCGAAGCGCGCGGACCGGTGCGGGCGCGACGGCGGTGTTGAGCACTGCGGCGGTGCGCGAGGCGAAGTCGATGCTCTTGATGACCCCGATGCCGAAGTCCTCGCCGGTGCCGCGCACGAAGCTACAAAGGAGGCCGTCGTACGCTGTCGGCGCGACGAGCGCGAGGTTTGTGGCGTGCGCGAGGTTGAGCGCTTCGCCGGCGACGACTTCGTCGATCTGTTTTTCAGAGACGACGAGCAGCGTGCTGCCGTACGATTCGACGCGCACACCAAGTTCGTCGAAGGGGGCGCCGTGCAGGCGCCTCCCGCTGCCGAGGCGAACGCCCATGAGCCCGACGTGGTCGAGCTCGACCTCGTGCTCCACGCACGACTCGAGCATTTCGAGCCAACGCGCCCTTCGTTGGGCGGCGCGCGCGTTTTCCGGTAGTGCGGTCTCGATCGTGACGGTCTGGGTGGCGACGGGCCATGGCTCGTGGAGGAAGGCGGAGCCCTCTGGCACCAAGATCTCTGCGGGTTTGACAGCTTCGGCCAGGGCGAGCGCCATCTGCCTCAGCACAGGCGTCTCGCGCATTTGGAAAGTGAGGACGACCGGGTCCCTGCCAGCATGGGAGAGCATGTCGAGCGCGCCGACGAGGAGGTCGGTCGGGTTGCGCTGCGCGTGGACGGAACCGACGAGCCTCCAGGCGCGCACCTTTCCTTTTTGCAGCACGAAGACGCGGCCGGGAGGGCCGTGGTCCGCGTCGGAGAGGTCCAGGCAGACGAAGTCGCGGTCTGCGAGATCGGACTTGAGCCAATCGCGCCAGGTCCACTTCGGGTCTGCGACAAGGAGGGTCGCCGGCATTCACTAGTAGGGACGGTTCGGCGCGCGGTAACAAGGCCTTGCGGCACCTTTGCGGACAAAAGGCCGCGCCCGGAGAGTCAGACTTCCCCGTCGTACTTTGCGGAGGGCCGGGCTCGCATCCTGGCCCAGGCGCGGAGCTCGTTGATCTCCTCGGCCATCATTCGGCTGAGCGGGACCTGCCGCTCGAGCTCCTGCAAGATGTCTTCGGTGGTGATCTCGCGGCCTGCGTCGAACGCGACCGTGAGCGCGGCGACGATGACCTGCTCGATCTCAGCGCCGCTAAAGCCGGCGGAGGCCTTGGCCAGGTCCGCGACCCTGAAGTTGGCCGGGTCGCGCTTGCGGTCCTTGATGTGGATGTTGAAGATGTCTTTTCGGTCTTCCATCTCGGGTAGGTCGATGAAGAAGATCTCGTCGAAGCGGCCCTTTCGAAGCAGTTCAGGCGGCAGGGCGGAGACGTCGTTTGCGGTGGCGATCAGGAAGACGGGCTTTGTCTTTTCTTGCATCCAGGTGAGGAAGGTGGCGAAGACGCGCGCGGTGGTTCCGCTGTCGCTCACGCCGCCCATGCCGGCGAACCCCTTCTCCATCTCGTCCATCCACAGCACGCACGGCGCGAGCGACTCGGCGATGGAGATCGCGCGGCGCATGTTCTGCTCGCTCTGGCCGACGTAGCTGCCGAAGATGCGGCCGACGTCCATCTTGAGCATCGGGAGGTTCCAGGTCGCGGCGACGGCCTTGGCGACGAGCGACTTGCCGCAGCCCTGCACGCCGAGCAGGAGGATGCCGCGCGGCGACGGGATGCCGAACTGCCTTGCCGCGTCGGAGAACGACTTTGAGCGGTCTTCGAGCCATTCCTTGAGCAGCTCGTGGCCGCCGACGTCCTTGAGGCTCTTGTTCGCGGGATAGAACTCGAGCATGCCGGTCTTGCGGACGATCTGCTTCTTCTCGTCGATGATCGTGTCGACGGAGAGCTTCTTCTGTTCGACGAGGCTGCGTGCGAGCGCCGATTCGATCTCGTCGTGCGTGAGGCCCTGGGCCGAGTGGACGAGCACTTCGCGCGCGTCCTTCTCCAGCGTGGTGTCGACGCTCTTGTTGTCCTTCATGGCGGCGGTGACCTCGTCGAGCTGCTTGGCGATCTCTTCGGTGCCGGGCAGCGGGAACTCGAGCACGGTTATGTCCTTTTCCAGTTCCGTCGGCAGGTTGAGGACCGGAGAGACGATGAAGAGGGTCTGTGCGCGGCCGCGGAGCCGGGCGGCGAGGTCGCGCAGGAGCCGCACGACGCGCGAGTCCTTCATGTAGGCGTGGTAGTCCTTGAGCAGGAAGACGGTGAACTCGTCGGCCTCGTGGACGAGCGCGAGGGCTTCGAGCTCGCTGGGGAGGGCGGAGGGCTTGCTGGGCCCGGAGGTGCGGACGACCGGCGGCTTCATCCCCTGGGTGACGCTCCAGGTGTAGAGCTTGCGGGAGAGCTTGTCGGCGATGCCCTTGATCGCGTCCTCGACCCTCTTTTCCTCCCAGGAGACGACGTACACGATGGGGTACTTGGCCCGGATGAGGATGTCGAGCTCCCGGATAGGGTCCATTGCGCTTGAATCTACCCGTGTGGGGGTAGGCGGGTTGCGTGGGTGGAACCGATGGACGGGCGCCGCTGTTTTATCCCTCAACCCCTTGGGGTTGAGGGTTTCCATCAAATCCCGCAAGCCTCAACCGCAAGCGGCTGAGGCATAGCATCGAGGAACTCTGCGGCGAAGCCACCTCCCCACCCTGCCCTCCCCTCCTCCGCCGCACGAACATCTGCGCAGGAGGGGAGGGGAGTCACTCCACCGGGTCGAGGGCGAGGCGGCACATGGTCTCGACCGCATCGGGGATGACCTTGTCATTAAAGTTGAAGAGCGGCGTGTGGACGCCGGGCACGCGCTCCTTGTCCGCGGGGCAGAGGCCGACGAAGAAGAAGCAAGCGGGGACGTGCTGGCCGTAGAAGCTGAAGTCCTCGCCGCCCATGACGGGCGCGGACTCTTCCCGCATCCTGTTTTCGCCGATGACCGAGCGCGCAATGCGGCGGTAGCGGTCGGTGGCCCACGCGTCGTTGAAGGTCACTGGGTAGCCGACCTCCCAGTCGATCTTGACGTCGACCCCGAGCGACCTCCCGACTCCTTCGACGATCTCGTAGAAGCGGCGCTTGCCGTTCTCGCGCGTCTCTGGCGTAAGAGTGCGCATCGTGCCGCCGATCTCGACCTTGCTGGGGATGACGTTGTACGCGTTGCCGCCCTTGATGTATGTGGCGGTGAGGATGAAGCCTTCGGTGGCGACGACGTTGCGGCTCGCGACCGTCTGCAGCGCGGAGATGATCTGCGAGGCGGCGACGATCGTGTCGCTGGTGAGGTGCGGCGCGGCGGCGTGGCCGCCGGGGCTCGAGACCTCGACCGTGAACTGGTCCGTTGCGGCGAGCATCGCTCCGTTCTTGACGCCGAACACGCCTTCCCTACCGACCGGCCAGCCGTGCAGCCCATAGGCGACGTCGGCCTTGGCGGGATAGATGCGCCCGTCGAGCGCGCCCTCCTTGCACATTTTTTCGCCGCCCGCGCCGCCCTCTTCGGCGGGCTGGAAGATGAGCAGAACGTTGTTGATCCGCTTCGGCTCTTGGGCGAGGGCGCGCGATGCGCCAATGAGGACGGTCGTGTGGCCGTCGTGGCCGCACGCGTGCATGACTCCTGCGTTCGTGCTGGCGTAAGGGAGGCCGGTCTCTTCGAGGATCGGCAGGGCGTCCATGTCGGCGCGCAGCGCGACGGTCTTTGCGTTCCTTTCTGTGGCTGGGATGAAACCGAGGACGCCCGTTCCGCCAGCAAGGCCCGGCGTGAACTCGATTCCAGCGGCCTTGAGCTCCCTCTGGACGACCTCGCTCGTGCGCTTTTCTTTGAACATCAGCTCGGGGTGCCTGTGGAGGTCGTGGCGGATGTCGGTGAGGTAGGCGAGGTCCGCCACGACGCGGTCGCGGAGGGTGATGGTCATGGAGGGAGGTTACCATTGCCTGACCCCCACCCTAACCCTCCCCCGAGGGGGAGGGAACCGCGAGCACTCGACTCTAGATGACCTTCTCGAACGCGCTGAGGAACCGCTCGACCTGACTGGGAGTGCCGATGGTGACGCGCAGGTGCTGCGGCATGCCGAAGACGTGGCCGGAGCGGACGATGACGCCCTCGCGCAGAAGCGCGTCTGCGACGTCCTTCGCTTCGCGTCGCACGTCGATGCAGACGAAGTTCGCGTGGGACTCGACGGTCTTGAAACCGAGCGACTTCATCCGTGATTCGATCTGCGCGAGGCCGGCGCGGTTGACCTCGATGGTCTTTCGCAGGTGCTCTTCGTCGCTGAGCGCGGCGATGGCGGCGGCCTGCGCGAGCGAATTGACGTCGAACGGTTCGCGCACGCGGTTGAAGGCCTCGACGATCTCCGTCGGGGCGAACGCATAGCCGACGCGGATCCCTGCGAGGCCATAGGACTTGGAGAAAGTGCGCACGACGACGACGGGGCGGCCTTCGCGCACCCACGCGAGGGAGTCCGGGTATCCGGGGACGTCGCACGCGAACTCGTAGTACGCCTCGTCGAGCACGAGCACCGCTCCGGGCGGCAGCGCGCGCATCAGTTTCTCAATCTTGTCCTTGTGAACGAGCGTGCCGGTCGGGTTGTTGGGGTTTGCGACGAAGACGAGGCGCGTCTCGGGCGTGAGGGCGGCGATCATCGCGTCTATGTCGTGCCGCATCTCCTTGTCGAGCGGGACCATGACGCACTGGCTGTCGGCGAGGTGCGCAGTGGCGGGATAGCGCAGGAACGACGGCCAGCCCATCACGGCCGTGTCGCCGGGGCCGTCGAGGAAGACCTGGCCGAGCACGTTGAGGATCTCGTCGCTGCCGTTGCCGAGGACGATGTGCTCTGCTCCGATCTTGCAGTGCGCTGCAAGCGCCTGGCGGACCGCGTGGCCGCTCGCGTCGGGATAGACGTGCATTTCGCCGGCGGCCCTGAGGACGGCCTCGACGGCCTTTGGCGAAGGTCCGAGCGGGTTCTCGTTGCTGGCGAGCTTGACGACGTCGGTCAGCCCGAGCTCGCGCTGGACCTCCTCGACCGGCTTTCCTGGCGAATAGGGGGTCATGCGCAGGACGTTGGGGCGGACTCGGTACGGCATCTGGATGGATTGTGGCAGAGGGCGCGGTGGGCGTGGCCCCCTCCCTAACCCTCTGGCAAAGGGGAGGGAACTTCCGAGCCAGCGTGAGAAAGTAGACTTGTCCGATGCTTCGAAGATCCCTTCTCCTTGCCGCAGCGCTGTGTTGCTGCGTGACTTTTGCGCGCGACCGCGAGCGGACTTATGACTTGATCCATGTGGACTGGTCCGTTTCGTTCGACGAGGAGAAGGCGGCGATCTTCGGGGACGTGACGAACACGCTCGCGCCGCTCAAGCCGACGAACGAGATCGACCTGGACTGCGGCAAGCTGACGGTGCGCCGCGTGACGGTGAACGGCGAGCCTACAGAGTTCAAGCTGGACAAGGAGACGCTGCGCGTGATGCTGAACCAGCAGGCGAAGGCGGGCGAGCGGCTGGAAGTGCGGGTCGTGTACCACGGAGTGCCCGAGGCGGGCGTGTACTTCATCCCGGCGAGCCGCGCTTACCCCGCGCACACGAGCATGATCTACACGCAGGGAGAGGCGGAGGACAACCGCTACTGGATGCCTTCCTACGACTTCCCCAACGACAAGGCGAGCAGCAGCGCGCACATCACGGTCAAGCCGGGCCAGTACGCGCTCAGCAACGGGAAGCTGGAGCGGATCGACAAGACGGACACGGCATGGACCTACAACTGGACGATGCCGCAGCCGCACAGCACGTACCTCAACGCGTTCATTGCCGGAGAGTCCGACACGGGGCACGAGGACTGGGACGGGCTCGACGTGTTTTGGGCAGTGCCGAAAGGTATGGGCTCGATGGGGCACGCGTCCTTCGACGGGACGGCGGACATGGTGAAGCTATACAGCCAGATCACGGGGTTCAAGTACCCGTACGCGAAGTTCTCGCAGGGCGCGGTCTCGGACTTCATGTTCGGCGGCATGGAGAACATCACGATGGTGACGCAGACGATCTTCACGCTTCACGAGGCGAACGAAGAGCCGGTGAGCGACTCTGAGGGGCTCGTGCTGCACGAACTGGCGCACCAGTGGTTCGGCGACACGATCACGTGCCGCGACTGGGCTCACATCTGGGTGAACGAGGGGTGGGCGACGTTCATGCCGCACTTCTACGTGCGCTACAAGCACGGGCAGGACGCGTTCGACCTCGAGCGCTACGGGACGATGCAGGGCGCGCTGGGCGCGGCGCTTTCTTCCAAGCGGCCGATGATCTCGGACGAGTACGCGATCCCGATGGACATGTTCGACGGCAACGCATACGGCGGCGGGGCTGCGCGGATGTTCATGCTGATGGATATGATCGGCGAAGAGGCGTTCTGGAGGGCGACGAAGAAGTACCTGGAGGAGAACAAGTACAAGAACGTGACGACCGAGACGCTGTTCGACGTCTTTTCACAGGTCTCCGGCAAGGACCTTGGGCAGTTCCGCAAGCAGTGGTTCTACACCGCCGGCGCGCCGCAGATCACGTCGAGCATGGACGGGAGCGTGATGACGCTCTCGCAGAAAGAGCCTTACTACTCCCTCGAGGTGCCGATCGGCGTCTTCAAGGACGGGAAGTGGACGATCAAGCCGATCCATCTGAGCGGGGCGAGCGCGAGCGAGGACATTGGGCCGATCGCTGGTGCGGCGGTGATGGTGGACCCGGAGGGCCGACTGATGGCGCAGTACTCTGGCGAGCCCGACCTTTCAAAGGAGCAGGTCGCGACGATCCTGGTCGCGCCCGGCAACGCGGCGACTAGAGCGCGGCTCGCGCCGAAGATGGCGGGATGGACGAGCGCAGAGAAGCAGGCCGTGTACAACGGAGTCGAGTCGGTCTCCGTGAGGAACATGCTGTTGCAGCAGTTCGGAAAGGGGGACGAGGCTTTCTTGATCAGCGAGTCGCGCGTCGCTGACCCGCGGCTCTCTGCGACGGCTACGCAGCGGCTGACGGCGTGCGAGATGACAGACGCTGTGCTAGCGCGGCTGCGGGACGTCTACCGCAACAGCCCCAACCCGCGTCTGCGAGAGGCGGCTTGCCGCGCGCTGGTGAACGCGACGAACGACGCGTCGCTCGTCGAGCAAGCGTGGGGCACAGACTCGACCGACCAAGGGTTCCGTTCGATCGCGCTCGACTGGTGGGTGCAGCACGACAAGGAGAAGGCGCGGCAGGTGTGCCTCGAGCAGCTGCGGAGCCCGCTGAACGAGCTCGTGCGCATCTCCGCGATCCGCTACCTGGGCGGGCTGAAGGACGCGGATGGCTCGCGCGACGTGTTCAACGCGCTGATTTCCGTGCTCGGCGAGGGCTCCTTCAGCGCGCGGACGTCGGCGATGAACGCGTTGATGCAGTACGGCGACAAGGCGGCGCTCCCGGCGATCGCGCCCTTGCGCGACAACTCCCTGTTTATGATGCGGCAGACGGCGCAGGCGGCGTATTCGGCTCTGGGCGGCCAGTGAGCGTGGTAACCTTTTTTTCTAGATGAACAAGGTCTGCGCAGACGCGAAGTCCGCGGTGGAAGGACTGCTGTTCGACGGGATGACGATCATGTCGGGAGGCTTCGGCCTTTGCGGCATCCCGGAGAACTTGATCGTCGCGGTGCGCGACTCGGGCGTAAAGGGGATCACGGTGATCAGCAACAACTGCGGCGTGGACGACTTCGGGATGGGCCTGCTCTTGCAGACCAAACAGATCAAGAAGATGGTCTCGAGCTACGTCGGTGAGAACGAGGAGTTCGAGCGGCAGTTCCTGAGCGGCGAACTGGAGCTGGAGTTCAACCCGCAAGGGACATTGGCGGAGAGGATCCGCGCGGGCGGCGCCGGGATCCCGGCGTTCTTCGTCAGGACCGGTGTCGGCACTATGATCGCTGAGGGGAAAGAGGTGCGGAAGTTCAACGGCGAGGAGTACGTGATGGAGACCGGGCTCTTCGCGGACCTTGCGATCGTGAAGGCGCAGAAGGGCGACCGGTGGGGGAACCTCGTGTTCAACAAGACCGCGCGCAACTTCAACCCGATGATGGCGACGGCGGCCAAGGTGACGGTCGCTGAGGTCGAGGAGCTGGTCGAGATTGGCGGGCTCGAGGGCGACGAGATCCACACGCCCTCGATCTTCGTTGACCGGATCATCAAGGGTGCACAGTACGAAAAGCGGATCGAGCGGCGGACTACGAGGCCCGGGCAATGAGTCGAAAGTCGAAAGTCGAAAGTCTCGAGACGGGCGCCGATGACGGTCACGACTTTCTGATGTCGAGTCCCATGACTTCAGCGCTTGTGTGCGAACCGCCGTCGAGCTACGGATTTGAGCACCTGAGCGTCTGGCAAAAGGCACGCCTGCTCGCCAAGACCACGTATGACTTAACGAGCTCGGGGCCAGTGAGCAAGGATTGGGCACTGCAAGGTCAGATGAGGCGGGCCGCTCTCTCAATCGTCCCTAACTTGGCAGAAGGCGCGGAGCGTAAGTCTCAAAGGGAGTTTGCTCAGTTTGTCTCTGTCGCGAAGGCCTCGAGTGCAGAGTTGCGCGCACAGGTCATCGTTTGTCACGATGTCGGATTCTTCAATGATGAGCAGCATCTGGAGATGAAACGGCAAGCAGAAGTAGTATCAAGGATGTTGGGTGGGCTGTTGGCGGCCATTCAGGCGGGCAAGACGGGAAGCAAGGCATGACTTTCTACTTTCGACCTTCGACCTTCGACAATGGAGGCGCCCTGTGCCTCTGACCCGAGAACAGCTGGCGATGCGCGCGGCGAAAGAGCTGCGTGACGGCTATTATGTAAACCTCGGGATCGGCATCCCGACGCTCGTCGCCAACTACGTGCCGGACGGCGTCGAGGTCGTGCTACAGAGCGAGAACGGGATGTTGGGAATGGGCCCCTTCCCTTTCGCGGGCGAAGAGGACCCGGACCTCGTCAACGCGGGGAAGCAGACGATCACCGAGATCGCCGGCACTTCTTACTTCTCGTC
This sequence comes from uncultured Chthonomonadaceae bacterium, assembly GCA_946479035.1. Next base: position 83,539 of record CAMLDW010000001.1, on the reverse strand, counting down.
CTCGGACTCGTTCGGCATGATCCGTGGCGGGCACATCAACCTCGCCATCCTTGGTGCGATGGAGGTCAGCGAGCAGGGCGACATCGCCAACTGGATGATCCCTGGCAAGCTCGTGAAAGGGATGGGCGGCGCGATGGACCTCGTGGCGGGCGTGCGCCGCGTCGTGTGCGTGATGGCGCACACGAACAAGGAGGGCGACTCAAAAGTGCTGAAGAGGTGCACCCTTCCTCTGACAGGCAAGGCGTGCCTCGACCTCGTCATCACGGACCTCTGTGTCTTCGAGGTCGATCGCGGGAAGTCCCTGCGGCTGATCGAAGTCGCGGACGGCGTGACGGTGGACGAAGTGCGGGCAAAGACCGAGGCGGCGTTCAGCGTCTCGGACAAGCTGAAGACCGTGGCGGTCTGACCCCCTACCCTGAAAGGGCGGGAACGTCCTATTCTTCGCTTATCAATCGCTCAAGGCGCCCGACCGCGCCGCGGACGTTGTTCGCAAAGCGCGAGTTTCCTTCATCAAGAAGCGGTCGCAGGTAGGTGAGCGCGGCGGGGTCGCCGTAGGACGCCAGGGCGTTCGCGGCAGCCATGCGGCCCTGGTACGAGTTCTCGTCGCGGACGATCTTCACCAGTGCCGTGTAGACGGCTTTTGAGTCGGGCTGGTCCTTGAGCGTGCCAAGCCGCCGGATCGCTTCAATGCGCAGAATCGTGTTCGTCGAACTGGCGACGAGGCCCAAGCACTCCTTGCGCGCCCTCACCGGGTCTTTCATCGACCACGTGCGCAGGGCGAAGAGCCGGAAGCACTCGTTCGGCGCGTCGGTGGCCCACGCTTGGTCGACGAGCGCGGCTTCGCCCGTCAAGTTGTAGACCCCTTCCAGCGCGGCGCAACGAATGCGCGGGTTGCGGTCCTCGGCCATGACGGAGCGAAGCTTGGCGACGACCTCTGGGGCCTCTGACCCGCCGCCCAGCCGTTGTACCGCGCTGTACGCGATGCGACGGTCGGCGTCGTCCACCAGGCGCAGCCAGGAGGCGGTGTCGTTCCGGTTCAGCTGGCTGGCGAGGCGCTCGCGCAGCGACGCGACCTTCTCTTCATCCATGAGCTGCAACAAGAGCGCCTCGTCGCGGAGCGATTGGACGAGGCCGATCAGCTCGTCGCGCACGGCGGCGGAGGGCGACGCGCGCCAAGCGGCGGCGGCGAGCTCTGGGGGGAACTGTGGCGCGTCCAGGACCTGTGCCATGACGCGCCGTTCGGGGTCGATGAGCACCGGCCCGTCGGCGGGAAGCGTCATCGAGGCCTCGTTGGTGTCGATGTGCAGTTTGTTCAGCGTCCATTGGCCGTCTGCGAACTGCCAGACCGGGACATCTAGCGTCCAAGCCTGCTGTTGCGAGAGGGTCACGGTGCGGCCCTCGACCTTTGCGCGAATGACGGGCTCGCCCTCTCGGTAGAACCACTGGTCGCGGAACCAGGTGAGGTCCTTTCCGCAGGACTGCGAGAGAGCGGCGAAGAACTGGTCGGTGGTGGCGGGCTTGAAGCGGCACAGCGTGAGGTACTCCTTGATCCCGCGCCAGAACGCGTTCTCGCCGATCAGGTCGATGAGCATGAACATGCGCGCCGCGCCCCCGGCGTAGGACGCCTGGCGCAGCATCCGGTCGGGGTCTGCGCCGTAATCGAGCAGCACGACGGGGGCGCGGTCGTTGCGCGAGGCGTTGAGGCCGCTCGCCACAGTCTGCTTCCTGTCCAGCTCGAACTCGCCTTCGCCTTGGCTCTCGCGCGTCCAGAAGCTCGGTAGGAGAGTAGCGAACCCTTCGTTCAGCCACATGTGCGACCAAGTCGCGCAGGTAGCGGTGTCGCCGAACCACTGGTGCGCGAGCTCGTGCGCGACGAGGTCGGTCGAACTTATGAGCGGCTCTTCTTCCGGTGTGTGCAGCGTGGAGATGGTCTGCGAGACCATCGTCGCGTTCTCCATGCCGCCGGTGACGAAGTCCGGGATCGTCACTTGGCTAAAGCGTCCGAAAGTGTAGGGCACGCCGGTCAGCTTTCCGTAGTAGTCGACGATCTTTTCCGTGCCGCCGAACGAGGCGGCGCCTTGCACGCCCAGGCCGCGTGGGACGTAGTACTCGACGGGAAGGTCGCCGAGCATCGCGGTGCTCTTTTCAAAGTCGGAGGCGGCGAACGCGATCAGATAGGTCGAGATCGGTTGGTCCATGCGCCAGTGGTAGGTCCAGGCAGAGTCCTGCTTGTCGACCGCGACGAGCACGCCGTTGCTTACGGCGGTCCATCCGGGCCGCACGGCGATCCAGCACTCGGTCGTGGCCTTGTCGTCCGGATAGTCATAGGAGGCGAGCCACTGGCGGTTGAACTCCGGCTCGCCCTTGCTGTAGATCACGGACGAACGGCTCGGCCATGCGTCCCGCTCATGCACGAAGTAGAGCCCGCCGGTCGGCCTCGCGGAGTACTTGATAAGCACGTCGACCTTTTCGCCGGTGTTGTAGGCGCGGTCGAGGTCGACGAAGATCTTTCGGTCCTGCGTGTGGAAGGGGACGCTCTTCCCGTTCGCCGTAACGGACTTGACGATGAGCCCTTGTGCGTCGAACCAGACGCTGCGCGTGCCCTCGGCGAGCATGGAGACTGTGTTCGTGACCTGCGCGTCGAAAGTCCTCTGCTCCTCGTTGAACCAAAGGCGGTAGGCGACGTTGCGGAGGTCGTAAGTGCGCTCTCGGGGCTGTGCGAGTGCGGACGAGGAAGACAGCGCTGCAGCGAGGAGAAAGCACCGGCGCAAGCTCATCGGCAGAGTTTACTTCTTGCGCGTTACTCGATGAGCGAGGCCAGCTTGTGCGCGAGCGAGCCGTTGCTGACGACGACGTCGCAACCGGCCTTCTCTCCCTGCTCCCAGATATCCTTCTCCTTGTGCCCAATGTGGCCGATCGTGCGGGTCCCGCGCTTCTTGAGCGCTGCGATGCACTTGAACGGGTCGAGCGACTTGGCGCCGAGGTTTACGATGGCAAGGTCCGCTGGCGGCAGTTCGTCAGTCGGCTTGGAGACCACGATCACCTTGCAGCCGAGCGTCTCGAGCCCCTTGCGCGTGCGGACCGACCACATCAGGTTGTCTTCCAACAGCAGGACCTTCATCGGCGCGAGTGTTACCCGGAACCGGCTGGTACCCTTCCGCCGATGCCTGTGCGGGCGATGGAATGGAGGGACGGGGCGCTCATGGTGCTGGACCAGCGGCAGCTACCGCTTCGGACGGTCTGGCTGCGCCTGACGAGCTGGGAGGAGGTGCGCGACGCGATCCGCGACATGGCTGTGCGCGGGGCGCCGGCGATCGGGGTGGCGGCCAGCTATGGGATGGCGCTGGCGGCGGGGTCCGGGGCGGACTTCGAGGCGGCGCGGGCCGGGCTGGCGGCTTCGCGGCCGACCGCGGTGAACCTGTGCTGGGCGCTTGACCGGATTGCGGCTTTGGGGGATCGCTCGTTTGAGCGGGTGCTCGCCGAAGCGCAGGCGATCGAGAGGGAGGACGTTGAAATGAACCTGGCTTTGGCGCGGTTCGGCGCCGCGCTGGTACCCGCCGGCGCGCGCGTGCTGACCGTCTGCAACACGGGCTCTTTGGCGACCGCCGGGCACGGGACCGCGCTCGGGATCGTGCGCACGGCGTTTGAGGCGGGCCGCGTGGCGATCGTGTACTCGTGCGAGACGCGGCCGAGGATGCAGGGGCTGCGGCTGACCGCGTGGGAACTCTTACAGGACGGGATCCCCTTCCGGTCCATCGCCGACGGGGCGGCGGCGGCGTTGATGCGCGCTGGCGAGGTGGATATCGTGATCGTGGGCGCGGACCGGATCGCGCGCAACGGCGACACTGCGAACAAGATCGGCACTTACTCGCTCGCGGTCGCGGCGAGGCACCACGGGATCCCGTTCGTCGTCGCCGCGCCCTCTTCGTCGCTCGACCTATCTCTCACGACTGGTGCCGACATTCCGATCGAAGAGCGCGACGCGCGCGAACTGACGGAGATCGAGGGAGTGAGGGTCGCGCCGGAAGGGTGCCCGGTGTTCAACCCCGCCTTCGACGTGACGCCCGGAGAACTCATCACCGCGATCGTGACGGAGCGCGGCGTCTCGCACGCGCCGTTTTCGTTCGAGCGCGCGACCGCAGACGGAAAGAGATGAGCGGGTTCCTCGAAACGATCGCGCACCGGCGTGACGGCGCGACGAACTCCGCCGAGGAACTCATCGCCCTTGCGCGCGGAGCGGCGGACGGGACGGTCCCCGACTACCAGCTTGCGGCGTGGCTGATGGCGGCGTACCTCAATCCGCTATCGCCGCATGAGACCGCCGACCTGACGAAGGCGATGGCGGCGTCCGGCGAGCGGCTTGACCTCACGGAGCTGCCCAAGCCGTGGGTGGACAAGCACTCGACCGGCGGGGTCGGCGACAAGACGACGATCGTACTGTTGCCGCTGCTCGCATCGTGCGGGCTGACGGTCGTAAAGATGTCCGGGCGCGGGCTGGGAACCACCGGAGGAACGGTCGACAAGCTCTCTTCGGTGCCGGGTTTCCGGATGGACCTTTCGCCGGAGGAGATGAAGGCGCAGGCGGCGCGCATCGGCCTTTCGATCACAGGGCAGACGCCGCGCCTCGCTCCTGCGGACAAGAAGCTCTACGCTCTGCGCGACGTGACGGGCACGGTGGGGAGCGTGCCGCTGATCGTGTCGTCGATCCTCTCCAAGAAGCTCGCTGGCGGTGCGGAGACGGTCGTCCTGGACGTGAAGTGCGGCTCTGGGGCGTTCATGAAGTCGCTGCCAGCAGCGCAGGAACTGGCCCGCTGCCTCAAGGATATTGGGAGGCTCTGTGGCCTAGACCTGCACTTATCCATCACCGACATGGATCAGCCGCTGGGGCGCGCGGTCGGGAACGCGCTGGAGGTGAAGGAGGCTCTGCGCGTGCTCCGAGGCGAGGAGGGCCGGTTCCGCGAGCTCTGCCTGCACTTCGCGGGCTTGGCGCTCACCGCCGTCGGAAAAGGTGGTGGAAAAGATGCGGAAAAGGCGTTGGACTCTGGCTCAGCATTGGCAAAGGCGCGCGAGTGGTTCGCCGCGCAGGGCGCAGACCCCTCAGTGTTCGAGAGCGAAGAGTGGTGCCTTGCGCACTCCTTCACTCAAGTGCGGGCGGAGAAGTCTGGCTGGGTCGCGCGCGCGGACGCCGCGACGATCGGCCAGTGCGTGGTGGAGATGGGCGGCGGACGGAAGACGAAGGACGACGTGATCGATCCCGCAGTCGGGGTCGTGCTGCGCGTCGAGGTCGGCGACCGAGTCGTGAAGGGCGACGTCCTCGCCGACGTCCACGGCGAGGACAAGGGGACCGGTCGCGCGTTCGAGATCGTGGAGCACGAAACCGAACGCGCGAGTGTCATCGTGCAGACGCTTACGTGAGCTGGTGCCTCCAGCCGCGCCGCTTGACCGCCGAAAGGAGATTGAAAGCACCTATCGCGACACCGTTAATGAGGACTCCCAAGAGGGAGAACAGGGCAATGATGGCCAGGGGCGCATAGAAAAGCCGCGATATGACTTCGCCTTTCGCTACGCTCGCTGGTCGAAGGAACGCAGTTTTCTCCCTCGCGAGCCGCGCGGCCTGTTCGCTGAGGCTCGCTAAGTATTGCGGCCCGCTTGCCCGCCACGACTTCAACGCTTCTGCTCGATCATTGCCCTCACTCATGTAGTGCACCCTTGTTCTGGCCTCTTCAAGCGCGATGAACGGAGAGCGCGAGCGAACACTGTAGGAGCTGATGCTTGGCACAGGCTTCGGCGTTTCGTAGTAGCTCATGTAGCCCACATACGCGTTGCCGAGAGGGTACGAGTAGTAGCCTGGATGCAGTTGGACAAGCGCCGCCAGCCGATGGTCTGCTCCTTCTGACGTATCCTGAAGTGCAAAGGAAAGCTTGGGGACTTCCGTCTCGTATTCCTTCAGCCATTCCTCTCTGATCGAGACCTGCTCCTTGGCAGTCTTATCGGAAAGCAGGGCAAACCTGTCTGTCCCGTCCTCGATCGCATAGGCCCGAGTGTTGTTCATGAACCAAAAGCCCACGGACGCGGTAATGGCAAGCCCTGCAACCGCGATCGGCAGCGAGCACCACTTTCTAGAAGCGATCGCAAGGGCACCGATGCCACAAAGGATGAAGGCCACAGCCGAACCAAAGTTGAACGATCCGGAGTGGACGCCCCCCAGCGCATTGTCTGTAGAGCTCGCCACCACTTGAACGAGCACCGGAAGTGCGAGGAGAACGACTGCTGCTACAAGGGACCAGTACAATCCCGGGCTCATGCGCATTCGTCCTTGGAACGCTTGCGCCACCAGGGCCGGGTGGCCAAAGTCCGCGATTGCGGACTTCGTAGCCGCGTCCTCCGGGATCCCGCGCTCGGTCATGTCTTCGATCGCATCGCCCAAGTGCGCGCGGGTTTCGAGCAGGAAGTCCTCGACCCGCTGTCGCGGCTCGACGCCTTTCAGCCGCCTGCGCAGCTCGACCAGGTACCACGCAATGTAGTCACGCATTTTCGTTCGCCTCCTTTCGGCCGTTCGGGGCAATGATCGAGCTGACTGCCTGGGAGAACTCGGCCCAGCGCTTGCGGCTGCGGGCGAGCTCCGCCCTTCCTTTGTCCGTCAGGTCGTACACCTTGCGCGGCGGGCGGCCCTCCTGCGACTCCCAGTCGGCCGCGAGCCAGCCCAGCCCTTCCATCCGGTGCAGGATCGGATAGAGCTGCCCCTCCCCGGCCTTGAGCGCCCCTCCGGAGCCCTCCCGGATCACCTTGACGATGCCGTAGCCGTGGAGCGGCTTTGCGGCCACTGCGCCCAGAATGAGCGCCTCGAAGTCTGTCTTGAAGGCCATCTTCTTTCTCTCAGGAGCCAGTATATATCAACAGTTGATATATGTCAAGTGCATCGAAAGGGTGGAGGCTGGGTGCTACCCTTCCCTCCAGGGGGAGGGGAACCGCGCGTAACCCAATGATCGCTATTCTTCTTCTTTCAGTTCTTGCCCAAAAGGAGACGCCAACGGCGCTGCTAGACCACGCGCTCAAGCAATGGCAGGCGACGCCGGAGATGAGGGTCGAGGACGCGTACAAGTGGCTCTACCACGCCACGCTGGGCGGCGAGCACGCGGTGCAGGACGAGTCGGGGCCGAAGTCGTGGATGGATGCGGAATGGCCGACCGTGGGCACACCACTAAAAGGCGAACCGGAGATCGTGCCGCTGACACCTGACGGAAGGCTCGTGCGGATCAACCTGCGCCCTTACAAGGCGCACGGCGGCGACAAGGAGATGCTGCTGTGGGCGTTCGTGCTTTCGGCGCAGCGGTTCCACGCGGACCGTTCGGAGTTCGTCAGGGCGTGGGGCGCGCTGGGCGCTCGGCTGAAGCGGTCGCCCTGGCTCCAGTTGTCGAACGCGGAATGGAGCCGGCTCGACAAGGCGACGCGCAGGGACGCGTATCCCGCGATCGAGCACTCACGACCGTACGAAGAGAGGTACAAGCCTGCGTACCGCGTCGTGCTGCGGGAGCTTTGGGTAATTCCGTCACCGCCTCCCTAATCCTCGCCCAAGTGCGGAGGGAGCTTCACTCCGCGCGATTGGCGCGGCTGCGGGACATGCGCGCATTGAAGCCGCTCAAGGCGAGCGCCTCGTTCGGGTGCGCGTTTCCGGGCTCGAGTTCGTCGTCGCCAGAGTGCAACTGCACAAGCACGGTCTTGCGCGTCTTGCCGCTCGTGTTCGGCATCGAGCCGTGGACGGTCAAGTAGTGGAAAAACAGGACGTCGCCCGGCTGCGCTTCCACAGGCAGCGCTGCGCTCAGCGGAAACCGCTCTGCAAACGCGTCGCCCTGGCCCTGTGATGCGGGGATGCGGCCGAGCTTGTGCGAGCCCGGCACGACGCGCAGGCAGCCCATATCGTCGGTGGCCTCGGTCAGGTGCACGACAGCGGCGAGCATCGTGTCCCTGAGCGTCGGAAAGTAGCCCCAGTCCTGGTGCATCGGGAAGGGCGCGCCCTTTTCCGGCGGTTTGACGAATAGCTTTGTATGGTGCAGCACCACGTTGTCTCCCAGCAGCGCTCGCGCAAGGTCAAGAAAGGGCGGGTGCAAGAGCGCGCGCATCCAGACCGCGGAGAACTGCTGCACGTTGTGCGTGTGTAGCACGACGCTGTCCTGCGGCCCCAGCTTTTCCGCGCCCGCCCACCGCGCGTTGACGTCTTCCCCGCTGGCGAGGATCTGCTCGACGATACGGTCGAAGTCGCGCTGCATCGCCTCGAGGACCCCGCCGGCGAACACGCTGCGCGCCAAGGCGAAGCCGTCCTGCCTATAGCTTTGCGCAAAGCCTTGGGCGATGGTCTGCATGGCGTCTTGTGTTCACACTTCGATCTTGGCCGGCTCGCGGCCCTCCCAGGCGCCGCGCGTGAAGTCGGGAAAGTCGATCGACTGCCCGCGGTTGGCGACGGACCACTCGCTGAGGGGGCCGACGGCGGACCAGGTCGGGCCGTCGTAGCAGTCCTGGTCGAGCGGTAGGCCGTTTCGCAGGCAGTACACGATGCGCCAGAGCATCACGAAGTCCATACCGCCGTGCCCTCCCTGGTTTCCAGGCAGCGAGGCGACTTTCTTCCAAAGCGGGTGGTCGTACTTGTCGAAGAACTTCTGAAGGCCAGCGCCCTGGTCCCACTCGTCCGTCGACTTGCTCATCCCATCGACGACGCAGCGGTCGGGGAACCCGCCCCAGGTCCCCTTCGTGCCTTGCAGCAGGTTGAGGCGCGAATACGGGCGCGGGAGCTGCTCGTCCCACTGCACCATGAGGGTCTTGCCCTTCACGGTGCGGATGATCGTCGTGTTGAGGTCGCCGCAGATGAACGGGTCTTTCGACCACTTGTTCCCCTTTGGAAACTTGTCCGGGTGGTCCTTCAGGAAGAGGGCTCGCATGCGCGAGTTGCAGCTGACGGAGGAGAGGTGGTCGAAGCGGTCTCCGCGGTTGATGTTCAGGTAGTGCGAAACCGGGCCGAGACCGTGGGTCGGGTAGAGGTTGCCGTTGCGCTTTTGATAGTGGAACGTGCGCCATGAGCCCGTGCTGCGGTCCATGTCGTACATCTGCGTGCGCAGGTCGTGGATGTAGGAGGCCTCTCCGTGCAGCAGTTCGCCGAAAACGCCGAGCCGGCACATGTTGAGGACCATCAGCTCCTCGCGAGAGTAGTTGACGTTCTCCAGCATCATGTAGTGGCGCCGCGTCCTTTCTGCCGTGTCGACGAGCCTCCAGCAGTCCTCGATGTGATAGGCCGAAGGAACCTCGCTGAACGCATGGATGCCGCACAGCATCGCGTCGCACGCCATCGGCGTGTGCCACTCCCAGGGCGTCGCGATGATGACCATGTCCAGGTCGCCGCGGTGCAGCATCTTCTTGTACTCGAGCGGCCCGTTGACGTAGAGCGTCGGTGCGGGGTGGCCGGCTGCGACGCACGCCTTGGCGCTGTTCTCGGCCCAGTCCTTGTAAAGGTCGCAGATCGCCTTGACCTCGACACCTTCGAACGCGAGCATCTGCGCGACGTGCCCGCTGCCGCGCGCGCCGACGCCGATGAACCCGACGCGGACCTTGTCGATCGGCTTGTCGGCATAGCCGACCATGGACTTGCCTTGGCGCTTGGGCGCTTGCATATGCGCGGTGGCCTGGTCCGGCCCGACCTTGACTTGTGCGGCGAACGCGCCGACGCCGAGCGCGCCGGCGGCTTGAAGGAACTCTCTGCGTTTCATCTTGGGCCCAGCGAGATTATGGCACCCGTCAAGCAAAATGGCGAAGCTCTTGTTCGAGGCGCTCGATCGGCAGCCCGACGACGTTGCTGACCGACCCTTCCACACTTTCGATGAAGTCCTGCGACTCGTCCTGCAGCCCGTAGGCGCCCGCCTTGTCCATCGGCGAGCCGGTCGCTACATAGCGCGCGATCTCCCGCTCGCCGACGGGCCGGAAGGTGACAAGGGATTCCTCCGCGAACGCGCGCTCGCCGCCGGGCCAGACGAACGCGACGCCCGTGACCACCGTGTGCGTGCGGCCGGAGAGAGCCCGCAGCATTTTGGCGGCGTCGGCGACATCGACCGGCTTTGCCAACTGCCGCCACGCCCCGCCCTCTTCCAGTGCGACTACGGTGTCGCCGGCGATGACCAGCGCGTCCTTGCGTCGCGCGAAGACGGCCGCCGCCTTCGCCACCGCGAGCCGTTCGGCAGTCTCCCACGGATCGGCGGTCGTCAGCCCCTCTTCGTCCACCAGGGCCGCCTGCACTTCGAACTGTGCGAGCAACCGCCCCAGGAGCTCGCGCCTACGTGGAGAAGCGCTCGCCAGGACCACCGGGTACCGCAATTGCACCATTGCATTCTGACCTCCCGCGAGGAACGGATCAATCGTCCGCCCCGGTTAGGACTCGGGACTCCGGTACGGGCCCGTTCCTGATACAATCGAGCCCAAGAGGCCCTATGCGAGTCCCCTTCCTCGACCTGAACGCCCAGACCGCCGAAGTGCGGCCGTTGATCGACGCATCGATCGCCGAGATCCTCGACAGCGGCGCGTTCGTGCTGGGCAAGTACGGCAAGCAGCTCGAGGAGACGCTCGCGGGGGCGCACGGGGTCAAGTACGGGGTCGCGGTCAACAGCGGCACGGACGCGCTCAAGATCGCGCTGCAGGCTTGCGGAATCGGTCCGGGCGACGAGGTGATCACGACTGCATTCACCTTCGTCGCGAGCGTGGAGGTCATCGCGCAGCTCGGCGCCAAGCCGGTCTTCGTGGACATCGACCCGCTCACGTTCAACATCGACCCTGACAAGATCGAGTCTGCCATCACGGGCCGCACGAAGGCGATCATGCCGATCCACCTCTTCGGCCAGTTGTGCGACATCCGCGCGGTGATGCGCATCGCAGACTCGCACGGGCTGAGCGTGATCGAGGACGCGGCGCAGGCGCTCGTCTCGCACAACGAGGGCACCTATGCGGGCGGATTCGGCGTCGCAGCGGGGATCAGCTTCTATGTGACCAAGAACCTCGGTGCCGCGGGAGACGGCGGGCTCATCCTGACGAACAGCGACGAGGTCCGCGAGCGCTCGCTTTCGCTGCGGATCCACGGGATGGGCAAGGAGCGTTACTACTACGACGACCTCGGATACACGAGCCGCATGGCGGAGATCCAGGCGGCTGTGCTCTGTGCAAAATGGACGCGGCTGGCCGAATGGAACAAGCGGCGCATCCAGATCGCGCAGGTCTACCTCGAAGAGCTCGCCGGAACGCCGATCACGACGCCGACAACGGCGAAGGGCAACAACCACACGTGGCACCAGTTCACAGTCCGCTCCTCTCAGCGCGAGGAGCTTGCGAAGCACCTGCGCGAGAACCAGATCGATTGCAGCGTCTTCTACCCGGTGCCGCTGCACCTGCACGACCCTTACCGCGCGTTTGGGGGCGGCGAAGGGAGCCTGCCGGTCACGGAACAGGTCTCGCGCGAGGTGCTCTCCCTGCCGGTGCACCCGCACCTGAGCGACGAACAGGTGCGGTTTGCCGCGGCGCAGGCGCGAGAGTTCTGCGCCACTGCGACCGCAAAGCGCTGAGGGCGCCGAGCGCTTCTTGAACGTCAGCGTACTTACCGGCGGTCTTGACGACCGCGCCTTGATCGAAGATTGGCGAGATCTGCTCGATGACGCCGTGTTCGCCACCCCGTTCCAGACGCCGGCTTGGACCGACGCGTGGTGGAGGCACTTCGGCGCACGAAAGCAGCCGCACTACCTCGTGTTCCGTGAAGGGCGCGACCTCGTCGGCATCTTCCCTCTATACATCACGCGCGGGCCGTGGAGGTCCGTGCGCGTCGTCGGCACAGGGCAGAGCGACTACCTGCAACCGCTTGTGCGGAGCGGCCACCTGCAGAGCGTGTGCGCGGCGATCGTCGGCCACCTCGACGAGATGGGCCAGAGCGGCGTTGCGGACATCGCGGACCTGCACCAACAGCGCGCGCTAGTGAGCCTGGCGGCCGGCGACGACCACCCGGTCGAACAGGCCATCTGCCTCGTGCTTGACCTTCCGGAGAGCTATGACGACTACCTCGGAGCGCTGAGCAAGAGCCTGCGCTTCGACTGCCGACGCTTGGAGAAGAGACCGTTCACCGACGGCGGCGCGTCCGTACGCGAGGTCGGCTTGGAGCAGGCGCAAGGCGCGCTCGACGCGTTCTTCGCGCTGCACTCGAAGCGTTGGCGCAGGCGCGGCCTGCCCGGCGCGTTTGCGACGAAGCGGCTCAAGGCGTTCCACCGCGACGCGGCTGAGGGCCTTGCGCGCGACGGGCAGCTCAGGATGTCGGTGATGGAAGTAGACGGCAATCCTGCGGGGGTCATCTACGCGATGCAGGTCGCGCGCACGCGCTTTTTCTACCAATGTGGCTTCGACCCAGAGCAAAAGGCCCTGTCCCCTGGAACGCTACTGGTCGCGCACGCGATACATAGTGCGATAACGGAAGGATGCACCGCGTTCGACTTCATGCGCGGGGACGAGGCGTACAAGCGGCGCTGGACCCCTCAGCATTCGCACTTGAATATGCGGTATATCCTTCCGCTAAGCCCGTTGCGCGGGGCAGCCGGGCGCGCTTTCAACCATGCAGGGTCGAAGATTGAAGAAAAGGTCAGAGCACGGCTGGAGGGACGGAGCCTCATCAGCTAGGCCTAAAGCCCACTTCGTGCCCAGCTCTCGCCCAATGCGCGCGGCGGTGGTCGTCCCTGCCTTCAACGAGGCCCACCGGATATCGGACGCGCTGCACGCCGTGCTAGGCGCAGCGCTCGTCAACGAGGTGATCGTGGTGAGCGACGGTTCGACCGACGCGACGGTGGACGTCGCGAGGTCGTTCGAAGGACTGCTCGTCGTGGACCTTCCCTTCAACGTCGGAAAGGGAGGGGCGATGTGCGCGGGCGTCGCGCACACGGACGCGGACATCATCGTGTTCATCGACGCGGACTTGGTCGGCCTGAGGCCCAACCACGTCGACCAGCTCATTCGGCCCCTGCTCAACGGGAACTGCGACATGTGCATCGGCGTCTTCCGGGGCGGCAAGTTCTGGAGCGACACGGGCCAAGTGATCACGCCGTTCCTGAGCGGCCAGCGCGCGATGTACCGCAAGCTCTTCGAGTCGGTGCCGTTCCTTCCAGAGATCCGCATGGGAGCGGAGATCACGATCACGACCTACGCCAAGCGGCTCAAGGCGACCGTAATGAAGGTCGTGCTGCGCGGCGTGAGCAACACGCACAAGGAGCAGAAGCTCGGGTTGGTCAAGGGAGCGACGGCGCGGGCCAAGATGTACCGCGAGATCGCGCGGGCGATGGTGAAGGTGAACAAGCGGAAGCCGCGCCGCTGGTCGCTCAAGTAGGGCCCTAATGAACCTCGCGTTCTTTCTCATCGCGCTCGGCCTCTCACAGGCGCAGGGCCAGGCCGACCACGTGCTCGTCGTCATCAACCAGCCGAGCATGGAGAGCACGGAGGTCGGCGCTTACTACCGCTCCAAGCGCGAGGTGCCCCGCTCGAACGTCGTGTTCGTGAACGTCAGCCAGGCGGAAGAGGTCACCAACAACGAGTACGAGAAGAGTATCCAGGACCCGGTGCGCAAGGCAATTAAGGCCTCAAAGGTGCGCATCGACTACATCGTGCTGACGAAGGGAGTGCCGATCCGCGTGAAAGAGGGCGGCTACTCGGTCGACGCGCTTCTCGCAGCGATGGACCTGCCACAAAAGCCGATCACGAGCCTCGAAGAGTCCGACATCAGGCGCGCTGTGAGCCCTTATTTCCAGAAGGACGAGCCGTTCAGCAGCGCAAAGTTCGGGTTCTATCTCGTCACGCGCCTCGACGGGTATACGGTGGCCGACGCAAAGGCTCTCGTGGACCACTCCCTCGCCGCTAAACCGCTGAAGGGCCCGTTCCTCTTCGACGAGGCGGACAACCGCAAGTCGGAAGGGTACGGCGAGATGCAGCGATCGCTCGAGAAGGCGTCCAAAGTCCTGGACCAAAAGGGGTTTCAGACCCAACTGGACGAGACCTCGACGTACGTCGTCCCGTCAGCGCCCCTGATGGGCTATGCGGGCTGGGGGAGCAACGACTCTGCGTTCGACCTGGGCAAGTACAGGCAGATCAAGTTCCTGCCCGGCTCGCTCTGCGAGACGTTCGTCAGTACGAGCGGCCGAACGTTCCGGCCCACGACGGGCGGGCAGAGCCTGATCGCCGACCTGATCGCGAACGGCGTCACCGGGGTCAAGGGGTACGTGAGCGAGCCGTACACCTTCGCGCTCGCAAAGCCCGACATCCTGTTCGACCGCTACACGTCAGGGCGAAACCTGGCCGAGAGCTTCTACGCAGCCTCGATGGTGCTCAAGTGGAAGGACGTGGTGATCGGCGACCCGCTCTGCTGCCCCTATAAGAAGTAGCGCGCCAGGAGCTCACCCTTCCTTCTTGAGCAGCCACAGTAGCGCAGGAGCCCCCAGCAGCGCCGTCACCGCTCCGACGGGAAGCTCGACCTGCGGGTGGAGGTTTTGCGCGACCAGGTCAGCGAACAACAGCAGCACGCTGCCCACCATCGCTGACGCCGCGAGCGACCATCGCAGGTCGATCCCGACGAGCCGCCGTGCGATGTGCGGCGCCAAAAGCCCGAGGAACCCGATGATCCCCACAGCGCCGACAGCGACGCTCACCATCGCCGTGCCCGAAAGCAGGACTATCGCGCGCAGCCTCTTCGGGTCCACCCCTAACCGCTCCGAAGTGAACTCGCTGACCGAGTGCGCGTTGAGCCGCCGCGTCTGTGACTGCAACAGGGCCGACCCGACGACCAGCACGAGCGCCATCGCCCATAGCCGTTCGGCGAAAACGGGCGCAAGGCTCCCTAGCAGCCACTTGAGCACGCGCCCGGTGTCGTAGCCGCCTAGGATGAGGACCGTGGTCATCAGCGCAGACAGCATCGCGCTCACGACCACGCCGGCGAGCAGCAGCGTGTGCACCTGCACCCCTCCGCGCCGACGCGCGAGCGCGATCACCAGCCACAGCGAGAGCAGCCCACCGAGGAACGCGAGCAGTACGACCCCGAGCGTCTCCAGCGACTGCGATAGCCCTAGGACGACCGCGACCGTCCCCCCAAAGCCGGCGCCGCTCGAGACGCCGATGACGTACGGCTCTGCCAGCGCGTTCCGGAAATACGCCTGGAACGCCGCGCCCACCGCGCCAAGGATCGCGCCCGCCAAGAGCGCAGCGAGCATGCGCGGCAGACGCACCTCCCACACGATGATGTTCGCGCTGTCCGAGTGCACGTTTCCTTTGAGGAGGTTGGGCACGACGTCGAACACACCGACCGCGCTGCTTCCGCCGCCTCGCGCCAGATGGACGACGCACGCCGCTGCCACGAAGGCAATAAGCGCGATCAGACATGGACCGGGGCGGCGGCGAGAGGGCACTGGAGCATTATGCGCCAGAGGTATCATTGCTCCAGTGACGCGCGTGAATCTCTCAAAGCGGGCCTCGCTCCTCAAGCCGTCTCCGACTCTCGCCATGGCGGGCAAGGCGAAACAGATGAAGGCCGACGGGATCGACGTCGTCTCCTTCGCGGCAGGAGAGCCCGACTTTGAGACCCCGCGAAAAGTCGTCGAGGCCGCCAAGGCCGCGCTAGACGCTGGCAAAACGCGCTACAGCCCGACGCCCGGCTCGCTCGACCTGCGCGAGGCCGTCGCCGAAAAGCTGCGCCGCGAGAACGGGCTCGACTACAAACCGCAGGAGACGATGGTCTCTACCGGGGCCAAGCAGTGCGTCTACAACGCAGTGCAGGCGCTCGTGGACGAGGGAGACGAGGTCATTCTGCTCGCGCCGTTCTGGATGACCTACGAGGCGCAGGTCGAGCTGGCAGGAGGGAAGCCCGTCATAGTGCCATCCACGATGGCCGACGGTTTCGTCCCCGACATGGACCGCATCGCCAAGGCGGTCACCCCGCGGACGAAGGCGATCGTCTTGAACACGCCGTGCAACCCCACGGGGGCGGCGATCCCGCTCGAGACCCTCAGGAAGATCGCCAAGCTTGCGGTCACGCACGACTTTTGGGTGATCAGCGACGAGATTTACGAGCACCTCGTGTACGGCTGCACGCACACGAGCATCGCAAGCTTGGCAAAGGACGTGAAAGACCGCACCGTCACCGTTACCGGTTGCAGCAAGAGCTATGCGATGACCGGCTGGCGCATCGGTTTCATCGCCGGGCCGATCGAAGTCATCAAGGCGATGACCGACCTGCAGGACCAAGTGACGAGCGGCGCGACGACTTTCAGCCAGTCAGGAGCGCTCGCAGCGCTAAACCTTGATCCGGCAGAGGTCGAAAAGATGCGCGCCACGTTCGCGCGCAGGCGCGACCTGATCGTCTCTCTGTTGCGCGAGATCCCGGACGTGGACGTGCTCACGCCGCAAGGCGCTTTCTACGCCTTCCCCGACGTTTCGCGGTTCCTGGGTGGCGCGGTCAAGGACGACATCGCCCTAGCCGACTTACTTCTGGAAAGCGCGAAGCTCGCCACTGTCCCTGGCGCCGTCTTCTACGGCCCGGGCCACTTGCGACTGAGCTACGCGGCGAGCGAAGAGGACATCAGGCGCGGGACCGCCCGCCTGGCCGACGCGCTCGCGAAGATCGCACGATGATCCCGAAGGACATACCTCTCAAGGACGACGAGCTGTTCAAGCTGGCGATGACGCACCGCTCAGCAGCAGACAACTCGGTGCGCGACAGCTATGAGCGGATCGAGTTCTATGGGGACGCGGTCGTTGGTCTGGTGGTCGCGCAGTACCTCTACGAGCACCATCCAGACTGGGACCAGGGCATGATGAGCAAGGCGCGGTCGAGCGTCGTGCAAGAGGGCCCCATGGCCGAGACTGCCCTGCGGCTGGGGCTCGACGAGTACGTCATCCTCGGCTCCGGAGAGGAGTCGACTGGCGGCCGCCATCGCCCCTCCGTGCTCTGCGACGTCTTCGAGGCGTGCGTCGGAGCGATCTACGTCGAATCGGGGCTAGAAAAGGCTAGGTGGTTCGTGCTCGAGCAGCTCCACTCGTACCTGAAGCGAGTGAGCGAAGGCGACGTCAACCCCCACGACTTCAAGTCCAAGCTGCAAGAGGTCGCGCAGGCCAACTGGCGCAAGACCCCCGACTATCGGGTCTCGCGCGAGAGCGGCAACGAGCACGAGCGCCGCTTCACGGTCTCGGTCCTGCTCGACAACGAGGTGCTGGGCGAAGGCACCGGCCGCAGCAAGAAGGACGCCGAGCAAAGCGCCGCCAAGGACGCCCTAGAGGTCATCGAGAGGGCCCAGAGGGCGCGCGAGGTCGTAGACGAAAGCCTGCGGGAGTAGCCTGGCAAAAACACCGGGTTTGGGCCTCCGTTTGAGCCCGCGCGGGCCAGGTTCAGTCTAACTTGCTGGGTCCGTGTATTATGGCGACAGGCATGGGCACGGATTGTGCCTCTGGCTTGGCGGGCCGGTCGTTGGATCTGCCCAAGACGTGTGATTTGAGTTTGCTGGAGCTCTTGCTCCCGGTGGTCTTTCGATGCGAAACAAGTGGATTTTGTTCGTGGCGTGCGCTGTAGTAACGGCGCTGACCGGCTCTGCCCTGGCCCAACAGGTCGAGCCAAACGCCTTCTTGGCCAAACCGGCGACTACTGTCGAGGCGCTCGTCCAGCAGGCGCAGACGAACAAGGAAGTGATGTCGCGCTACATGCGCCACTTCGGCATGACGCGGGACGAGGTCATCGCCTACCTCAAGACGCTCCACGAGGGCACGATCAAGGAAGACGGCGCATACCTGATCTATAACACGCCCGAAAGCGGCGAGATCCGTGCGCGCGTAATGTTCTATCGCAAGGGCACTCCAGTTTGGGTCGACGCATCCGGCACGTACGTGCTAAAAGGATCGTGCGGCAACCCGATGGTCCGCGGCACTGACGTCGGTCGGTCGGAAGAGACCGAGACCGTCTCCCTGCGCACCGTTACCGACGTGCGAGAGCTCATCGTCGAGCAGCCGCCGGGAATGAGCACGACCAGCGTCACCGCAATGTCAGTCACCCCGCCCATCCCGGAATACGACGCGATCGTTATTGCCGACATCGCACCGGCTACTCCGCAGTACAGCGCGCCACAGATCATCTCGCTCGCGTCGCTGATCCCGCTAACGGCCGGTCTGCTTTACAACAGCGGCGGGCACCACGCTCCGCCCGTGCCTGAGCCTGCGTCCATGCTCGCTCTCGGCGCTGGCGTCGCAAGCCTGGTCGCGGTCCAAAGGCGAAGAAAGGCGCGCCGCTAAGCGCGATTCGAAGGACCAAAGCGGCTCTGCCTCCGGGCAGAGCCGCTTTTCCTATGCGAGTTCGATGAGGGCTGCAGAGGGCTCCGCGTTGAAGCTCGCGGCACTGCCGCCAGAGACGTGCAGGATGTTCTCGATGCGCACGCCAAAGCGGCCGGGGAGGTAGATCCCAGGCTCGTCGCTGAACACGTTTCCCTCTGCAAGCCGGTCCGTGTTCCCCTTGACGATGTACGGCTCTTCGTGGATGCGCATGCCCAGCCCGTGGCCGGTCCGGTGCACGAAGTACTCGCCGAAGCCGGCGTCCTCGATCACCCTCCTCGCAGCGGAGTCCACGTCCTGGCACGGCGTACCCTCGTTCGCGGCGCGGCGGGCGGCCATGTGCGCCTCGTGCACGACCGCGTAGACCCTTCTGGCTTCGTCGCTCGCCTTGCCGACGCAGACGGTGCGCGTGATGTCGCTGTAGTAGCCCTTGACCGTGCAGCCGAAGTCCATGATCAGCACGTCGTCCTTTCGGATCAGCGTCCTGTCCGTGTAGTGGTGCGGCTCCGCGCCGTTCGCGCCCGTCGCGACGATGCAAAAGCCGACGAGCCCGCCGCGGTTCTGCATCGCCTGCACGAGCATCATTGCGACGTCCCACTCCGTCTGACCCGGCTTGATCTTCGGCAGGGTCTCGTCGAACGCCTCGTCGGCATAGCGTGCGGCAGTGGCGAGGTGCTCGATCTCTTCGGCGTCCTTGCAGCGCATCATGCTCGCGATCAGGGGGAAGCCTTTTTGGTAGCGGGCGGTCGGCAGCGCCTCCTGGATTGGCAGCAGGTACTGCGCGGGCATCTCGTCGTCCACGGCGACGGTCGCTCCTGCAAGCTCCCAGTCGGCGGCGAGTTGGCGGAAGAGCGCCATCGGGTCCTCGCCGTCGCGCCAGGTCCGCACGTCCCGGATTCCGCAGCGCCGCGCCTGGTTCTCGCTGAGCGCCGGGCAGACCATGCGCACCGCGCCGTCGTCGCGCACAGAGAGGGTCAGGAACCGCTCGCCGCCGCCTTCGGTAAAGCCGTGCAGATAGCCCATGTTAACGGGGCTGGAGAGCACGAAGGCGCGCACGCCCTCGACGCGCATGTTGGAGGCGAGCTTTTCGATCCGCTCGGTGCGGAGGCCGACTTGGACTGCCATCTTGCAGTCAGTGTATCACGGCCCTGCACAGCGCGCCCCGGCCTGTATAATCAGGGCGCACTGGCGGATCGTCTAATGGCAGGACAGCGGTTTTTGGTGCCGTCAATCTAGGTTCGAGTCCTAGTCCGCCAGCCAACCTGTCTATCGCCTTTTTCGCCCCTCGGTACACTTGCCCAAACCATGGACCGAGGCTACTTCCACTACCCGACACCGGCCAACGAGCCGATCCTGGGCTACGCGCCCGGCTCGCCCGAGCGCGACCGGCTCAAGGCCGTCATCGCAGAGCTGAAGTCCAAGCAGGCCGACATCCCGATGGTGATCGGCGGACAGGAGGTCCGCACTGGGAACACGCACAAGATCAAGCCGCCGCACGAGCTCGGCCACCTGCTCGGCCAGTACCACCAGGGCGACGAGAGCCACGTGCGCGCCGCCATCGATGCCGCGCTCAAGGCCCGCCAGACGTGGGCCGAAACGCCGTGGCAGGAGCGCGCAGGGATCTTCCTCAAGGCCGCAGACCTCATCGCGACCAAGTACCGCCCGTACATGAACGCGACGACGATGCTCGGCCAGAGCAAGAACGCATACCAGGCCGAGATCGACAGCGCCTGCGAGATCGCCGACTTCCTGCGCTTCAACGTCCACTACCTCAGCGAGATCTACCGCCAGCAGCCGATCAGCGGCCCTGGCGTCCACAACCGCATGGAGTACCGCCCGCTCGAAGGGTTCGTGCTGGCGATCACGCCGTTCAACTTCACCGCGATCGGCGGCAACCTCTCCAGCGCGCCTGCGATGTGCGGCAACGTCGTAGTGTGGAAGCCTGCCAGCACACAGGTCTACAGCGCGTACCAGACGATGAAGGTCTTCGAGGAGGCAGGGCTCCCGCCCGGCGTCATCAACCTCGTGCTTACCGACGGCCCGACCACAGGAAACGTCTGCTTTGCACACCCGGACTTCGCCGGCGTGCACTTCACCGGCTCCACAGGCACTTTCAACCGCATGTGGCAGATGATCGGTGAGAACGTCAAGAACTACAAGACCTACCCGCGCATCGTCGGCGAGACGGGCGGCAAGGACTTCGTCATCGCGCACAAGAGCGCGGACGTAGACGCGGTCGTCACTGCCCTCGTCCGCGGCTCGTTCGAGTACCAGGGCCAGAAGTGCTCCGCCTCTAGCCGCGCCTACATCCCGAGCAACATCGCCGACGAGGTCCGCAAGAAGCTCGTCGAGACGACTCGCTCGCTGAAAGTTGGCACGGTCGAGGACTTTAGCAACTTCGTCAACGCGGTCATCGATGAAAAGTCCTTCGACAACATCATGGGTTACCTAGAGGGTGCGAAGAAGGACCCCAAGAACAAGATCCTCGTCGGCGGCTGCGGAGACAAGTCCGAGGGCTACTACATCGAACCGACCGTCATCGAAAGCCAGGACCCGCGCTCGCGGACGATGTGCGAGGAGATCTTCGGGCCGGTGCTCACGTTCCACGTCTATGACGCGGACAAGTTCGAGGATGCGCTCGAGCTCGTCGACTCGACTTCGCCCTACGCCTTAACGGGCGCCGTGCTCGCGCGCGACCGCGCAGCTGTCGAGCTCGCCACGAAGAGGCTGCAGAACGCCGCGGGCAACTTCTACATCAACGACAAGTGCACCGGAGCGGTCGTCGGGCAACAGCCGTTCGGCGGAGCGCGGGCCAGCGGCACGAACGACAAGGCGGGCTCGATCCTCAACCTCTACCGCTGGCTGAGCGCGCGCACGGTCAAGGAGACTTTCGTCTCGCCCACTGACTACCGCTACCCGTTCATGCAGGCGCCGTAGGCACGTCCGGGCCGGCTCGGGGCCCCGGCGGGAACAAATGGCCCAAACCGACCCTTGCTGACCCGGACAAACCTGAGCATGCCCACCTCCGAGTACACGATCCTGCAGATGGACTGCCCCACCGAGGAGCAGATCGTCCGCAACCGCCTGTCCCGTGTACACGGCGTCCGTGGCATGAGCTTCGACCTCATCGAGCGCCGGCTCAAGGTGGAGCACGAGCTGGAGACCGACCAGCCGATCCGGGACGCCCTGCGCAGCGTCGGCATGGACCCCTCCGGCGCCCCAGTCGACATCGAAGCGCGCAACAGGCGTCAGAACTGGCTCATCGGCACCGCCGTCTGCCTCGCGTTCCTTTCTGAGACGGCCAGCCTGATCGTCCGCAGCGACAACAACCCCTCTACGATCTCTCTTTCCATCACGGCCATCCTCCTATCCGGCTATCCAGTCCTGCTCAAGGCTTGGGCCTCCGTCAGGTCCCTGACGCTCAACATCAACTTCCTCATGACGCTCGCCGTCATCGGTGCGCTCTCGCTCGGCGAGTGGTCGGAGGCTGCGATGGTGATCTCGCTGTTCGCGATGGCGGAGGCTATCGAGTCGAGGTCCCTCGCGCGCGCGCACCGGGCCGTCAGGTCGCTCATGGACCTCACTCCGCCGGTCGCGCTCGTCAAGAACGACCAAGGCGCGTTCGTGGAGCGGCTCGTCGGAGAGGTCGAGGCCAGCGACACCGTGCGCGTCAAGCCTGGCGAGAGGATAGCCTTCGACGGTCGCGTCGTGCAAGGCGCCTCCGACGTCGACCAGGGCCCGATCACGGGCGAAAGCATGCCTGTCACGAAGAAGGCCGGCGACGGCCTGTATGCCGGGGCGCTCAACGGCAGCGGGTCGCTCGACTACGTCGTCACCCACGCCGCCGGCGCGACGATGCTCGACCGGATCGTCGCGAGCGTGCAGCAGGCGCAGGCCGAGAGGGCACCGACGCAGCGCTTCGTGGACCGCTTCGCGCGCATCTACACGCCCGCAGTGGTCGCGCTGGCGCTCTTTGTCGGCATCGCCCCGCCGCTTTTCGACGGCGACTGGAAAGGCTGGGCGTACAAGGCGCTCGTGCTCCTCGTGATCGCCTGCCCTTGCGCGCTCGTCATTTCGACCCCCGTCACCGTGGTGAGCGCGCTGGCTCGCGCTGCGAGGCTTGGCATGGTCATCAAGGGCGGCTCGCACCTCGAGCGCGGCGCGCAAGTGACCGACGTCGCGTTCGACAAGACCGGCACGCTCACGATCGGGCACCCCGTCGTCGCCGACGTCGAGCCACTCGCTGACCTCGACGGCCTGAAGGTCCTGCAGATCGCCGCAGCGGTGGAGAGCCGATCCCAGCACCCAATCGCCAAGGCCGTGCTCGCCGCCTACGCTGGGCCGCAGATCGAGGCGCACGGCTTCCTCTCCTTCCCTGGCCTCGGCGCCTCGGCGACGATCGAGGGCGCGAAGTACAGAATCGGCAACCACCGCTGGATCCACGAGAGCGGCTTTTGCTCGCACGAGCTGGAAGGCAAGCTCGCGGAATACGAGGCGCACGGAAAGACGACGGTAGTGCTCGTGCGCGAGGACACGCCGGTCGCGGTCCTCGCCGTCAGCGACGTCGTCCGCCCGACGACTCCGGCCGCGATCCAGCGCCTGCACTCGATGGGTGTGAGGACGCACCTCATCACGGGCGACAACGAGGCCACGGCGAGAACGATCGCCGATGCCGCAGGGGTGCAGGACTACCGGAGCCAGATGCTGCCGGAAGAGAAGCTCGCCTGGATCTCCGAGAAGGCGGGCCAGGGCGTCGTCGCGATGGTCGGAGACGGAGTGAACGACGCTCCTGCCCTTGCGCGGGCCGACGTCGGCATCGCAATGGGGATCGGAGGCAGCGACGCGGCTGTGGAGACCGCCGATGTCGCTCTTATGCACGAGGACCTCGCCGCAGTCCCGACCTTCCTGCGCCTCAGCCGCAAGACGTCGCGCGTGCTCGTCCAGAACATCGTCGCGAGCGTGGCGATCAAGGCCGCCTTTATGGCGCTCGATTTCATGGGCCACGCCACCCTCTGGATGGCGGTGTTCGCTGACATGGGCGTCAGCCTCATGGTCGTCGCCAACGGCATGCGGCTCTTGCGGTTCAAGCCCTAGAGTGACAGGGAAAAGACCGGAACCGGCCGGTCCGGGCTTCATACTAGAGGGCGTGCCCGGAAAGACGGGCCCGACTACGATGGTCCTCAGACGGTTCTTCGACGAAAAGCTCGCACAGGCCAGCTACCTGGTCGGCTGTGCCGCGACCGGCGAGGCGATTGTGATCGACCCGAACCGCGACGCAGACCAGTACATCAGGGCGGCAAGGGCAGAAGGGCTCAAGATCGCCGCTGTCACCGAGACCCACATCCACGCCGACTACCTCAGCGGCACACGCGAGCTCGCCGCAAGGACCGGCGCGCGGATCTACCTGAGCGAGGAGGGCGGCCCGGACTGGCAGTACGAGTTCCGCAACGACCCGAACGTCGCGCTGGTCAAGCACGGGAGCAAGATCCGCGTCGGCAACGTCCGCCTCGACGTCCTCCACACCCCTGGGCACACCCCCGAGCACCTCACGTTCGTCCTCACCGACGAGCCCGCGAGCGCCAAGGCGCTCGGCGCGTTTACGGGAGACTTCGTGTTCGTCGGCGACGTGGGCCGCCCCGACCTGCTCGAGCGCGCCGCGAACATCAAAGGCACGATGGAGGCAGGAGGGCGCCAGCTCTTCGCCTCCCTGAAGGAGTTCAAGAAGCTCGACGACGGGCTCCTCATCTGGCCCGGGCACGGGGCTGGCTCAGCGTGCGGCAAGAGCCTGGGCGGCGTTCCCGTCTCCTCGCTCGGCTATGAGAAGGCGGCAAACTGGGCCCTTAAAACGAGCACGGAGCAAGAGTTCGTCAACGAGGTCCTGAGCGGCCAGCCCGAGCCACCAAAGTACTTCGCGACGATGAAGCGCCTGAACAAGTCGGGCCCAAAGATCCTAGGTCGCCTGCCACGGCCGCAACGCCTGGACAAGGACGGCCTCGCCCCTCTCGCCAAGAGCAAGGCGCAGGTCGTTGACGTACGCGACCAAGAGCTCATATTAGAGGGCCTCGTTCCAGGCTCGATCGTAATCCCGCACTTCAAAAGCTTCACCACCTGGGCCGGCTGGCTGCTGAGCTACGACGCGCCAGTCACACTCATCGCGACCGACCAGGCCCAGGCCGACGCCGCAGCCCGCGACCTCGCCATGATCGGCCTCGACGACGTGAAGGGCTGGTTCGGGCCCGAGGCTCTGGAGGCCTATGTGGAGAACTCCGGCCCCCTGGACAGCGTTGAACAGTACGAGCCCAAGAGGCTAGGAGACCAGGACGCCAAGGTCCTTGACGTCCGAGCCTCCAGGGAGTACGCGGAGGCCCATGTGCCCGGCAGCCTCCACGTCCCCTTGGGGTATCTCTCAGAGAGGCTCGCGGAGGTCCCGCGGGACGGCAAAGTTGCAGTCCACTGCGCCTCGGGCGGAAGGTCGCTGATAGCGGTCAGCCTGCTCAAAAGGCACGGTTTCTGTAACGTTTGCAACGTTCCGGGCGGATTCGACGCATATAGGAATGTGGGCCGCCCGATGGAAGTGGGTGAGGGTCGGGCCCGGCCAGTGACAAAATAGCGACTTTGCTTCCTCCTCCCACACACGAAGGCCCCCACCGCTTGCGGATCGGGGGCCATCTAACTTAACCCCGGTATAACCGGGCCACATGGACCTCCTGTTCATCGGCGGAACTCGCTTCGTGGGCCGCCACACGGTCGAGGCTGCGCTATCGCGCGGGCACAGGGTGACCCTCTTCAACCGCGGCAAGAGCGCCGCAACCCCGATCGAGGGGGTGGAGGCCATAGCCGGCGACCGCGAGAAAGACCTTGGCCTACTAAAGGGCCGGCAGTGGGACGCCGTGATCGACACGTGCGGCTACGTGCCTCGCGTGGTCGGGCTCTCGTGCGACGCGCTCCTGGGCAGGGTCGGACGCTACGTGTTCGTCTCAAGCATCTCCGTCTACGCCGACACGGAGACTCCGATGCAGACGGAGGAGGCGCCGCTGCTCGAGCTCTCTGACCCCGCTACGGAGGCCGTGGACGGCGAGACCTACGGCGGGCTCAAGGCCTTGTGCGAGCGCAGGGTCAGCGAAGCGTACGAGGACAAGGCGCTGACCGTGCGCCCTGGGCTCGTCGTCGGGCCGCTCGACCCTACCGACCGCTTTTCCTACTGGCCGTACCGCTTCTCCCAGCCTGGCCCGTTCGTCGCGCCGGACCTCTCCGGCGCGCCGGTGCAGTACATCGACGCAAGGGACCTCGGAGCGTTCATCGTGCTCCTTTGCGAACGCGCTACTGGCGGCACCTTCCACGTCTGCGGACCAACGCCGCCCTTGCCGTTCCGCACGTTCATAGAGCGGGGCGTCTCCTGCCTCGGCGGCGTTGCGGAGCCAGTCTGGGTCGACGGGAAGACCCTCGCGTCCTTTAGTGCCGAACCTTGGAGCGACCTTCCCCTCGTTGTATCCCTCGATGGGACATCCGAAGCGTACGTCAGCGTCGACAACGCCAAGGCCCTGCGCGCCGGACTCAGCCTTCGAACGCTGGAGGAGACGGTCATCGACACCGCAGCCTGGTGGCGGGCCGAGAAGGGCACCGGGGCGCCCAAAGCGGGCCTCTCGGACGAACGTCAGGCTGCGATCCTAGCCACCTTACAAAAGAGCAGCGCCCCCGCCTAGGGCGGGGGCGCTGCCTGATTCTCGATAGGGGCCTAGAGACCGCCGCCGGTTCCGCCGCCCGTGCCACCGCGCGTGCCAGCCGCGCCGCCGCCGGTCGATCCGGCGCCGCCGGCGCCACCGCCGCCGTTACCACCGCGTCCGCCTCCGCCGAAGCCTCCGCCAAAGCCGCCACCGTTATAGTTCGGGTCGGCTTCGAACTTCGGCCCTTCCAGGCTCGCAAGGGTCTTCTTCTGGTCGTCGGTCAGCAGCTTGACGACCTCTTCGCGCAGGGTGACGTCGTTCTTTCGCATTTCCGCCATGAGCGCCTGTCGGTCCGCGTTCTGGTCGCGGAACTTCATGGCGATCTGCTGGTTCGCGGCCTGCTGCTCTTCGATGAGGTGGTTGATTTCGATCTTCTGCTGGGCCTTGAGCCCGAGCTTCTTTGCCAAGTCGTCCTGGATGAACGATTGCGCTCCGCCGAGCTGGACCTTGATCTGCCCGAGCCGGTTCCACTGCTGTTCGGTCAGGACCACCTTCGCCTTGTCATTGGCCTCCTTCTGCATGGCCTCCATCTTCTGCTGGATCTCCTGGAAGTTGCCACCGTTGCCCCCGCTGCCACCGTTGCCGCCGTTGCCGCCGCGACCGAGCCCCTGGAACTCAGCGCGCATCTTGTCGCCCATCTCCTTTTGGAGCGCCTGGAGCGACTTTTTCTGGTCGTCCGTCAGCTTGAGGTCCTTTTGGACGTCGGGCCGCGAAAGGAGCATGGCCTCGCTCTGCTGGAACATCCCTCCGCGCTGGCCGAAGCCGCCACGGCCTTGGCCGCCGCGCTGACCGCCGCCTCCGCCGGCCCCGCCGCCCTGGGCGAACGCCGCCGATGCCACTACGAAGATCGCTGCAAGAGCGATAAGTCTGTTCGTTGTCATTTTATTTGCCACCTGAACCACCGGTCGTACCGCCGGTCGTGCCACCGGTCGAGCCTCCCGTATTTCCACCGCCGCCCGTGCCGCCGGTCGTATCCGGCGGTCGTACGCGGTTGTAAAGCTTCCTCGCAGCGTCAGAGAGCTGCGTCACTTGGTCGTCTTTGAGCTGCTTGGCCTCCTCTGGCGTGTGCACGATGCGCGGGGTCAAGAAGACTAGCAGCTCGGTCTTCTGGTCTTCCTTGCTCGTCGACCTGAAGAGGTTGCCGAGGATCGGGATGTCGCCCAGAAGCGGAACCTTCTTCACCGTTGACTTGACCTGGGTGCGCATGATGCCGCCCAGAACGATCGTGTCGCCGTCCTTCGCGCTCACGGTCGTCTGCGCCTGGCGCTGGTTGACGATCGGCGCATTGAAGTCCGTGAAGCCCTGGAGGTCGTTCGCCGTTTGTACCACGTCCAGCGTCACCATGCCGTTGCTGGTGATGCGCGGGGTGACGGTCAGGATGATGCCAACGTCCTGGAACGCGTAGTTGAAGATGAAGTTCCCGTTTACGTCCTCGCGCTGGCTGACGATGTACGGGATGCTCTGGCTGATGTTAATCTCGGCCTGCACGTTGTTGGACGTGAAGATGCGGGGCGTCGAGAGCACCTTGAACTTGTCGTCTGTCTTCAGCGCGTTGATGAAGCCGCCCAAGTTGCCGCCGGTCACGCCGTAGCGGAACCCTTGCGCGGGCGGAGTCGTCTGCAGCCCGAAGTCCGTGTTGCCGCTGCCGGTCACGCCGCTGTTGCCCAGGAACTTTCCGTTGGCGATGTCCCACTCGATCCCCATCTTGGTCGTCGCGTCCAGCGTCGCCTCGACGATGATCGTCTCGATCATCACCTGCTCCGGGATCTTGTCGAGCTGCGCGAGGATGTTGCGGATCATCTCCGCGTTCTCCGGGTCTCCGACGACGATGATGCTGTTCGTCTGCGGGTCCGCGATGATCGTTACCTGGCCTTGTGCCTGCCTCGCGTTGACGATCTGCCCGCCGGGGCCGCGCACCGAAGTTCCACCCTGGGTGCCTTGGTTCGTCCGCTGCTGCTGGCCGCCGAACTGCTGGTCGAGCAGGTCGGTGCCGAAAGTGACCTGTGTCAGCAGGTCTCCGTACTGCGCGTCCGGGTCCTCCAGGTCGAGCGCCATGTTGTTCGGGTCCGCGCTGTTGGACTGGAGCCCGCCGCCACCGCCACCGCCTCCACCGCCGCCAGCGCCGCCGCCTCCGTTGTTGCGTGCGCCGCCGGTGTTGTTGGTCGTGCGGGCGCCGGTCGTGTTCCGGTTCGTGGTGCCGCGGTTAGCGCCGGTGCGGGAGCTGAACGCCTGGTTCAGCAGGTTCGCGATGTCGTCGGCCCTCGCGTTGCTGAGAGGAAGCACGAAGGCGGAGTCCACGGTCTCGACCTTGTGGTCGAGCTGCTGGATCACCTGTCCGACGATCTCCTGGTTCTGCGCCGTCGCCGTCACGACGACGGAGTTGGTGCGCGAGTCCGCGACCACGGCGCCGCCGCCTGTGATGCCTTGTCGCTGCCGGTTGAAGCGCGTGAAAATGTCCGTGTTCGCGTTGTTCTGCCCGCCTCGGCCCGTGTTCTCGTTCGCCGCGAGCACGCTCTGGATCGTCGGCGCGACGTCGGCCGCGAACGCGAACTCGAGCGGGTAGACCCTGGAGACCTGCGGAGTGTCGGTCTGCTGGTCGATCTCCTCGATCAGCGCCTCGACCTCGAACTGCTGCTCCTTGGGCGCGTTGACGATCACCGTGTTGCTATAGTCGTCCGAAGACGCCCTCACGGTAGGTCCCTGCTGCCCTTGGCTGAACTGCGCGGGGTTGAACCCGCCGCCAAAGCCGTTGCGCCCCTGGTTGCGCCCGCCTCGGCCAAAGGCGCCGCCGCCACCGCCACCAAAGAACTGCTGCAGCGGGTTGTTCGCCTGGTCGCGCTGCAGGAAAACCTCGTTGATCACCTGGGAGACCGCGCTCGCGTTCGCGTACTTGATGCGATACACGCGGAGCTCGGTCGTTGCAGGCTTGGGGATCAGAGAGCTGGGATCGAACCCCGCTGGGAAACCGCCGCCGTCAGACCTTTGCGCCTTGATCACCAGCAGGTTCCCTTGCTTTTCCATCTGGAAGCCCATGAGCCCTAGCTGCGCGTTCAGGATCTCGAACGCGTCGCTCATCTTCACCTCGTTCGGGCTGATGATCGTGATCTTCTGCGTCAGCTTGGGGTCCTTTAGGATCATGATCCCGGACTGGCTCGCGTAGAACTCGATCACGCTGTCGACGCTCGCGTTGCGGAACATGAGCTTGACCTTCTTGTTCGGGTCGAGCTTGAAGTCGCTCCAAGGGGAGCTGTTCCGCTGCCCCGTGTCGCCCCCTGTCGAAAAGCGTCCGCCGCCCCCTTGCGCCTGCGTCATGGCCGGCACGGACAGCGTCAGCGCCAAGAGCGCCATCAGGATGGTTCTGCCTTTCGTCATTGTGCGTTCGTCCTCTGGTTCTGGGCGCCTTGAGCCATTGGTCCACCGATCGGCCCGCTCAGCGCCGCGGGCACGTCCGGCCTGAATGGCTGGATCCCCATCGCGTCGATTCCCTGGCCGGGCTCTGGTGCGTCAATCAAAAGGTCAAGCCTCAGGATCTGGCCCGCCGCCCCATTCACTACTATGTACGTCGGTGCGATCTGGGCAATCACCGCCCTCTTCAGCTTCTCGCCGACCTTTAGGTACAAAAAGTCGCCCGTCACCTCGTTCTCCACAAGCGCGCTCGGCACCTCGTCCACGATCACCGTACCCGTATAGAGCCACCCTGCCTCTCCTCCCGTGTACGAGGCCGGGATCTCGTTGGGCGCTAGCGCACCGCCGTTGGCGCCTTCTTTGCGTACGACCAAGGGGTTAAACGCGTTCCTGGCCCCTTCGTTCAGTCTGGGGAACCTGTCCTTGTAGTCGTGGTCGTCGAACTGAGCCACTACCCCGTTGGCCGCTCTGGCCTTTTTGGCAGCGGTCGATGCCTGGGAAGAGCTTGGGGGCGAGTTCGCCATGATGAGCCCGGCGATCGCGAGCACCAGCACGCCGCCATAAACCACCGGTCTGGACACTTTATTTGCCACTCTTCGCCTCCTGGTATGTAACGATTCCTATAGTCGCTCTCACCGCGTCGGTCGAGCCGTCGGCGCTCGCGATCTGCACCATCTTGATCGCCATCAGGCTGCCACTGGATTCGAAGGCCCGGATGAACTTCAGCACGTTCGGGAAGGACCCTTCGGCCGTGAGCAAGTAGTTCAGCTGGGCCATCCCAGCGGCGTCGACGCTCCTTTGGGGCCTGAACGCATTGACCTGCACAAAGTTCGCCAAGGCCTGCTTGGAGACCCAGTCCATCGCCTTCGGGCCGATCTGGTCCTGAGCGACCTGCCACGTCCGTCCCTTCACCTGCTCGTTCAGCGCGTCGTACTCCTGCTTTTTGGCCTCGTACTCTTTCTGTAGCTCGGCCACCGACTTCGCCTTGCCGTTCAAACCGGCGTCCCTTGGCACGATCTGGTCGTAGGCAGCCGTGAGCACGATCGCCGCGAACGCCGCGATCGCCGCCCAATTGACCTTGTTCAGGTTGATCCTCACTTCTTTGCACCTCGCTTCGAGTCTTCTATGAGCGGTAGGTTCCCGATGACGTGCGCAGTCACCGCAAACTGCACGACAGGAGTTTTCTCGATGTCCGAGTTGTTCGCGAACTGAAGCTGCACGTCCCTCAGGCGGTCGTTCATCGCCAGCGCCGCGGTGTACTGGGTCACGGCATCCGAGGTGAGCGCCGTGCCGCGGATCTGTATCGGCTTCGCGCGCTCGAACGTAATGCCGTTGATCCAT
The DNA here is from genome assembly GCA_946479035.1 of uncultured Chthonomonadaceae bacterium. The sequence goes on along the minus strand of CAMLDW010000001.1, from coordinate 52,712 downwards.
GCGTCCTTAGGCACGCTGTTCACGATCAAGGTCAGCACGTCGCTGATCGGCTGAGAGGGCGCCAAGGCCTGCTGGATCTTCTTGAAGTTCGCGTCGGCCGCGCTCTTCTCTGCAACGAGCGCGTCTATCTTCTTCTGCACGTCCTGCCGCTCTCTGGCGGCTTTGTTCACCGATGCTGTGAGCGCCTGCGCCGCGCCCGAGCGGCTGTAGTACACGTATCCGCCGTAGATGAGCGCCGCGAGCCACAGGACTGCGGCAAACCTAAACTTGCCTTGCGAGGCGCGCCTGGCTTTGCCGACCACCACCTCCGGGAGCTCGATGTTCAGAGCCGCCGGGCTGTGATGTGACATCGCCTGCAGCGGCCCGTCCGCGCTGTGCCGCACGTCGTTGCCCAGCGCCGTACCCTCGACCGCGATAACGACCGCGGAGGGGATCCCGTACGCTGCCAGCGTGCGCTGCACCTCACCCTGCCTGCCCTCCAGGTTGCCAGGGTCGATCGCGGTCCGGCTATAGACCAGCATCCCGTACCGGACGACGTCCAAGTTCAGCTCGCCGTCCACCAGCTCGACCACGATCGCGTCGTCGTGCCCTTGCGCGTGCGCCACTGCCGCAGCGCCGAGCGCCGTCGGAGCCGTCCATGCGACCCTTGCTCCGGCCGAATGCACGTCGCTCAGCGCCTTTCGCAGCGATTCCGCCTGGACCGCGGCTACCGTCGTCTGCACGCCGTCGTCGAACGTCTTCGCTCCCGTGACGAAGTCGAACGCTAGCTCCGCGTGCACCGCAGAAAAAAGGGCCTCCATCTGAACGCCTACGATCGTGCGCAGGTCCGCCCTGTCCACGTTCGGCGTGCGCGTCTCACGCACGAACGAGGCGCGCCGACCCATGCACAGCCCAACGCTCCCAGGCGAACCGACCCTGTGAAGCGCCTCTTCGATCGAAGCGCCCGTGGACGTCTGCCGCGTGGCGGGGTTGTAGGCCCGGAACGCGTCCGGCGACCACTCAACGACTGCGATGTTGTTTTCCATTTGCACTCAGCTTCCTTGGTCGACCAGCACGGTCTGCGTCTGCGCGGTGTCGGCCCACCCCCAGCGCTGCGCCGCGTCGAAGAACGGGTACTTCTCCACCTTCGTCACCGTGGGCGTACCGTTCGCGATCGTCACGACCGCCGTCATCGGGTACGTAGCCGTCCCAAACTTACCGATCACGCGCACGACGAACGCCTCCGAAGAGATCGTGATCGAGCCAGCGATGTTCCCGATCATAGCGAGAGATACGCCCGGCACGCTCGCGATGTCGCCGAGCGTCAAGAACGTGCCTTGCCGGGCGACGATCGCCTGCGAGACGTCGGGAGTCATTCCAGACAAGAGGTTGAGGACCTGCTCGCTCGCCGTGTTGATGTTCACTTTGCCGCTAGAAGAGTCCTGCGTCTCCAGCGTACAGGCGTCGAGCAAAGTACTCACGTTCTGCAGCGTGATGCCAGGCACTTGCAGGAGCTGCGACCAGGAAGCGAACGTGCCCACCTGGTTGCGGCGCGTCACGATCGCCTGCGCGAGCTGCGCCGTCAGGCCCGCCTGCACGAGCTGCCCCGCGCTCGCGGTGTTCACGTTCGTCTTCGGCACGCCCTGCTCGGTCAAGTTGGAAGAGAGCGAGTCCACGGTCAGCACGTCCGCCAGCGTCACCTGCTGGTCCGTCGAGCCCGCCATCATGATCGCGGTGCTGACGGTGTTCTGCTGCGCCTCGTAGAGCAGGTTCGCGTTGAACCCCTTTACCATCAGTAGCTCGCTCACCGTGTCGAAGTTGCGGAGCTTGGTCAGGTAGGGCTTTGTGAGCTGCTCGTAATACTCGTCCTTCGCGCCCTGCACGCGCGGTTGCAGGTCAGGCTCGCGCCAATCGAGGATCGAGTCGATCTGCTCGTCTGTGAGCGGCAGGAGCCGAAGCTGCTCGATCGTCATGTTGTTGATGTTCGCCCGAGAGCCAGCGTCCAGCACTTCCACGCGGAACGAGCCGTCGCCCAACATGACGTCCTCCGAGCCGTTCGCGCCGATCGCCGCCCAGTCGTCGTTGAGCGAGACCCGCGCCGTCACGACCTGCGTCATTTGCGCCATCGCGTAGAGCACGCCCGAGTTCGCCATCCGCTCCGCTCTGCGCTGCTCGATCCTGTGAAGCTGCGTGCGCTGCGCGACCCGCGTCGCCGCCGCTGCAGTCGCGATCACTGCGGTCAGGATCGTTACGACGATCAGCGCGATGATGAAGACGCTCCCTCGCCGCTGTCTCATCCGCCCACCTGCTGCACGATCGGGTTTTCCGGCGTCACGTCGCTCAGTGGCAGGCGCACCGTCAGCTCGCGGTCCTGGTCGTCGCCGATAAACCGATACGTGAAGCGCACCGCCGCAGGCAGGCGCCGCTGCTGCGTCACCGAGTCCCACTCCGTCACCCACTCCGTACCGTCGAAGAACTCGAACGAGAAGGACTCCACGTTGTCTATCAGCACCGACTCGAGCCCGCCCTGGGTCGGGTCGCCGTCGGCAGGCCGCTGTGTGCGCACATAGAGCGCGTTCTCGACTGGCGAGCTTCCCACCGGCACGGTCGAGATGCCGACCTCTGCCAAACCGCCCTGCGGCCCGAACTTCTGGTTCAGCGTCTCGAATTCGTCCGTCGACTGCAAGAAGGCCGCGTTCGGCCCTGCGCCGAGCGTCGTGAAGACCAGCGTGTCCGGCGCGGTCTGGTCTCCGTTGTTGGAGATCGCCTCGAAGTACGAGGTCACGTCGGTGGCGTCGCTCGTGAGGTAGGCGCCCTCGACGATCCTGCGCAGGTGGTCTTCGAACTGGGCCACGCGGCGCACTTCTGCGTCTAGCTGCGGCACGCGCTGCTGGAACTGCATGCCCGAGCCGTAGGCGAACCCTATGGAAGCGAGCAGCAGCACGGTGATGCCCAGCACCACCATAAGCTCGATCAGCGTCATACCGCGCTCCCTCATTGTCCTGGCCCGCCCGGCGGCGTCGTAGTAGTCGTGGCGTTCGTGCGGTACGCCATCCCGTCGGTGACGGCCGTGTCCGTGCGACCGAACGACTGCCGCGTCACGGTCAGCTTCAAATACTCCAGGTTTTCGATCGTGGTCGTCTGCGTCTCTAGGGTCCAAGTGAAGTCCGCGTAGCGGTCGCCGTCGAACGAGCCGTTCGTGAGCGTCGTCCAGTCGCCCGTACCGATCAGCTCGTCCAGTTTTTCCTGGGCGAGGCTCTGCAGGGTCTCTCGCTCCATACCGCGGCGGTACGCGTTGGTCATCGCGCCCAGGCTCGTGCTCAGCGCCGAGACCGCGATCCCCACCAGAACGATCGCGACCAGCACCTCAATGAGAGTAAAGCCGCGCCTAGACCCTTTGTTCAATCTCACCCGCCTGCCACTCCGTCTGTCCTGACTCTTGGAGCTGGCCGTCCGTCTTCGTCGCCGTGCCGTCCAGTCCGTTGATCGTCACGTTGTAGGTATACGCGCCGTCCGCGACCTCGATGCCGCACGACTGCCCGGTCCCGTCGGGAAAGTACTGCACGAGCCAGCTTGCTGCGTCGGAAAACGCGCCGTCGACCGAGTAGTTCGTGACGTCCGCCGATGTGGGAACGGCGAACGTGCGCTCCTGCGTCGCCTCGCCCGTGTCTGGGTCGAGCGACTCGATCACGATCGCGCGAAGCTCGTCGTCGTAGCGCACCTGCGCGATCCTGCCCTTCTCGATCGCAACGAGCCGCGCATCCGAGCCCATCCGCAACAGAGCGCTCTCGAAGTCCCGCGACTGCTGCCCGGATTCAAGTGCGGCGTAGCGCGGGAACATGATCCCGGCCATCAGTACGATGACGGCAAGGACCGTTACCATCTCAACGAGAGTGAATGCCTTTCTAGCCACCTGCTTCTACAATGTCCTGGGCCTCGCCAGTGCCGCCCTCGACCCCGTCCGACCCAAAGGACATCAGCACGTAGGTGTCCTCGGTGCTGCCGGGATACTCGTAGACGTAGTCGTGTGCCCACGGGTCTTGCGGCACGTCCTTCGTCAGATAGGGGCCCTTCCAATTGGTTGCGTCGCTTGGCTGCGTGACCAGCGCGCCCAAGCCCTCCTCCGTCGTCGGGTAGCGCCCGCAATCGAGCCGGAACGCCTCTAACATGCGGGCGAACGTCGACAGGTCGGCCTTGGCGGCCGCCTCTTTGGCCTGCCCAGACCGCTGGATCAGCTTAGGCACGATCATCGCAGCCAGGATGGCGAGGATCAAAATGACGACCAACAGCTCGATGAGCGTAAAGCCCTTGTTGCTTCTCTTTTCTCGTCCGGTTCTCATGTCAGTTACCTACTTGACCAACTCCTGCGCCTGGAAGATCGGCAGGAGCACAGACAGCACGACGAACGCCACGAACGCGCCCATGCACAAAACGATGATCGGCTCGACCGCCGACGTCAGACGGCGCAGCCCCTGTTCCACCTCGAAGTTGAGGCTGTCCGAGACGCGCCCCAGCATCTTGGGCAGGTCGCCCGTCTCCTCGCCGATCGCGACCATGTGGGTCAGCACCGGCGGAAACTCGCCCGCGTCCTTCAGCGCGCTCGCGATCGTCTTGCCCTCCTTCACGTCGGACTCCACCGACTCGTTGCGCTTGATGAACACGAGGTTGCCGCTCGCCAGTCCCGCGAGGTTGATCGCCTCGAGGATCGGCACACCGCCGTGGATGAGAGTGCCAAGTACGCGCGCGTACCGCGAGATCAGCGCCTTCTTCACGATCTTCCCCAGCCCCGGCAGCTTCAGCAACGTGGCGTCGCGCCACTCCTTGCCGGCCTGCGTCCCCAGCCACACGCGGGACCCGACCACGACGAGCAAGATCCCCACGACGATCTGGATCCAGTCGGTCGTCAGGAACCCCGTGATCGCCAAGAGCATCTTCGTCGGCGTCGGCAGGTTGTCACCAAGGCCTGCGAACACGCCGGAGAGCCTCGGCACGACGAAAGTCAGCAGGAACGTCACGACTCCGACGGCCGTCGTGACCAGCACCGCGGGATAAATGAGCGCGGACGTGATCTGGCTGCGCCGCGCGACCTCGCTCTCGAGCAGGTCCGCGAGCCGCGTGGCGGACTCGGGGAACTGCCCGCTCGCCTCGCCCGCTCGCAGCGTCTGCGTGTACATCTCTGGAAAGAACTTCGGCCACTTCGCGAGCGCTTGGCTCACCGGCAGGCCCTTCTTGACGTCCTCGAGCGCCTCCTCAGCGATGTTAGCCAGCTGCTCGCTCTCGGACTGCTCCGAAAGCACGCGGAGCACCCGGTCCAAGGGCAGCCCAGCCTGAGAAAGGTCGGCCAAGCGCCGGGAGAACAGCGCGATGTCCGCGCGCGAGGTGCGCCCTCTGCGCGTCTCTTCGCCCTTTGCCCTCGATTCGCTCGCGCGCCGCTCCTCTTCCTTGATCTCGAGGACGTACCGGCCCGCGGAAGTCACCGCCGCGATCGCCGCGCGCTTGTCCGCGGCGTCGACGAACCCGGTCCGCTTGCGGCCGCTCGGTTCCAGCGCGATGTAGGAGAAAGTCGTCATGGCCTAGATGTCTTCTCGCTGGCAGACCCTCAGCACTTCCTGCGCCGTCGTCGAGCCTTCGAGCACCGCAAGCCGCCCGTCTCCCATCAGCGTCCGCATCCCTTGGTTCTTCAGCACGTGGTCGCGGATGTGGCTCGCGGGCAGTCGCTCGACCGTCATGCGGCGCACCTCTTCGTCCACGGTGAGCAGCTCGAACACGCCGCGCCTGCCGCGGAACCCCGTGCCGTTGCACTTGTCGCACCCCGCCCCTTTCCTGAACGGCGGGTCGTTGCGAAAGTCGTTCGGGTTGAGGCCGAGCGCCTTCAGCGCGTCGTCCTCCTCCAGGTGGGGCGCCGAACAGCTCTTGCAGTTCACGCGCACGAGCCGTTGCGCCAGCACGCCCACGATCGAGCTCGCCGCCAAGAACGGTTCGACGCCCATGTCCAAGAGCCTCGTGATCGCCGAAGGCGCGTCGTTCGTGTGCAGCGTGCTGAATACCACGTGGCCCGTCAGTGCCGCGTGGATCGAGATCTCCGCCGTCTCATGGTCGCGGATCTCACCGACCATGATCACGTCCGGGTCTTGCCGCACGATGCTGCGCAGACCGTTCGCGAACGTAAGTCCAATGTTCGGACGGACCTGGATCTGTCCGATCCCTGCGACCTGGTACTCCACCGGGTCTTCAATCGTCAGGATGTTCCGCGTGGGAGAGTAGATCTCCTGCAGCGCGGCGTAAAGCGTCGTGGACTTACCGGAACCGGTCGGACCGGTGACGAGCAGCATCCCGTACGGGACGTTGATCTGCTTGCGGAACAGTTCGAGCGTGTCCGGCCGCATCCCCAGTTGCGGCAGTCCGAGCATCGCCGTGCCCTTGTCCAGGATGCGGAGCACCGCGCGCTCGCCCAATACGGTCGGCACGATCGACACGCGGACGTCGACCTGTCTGCCCGCGACCGTCACCTTGATCCGCCCGTCCTGCGGCAGCCGCCGCTCGGCGATGTTCATCTCCGCCAGGATCTTGAGTCGCGAGACGATCGCCGCGTGCATCCGCTTTGGCGGCGTCAGGGTGTCGTGCAAGATTCCGTCCACGCGGAACCGCACCAGCACCTCGTGCTCGTACGGCTCGATGTGGATGTCGCTGACCCCGTCGCGCACAGCCTGCGCAAAGATCAGGTTGACCATCTGCACCACGGCCGCCTCTCCCGCCATGCGCTGCAGGTCGGCGAGGTCGGTCTCGTCCCCGACCTCCATCGCGGCGATGTCCTCGGTCGGAAGCTCCGCGAGCATCCCTTCTAAGAACTGGTCCTCGATCCTCTGGCGGATCAGCGTCGGGTCGGCGAGCGCCGGGCGCACCGGGATGCCCAGGAGCACGCCGAGGTCGTCGACCGAGCGCAGGCGCTCGATCTTGCCGATCAGGACGGTCATGACGCCGTGCTCCACCTTGAGCGGCAGCACCTGGTTCTGCAAGGCGAACTCGCCAGGCACGAGGTCGAGCGCGTCGGGGTCGGGCCTGACCTCAAGCAGGTCGACGAACTCGAGCCCGAGGTCACCGTTCATGTTTCCGCTCTTTCCGGACCGCGCGTTCAGGTCTCCAATCATTGCAGTGCACTTCCGTGCATACGCCTGTACAACGAATCAGGGCCCCCAAGGTTCATGCTCGCCGCCGTTTTCGCACCAAAGCCCTACGCTCATTCGAGCCTGTGCGTTACCAGCATCCTTGACAGCCTGTGCCAGAATCCGCCCAGACTCCCGGACAACCCAGAACGGCCATGAAAACACCCACCTTTCGAGCGGTCCGCTGCCTCCTCGCCGCAGCGGTCTCGCTAGCCGCCGTGATCGCCTGCGCCGACAACACCGTCCTCTCCCACGTCCGCATCGTCACCCCCGGGCGCGACACGGTCGAGAACGGCATGATCATCGTCTCCGGCGACAAGATCGCCTACGTCGGGCCGGCAACCTCCTTCGAGGTCGGTTACACCGAAGTGGACTGCACCGGGCTCACCGCCTACCCCGGTTTCATCGACGCCTACACGCGCACGGGCGCCAACCTGCCGTCCGCGCCCGAGGCGCCGGCGGCTCCCAGCGCGGTCGATGGCCCTCTGCCGATGATGTGGCACGAGAACCGCCGCGGGGTCTACGCCGACCTCGACGTCTCGCAGTACGTCGACGCCAAGCTGCTGGCCGCTCGGCACAGCCAGGGGGTGACCTGCGTGCTCCTTGCGAGCGGGCGCGGCGCGTTCGGCGGCAAGTCCGCAGTCGTCGCAACGATCGAGGCCACCCCCGCGTCCGTCCTGCTTCCGGCGGCGTTCGAGGAGCTCAGCCTCAGCGGCGGAGGAGGAGGCGGATACCCGGGCAGCCCGATGGCGCGCATCGCGTTCATTCGGCAGCTGCTTTACGACGGCCGGTACGCGCTCGCGCACCCGCAGCAGGACGGGACCGCCAGCGACGCGGTCATTGATGCGATCGGGGACATGGCGACGGGGATCTCCCGCACCCTCTTCCGCGCCGACTCCGAGCGCGAGATCCAGCGCATGCTCAACCTCACCGACGAGTTCCGCCTCAGCACAACGCTGCTCGGCACAGACGCGGCTTGGCAACGCGCCGAGGACCTGAACAAGCGCCACATTTCCGCCATAGTGCAGGCCGCCTTCCCGCGCGAGCCCGTCACGACTGCCACCGACGACCCGGTTCGCAGGCTCAACGACCCTCCGCAGGCTTACCGCGACGAGCAGCACGCCAAGTGGGCCGACGACTGCCTCGCAGTCATCAAGTTGCAAAAGGCCGGAGTCAGGTTCGCCTTCTCGAGCGACGGCGACACAGACCTCTTCCTGCAGAACGTCCGTAAGCAGATCGACCTCGGCCTACCCAAGGACGCCGCACTTCGCGCCCTCACGGTCGACGCCGCCGCGATCCTCGGGGTCAGCGACAAGACCGGCGCGATCGAGGTCGGCAAGCTCGCAGACATCGTTCTGATGACCGGCGACTTCGCGAGCGCGGACTCCAAGGTCAAGTCGGTCCTGGTCGCGGGCAAGAAGTTCGACGTCGCGGGGGCCAACTGAAAGTGAAACGCTCGCTCCTCTCCCTTTTCACCACGCTCTGCGCCGCCATCGCCTGCGCGCAAGTTCCGTTCGAGCTCACTGCCGACCGCGCTCCCAAGGTCCACACCGGCGGCAACTGCCTGATCAAGAACGCCACCGTCCTCACGGTCACAAAAGGCGACTTCGAGGGCACCGACATCCTAATCAGAGACGGCAAGATCGTGCAGATCGGCAAGGGCCTGACCGCACCGGCCGGTTTTACCGTCATCGACGCGACCGGCAAGGTCGTCGTCCCTGGCATCATCGACGCTCACTCCCACCGCGGCATCGACGGCACAAACGAGGGCAGCGATTCGATCGTGCCCGAGGTCCGCATGGCGGACGTCATCAACACTACCGCGATGGCGTGGTGGCAGGCGCTCGCCAGCGGCCACACGACTGGCATGCTGCTGCACGGCAGCGCCAACCCCGTCGGCGGCGAGAGCATCGTAGTCAAGTACAAGTACGGCCGACCGACATCCGAGGCGCCGGTCTCCGACGCCCCGCGCATGGTCAAGTTCGCGCTAGGCGAGAACGTCACGCGAATGAGTGGCAGCAACACCACGCGCTTCCCCGCCACGCGCATGGGCGTCGAAGCGACCTACCGCCGCGCGTTCGAAGAGGCGCGCGACTACCGCCGGCGCCAGAACGCCGGAGAGGACGTCCGCAAGGACCTCCGACTAGAGACGCTCGCCGACCTTCTGGACGGAAAAGTCTGGGTGCAGTGCCACAGCTACCGCAGCGACGAGATCCTGATGCTCGTGCGCCTGAGCCAGGAGTACGGCTTCAAGATCGGCGCGATGCAGCACGCGCTCGAAGCGTACAAGATCGCGCCGGAGCTGGCAAAGGCCAACGTCGGAGTCTCAGTGTTCGCCGACGACTGGGGGTACAAGGTCGAAGCGTACGACGCCATCCCGTTCAACGCCTACATCTGTTGGAAGGCCGGCGTCACAGTCTCGATCAACACCGACGGGCTCAGCGGCACCACCGCTCTGAACATCGACGCCGCAAAGGCGATGCGCTATGGCGGCGTGCCCTCCAACGAGGTGCTCAAGATGCTCACGATCAACCCCGCCAAGGAGCTGGGGATAGAAAAGCGCACTGGCAGCCTCGAGGTCGGCAAGGACGCAGACATCGGCATCTGGGACGGCCACCCGCTCAGCGTCTACTCGCGGCCGTACATGACGATGATCGAAGGCGAGGTCTACTTCCAGCGGCACGACGCCTTCGGCGTCGACTCGCGCTCGACGATCAAGACCAAGCTCGACGAAACGCCGTACAAGGGCGAGCCCGCGCTGCCCAAGGAGTCCAACGTCTACGCAGTGCGCAACGCCACGATCCACACCGTCACCGCCGGCACGATCGAGAACGGAACGATCGTCGTCGAGAACGGCAAGATCACCGCGATCGGACGCCGTGTGACGATCCCGAGCGGCGCGTCGGTCATCGAGGGCAAGGGGATGCACGTCTACCCCGGCTTTATCGAGTGCGGCGCGAGCATCGGCCTGAGCGAGATCAGCGGCATCGCGCAGATGGACACCGCGCGCGAACTCGGCACGATGGAGCCCGACATGGACGCCGCCACCGCGCTATACATGGAGAGCGCCTACATGGGAACGAGCGCGTACTGCGGCGTCACCATGTCGCTCACCAAGCCCGGCGGCGGCACGATCCCCGGGCAGGCCGCGCTCATCCGCCACTTCGGCTACACGACAGAGCAGCTCGCGCTGCTGCGAAAGGCCGCGCTGGTCGTGAGCTTCCCTTCGACCGCCTACTACCCCGAGCTGGAGGCGCTGCTCGAGGCGATGTGCGACGACGGCGACGCCGGAAGTTGGGCTGCGCTGGGGATGTACTGGCTCGACAACGAGCTTCCACCTCCGAACGTCTACCGCGCGCAGCTCGTCGCGCAGCAGCAACAACAGGGGCAAGGGCAGGGACAGGGCCGACGCGGCGTCGGTGGCCCGATCGACCCGGCACAGGTCTCACAGCGCATCAAGGACCTGGAGGATTACATCGCCAAAGCGCGCGAGTACGGCTCGACCAAGCACGAAAAGCGCGACCTGACGATGGAAGCGATGCAGCCTTACGTCAACGGCGAGAGGCCGATGCTGCTGCAGGCGCGCACCGCTGCGACGATCCGCTCCGCCGTGGACTTCGCCAAGCGCAACAAGGTCAAGGTCATCCTGACCGCAGCCGCGGAGGCGTGGAAGGAGGCGGACCTGCTCGCTCGTGAGAAGATCCCCGTGGTGCTGCCCGCGCCGGGGCTCTCGACGCTCTCAGCCAACGGCACGACTACCGCTTGGGACCCCTATGACGAGGTCTACGCCTCGGCACAGGTGCTCGCCAAGGCAGGCGTGAAGTTCGGGTTCGAGACCGGCAACAACGCGATGGTGATGAACCTGCCCATGCGCGTCGGCGAGTGCTGCGCGTACGGCCTCTCCGTCGACGACGCCGTGAAGGCGCTGACCCTATGGCCGGCGGAGATGTTCGGCGTCTCGGACCGCGTGGGCTCGCTCGAGGTCGGCAAAGACGCGGAGTTCTTCGTCTGCGGCGGCGACCCGTTCGAGCCCTCTTCGCACGTGCAGGTCCTCTTCATCGGCGGCAAGCCCGTGCCGATGGCGGACCGCTTCACGCAGTTCCGCGACAAGTACCTCGCGCGGCTGAAGTAGAGAGTGCGCGTCCCTTGCAAGCGCACAGCGCTCCTGAGGGACTAGCGTCTAACCCGCCGCGTCGGGGTGCACGGTCTCGATGCGCCGGATCACGCCGTCCGACCACATCACGATGCTCTCCGTCTGCGCGTAGCCGCGCTTGAACCGCACGCCCTTGAGCAGGTCGCCGGGCGTTATCCCCGTCGCAGTGAACACGAGTTCCCCGCGCGCCATGTCCTTGGTGTGGAACACGCGGTCCACGTCGCCAGTGATCATCGTCTGCGCGCGCGCGCGCTCAGCCTCGTCCTTGAACTTTAGCCGCGCCTGCATCTCGCCGCCCGAGCAGAGCACCGCGGCGGCGGTGATGACCCCTTCCGGCGCGCCGCCGATCCCCATCAGACCGTCCACGCCCGAGTCCGGGTCCAGGGCCGCGATCGCCACAGAAAGGTCGCCGTCCGGCACGAGGTGCACGCGGCAGCCGGCTTCGCGCAGCTCGGCGATCAGGACCTCGTGCCGCGGGCGGTCGAGGATGCCGATGATGCACTCGTCCACGTCCTTGCCCAGCGCTTTGGCGATGAGCCGAACGTTTACTCGCGGCGGGAGCGTGATGTCGACGACGCCCTGGCACTCCGGCCCGACGACGAGCTTTTCCATGTAGCAGTCGGGCGCGTGCATCAGGAACCCGACGCCTTCCACCGCGGCGGCGAGCACGGAGATCGCGTTCGGGGTCCCGTTCGCGCAGAGGTTCGTGCCCTCGAGCGGGTCTACGGCGATCTGGATGTCCGGGCCCTCCCCGCGCCCGAGCACTTCGCCGATGTAGAGCATCGGCGCCTTGTCGCGCTCGCCCTCGCCGATTACGATGGTCGCGCACATCTCCATCGAGTTGAGGCGCGAGCGCATCGCCTCGCACGCCGCCAGGTCGGCCTCGTCGCGCTTCCCCTTGCCGACCCAGCGCGATGAAGCGAGCGCGGCCGCCTCGGTGACCTGCAGAAAGTCGAGCTGTCCGTGAGATTGCACGCTGGGGCTAGTTTACAACGCCGGTTCTCTGCTGCGCGAACGTACTGGCCGTGGGGGTGGCCCCAGGAGGCGGCGCCGTCCTAACGCCCGTCCACGCCAGACCCGATAGGTACAATCGGCACCCATACTGCCGCGTAGCTCAGTTGGTAGAGCAGCTGACTGTTAATCAGCGGGTCGTAGGTTCGAGTCCTACCGCGGCAGCCACTTTGGTCCGGGCCAGCAAGGCACCGACGCAGCAGACGGCCCTAGGTCAGAATCCACCGGGCCCCATGTGTCATAATGCTTGCGAGAATGCGCAGGCGTCTCAGGTTGGTATTATCCTTTGTCGGCGTGTCGTCGCTCCTCCTACAAGGGGCGTTCGCCAGCGCGGCGGCCATCTCCTGCGTAAGGGCCTGCGAATCTGCGGGCACGACCAGCACCCGGCTTGAACGGCCAAGTTGCCACGGCGCGGCCAAGCGTGACTCCCACGCGGGAGCCCAGCACAAGTGCGGCGGTTCTTGCGGGATGTTCTGCTCGGCCGAAAAGGCCAAGGCCGCCTCGACCCAAAGTGCAAGCGACAAGATCCCGTCGCTCGAGGTCGCAGCGATCGTGCCGGTCGCGACCGTGTACGCGAGTGTGGTCCCCGTCGCCGCGCCCGAGCTCTATGTGACCGACTCCGGACCTCCGCGGCACTCCCCCTCGAGCGTCCACCTTCTCCGTGCCCCACCGATGCTCCGCGCCTGAGCGCGCCGGAGCGACCCAGCGCTGTTCTCCGGTCCCCGCGCTCTGCCCGCGTACGTCTTACATCGCCCGCCGTCGCGCTACGGCCCTGACGCGAAGTCCCGGAGGACAGCCTGCCCGCACCAATTGCGAGCCTGCTCTCTTGGACCCGGAGAGACACAAGAATGAAACTCAAAAGAACGATCGCCATCGCCGCGTCGCTGCTCGCGCTCGGCTCGCTCATCGCAATAGGGTGCAGCACACCGAAGTCCGGTCAGTCCGTTGCACCCAAGGCGTCAGGGCCGGTGGCCGGCTCTGACGCCGCCAGCGCGGACAAGAAGACCGCTGGCGCCCCCGGCGGCACAGGAACGACGGTCGCGTACACCAACGCGAAAGGGGAGCTCGTGTGCCCGGTGCTGGGCGACGTCATCCCCTCTGTCGAAAAGGCGGCCGGATACCAGGACTACAAGGGCAAGCGCTATTACTTCTGTTGCGCGGGATGTCCGGATACGTTCGCCAAGGATCCGGACGCTTACGCCAAATGAACGACGGCGGGGACCGGCTGAGAGGCGAACACATGAAATCGAACAAGAAGTCGCTCCGTGGCCCGGTCCTGGCGATGGCGTTCCTGCTGGCCGTGTTCTTCGCGGTCCGCTGGTTCGTGGCCACACAACGGGGGCCTGGCGCGATCACGGTAGTCGAGGCGCAGGCGATGGACATGTCTGCGATGAAAGCGCCGATCGGTGTGTTCCCCGTCGGCACCGACCGTGCAGTCGTGCGAAGCGTAGGCGGCGCGGAGACGTTCCCGGCGACGGTCGTGGCCCTGAACGACGAGGACGTCGTGGCTCGAGTAGGAGGGCTCGTCAAGGAGGTCCTCGTGTACCCCGGAGACAGGGTCCGGCCGGGCCAGCTCCTTGCTCGGCTGCAGGCCGACGAACTGTCGTCTCAGGCGCTCGCCGAGTCGCTGGCTGCGCGCGCGATGGAGAGCAGCGCGCGCAGCGCGGGGCAGTCGTTAGCCAAGGAGAAGTCGGCGATGCAGCGGGCCGAGTTCGAGGTTGATACCGCGCGGTCCGCGATCGAAGCAGCGCAGTCGGAGCTCGCTGCGGCAGAAGCCGACGTTGAGGTCGGTCGCGAGATGGTCGGAGAGAGCGAGGCGATGCGAAAGCAGGAGGAGGCGCAGCTTGCGTACGCGCAGATTGACTATGAGCGCGAGAAGAGCTTGCACGCCGCAGGGGCTGTCTCGCGCGACTCGCTGGACCAGGCGAAGCGGAACCTGGACGAGGCGCAGGCGAGGCTCGACCAGGCTGATGCAAGGAAGCGCCGTGCGCAGGGCGAGCTCGGCTCGAAGATCGCTAAGCGCAACTCTGCGGCGACCATGCTCAAACAGGCTCAGTCCATGTACAGCGCCGCGGTGGCGAGCCTCGACGGAGCTCGATCGGGCGTGTTAGCGGCGACGGACGAGGCGCAGTCCGTGAGCGATCAGGCGGCCTCGGCGCGCGCCAACGCGCGCTCCATGGGCGCGCTGTCCTCCTACACTGAGCTTCGAGCCACGAACGAGGGAGTCGTCTCCGACCGGCTCGTCAGTCCAGGTACGCCAGTCATGGCGGGCCAGACCGTGCTCAAGGTCAAGGCAGACGCGAGGCTCCGTGTGCAGGCGGAACTGCCGCAGCGCCTGGCGGGAGGCGTGGCGGTCGGGGCGCCGATTCGAGCGACGATCAACGGTGAACGCTTCGACTCTGTGGTGACGAGCGTGTTCCCGTTCGTCGAGGGCAGCACTCGTTCGTTCCGGATCGAGGCCATCGTCGCCAATCCGGGCCACGCGATCCAGCCGGGATCGTTCGCCGAGGTCGAGATCGTGACCTCGACGCCGGTCACGTCCCTGAGCGTGCGGCGCGAGGCGGTCAAGACCGCCGGCGACGGGACCAACTACGTGTGGGTGCTCAAGGTAGGCCAGAAGGTCGCGGACAAGGATGCGATCTACACGTGCACGATGCACCCGCAGATCGAGCAAAGGGGCCCAGGCGCGTGCCCGATCTGTGGCATGGCGCTCGTTCGGAAGGACGCCCGGGGCAACTTGCGAGTCGAGAAACGAGCTGTCAAGGTCGGGGCGCGCGACTCCATGAACGTCGCAATCCTGGACGGGATCGCTGACGGCGAGGAGGTCACCTGCTTTGGCGACGGGGAGCTGTTCCCTGGGGCCTCGGTGAAGGTCGTGGAGTGGGGCAAGCACGACCTTGTCCCCGGCACTGGCGATGGGCACATGGCCGATGAGCACGCCGGCGCGGGGCGGGAGCCTCGGGACGGAGCCCACCAGTGACCGAGCGGGCTGGGGGCGGCTTCAACATGGTCCGCTGGTCCGTTGACCACCCTCACTCGGTGGCGGCGTTCTTCATCGCCATGCTGATCCTGGGCTATCTGGCGATCACGCATTGGATGCCAAGGCGGTTCATGCCGTACATCGAGACGCCGATGATCGGCATCGTGACGGACATGCCTGGGTTCTCCGCCGAGGAGATGGAGACGTACTTCAGCTCGCCGATCGAGCAAAAGATGGTCTCGATCCAGAACGTGCGCTACATCCGCTCGACGAGCCAGGACGGATTCAGCATGGTCGTGCTCGAGTTCCCCTACGGTTCGGACATGCAGAAAGCGTACACCGAGGTCCAGTCGCTGATGGACGTGGTGAAGGGCGAGCTGCCGAAGGCAGACGCCAACCAGGTGCCCAGCTTCATCGTCAAGGTGGACCCGCTCAACCTGCCCGTGCTCGTACTCAGCCTGACGGGCGACGAGGCTATGGGATGGGACATGGCGAGGCTACGGGACTTGGCGGACAACAAGCTCATCAACCGCTTCAAGACGGCGCACGGGAACGTGTACTCGGTCTCCACGTTCGGCGGCTACCGAAGGCAGTTGCAGGTGCGCGTGGACCGCGACAAGCTGAAGGGCTACGGGATCTCGATCCTCGAAGTGAAGGCAGCGATTGACGAGAGCAACGTGGCAAAGCCTGGTGGACTCGTCACGGAAGGCGGCTCGGAGACGATCCTGCGGATAGACACGCTCGCCAAGAGCGCGGAGGACGTGAGCAACTACCCGGTCCGCGCAGTAGGCGGCCGCGTCGTGAAGGTCGGCGACGTGGCCAGAGTGATCGACACGTTCGTCGAGGAGCGGTCGGCGTATCACCACATGTCCGGCGGCACGGTCCGTGATGCCGTCGCCATCCAAATCCTACAAAACCCCGACGCTTCCTCACCGGTGACGATCGAGGCTGCGCAGCGCATCGCCTCGGACCTTGAGCGCGAGTACCCTGGCATCAAGCTGGAGGTCGCCTATAACAACGCGAGCTTCGTCGGGATCCTCTTCAACAACATGATCGAGGAGCTGGCGCTCGCCGTCGTGATGACTGGGATCGCCGTGCTGCTCTTTTTGGGAGAGATGAGGGGGACGTTGATCGCGTTGACCGCGATCCCGGTCTCGATGGCGATGACGCTCCTCGCGATGTCCCCTCTCGGCTTCAGCCTGAACTCCAGCACGCTCGTGGGGCTCCTGATTGCGATCGGCCGGCTCGTGGACGACGCGATCATAGATATCCACGCGGTCGAGCGCCACATGCGCATGGGAAAGGACCGGCGTACGGCGACGATAGACGGCATCACCGAGGTCCGGCGCTCCGTGTTGGCCGGGACGATCGTCCTGATCATCGCGCTAGTGCCTCTGCTGCTCTCGGGAGGGATCACGCAACTCATGTTCCAGGGGCTCGCGTGGCCTATCATCTTGGGAGTCTCGTTCAGCTACCTCGTTTCGATGACCTTGACCGCTGTTCTTTGTTCGAGGTTCATGCAACGGCCCTCGGAGAGGAAGCGGACGTGGTTGAGCCGCATGGTGTTGGTGCCGTTCGACGGATGGCTGGGCCGGCTGGAGGCGGCGTATGGCGCCCTGATCGCTTGGCTCTTGAAGCACCGGCTCGCGAACATGGTGCGAATCCTAGCGACGCTGGTTGCCGGGTTTGGGTTCTACTACTTCATCGGCTCGGAGATGATGCCTCTCGCGGACGTCGGGCAGGCCAGCCTGCAGCTCGAGATGCGTCCTGGGACCAGCTTTGCGGGCACGAAGAGCGCTGTGCGACAGCTCGAACAGATCATCTCGGAGGAGGGCGGGAGCCAGGGATGGATCACGAGCGTGAGCACGGAGCTCGGAAACGAGAGCGGCCCTGGAATGCCGCAGGAGGTCACGTACACGGGCTACGGGATGCGCCAAGTCAACGGCGCCTCTGCGATGCTGACCCTGAGCGACAAGGACAGCGGCCGACCCAGCGTTTTCAAGATCATGGACCGAATCCACGACCGCGCGATGAGCGAGATCGAAGGAATCCGCCGCATTCAACTGAAGGAGATGGGCGCGGACGTGATGGCGACGGCGCTGGCGCCTGTTTCGCTCGTCGTGTACGGAGATGATCTGCAGACGCTCGACAAGCTTGGGAAGGAAGTGATGCGGATCGCCCAGACCGAAGTGAAGAGCCCGCGCACCGGAAGACCAGACATCGTGCAGCCGTTCCTGAGCTGGGAGATGTCCAAGCCGACGTACACGCTCGTGGTGAACAAAGAGAAGGCGGCGGCACACGGCTTGTCGGCGATGAAGATCGCGGAGCAAGCGTACTATGGCCTTCGCGGCGGCCTGACGGACGGATTCTATCGGCTGCCCAACCGCAGGCCAGTCTCGCTCCAAGTCCGGTACGACGAATCGGCCCACGACGACTTGGGCGACCTCGAAACCATGTTCGTCACGGGGGCGACGGGAGAGCAGGTGCCGCTCCTTGAGCTCGTCCGACTCGAGAAGCGCGCGGCGCCGAGCATGATCGAGCACGACCAGTTGCGACGCGTCGTGAGCTTTGGAGGGTTCTACCGGCACGAGGGCCGGCCCAGCATGGACGTGACGATGGACCTTCAGATGCGCGCGCAGGCAGACCTGAACTGGCCGCAGGGCTACGGGATTGACGCCAGGGGCGACATGACGCAGATGATGTCGTCGTTCCGCGTGCTGCTTTACGGTCTGGGGCTTGCGCTCGTCCTGATGTACTTCGTCCTCGTCGCGCAGTTCCGCGGGTTCCTGCAACCGCTGCAAATGATGTTCAGCCTGCCACTCGAGCTCTCTGGCGTCTTCTTCATGCTATGGCTCATGCACCAGGCTTTCAGCACGGTCTCGATTATGGGAGTGATCGTCTTGAGCGGGATGGACATAGTTACAGCGATCCTGATGATTGACCTGATCTTGGACTTCCGCAAGCGAGGCGTACCGAGGAACAAGGCTGTGATAGAGGCGAGCCCGCAGCGGCTCCGCCCGATCCTGATGACCTCGATCATCACGATCATCGTCATGTCCCTGATCGGGTTCAGCCCAAAGACCGGGCTGGACGCCTATCAGCCCCTGGGGACCGTGATCGTGGGAGGGCTCATCGCCGGTACCGTCCTTTCGCTGCTGGACATTCCCATCATGCACACGCTCGTTGACGACGCTTCGCGCTGGCTCCAGGTCAAGGTGCTGAAGCGCGACCCTGCGACGCTCGAACCAATCGAGTAAACCTATGAAACACACCACTCTCATCGTCGTACTCACAGCACTGACGGCCGCTGCCCAGGCGCAAGTGACCGTCGAGCAGGTCGTGAAAAGTGCCGTCAGTGACCATCCAAAGGTCAGGGCCGCGATCGCGGCGATCGAGGCCGAGAAAGCCGGAAAGTCGGAGCTGCTTTCGCCGTTCCGCCCTATGGCGAGCGCCAACGCGTATCTTGCCGGGGGGAACGGCTCGATGGTGTTTCCATCTGCAGTCGAGCCCGTCAACTTCGCCATGCTCCCGCCCGACGGCGTGGCGATGGGCAACCTGACCTTAATGTGGCGCGTTTGGTCAGGTGGACGCGAGGCGACTGCCAACAAGCTCGGCAACGCGAGAATCCGCGCCGCAGAAGAGATGCTCTCGACCGTCAAGCAGGACGTCGCGCTTGCAGTCCGGCTCTCGTATGCGGGATACGTGTACCAATCAAGCGCCGTCGAGGCGGCTCAGGCCGAGCTGGCCGCGGCGAAGGAGATGGAGCGCTCGACGATCGAACTTGAGAACAACGGAAAGGCGCCACGCGCCTTCGTGCTTCGTGCGACAGCGGCCGTGAGGGCCGCGGAGAAGGGCGTCGCAATGGCCGAAGCGTCTCTCAAAGTGGCCAAGGCGGAGCTGGACGAGGCCGCCGGCGCCATGGTCGAAGCCGAGCTCGCTCCGGCCGGCGAGGTGACTGCGCCCACCGATCTTTCGAGCGCGCTCAAAGCCGGAGCGGACCGGAGCGAGCTGCGATTTATGGTCGCCATGGCCGATGGCATGGGACTTGAAGCCGAAGCGGTCAGGCGCTCCCTGGCTCCCGAGGTGTCTCTTATGGCCATGGGCGGCACGACACAGACGTCGAGGGGGGATGCCATGTCCGACACCAAGTTCGGCCTCGTGTTCAGCATCCCGCTCTCGGACGGAGGCATGCGGTCGGCACGCGCTTCGATGTTCCGAGCGAAGGCGGAGGAGCTCTTGGCTCAAGCCGAAGAGATGAGGCTCACGGTGCGGAAGGAGATCGAGAGCGCTTGGGCCGAGTGGTCGTCGGCCGACGCTGTCACTGGCTCTGCAAACTCAGGACAGGCCGCCGCGGCGGAAGCATACGAGGTCGAGCGCCTACGATACGAAAACGGCAGAGCCACGGTAGCCGAGCTCTTGGACGCGCTCGCAGCACTGACCAGGGCGAGGCTCGACGTCATCGAAGCTCGACGGTTCGTCAGCGTCGCCCACGCTCGACTACAGAGGGCAGTCGGTGAGAGCTTTGCCAAGTGACCGCCGTGCCCACTACTCGCCGTATACGAAAACACCGCCGAGGTGCCCGGCATAGGAGATCAGGAACAGGCACCCTGTAGCCAGGACGTAGTAGACCATTCGGAGCTTGACGTTCATCTGCTCGTGCCGATCTACGCGCAGTGCGACCATGATCCACATCAGCACGGCGGCCCCGACGGCAAAGAGGATGTGCTCGAAGATGAGCCCCCTGTAGGGCATCTTTGAGAGCGTCATCGCAGCGACGCCGGATAGGATGGCCCCAACGGCTGAGATCGCGGCCATGATGATGCAGTACCAACCGGCGGCGAGCAGGGTCCTGTTCTTGCGCACCATGCCAAAGAAGTCGAGGATGAGCCCTCCAATGAACAGAGCGATCGGAAAGTGGACGATAGCTGGGTGGAAGCCGTTCTTGGGCGGGAACGCCGTCTCTTTCGCGGCATTCTTGCCTTCCTCGAGATCCTTACCTTCGTCGTTCACCTCTGGTCCGCCCGCGCCGCCGCTCGTGGTCGCGGTGGCGGCCTTCGCACCGCTCGTCGCGTCGCCGGGGAAGGTCGCGGCCGCGACCTCCTCGCCGTTGGTCACGCCATCGCCGTCGGAGTCGAGCGACTCGATGCTGGCAAGCACCGCGCCGTCCACTGCGGACGCGCCAGAGTCGCTCAGGGCCTTCTTGACTGCCGCGCCATAGGGGTTGAACTCGAAGTCGGCGTCCGACACGTGACAGATGCCGCACGACTTGTCGTTGAAGGCGGTGTTCTCCTTGAGCTTATAGTGGCTCAAGAACGCATCCATGTACTCGCCGGTTGCGAACGCGCAAGGCGCGGTCGCGATGAGACAGGTCGCTAGGCAAAACCTCTTCACTATTGGTGCTCCTGGGCCTTCCTTTCTACGGTCCTTCTGCCCCCTCTCCGATCTCGGTTTCGTACAAGGTCACTGGGGCTTGGACCCGGGGTTCGTGTCCTTCTTGATCTCGTCAATGTTCTTGACGCCGTCCTTGTCGGAGTCGAGCTGCTCGACCTTGGTAAGGACCTGTTTGTTGACGGCTTTCTGCTTCTCAATCTTCATCTCCTTCTGGACGTCGAGGCCGTACGGGTTGAGCTTTCCTCCCTTGGCGCCAAGGTGGCAGACCATACAGGCTGCCTTGTCGAGCGCAGAGCCCTTCTCGACTTTGTAAGTCTCGTTGAAGGTCTTGCTAAACGCGGTCAGGGCAGAAGCGATGGCAAAGGTGCCGAGCAGTGCACACATGACGAAAATACGTTTCATGATGTTTCTTCCAGGGTCTCAGGTTTAAGTCGGCGTTTTTTGGGTCGCGCGGCATCCGGGGCGGGCACTTCGGCCTCCTCGGCAGGGGCTGGGGCGCGGCGGTAGATGGCTGCGGCGAACCCGGAGGCGGCCATGAGGGCCGTCCCGAGCCATACCAGCAGGGTCATGGGCTTGTGGAAGACCTCCATCGGGTAGATCATCTTGCCGGTCTGGAGGCGGAAAGTAGCTTTCTTCGTGGTGGAGTCGAGGGAGACGAGCTCAAGTTCTAGTCCGTCGTCCAGCGCGGCGGGGTGGGAATCGAGCTTGCCGGCATCGGCGAAGGTGATGTGGGGGGTGACCTCTTTCTGCTCCCTTTCGCCCTGGACCTTGACGCGAGCCCCGATGGAGCCTCCCGACTCGCCCATCTCGCCCTCGCGGATCGGCTCGATGTAACTGAGCGTGAGGCCCAACACGTCCGCAGACTTGCCCGGCTCGATGGTGACCTCTTGGCCGCTCGACTTCTGTGGCACGCCGAGCGAAATGTAGGTGTCCATGAAGAGCCCGCGCTGGATGTGCGGCCAGACCATCGCGTCCTGCGTGCCGTCCTCGTGCTTGATGTAATACAGCCCGGGCGTGGCGGTGAAGAGCGGTTTGTTGCCCTTGGCCGGGTTGTAGAAGGCGAGTTGGAGCTTGTTGTCGCGGTCGGTGTCCGTGGAGGTCATGCCGACGTAGCGAACCTCATAGTTGAGCACCCGGCCCGGGTGGTCCTGCATCACGAACGAACGCTCCTTGCTCTCAAACCCCCGCGAGACGATGAGCCCTGCCATGAGCACGGCGACGCCGATGTGGGCCAGGAACGGGGACACGCCCAGCTTGCTCTTCTTAAAGAGCTCGATGATGCGCCACCCGTTGCCTACTATCACGAACGTGCAGAGCGAGAACAGCACGACGATCCAGGCCATGCCTTTGAGTTGATAGCTGCCGAAGAGCGTGACGGTTGTGTTCATCTCGATCTGGCTCGCGAACGGGGTAAGCACTGCGAACAGGAGCAGGATCCCGACGGCGCCGACGGTGACGCACAGAATCGAGTAGGCCCTTGACCAGACCTCCCGAGCGGGCATCCCGTTCCACGAGACGAACGGCGTCACGGCCATGAGGAGCATGAGCGGGAAGAAGATCCACGTGAGAACCTGGTGATAGAGGGGCTCTTCGACGATCCGAGGCTTTTCGCCCTTGAGCGCCATCATCAGCGGCACGCTCATGCCGATCATGGTGGCGACCCCGAGCGCAAGCAACGACGCGATGCCGATCATGTAGAACGACTCGCGACGCACGAGGCTGCCCGGCTCCTCGCTACGCTTCTCCTTGCGCGCTTGCACCGCGCGGGCCACCCACAGGCCACCGAAGCCGAGGAACGAACCGGCCATCAGTACGATCAGCAGCTTGAGGGCATAGCTGTTCATCTCGGCAAAGCTGTGCACGCTCGCGTCGCTGAGCACGCCGGACCGCGTCAGGAACGTGCCGTACATGAACACCAGGAAAGGCAGCGATGCGAGCAAGATGTTCGTCATCTGCCACTTCTTCTTTGTCGCCTGCACGATGACGCCGTGCACCAGCGCGACCACGAAGCACCAGGGGACGAAGCTCGTGTTCTCGACCGGGTCCCACATCCAGAACCCGCCCCAACCGAGCGTCTCGTAGGCCCAAAAGCCGCCCATGCAAAGGCCAAGGCCAACAAGCGACGTGGACACGATTGCCCACGGCCGCACAATGGGGATCCAGCGCTCATAGTCCTTCGTGGCGAGCGCCGCGAACGCGAGCGCGAAGAGGCACGTGAGCGAGCCGAACCCCAGGAAGATCGTCGGCGGATGGATAACGACCCAGTAGTTATGCAGCGACGGCGCGAGGCCCGCGCCGTCGGTCGGCACCACCGCTTGCCCCTCGAACATGGTAAGGCGGAAGGGCGACTCGTACGCGAGGATGCTCGTCACTCCGCCCAGGAAGAACGCGAATACGATGGAGTACCACCGGCGGTACGGGCCAGTCCTGCGCGCTGTGAAGAGGGCGAAGACCGCAGAACAGGTCGCCCAGAGCAGGAAGCTGCCCTCCTGACCGGACCAGATGCCCGCGATTCGGTAGGCGAGGGCCGTCAGATTGTCTGAGTGGCCGAACACGTAGGCGAACTCGTACCTCTGTGCGGCGAAGAGGACTCCCAGGACGACGAACGCGCCTATGACGCTCGCGCACGCGATTGTGAAGGCGAGCCGCGCAGGGCGCGCATACTCTGGCGAGCGCTTGGAGAAGAACCAGCTGAACGCGGACAGGGCGAAGAGCCCGGCGGAGGCGAACACGAGCGTGCGACCGAGGATCCCGAGCGCCAAAGACCAGCCCGGCGGAGATGCCAGCTCTGGAAGCCCAAGTTCGTTCATTATTGCGTCCTCAGTGTCTTTGGGCCGGGGGCGTTCGCGCCCCGGCCCGGTCGTCGTCAGTCTATCGAGTCTATGTCTGCCCTCTGCGCCCTGGCCCTGTCGGACTTGATCACCGCCATCTTCTGCGCCCTGGTGAGCGTCGTCGGAATGCCCCCCGGGACGGAGATGTCGTCCAGGTTCTCGTTCGCTACTGTCAGCAGGTGACGCGCATAGACGCTGTTGTGTACGCCAAAGTCGCCGGACCTGATGATGAAGTAGTAGTTGTGCCGCGCGCGCTTGATCTCGATTGGCACGCCCGCCTGGCTTGGCGGAGCGTAGCCTTCCTCGGTGATCGTCGCGGTGTACTCCCAGAAGATCTCGTTGCCCGGCTGGCCAGGATAGGCCGATTGGGCCCAAGTCGACATCCTCACGCGGAGGCTGTATAGCCCATCGAGGATCTCCGACTTGACGGCCGTCACGCGCACCGCCGCGTCGGTCTCGGTGTGGCACGGCACACAAGCGTTGAAGCTCACCGTGAACGTATGGCGCGAGTCGGGCATGTGACAGTGCGAGCACTGGCCCGGGATGTCCGCATGCGACGTGCTGTTGATAGGCGGACCGCTCCCCTCCACGCCACCGAAGCCCAGAAGCATGTTGTACTGGTTGCTGTCGTGCATGCTCGGCCGTGAGCTGTTAGCGTTCAATGCCGCGTCCGAAGGGTCGGTGGCACGACCGTTGTGGCACTGGGCACAAATGTGGTCGATCGTCTGATACTCCTGCACCGTGGATCCAGCGTCCACCTGTGAGGTGTCCAAACTGAACGTCGCGTGCCGAAGTTGGACGTCCTCGTTCGCGTCCGTCACCTTGCCCGTCTTGCTGTGCGGATCGTGGCATGTGACGCAATTGGCCGTCTGCGGGGCCCAGTTGATCACGTCGAGGGCGAACTGCTTGATGTCGTCAGTCGGCATCGTCGCAATGTCCAGCGGCGGATTCGCGTCGTAGGTGCGCGTGCGGAAGAGCCCGCCGTGGCACGCCACGCACCTTGAGTTCCGGCCCGTAGTGTTCGGGCTCGTCACTGCCCCCTGGACCGCGCTCAGGACGAGGTTCTTGTGCTGCGAGTACACGTATTGGTCGTAGACCGGACCGTGGCACTGCGCGCAAACGACCGGATTGCCGGCCTTGGGGAACGTCAGGATGTTCGTCTTGGTCGGGTTGGCGTTGTGCGCGCTGCCGGGACCGTGGCAGCTCTCGCACCCCACGTTGTTCTCGAAGTGCTTCGTCCCCTGCCAGTGGGCATAGGTCGAGTCGGGATCGCTGCCGTGGCAGGCCACCGCCGAACACGTCGCCGAGTTCGTGTACGAGGCGTTCCGCTGTTCGTTGCTCAGCAGCGCGAGGAACTGCTCACTGATTGAGCCTTGCCCCCCGTTGCCGATGGTCGGCCCACCGAGGCCACCGCAGCTCTGCGTCGCCAGGATCGCCGCTATCAGCGGGATCGAGGCAAAAAGTGTCAATAACCGCCGGTCCTTCATTGTCTTGCTTCTCGTGTGTCAGCGTCGACGATCCCAGCGCTCTTCTCCCTAGAACCTGGTAGTGTACCTCGCGCTCAGAAACGTCGTGCTGAAACCTGTCAGGTCGAGTTGTCGGTCGTCTCGCGACCAAGGCGCCAAGATGAGTTCGATCTCATCCTCCCATGGGAAGACGTGCTTGAAGTTGAAAGTGAGCTGAGCGCCACGAACGTCGCCCGACTCATAGTAGTTGAGGCTCGCCGAAGCTGTGGTGCTCCAACTCTTTGCCCAATCTAGGCCGAGGCCGAAGTTCCACGCGTTCGGAAAATAGAAGTCCAGGGTCTGGCCCGTCTCCGAAGCGCCCGTGGCGACGAAGTTGTCCAACGAAAGCTCGGCGTAGCCGCTGAGGGCGCTGTTGTAGACGTAGCTCCCACCGACAGCCACATTGGTCCAATCAATGCTGACTCGCCTAGCCTCGTTGTGGCGGTACCTGTAGGTGAGCGCGCCATACCCCACGAAGTTCTCCCCAGAACCCTCCAACCGGGCCTGGACCAGGGCCTTGTTGTCCCAATACAGCTGCTGTGTGTTCTCAACGGTCCCGTCGTCCTCATGGAACTGCATGACTGCATCCGAGGTGACGTTCTCCCAGTTCCCACGGACCGTCAGCCGCTTTCCTCCGAGCCGCCCCGTCGCGCGAAAGTCAATCGTGTCGGTCTTGGGCACGTCCACGAACAGGTGGTCGGTCCGCACGCGCTCGGACTCCTGGTGCCTGTAGCCGAACTGGAGTGCCCAGCCCGGTAGATCGTGCAACACGCGCAGGCTGGAAAAGGTGCGTCGTCGGACATAGGCGTTCTCGATCGAATTGACGTCGAGGTTCTGGTCTGCGAACTGGAACTGCAGGCACGTGGCCGGAGACACGTCCCAGTCGCCTCCCAGCGCGAAGACGGCGACGTCGTTGCTCGGCAGTCCCACCTGCTCGACACGGCCGAAGCTCGCGCTCCCGATGATGCCGAGCGTGTCCGAGAGCTGTCTGGAGTAGCTCGCGCTGTAGTTGCGCTGGAGCGTCGTTGGCTGGACGCCAGTGAGCGTGGAGGTCCTGCGCTCGGTGGCGCTCAGGTTCGCGCTCCCCCCGAGCACGCTCCCTCCGACGCCCATCGCGAGCGTCTGCGTGTGGTTCTGGTCTGGGACGAGCGGCGCGGCGTACTGCATGTCGCGCTTGCTCGAGCTATAGCTCACGAACCCGCCGATGCTGGGCGTGATCCTCTGGTCAACGACGAACGAGGTTGCCCTGTCATTGCTCTCGTCCCTCGGCCGCCAGTCGAACACGAAGCTGTGGAAGTCGTATCGCTCGACGGCCAGTTTGGTCTTGCCATAGTCGAGCTGGAACAGTGCGGACTGATAGTTGTCCTGGTCGGGCATCCCTCTGACGACGATCCGGGAGAACACCGAGCCCTCGACCGTGGGGAAGAGCAAACGGAGGCTTTGGAGCCCAAGCCCGGTGAACGGCGTCGCATACTGCTCCAGGCCGCGGTTGCCTCGAAAAGTCGTCCAGCCAAGGGTGGCCGTGTTGAGCTTCGGCTTGGGCGCCGACTCTTCTTGCGGCGTCTCCGGGTCTCGCCCCTGCTGACCTTCTCCGTTCGTCTGAGCGAGACCGGACGTGACCAAAAGCAGGCTCATCCAGGCACAGCTCGGCCAGCGGACAATGGCGCTCATCTTTGTAGGAACCTCGGGTCCGTGTTGCTGCCGTGCGAGGCAACGTGGCAGCCCGCGTTCCAGCAGGTCTGCCCAGGGTGGTGCTGAGCCAGCTTGTCGGTGTGGCACTGGGCGCACAGGCCCCGTGTCACAGAATTGAGCATCTTGGGGTTGTTGGATCCGTGGGGACGGTGGCACTCGATGCACCCATCCCCGGTGTGTCCGGCCACTGGGTCGTGCTCGAATACGAACGGCCCCGCCTTTTCCACGTGGCACGTGACGCACTTGTCCTTCATGGCGTCGCGCTTGATGATCGATGACTTAGAAGGATGTACCGAGTGGCAGTCGCTGCACACCATCCTGCCCTCGGGAACCGGGTGCTTGTGCGCTGCGCGGAACTCGGCGACGGCCGCGGGGTGGCACGAGCCGCACAGGGTCGCCTCGTCAGCCTTCAGCATGGACTTCGGGTCCGGCTTGGCAGCAAAGATCGGCGCGCGGGGGTCGCTCCGCTTCACGCTCGTGCCGAGGTCAGGCTCCGTGTCTGTGTGGATCTGGTGGCACGACACGCACGAAACGTTGGCCCGCGCGTGCTCTGTGCGCTTCCAGTGGTTCGGGTCCATCGTCTTCTCGTGACAGCGCAGACAGGCAGCGGAAGACTCCTTTGGGCTCATCTTGGTGAAGGAGATGACCTCGGCGTTATCCTCGGCCTGGTGGATGTAACCGGGGCCGTGACAGCCCTGGCAGCCGCGCCTGTCCAGTGGCAACTTCGGGTCGGACATGTACGCAGCGTGCGCAGACTCGGAAAAGTGGGCCGCCTTGCTCGCGTGGCACTCCGCGCAACCGCGGTCGGTCATGTAGTCGTCGGGCTTGGCTCGAGCGAACAGCCGCTCGGCTTGTGACTTCCCCTGTGCTTGCGTTGCCCCGACGAAACCATACGATAGAAGGGCTATTCCAAAGACCAGGAGCTGTGCCTGTGCTTTCAAAGGAGACGAATCCCTGAACACGGAACGACTTTCCTTCCCCTATCGCTTCGCGTCCTGCCCAGGGATACCTGAGCCCACCAAGCCCAAACCCCAACCAGGACGTTATATTTGGCCTTAAAACACGTTTAATCCATACATGAATCTAGTGTATTGCTTGACAGGTAGAAACTGGCTGTCTTGATTCGACATTTCCGTTGAAAAGGCTGATACGGTGGTGACCTGAGCTGGAAGGTCGTTGGGAGGGAGCGATGTGCGAGAATAAGCCATGGCCGAGAAAGTGAGCAGAAGGGACGTCTTGAAGGGCACCGCGGGCGCGGCCGCGGCGATGGTGGCGGGCAGCGCGCTCGCGAGCGGCGCCCCGTCCTTGGCGCTCGCTGACCCCATCCGAAAGAGCGCCCAGGGCGACAAGCGCCAGGTGAGGTTCGGCATCATCGGCGCTGGAGGCAAAGGGTGGAGCGGCATGGAGCAGGCCGCCGAGCACGGCCCTATCGTCGCACTCGCCGACGTCGACATGAACAACCGCACCAAGGCGATGGCGGAGCACCCGCGCGCCGCGTCCTTTTGCGACTATCGCGAAATGCTCGAGGCGATGCACGGCGAGCTCGACGCTGTCGTCATCAGCATCCCTGACCACCACCACGCGCCCGCCACGGCGATGGCGCTGCGGCTCGGGCTGAACTGCTACACGGAAAAGCCGCTGACGCGCACGATCTGGGAGGCGCGCCAGCTCGCCACGCTCGCACGCGACCACCACCGCGCGACGCAGATGGGAAACCAGAGCACCGCGAGCACTCCGATGCGAAAAGTAGCGGCGCTGATCAAGCGCGGAGACTTCGGCCACGCGAAAGAGGTGCACCTCTGGACCGACCGCGCGTCCGGCTGGTGGGCGCAGGGCGTACCGCGCCCGCAGCCAGGAACCTGCCCGGCGACGCTCGATTGGCCGACCTGGCTCGGCCCGCGCCCCGAGCGCCCGTACGCAGACGGATACCACCCGTTCGCCTGGCGGGGCTGGTGGGACTTCGGGACTGGC
Source organism: uncultured Chthonomonadaceae bacterium (assembly GCA_946479035.1). The sequence goes on along the minus strand of CAMLDW010000001.1, from coordinate 24,036 downwards.
TCGCTCGGTGATATGGGGTGCCACATCTTCAACATGCCGTACATGGCGCTCGACCTGCGCGACCCGCTCACCGTGCAGGCGCAGACGAGCGGGCACAACCGCGACAGCTTCCCCAACTGGTCGATCGTCACCTACGAGTTCGGAGCGCACAACGGTCGCGCACCGGTCACGCTGAAGTGGTACGACGGCGGAAAGAAGCCTGACGCGTCGTTGGCGCCCGGGTTCGAGTACGGCGGCAACGGCGTGCTCGTCGTGTGCGAAAAGGACACGGTGTACGGCCCGAGCTCGGACAACGTCGAGTTCCACCTGGTCAGCGGCGGTCCGTTTGCAGAAGTCGCGGTTGAGGAGTCGCCCGGGCACATGGCGGAGTTCGCGCGCGCTTGCCTCGGGGGCCAGCATGCGGTCTCGAACTTCCCCGAGTACTCGGGCCCGCTCACGGAAACGGTCCTGCTCGGGAACCTAGCGATCTGGGCCGACGGCCCAAAGCTCCAGTGGGACGCACGGCGCATGAAGGTCCGCGGGACTTCGGAGTTCGACTCCTTGATCAAGCCGGAGTTCAGAGAAGGGTGGACGGTGTAGGGCAACTCCCTCTCCCCTCCAGGGGGGATGGGGTCTACTTCTTGATCGGCCGGATCTTGATGTTGCGGAACGAGACGACGCCGTGGTCGCCCTGGATCCCGATGCGCCCGGTCGCCGCCTTGGCGAACTCAGGGTACTTCGCAAACTTGCTCTTGGCCACGCGCGCCCAGAAGTCCGCGCTGCCCAAGACGTACTCGTAGTACTTCACGTCGTTGATGAAAGTCATGCACTTGTCCGGCGCGACGACGATTCGCATCGTGTTCCATTGGCCAGCGGGCTTTTGCGCGTCGACCTTCGAGGGGTAGAGCTGGTAGAGGTATCCGGTGATCTCGACGCCTGCCTCGGCCGGGTGGTCGTAGATCTGGATCTCGGGCCCGCTGTGCCAGGTGGCCTCGCTGCCGTCGGCGATGTGGAACATCACGCCGCTGTTCTGCTCCTTCGCAACGTTGAACTCCAGGCTGAGCTCGAACCAGTCGAACTTGTCGGCGGTGACGATGTCGCCGGCGTTGTCCGGGTCCGCGCTCGTCAACACGCCGTCCTTGACGACCCAGCCCTTGCCGATCGTCTCGACGTTGTAGTTGTGCCAGCCCGTCGTGGTCTTGCCGTCGAAGAGCAGCCTCCACCCTGCGTGCTTTTCGGCGGTCGTAAGTGTGTTTGCGCTCTGAAGCAGTGCGAAGGCGGCTAGGGTGGCGATCATGCGGCTATTGTTGCGCAGTTCTAGCCGTGAATGCGAGGGGCCGGTAAGATCGGCTCATGGCACGCGGTCGCTCGGGCGGCGGATTTGCGGCAGTGTGGTACGCGCTGGGCCAGTCGCGCAAGGCGGGCGGGCTCTTCAAGATGCTGCGCGCTCTGCGCTCGCGCAACGCGTGCAAGACCTGCGCGCTCGGGATGGGGGGCCAAAAGGGCGGGATGGTCAACGAGGCCGGGCGCTTCCCCGAAGTGTGCAAGAAATCCATCCAGGCAATGGCGGCGGACATGCAGGGGCGGATCGAGCCAACGTTCTTTGGACGTTTTTCCCTGTCGGACCTGCAAGGGTTCTCTTCGCGCGAGCTCGAAGCCGCAGGGCGGCTCGTTTCGCCGCTCTACGCAGGGCCGGAGGACACGCACTATAAGGAAGTGAGCTGGGACGAAGCGCTCTCGCGCACTGCCAACGCCCTAAAGGCGACCAAGCAGGAGGAGGCGTTCTTCTACTTCAGCGGGCGATCTTCGAACGAGGCGGGGTTCTTGCTGCAGCTCTTCGCCCGGATCTACGGCACCAACCACGTCAGCAACTGCTCCTACTACTGCCACCAGGCCTCTGGCACTGCGCTCGCCTCCGTGACCGGATCCGGCACCGCGACCATAGTCCTGGAGGACCTTGACGGATGCGACCTCGTGTTCCTGATCGGCGCAAACCCCGCGAGCAACCACCCGCGCCTGATGAAGACCCTGGTCGAGCTGCGCAGGCGCGGCGGACGCGTGATCGTCGTCAACCCGCTGCGCGAGGCAGGGCTCGAGCGCTTCAAGGTGCCCTCCGACGTGCGAAGCATGCTCTTCGGCTCGCGCGTCAGCGACCTCTACGTGCAGCCGCACGCGGGCGGCGACGTCGCGTTCCTTGCAGGAGTCGCGAAGGCGGTGCTGGAGATGGGCGCGGTGGACAGCGTGTTCCTGCACCAGCACTCGGAAGGCTCGGAGGAGTTCTGTTCCTATCTCGCGGGCCTGAGTTGGGAAGAGATCGAAAAGAGCGGCGGAGTCCCGCGCGCGCAGATCGAGCGGGTCGCATCGGTCTATGCGCAGTCGCAGCGCGCCGTGTTCTGCTGGGCGATGGGCGTGACGCACCACGAGCACGGCGTCGGCAACGTGCAGATGATCGCGAACCTCGCGATGCTGCGCGGGATGCTCGGTCGGCCGCACTGCGGGCTGCTGCCCTTGCGCGGGCACTCGAACGTGCAGGGGATCGGCTCGATGGGCGTCGTGCCGAAGCTGAAAGAGACCGTCTTCGAGCGACTGCAGTCGCACTTCGGAGTCGCGCTGCCGACCTGGGCGGGGCTCGACACCCTCGGGTGCATCGAGTCGTCGCACGAAGGGCGGATGAAGTTCGCGTTCTGTCTGGGCGGAAACCTCTTCGGGTCCAACCCCGACGCGGGGTTTGCGCGCGAGGCGATGTCGCGGATCGGCACGGTCGTCTACCTCTCGACGTCGCTGAACACGGGCCACGCGCACGGGCGCGGGCGGGAGACCCTCATCCTCCCCGTGCTCGCGCGAGACGAGGAGGCGCAGGCGACGACGCAGGAGTCCATGTTCAACTACGTACGGCTCTCCGACGGCGGCCCGCGGCGGTTGCAAGGCCCGCGCAGCGAGGTGGAGGTCATCGCGGACGTCGCCGACCGCGTGCTTGGCGAGGGATCGCCGATCGATTGGAAGGCTCTCAAGCAGCACAGGCGGATCCGCGAGGCGATCGCGCAGGTCGTGCCGGGCTATGAGAAGGTCGGCGAGATCGACAGGACCAAAAAGGAGTTCCACATCGGGGGTCGGACTTTCCACGAGCCGAAGTTCCCCACACAGACTGGGCGCGCGAAGTTCCACATCGTCCCTTTGCCAACTTTTGACGCTTCTCAGATGCACCTGATCACAGTGCGCTCGGAGGGGCAGTTCAACACGGTGGTCTACGAGGACGAGGACCTCTATCGCGGGCAGAAGCGGCGAGACGTGGTGCTGATGCACGCCTCGGACATCGCCCGGCTCGGTCTGAGCGTCGGCCAGCGCGCGACGGTCTCGAGCTCGGTCGGTTCAGTCTCTGGGCTGCTGGTGCGCGAGTTCGACGTGCGCCCCGGGAACGCGGTGATGTACTACCCCGAGGCGAACGCTCTCGTCCCCCGCCGCGCCGACCCGCAGTCGCGCACTCCGTCGTTCAAGAACACTCTCGTCAGAGTCGTCGCCGACACGTAAATGAGCGGCGCGCCGTCCGTGTGGAGCTCCCGCTCACTTTGCCCGTTTGAGCGTCGCGTTGCCGTTCGGCATCTTCCATCGCATCTCGTCCTTCGAGACCGCCTTCACTTCCCACGGCTTCGAGGCGGACGTCCAACCCGGATCACGTTCAGTGTGACTATAGCCGTCGTCAAGGCCAGTCATCTTCATCGTGACGCGGTCACCGTCGAGCGTCCAGTCCCCATACATGGTCCCGGCGAAAGACTCCATCTCGAACCGGCCGTCGGACATCAGCTCCAAGTGCGCGAACGTGACGGCCTCGCCCGATTTGTCGGCGTCGGCCACTACCTCCCACTTGCCGACCAATTGGCCGCGGGTCGGAGTCTTGCCTGTGCACCCCACGAGCAGGAGCGCCATGGCCAGTAGGCCGAGCGTCGTCTTGGCTTCCATCGTCCCTCTTCCCTTCGATTCTAGCCTTCCCCAGTGTGGCCCCCTCTTGATTTCAGCCTCACGGCACGATAGAATAGTAGACACCTGTGTACTATTTGCTTTACGTTGCCCTGGACCGGTTCTACGCAGGCGAGTGCGAGCGGCCCGTGGTCGTGCACCGGGCCGGGATGGTGGTCGACTCCTCGCCGGCAGCGCGGGCGCGCAGGGTGCAGCCCGGCACGCTGCTCAGCGAGGCGAAGGCGATCCTGCGGTCCGATGCACAGTACGTCGAGCTCCGGGAGGCGGACTACCGCGAGCGGCGCGACAGGTGGCTGCAGGAGTGCCTGCTCTACAGCGGCCGGATCCAGCACGAGTCGCCCGCGAGCGCGTGGGTTGACCTCGGCGCGCACCCGCGCCCGTGGGAGGTGGCGGCGCGGCTGCTCGCGGACGTGTGGCGCAAGACCGCGCTGCCCGTCGCATCTGCGCTGGCGCCGTCGAGGTGGGTGGCGAAGCTCGCCGCGCAGCCGTGCGACGCGACGGCGATGGAGGTCGGGATCGCGGACTTCCCTCTCGTCGAGGACGCGCGCTCCTTTCTCTCTCCGCTGCCGACGCGTTGTTTGACCCCCGTCGCTCCTGACGTGCGCGAGAGGCTAGAGTTCCTCGGCTATCGCAAGGTCGGCGACGTGCAGCGCGCGCCGCTGCCGCTCTTGATCAGACAGTTCGGAAAGGAGGGCGTGCTCGTGACGGAGTGCGCGCACGGACGCTACCGCGACGCGTTCGTGCGCAACTTCCCTTGCGATTCCGTCGAGCGCACCCAGCGGTTCCATGGGTGCTGCTCGGACCTCTTCGTCCTGCAGGCCGCGATGGACGAGATCGCGCAGGAGCTGTGCCAGGAGCTTCGCGAGCGCGACGCGCTCGCCGGCGCGACGGAGGTCGTGATCGAGACGGAGAGCGGGCGCGTGCTGCGCCGCGTGCGGCGGCTGCCCAAGCCCTCCGACTCGCTGGCCGTCTCCTTGCGCTGGCAGCTCTCGCAGGTGCGGCTGACGGAGCCGGTGGCGTCGCTGCGCGTGGGCGTGCCGGACGTCCGCTCTGTACCAGTCCTGCAGCGCAGCTTGGACTCATCGCGCGCCGACGCGCTGCGCTCGGCGCTGTGCAGCGTGCGCGCGGTGCGCGCGAAGTACGGCGACGCGGCGGTGCAAAGGGCGAGCGAGGTGGACCTCCCGAGGCGCGAACAGGTGATGAGGGCGTGGAGAAATGCGACCGGATGGCGCTGAGACGGTCTCGCGCTGGCGAGAGGCAGGCGCGTGGTGGGCGGGCGAGCAGCCGCGCGAGTTCGTCGAGTGGCGCGACGCGCGCGGCGTCCTGCGCAAGGCCTCGCGCGAGGTTCCTCTGGTGGACGCGCGCGCGACCGTTGGCGACGTCAAACCGCGCAAGACGCGCGACGAAAAGGTCGCCGCCGCGAACGGGCTTAAGATCGAAACGTGGAAGCTCGGCGTACGGCGCGCCTCCGTCGGTTGCGCCGCGCTGCACGTTTTGTCCGGCTACTCGTTTGGCCACAGCGTGCTGCTCGCGCGCGAGCTTCCTCGCCGCGCGGCCGCGCTCGGCCTGCGAGCGATGGCGCTGGCGGACCGCTTCGCGCTGACCGGCTCGGTCGAGTTCGCGCGCGAAGCGCGCGAGTGCGGCGTCAAGCCGATCACAGGCACGACGATCGAACTGCCGGAGGGCGGCGAGGTGGTGCTGCTCGCAAAAGACAAGCACGGCTATCGCTCGCTCGCGCGCCTGGTCACCGAGTGCCACCTCGGCGAGCCGCGGCTCTTTCCGATGAGCACGTGGGAGAGGATCGAGACGCACACCGACGGGCTCCTCTGCCTGACGGGCGGCGACGGCGGGCCGCTCGCTCGGTTGCTGCTGCAGTGCAAGAACGAAGAGGCGCTCGCGCTCTTGCAGCGCCTCGTGCGGCTCTACGGGCGCGAAAGCGTCTTCGTCGAGATCGAGCGCTCCTACCTGCCGTGGGGGATCGCGCTGGAAAAGCGCCTGACGCAGCTCGCCGCGGCCGTAGGCGTGCGGTGCGTCGCGGGCGGGCCCGTGACGCACGCCGCGCTGGGAGACTTCCCCGCGCAGGACGTCATGGTCTGCTCCGAGACCCTCTGCACGGTCGAGGAGGTGATCGGTCGCAAGGCGCCGCGCGACCCCTCGCAGCCGCAGGCGGCGCCAAGGCCCGCGCGGGCGATCAACGGCGAGCGGTACATGCGCAGCCCGGAGGAGACAATGGCGCTCTTCCACGACAGGCCGGAGCTTGTGGAAAACACCCTGCTCGTCGCCGACGCCTGCTCCGACGACGTCTTTCCTGAGCGCACACGCCTGCCTGCTTTGTTCAAGGACTCAGCTCAGGCCCTTACACACATCACCTACGCCGGCGCGGTCGCGCGGCACCAGCGGGTGACGCCCCGGCTGTGCAAAAGGCTGGACTACGAGCTCGATCGCATCGCCAGGATGGGGTTCGCGGACCACTTCGTCACTGCGTGGGACTTCTGCCGCTGGGCCGAGGAGCAGGGCATCCAGTTCAGCGGCCGCGGTTCGGTGGTCGATTCGGCGGTCGCGTACTGCCTCGGCTTCAGCCGCATCGACGCCTATCGCCACCGCCTGCACTTCGACAGGTTCCTCACGGAAGACGGCGACAAGCGCCCGGACATCGACATCGACTTCGAGGCGAAGCGCCGCGACGACGTGCGCAACTACATCATCGGCAGGTACGGCGCAGACCGCGTCGCGACCGTGAGCGCGATCGGCGCGTTCAACACTCGCGGCATCGTGCGCGAGGTCGGCAAGGCACTGGGCGTCTCGCTGGAGGTCGTCGGGTTCCTCGCCAAGCGGCTCCACGGCGGAGTTTCGCCGCGCGCTCTGGAGGAATCGCTTTCGACGCGGCCGGAGCTCCGCGAGAGCAACATCGACAAGAGCCGCCTGCACTGGATGTTCGCGCTGGGAGAGGCGCTGTGCGACGTGCCGCGCAACATGCGCGCGCACTCGAGCGGCGTCGTGGTAAGCGACGTACCGATCAGCGAGACCGCGCCGGTGCAGTGGTCGGGAGGGACGCAGGACGACGGAGAGACGGAGGAGCCGCTCCGCATCATCCAGTGGGACAAGCGCAGCGCGAAGCACTTCTTCGACAAGTTCGACGTGCTCTGCCTGCGCGGCCAGGACGTTCTTTCCGGCACGCAGGAGCGCGTGCGCGAGCGAGAGGCGGACTTCCGCGTCGACGCGCTGCCGCTGAACGACCAGGAGACTTACCGCGCGATGCAGAGCGGGCAGCTCATCGGGATCCCGCAATCGGCCTCGCCCGCGATGCGACAGGCGCACATGAGGCTGCAGACGAAGGACCTGAAGGATGCGAGCCTCGTTCAGGCGGGCATCCGCCCCGGCGTCGGCGGCGCGGTGAAGATCAACGAGCTGATCGCGCGACGGCGCGGAAAGCCGTACAGCTTCGAGCACCCGGACTTCGAGAAGATCCTCGGGCACACGTATGGCATCGTCGTGTTCCAGGAGCAGATAGACCAGCTGCTCTCGACCTTCGCGGGCTACTCGGCGGGCGTGGCGGAAGAGATCAGGGACAAGATCTACAAGTGCAAGCAGGGCGACTACGGCGAGGTGATCAAGGAGGAGCTGCTGGCGCGGATGCGCGCTCGCGGATATGGGGAGGACGCGGCCCAGTGCGCCTTCGAGCTGATCGCGGGGTTCAAGGGATACGGCTTTGCGCAAGGGCACGCTCTCGCCTTTGCCGAGATATCGGTGCGCTCGATATGGTGCCAGCAGAACTATCCTGCCGACTACTTCGCGGCCCTGCTCGACGCACAGCCCGCCGGCTATTACGGGCCGTGCACCTTGGTCAACGAGGCTCGGCTGCGCGGCGTGAAGGTGCTGCCGGTGGACGTGAACAGGAGCGGGCTGAGGTTCGCGGTCGAGGACGTGCGCTCGGTGCAAGAGCCCGAGATCCTCGTGCCGGGCGGCGGGATACGGCTTTCGCTCGCGTGCGTGTTCGGCCTGAGCGCCCAAACGCGCGAGCGCATCGTCGCAGAGCGGGGCGGGACGCCCGTTCCTGATCCCCGTGCCTACTCCTCCTTCTTCGACTTTGCGCGCCGCGTGCGACCGGAGCAGAACGAGCTGGAGAGCCTCGTGCTCTGCGGCGCGTTCGACGCGCTGTGCCCGCACCGCCGAGCGCTCCTGTGGGCCGTTCCCGACGCGCTGCGCGACATGCGCGCGAGCGAGGGGCTGCTGGGGATGGAAGTGCCGGAGCCCTCGCTCGACCTGTGCGTGGAGGACTTTTCAGAGGCGGAAAAGCGGCTCCACGAGCGCAAGTACCTCGGGCTCGACGTCGAGCGCCACCTGATGGCGTATGAAAGGCGGCGCACCGCGAAAAGGGGCGCAGTGACGACTGAGGTGGGGCGGCAGTTGAAGCACGGCGAGAAGGCGATCGTCGTCGGCAACCCGATCCGGCTGCGCTTCCCTCCGACGCCCAGTGGCAAGCGCGTCGTGTTCTTCGACCTCGAGGACGAGACCGGGCTGCTCAACGTCACCTGCTTCGACCGCACGTACCAGCGGTTCGGCCACGCTTTCGTCTGCAGCCCGTACGTGACGCTCGTCGGCCGCGGCCAGTGGCGCGACGGCTGTACTGCGTTCTTGCTCGAGCAGGCTTATTCGTACCGGCCAGTGATCGAGTCGCAGGTGAACGGCGCAGAAATCCCACTGCGACCGGCGGACTTCCTCGTGGGCTGAGCGGACCATAATCACCGCAGATGTCCGTGCGCGCCGTAGTGCTGCTTTCCGGCGGTCTCGACTCCGCCACATGCCTCGCCCTTGCGCGCGAGCGCGGGTGCGAGTGCTACTGCATGGCGTTCCTCTATGGCCAACGGCACGCGCACGAGCACGAGTGCGCGCGTCGCGTGGCCGAGTCGCTCGGCGCGCGCGAGTTCCGCCCCGTCACGATCGATCTGCGCGCTTTCGGAGGCTCCGCGCTCACCGACGACATCGCAGTCCCGAAGAACGGCGCATACGAAGGCGTGCCCGCGACCTACGTGCCCGCCCGCAACACCGTGTTCCTCTCTTATTCACTTGCGTGGGCGGAGGTGCTGGGCGCGTCGAGCATCTATATAGGAGTCAACGCGCTCGACTATTCCGGGTACCCCGACTGCAGGCCGGAGTACATCGCCGCCTTCCAGCGAACAGCGGACCTTGCGACCAAGGCAGGGGTAGAAGGGAGGGGCGCTCGCATCGAGGCACCCCTCATAGGTATGACGAAGGCGCAGATCATCGCAGAAGGGCTCCGGCTCGGCGTCGACTACTCTTTGACCTCCTCTTGCTACGACCCTTCGCCCACTGGAGCTTCGTGCGGTCAATGCGATTCGTGCAGGTTAAGGGCAAAAGGCTTTACAGAACTGGGCGTCGGAGACCCGCTGTTGCGATGAAGCTGCGCGTCGCAGAGATCTTTGCGAGCATTCAGGGCGAGGGGCTTTGGGCGCGCACCCCCTCGGTCTTTGTGCGCCTGAGCGGTTGCAACCTGCGGTGCGCCTGGTGCGACACGCCCTACGCCTCTTGGTCGCCGGAAGGGCCGGTGATGTCGGTCGAGAGGATCGTCGTCCGTGCGATCGAGCTGGCCCAAGGCGAAGTCTCCCACGTCGTTCTGACGGGCGGCGAGCCCATGATGTTCGACGCGATCGTCCCGCTCGCGGCTCGCTTAAATGACCACCGGTTTACGGTCACGATCGAGACTGCAGGCACCGTTTTTCAGGAACTACCGTGCGACCTGATGTCGATCAGCCCAAAGCTGCGCAGCTCGGAACCGCCAGAGGAGAGCGGATGGCGCACGCGGCACGAACAGACGCGCACGAACTTGGAAGCCCTCTCGCGGCTTATCGGCTCGTATCCATACCAGCTCAAGTTCGTAGTCGGAGACGAGGTCCAACAGGACCTGGACGAGATCACTGCGCTGCTCTCGCAGCTGCCCCGGACAGATCCCGAGCGCGTGCTGCTCATGCCGGAGGGCACCGACGTCGAAACGCTCCGCCGCCGAACAAAGGCGATCGAGCCGCTCGCCCAACAGCGCGGCTGGCGCACCACCCCTCGGCTGCACATCGAGCTGTTCGGAAACGTGCGTGGGACGTGAGCCTCTTCAATACGAGGCGCCGGAGCCTGGGGGAGCGAGTAACATCCCGCCATGCCGTCGCGCGAGTTCGAGCCCGGGATCCACACGGACTTCGAGAAGAAGCTCGACTACTCGAAGTACCTCCGGCTCGACAAGCTCCTCGACGCGCAGCAGCCGCTCAGCGACCCTGAGCACCACGACGAGACGCTGTTCATCGTTCAGCACCAGACCAGCGAGCTTTGGATGCTGCTGCTCATCCATGAACTGCGCGCCGCGATCAAGTGGATCCAAGAAGGAAAGCTGGAGCCGTGCTTCAAGATCCTCTCGCGGGTCAAGCAGATCCAGCGCATGCTCTTCGAGCAGTGGAGCGTGCTGGAGACGCTGACGCCGAGCGAGTACGTGCAGTTCCGCCACGTGCTCGGCAACGCGAGCGGTCTACAGTCGTTCCAGTACCGCACGATCGAGTTCCTCTTCGGCAACAAGGACCGCGACCTGATCAGGGTGTTCCATCACGACCCGGAGGTGCACGCGCGCCTGGTGCGCGACCTTGAGGCGCCGAGCCTCTACGACGAGTTCCTGGTCCACTTGGCGCGGCGCGGGTTCGCTGTCCCGCGATCGGCGATCCAGCGCGACTGGTCCCTGACGCACGAGCCGGACCCGGAGCTCACGAATGTCTTCAAGGCGATCTATGAGGGGCCGCACGACCACTGGGACGCCTACGAGATGTGCGAAAAGCTGATCGACGTCGACGAGGGGATGGCGCTTTGGCGGTTCCGGCACGTCAAGACCGTCGAACGGATCATCGGCTTCAAGCGCGGCACCGGCGGCAGCAGCGGCGTCAACTTCCTCAAGAAGATCGTCGACATTCGCCTGTTCCCCGAGATCTGGGACGTGCGCACGGAGATCGGCCGATGAGCGCGGTGCTCGAACCGATCACGCCTGAGTGGGTAAAGGATAAAGTCCGGCCGCTCTTCTCGCTCGTCCTGCGCTGCGAAGAGATGCGCGACGAGGTGTACCTCTCCAACCACTCGCTCGGCCGGCCGCTCGACCAGATGGCGAACGACGTGCAGTGCGCGCTCGACCGCTGGTACGCGCGGATGGACCACAACTGGTACGACGAGGACGGCTGGCTAGCCGAGATGGACGCGTGGCGCGGCAACACCGCGCGCCTAGTGGGACTGCCGCGGCACGACTGCGTCGTTCCCAAAGTGAGCGCGGGCCAGGGGCTGCGCGCCGTGCTCAATGCCCTGCTCGGCCAGCGCCCAATAAACATCGTGACGACGACGGGCGAGTTCGACTCTGTGGACTTCATCTTGAAGGCCTATGAGTCGCGAGGCGTCGCCAAAGTGACGTGGGTCAAGCCATCGCTGAAGGACGGCGGCGTTCCTCTCTTTTCCGCCGACGACATCGTTGCGGCGATCGGCAAAGCCACGGACCTCGTCGTGTTCTCGCGCGTGTTCTTCATGACCGCACAGATCTTGGACGGGTTTGAAAGAGTGGTCGCTGCAGCGCACGAGCACGGCGCGCTCGCCCTCGCAGACCTCTTCCACGCCGCCGGTGTCATCCCGCTCAAGATGGAGCAAGAAGGGTACGACTTCGCGATCGGCGGCTCCTACAAGTATCTGCGCGGCGGGCCCGGCGCGTGCTGGCTCGCGATCCATCCGCGCACCTTTGAAAAAGGCCTGAGGACGCTCGATACAGGCTGGTTCGCAAAGGTCGGCACGCTCGACTTCGAGCGCCCGCAGCAGCAGCTCTTCAAAGAGGGCGGCGACGGATGGCTGGAGTCGACCCCTGCCATCGTGCTGCCCTACCAGGCCAAGTCCGGCCTCGAGTTCGTTCTGAACAACGGCGTCGACAGGCTGCGCAAGTACAGCCTGAATCGTCTAGCAGCGATGCGCGAAACGTTCATCTCTTCCGGCGTAGATATGCACACACCGGACGGACCAGAGCGGTTCGGCGCGTTCGCGCTGATGCCGCACCCGAAGGCTGCCGAGCTGCGCCAAGCTCTGCTGGAGAAAGGCGTCAACGCCGACGCGCGCCAGGGGTTCGTGCGTTTCGGCCCGGACCTGCTCAGCACCGACGAGGAGTTCGAGCGCACGGCAAAGACCGTAGAATCGCTCTTGTAAACATGCCCGCAGGCAGCGACCCCGCACGGTGGCTCGAACAGCACGGCGATGCGCTCTACCGCTTCGCGCTCGCACGCCTGCGCGACGCGACCCTGGCCGAGGACGCCGTCCAAGAGACGCTGCTCGGTGCGCTGAAGAACGCCGCGACGTTTCAGGGGCGAGCCGAAGAGCGGACATGGCTCATCGGCATCCTGCGACGGAAGATCGCCGACCACCTGCGCAGATCCGGTCGGCTCAAAGAAGAGACCGTCGACACGTCCGAGGCGCAGTTTGAAAAGAACGGCGACTGGGCCGCGCCGCCGGGCGAGTGGCACGACCCCGAAGGGCAGCTAGAAAGCAAAGAGTTCCAGGCGCAGTTCCAGCTCTGCCTTGAAAAACTGCCCGAGAGCCTGGCCGAGGCCTTCCTCTTGCGCGAGGTCGAAGGTCTCGATTACGAAAAGACGTGTGACGCGCTCGAGCTCTCAGCGACAAACCTCTCGACGCGCCTCTATCGCGCCCGGCTTCTCTTGCGCAAGTGCCTCGAGGACAACTGGTTCGCCAGAGGCGCAAAGTGAAGCCGTTGAAATCGCTCTGGTGGGTCCTGACGCTTCCTTGCGAAGAGGCCTCGCGCATCGTGTCGGACGAGCGCGACCGCGCGCTCTCGCGCCTGGAGAAAGTCGCGCTGCGCGCGCACCTCGTCTCGTGCGGCAGGTGCAAGCGGTTCAAAACGCAGCTCAAGGTCCTCCATGACGCAGCCGACGCGGCGCAGGACATGCCGGACGAAGCGCGCAATAGGATCAGAGCGACGATAGAGCGCGAATCCTAGGATGGCTTGCGCTCCGGGCGGCGCTTCACCCAAACTGCGCGCATGGGCGGCCGAATCTCGCGCAGGGACATCCTCAAGGCCAGCGCCTTTGGCGCGGTCGGTGCTGCGCTGCAAAGGCCGCTCGAGGCGTTCGCTGGCCCGTTCTCGGCCCAGGACTACCGCACCCTCGTGCCGCGCGACAAGAAGCTCGACCCCGCCTGGGTGAAGGGCCTCACAGAGCGCGGCGAGGAACCGTGGGTAAGCGGCGACGCGCTCAGGCACATCGGCATGCCGGTCGGCGGGCTCTTCGCCGGCACCGTCTACCTGGGCGGAGACGGGCGACTCTGGAACTGGGACGTATTCAACCAGCACCACCAAGGCTGCGTCGCGCGCCCAGGCGGAGTGCCCTATGACGGCGAGACGGTGGGCGACACCGGTGGCGCGAACTACGTCGACCCTCCGACTCCGGAGTCGCCGCCTTTGATGATTACGGAGATACGGCTCTTCGACCACGCTGTGGGACTGGACACAGTCGCCTTCCATGTCAAGTTCTTGGGCCAATACCCGGTAGGCACCGTCAATTACGTCCATCGAGACGGACTAGTGGAGGTCACGCTCGAGGCGTTCTCCCCCTTTGTTCCTCTTGATATCGAGAGGTCGAGCTATCCGGCGACCGTTCTCCGATACTCGGTCAAGAACACATCCAAGGAAAAGCTCCCGTGGGCGCTCTCCCTGAGTTGTAAGAACCCTTGCGCCATGCTCTCTCGCAAGGAGCTCCCGTCACTTCGACCGACGTCGGCCCTGCAGAACGGCGCCCTGAGCGGATGCCTCTTTGGCGCGCAGGCCACGCAGCCAAGCGACGCGCGCAGTCAAATCCTATTTGAAGACTTCGAGTCCGGCAGTTACGACGGTTGGACCGTCGAGGGCACCGCGTTCGGTGGTTCCCCGCAGCTCGTTTCAAAGATGCCCTCCTATCAGGGCGAGATCAATGCGAGCGGCAAGTTCGTCGTCAACAGCCATAACGTGCGGCAGGGCGAGAGCGTGGAGCAAGGGGACGCGCACGTCGGCCGCCTGACCAGCCGACCATTCAAGATCGAGCGGTCCTTCGTCAACTTCCGAATCGGCGGGGGAAACCACCCCGGCAAGACTTGCCTCAACCTACTCGTCGACGGCAGGGCCGTGCGCACTGCTACCGGCCACAACAGTAACCGAATGAGGCTCGACAACTTCAACGTCTCAGACCTCCAAGGCAAAGAGGCGCGCCTGGAGATCGTGGACCAAGAGAAAGGTGGCTGGGGAAACATCGGCGTCGACCAGATCGTCTTCGCCGACGAGCCTGCGATCGACGGCCGAATCGAAGACCTGGCCGACTTCGGCACGTTCTTCTTCGGCGTGATCGGAGGCGCGCAAATGGGGCTGGCGTTTGAGTACGGGTCTGGCCGGGCACGCGTGGCGAGCGTCGATTACAGTGTCTCGCTTGCGCCCGGCGAAACGACGACCGTCACATACATCGTCTCCTGGCACTTCCCAAACCTGCAGATCCCCGGCTTTCCCGGCAAGAAGCGGTGGTATGCGAGCAAGTGGAAGGACGCGCTCGACGTCGCACAGGACATCGCCAAGAACATCGACGAGCTCACGCGACTCACCCTCAAATGGCGCGACACCTGGTACGACTCGACGCTCCCCTACTGGCTCCTCGACCGCACTTTTGCAAACACGAGCATACTCGCCACCAACACCTGCCACCGCTTCGAGGACGGGCGCTTCTGGTTCTGGGAGGGCATCGGCTGCTGCCCGGGGACCTGCACGCACGTCTGGAGCTACGCGCAGGCCGCCGCGCGCGTCTTCCCCGAGATCGAAGCCTATCTCCGCGAAAAAATCGACTTCGGCGAGTTCTTCCACGCGGAGAGCGGCGCAATCGACTACCGCGCCGAGTCCGAGCGCAAGGTCGCGCACGACGGACAGTGCGGCTGCGTCATGCGCGCCTATCGCGAGCACACGATGCAAAGGGACTCGCAGTTCCTAAAGCGAGTCTGGCCCAACGTCAAAAAGGCGATGCAGTTCCTGATCGCGCAGGACAAGGACCGTGACGGGCTGCTCGAAGGAGAACAGTACAACACCCTCGACGCCGCGTGGTACGGAAAGATGGCGTGGATCTCCTCCATGTACCTCGGCGCGCTGCGCGCCTGCGAAAAGATGGCGACCGAGATGGGCGACCGCGCATTCGCCGAGGAGTGCCGCGGCATCGTCAAGAAAGGAAGCAAGGACATCGTCGACGATCTGTTCAACGGCGAGTACTTCATCCACCTCCCCGACCCGAAGCACCCGGAGGCCAACGCCACCGCGACCGGCTGCCACATCGACCAGCTCTATGGCCAAAGCTGGTGCCACTGGATGGGCCTGGAGCGCGTCGTTCCGCACGAAGAGTCCAAGATAGCCCTCTCAAACCTATACAAATACAACTTCACGCCCGACGTGGGCCCCTACCGCAAGGGCATGCAAGTCATCAAGGGCGGCAGGTGGTACGCGGTGCCGGGTGAGGGCGGCCTGATCATGTGCACGTTCCCCAAGGGCGGCGCAGAAAGGGCGACCGGCGCAGAGCGCGACGCGTGGGCCGCAATGTACTTCAACGAGTGCATGTCCGGCTTCGAGCACCAGGCGGCGGCGCACATGGTCGCGGAAGGGCTGCTCACAGAAGGGCTGACCGTCGAGCGCGCGATCCACGACCGCTACTCGCCGCAAAAGCGCAACCCGTACAACGAGATCGAGTGCAGCGACCACTACGGCCGCGCGATGGCGAGCTTCGGCGTCTTCTGGAACGTATGCGGTTACAACGTCCACGGCCCGAGCCGAAAGTTCGAGGCGGACCCGAAGATCCCCGGCCCCTTCCGCGCCGCGTTCATCGACGCCCACGGCTGGGGGACGTACGAGAAGGACGGCAGCGCAAAAAGGACCTACCACTTCCGGAACAGCCCGTAGCGCTGTGCAGTCTCACGAGTGGCACAAGTGCAACACAAGCGGCGACTGTGCCATGATCGCAACCCAGCACAACTTGCAGGGGCACGGGCGTATACTGCCCTGTATCATGCTGCTGGCTGGGCTGCTTCTTGCAGCGATAGGGATGACCAACGCTCCGACTGAGACGCTTCTGCCTGTGGACTCGCGCATGGACTGGTGGCGCGAGGCCCGCTTCGGCCTCTTCGTCCATTGGGGGCTCTACGCCGTGCCCGGCGGCGAGTGGGGCGCCGGCACCGACTACGGCGAGTGGATCATGAACGAGGCGCACATCCCGGTGCCCGAGTACGAGAAGTTCAAAGACCAGTTCAACCCCGTCAAGTTCCACGCCGACGAGTGGGTGAAGATGGCCAAGGACGCGGGGATGAAGTACATCGTCATCACCACCAAGCACCACGACGGCTTCGCGCTCTTCAACAGCAGGGTCAGCGACTACGACGTGATGGCGACGCCGTTCAAGCGCGACATCATGAAAGAGATGGCGGACGCGTGCCGCAACCAAGGGCTCAAGATCTGTTGGTACCACTCCATCATGGACTGGCACCACCCCGACTACCTTCCCCGGCGCGACTGGGAGGAGCGGTCCGCGCTGGGCGCAGACTTCGACCGCTACGTCAAGTACCTGCACGCCCAGGTCACCGAGCTGCTCACAAACTACGGCGACATCGGCGTCATGTGGTTCGACGGCGAGTGGGAGCCGACCTGGAACTCCACGTACGGCGACGCGCTCTACGCCCTCTGCCGCAAGCTCCAGCCGAACGTGATCGTGAACAACCGAGTCACGGTCGGACGCGACGGCATCGCGGACGCGACCAAGCAGCCGGTCGGCGACTTCGGCACGCCCGAACAGTACATCCCGCCGGAGGGCATCGCCGGCCTCGACTGGGAGACCTGCATGACCATGGGCAGGCACTGGGGCTACAACAAGCGCGACACCTACAAGACCCCGCGCGACCTCGTGCGCAACCTCATCGACATCGCCAGCAAGGGCGGCAACTACCTTCTCAACGTCGGGCCGCGTCCGGACGGCACTCTTCCAGACGAGGCGGTAGCGATCCTCAAGAACTACTCGCGATGGATGAGCAAGAACGGCGAGTCGATCTACGCCACGTCCGCCTCACCGCTCGGCGCGCTGCCCTGGGGCCGCTGCACGGCCAAACAGGTCGACGGAAAGTGGCGGCTCTACCTGCACGTGTTCGACTGGCCGGCCGACGGAAAGCTGCGCGTGCCGCTCATCGGCAACGACGGGTCGAGGGCCTGGATGCTCGACGGCCGCGACGCGCTTCGTGCGCGCAAGTCCGGCAACGATATCCTGATCGACGTTCCGCGCGCCATGCGCGACGAGGACGCGACGGTCGTCGTTCTCGAGGTTCCCACCAAGCCGATCGTCTTCAAGGCGCCGAAGATCGAGACGGAGACCGACATCTTCGTCGAGTCCATCCGCGTTTCGATCGGCGAGGTCTCTGAGGGCGTCGAGGTCCACTACACGACCGACGGCTCCGACCCCGGCACCTCCTCTCCGAAGTACGTCTCGCCGGTCACAGTCAGCTCGACAGGAATGTTCCGCGCGCGCGCGTTCCACGAAGGGCGGCCCGTCAGCGACGTTTCTGAAAAGCGCATCGTGCGCGTCGAGCCTCTTCCGGCGGGCAGCGCCGGAAAGAACAAGGGCCTGGCCCGGCTCGCCTTCAAAGGCGACTGGAGCAAGCTGCCCGACTTCGGCGCTATGACGCCTGCCGCCACGGGAACGACGGACAAAGTCCAGCTCGGAGAGCAGCCGTTCCCTGAGTTCGTCGGCCTGCGCCTGCAAGGCACGGTCGAAGTTCCCGCGACCGACGTCTATCGCTTCTCGCTGCTCTCCGACGACGGCGCGCGGCTCTGGATCGACGGCGAACTGGTCGTGGACAACGACGGGCTGCACTCGCCCGAGGGCAGGGTCGGCGCGGTCGCTCTCGCCAAAGGCGCGCACCAGCTCCGCGTGGACTACTTCAACAAGACCGGCGGCTCGGCCCTCGCGCTCTCTATGGCGCGATCCGGAAAGGCGTTCGAGGAAGTCCAATCGTCCGCGTTCCGGCACGACTGAGAGCTCGCAATACGATCCATAATCGGCCCGTGCCAAACCTGCGCGTCCGCGGTCTCTGGTGCGGGGCGGGGGACTGCGGCACGACGCCCGAGGCGGTCGAGGCCTTCGTCGCGCACGTCGCCAGCGCGGGCTTCAACCTCATCCTCCCCAACCTCAAGCAGGGCCACGGCCGAGTCTGCTGGCCGAGCAAGCTCTTCCCAGAGCGGGTAGCTGAAGGCTACCAAGGGTTCGACCTCCCCAGGCACCTGGTCGAGGCGTGCAAGCGCCACAAGGTCGAACTGCACGCTTGGTTCATCGACTTCATGGAGGGCAGGGACCACCCTCACGAAGTGTGGGCGATGCGCGACCGGGACGGCAACCTCACCGAAAGCGAGATGCTTCGCGGCAAGAGGTTCGACGCGCGCTGGATGTGCCCTGCCCAGCGGCCCGGCTACACCGACCAATGGCTCGTGCCCCTCTATCGCGAGTTCGCCGAGATGTACGCCTTCGACGCCGTGCACCACGACTACGTCCGCTACCCCGGCGACCTCGCGCCAGACCAGTACTGCTTCTGCGACTACTGCCTCGAACAGGTCCCAAAGTGGGCGCGCTACGTGAGCGACGCGTTCCCGGACCGCGAGTTCCTGCACCCGACCTACGACCGCGAGTACCTCGAGTCGCACTGGGAGCCGAGCCCGCGCGTGCTCCCTGGAAACTGGCCGTCCATGTCGCGAAGGGAGAAGTCCGACTTCCTTTTGGAAGAGGGCTTTTTCGAGGGCGGGCGCAAGGACCTCGACCACTTCTTCTACGAGTACCGGATCCATTCGATCAACGAGTTCGCGCGCGAGTGCGCGAGTGCCGTGCGCCAAGCTAGGCCGGGGATGAGTATATCCGCGGCGGTATTCAAGAACCCGGTCCACAGCGGACGCTTCATCGGCCAGGACTGGCGCCAGCACGCGCCCTACGTGGACGTCGCGATGCCGATGGACTACCGCGACCACTTCCCCGGCTCGTTCGACGACTACCTCGTCCTGCTCGCCGAGACGATCCGAGACCAGAAGGTGTGGGCGCGCGGCTTCAAGGAGTACTACCCCGGCGCGGCGGTCAACTTCATGTTCTGGGAAGAGGAGCTGCCGCTCAAAGCGCTCGCGCTCGCAGCTGAGCTCGGCGACCGCGCAAACGCCACCGCGTTCTTCGGCCAGGTCGCGTCGCGTCTCGAGGAGACCGATCGCGAGCTGCACGAAAAGCTCGCGCGCTGGGTCGGGTTCGGCGGCGCGGGCGACCTGCGCGACGCGCAGCGCTACCTCTCGCACAAGCGCGCCGAGTTCTTCGCTGTCCCGGCGAGCGGCACGCCGCCGCATTTCGCCACGGAGCTCCGGGTCTTCGCCGACGGACCGCCAAAGAGCTATTGGCCGAAGGAAAAGCTGGAAAGGCTGGTCGCGACGGTCGAACGCTCTGGCGTCGAGGGGATCGTCCTCTTTTGCGAGGGCCACCTGCATCAGTACGGGCTCTGGGAGACCGCCAAGGCGCTCTTCGCATAGACCGTTCTTGGGCACCGGGAACCTGCCCGACGCCAACCGGCGTTGAACCTGTCCGAGAGGTAGACTCGGCCTCTCCGATGCTCTTCAAGAAGGGTAGTCCCAACAGGGAGCGCTTCGAGCGGATGGCCGAGGACGTGTTCCCTTCGCTGTACGGGACCGCCCTGAGGCTGACCCGGAGCCCGGAAGACGCCAGCGACCTCTCGCAGGAAGCGATCGTCCGCGCCTACGAGGCCTTCGACCGGTTCGACGGTCGGAACTTCAAGGCGTGGATCCTCCGCATCCTCACGAACCTTTACATCAACAGGTATCGCAAGCTGCAGCGGACCGGAACGGCCGCCAGCCTGGACGAAGAGGACGCCTCCGAGCCGGTCGCCCCCGCCGTCGAAGCCCCGGACAGGCAGGTCTTCGACGGGCTGCTCGGCGCCGAGGTCGAGGACGCCCTCGCAAAAGTGCCGGACGTCTTCCGCATCGCGGTGATCCTGAGCGACATCGAGGGAATGAGCTACGACGAGGTCGCCGAGGCTACCGGAGTGCCGGTAGGCACGGTCAGGTCGAGGCTGGCCCGCGGAAGAGCGGTCCTGAGGAAGGAACTGGAATCATATGCCCGCGAACAGGGTTATTTAAAGGACGGTACGACGGAATGAATGACTGGACCGAGAGGGTGAACGCGTACGCCGACGGCGAACTGGGCGAAGCCGAGAACGCCGAGGTGCGCGAGCTGCTCGCCAACGACCCGCAGGCGGCCGCCGAGCACCAGTGGGCCGTCTACCTCCGTTCGGCGCTCGCCGAAAGGCACGTGCGCCCGGACCACGAGGCGGCCTGGGCCAAGGCCAAGGAGCGGCTCGACGAGATCGACGCCGTCAACGGCGACCAGCGCGTGGAGAGGTTCGTCACCAAGTACTCCTGGGGCTTCGCCGCAGCGCTGCTCGGCGTGATCCTGCTTGCGGGCTCTCTCAACCGCGGCGCGGGCCGTGTCTCCTCTCAGGAGATCGCGAGCGCATTTACGGGCGGCCCGTTCATGCAGGAGCAGGACGTCAACGGAGCGGACGACGCGGACCGCCTCGTCCAGCAGCAGCTCGGCACCAACCTGCCGGCGATCGAACCGCTTATCGCCGTCACGCACGTCGCGACCAGCAAGAAGAACGGGCACGACTCCATGCGCATCGACATGGTCGACAGTTCCGGGACGTTCAACCTCCTCATCTTCGACAACGCGAGCGATTTCGAGAACTTGGCGAAGATCCCAGGCAGAGGCGAGTACTTTGGCGGCGTCGTGAATGGGCTCACTTGCGTAGGCTGGATCCAGGGCCGCTACGCGTTCATAGTCACAGGCGCGCGGTCTATCGAAGAGATGGTCGGCATCGCCGACGACATGCGAAACTGACCGAAGTGGCAGGGGCAGCAGGATTCGAACCCGCGACCTGCGGTTTTGGAGACCGCTGCTCTACCAGCTGAGCTATACCCCTGTGGACAGGGAAAATATACCGTACCGAACCCGCTCCGATTCGGCCCCGTCCCGGCTGAGCGCAACCGGCTCGAGATAAGGCAGAATAACGAAGATGAACTGGCGGACGGCACTCGCACTCTGCGTTGTTATTTCGGCTGCGCTTGGTTGTAACGGCGGCGGGGTCGGGGTCGCTAAGTCCAAGCGCCCCAAGCTCTATACGAACGTCGTCAGTCTCAGCCCAAGCACCACAGAGTATCTTGCCAAGATCGGAGGAGGCTCGTTCCTGGTCGGAAGGACGAGTGCGTGCGACAGACCGCCACAGATACTCACCGCCCCCGTCGTCGTGGAGGGCACCAAGCCAGACTACGAAAAAATGGTCGGGCTCAAGCCCGAGCTCGTGATCTATGACAGATCGCTCTATGGCGACGACGAGATCGCAAAGTTGAAGCAGTACGGCTTTGAAACGCTCGCGTACGACCCGACGACAATCGCCGACTACGCAGACTTCGGCTATCGCCTAGGTTCGCTTCTCGGGGTCGAATCGTACACGAACGCCTACATAGACCACGTCTACAACGCCGTAGCGGTCGCGCAGGCCGTGCCGACCAAGAAGCCGCGCGTCACCATCCTGCTCGGTGACGGTAAGCAGGGCTACCTCATCTTGGGAAAGGACGGCTTCCACGCGCACATCATCCAGGACTGTGGGGGCACGCCGGTCGGCGCCGAAGGCAAGCGGTGGGAGCCCGTCAACATCGAAAAGCTGATCGACATGGACCCCGAGATCATCTATAGCGACCAGAACGTCGACGCCGTCTACGCGGACCCGAGGCTACAAAGCATCGCCGCAGTCAAGAACCACCGGGTTCTTGAAGCCGAAAAGCGCACGATCGTGCGCATCGGCGGAGACCTCGAGGAAATCGTCAAGCGGTTCGACCGCGACTTTCACAGCATGCCCGTCAACATGCCGAAGTCAGGGACCAAATGACGCAAGCCGAGATCGGCGTCTTTGGCGGCTCGGGGTTCTACAGCCTTCTCAGCGACGTCAAAGAGTTCAAGGTCGATACGCCGTACGGCCCGCCGAGCGATTCGCTTGCGCTCGCAGTGGTCGCCGGAAGGAAGGTCGCCTTCCTTCCGCGCCACGGACGTGACCACACCCTGCCGCCGCACATGGTCAACTACCGCGCGAACGTGTGGGCGTTCCACCGGCTCGGTGTGCAGGCGGTCCTCTCCCCTTGCGCGGTCGGCTCGCTGCAGAGGCACATCGAGCCCGGCAGCTTTCTGCTCGCCGACCAGTTCGTCGACCGCACGAAGGGCCGCGCCGACACGTTCTACGACGGCCCCGTCACGACCCACGTCTCCCCCGCCGACATGTACAGCGCGCAGATGCGCGAGATCGCCGCGCGCGCGATCAAGAGTCACGGAATCACCTGCCACGAAAAAGGCACAGTCGTCGTCATCCAGGGCCCCCGCTTCTCGACCAAGGCGGAGAGCGCCTGGTTCACCAAGATGGGTTGGGACGTCATCAACATGACCCAGTACCCAGAGGCCTACCTCTGCCACGAGCTAGGCATGGCCGTGCTCAACATCTCGCTCGTCACCGACTTTGACAGCGGAGTCGTAGCGGACACGCAGGCCGTCACCGCGCACGACGTGCTCGAGGTCTTCAAGAAGAACTCGGAGAACGCGCGCAAGGTCGTGCTCGACCTCATAAAAGAGCTCCCCAAGGACCTTTCGGCCCTCGGGAACAAGGGCTCCCTCAAGTACACGCGGGGCGACGGTCATGCCGCCAGCGACATGGACCTTCGTATCTTCGAATAGAATCGGAGGTACCGACCCATGCTCGCCGCCTACATCGCGCTCGCAATCACTGTCCAAGACGTCCAACTGGGCACGGTCGACGTCGGCGGTACGCAGGTCGCAGTGACGTTGCCGGACCTGCGCGGGCCGTACACGCCAAAGACGCCGCACGTCGAGATCGACGGCTGGAACTACCCCGTCGGGCCGGACTTCTCGCTCGGCGACCGCTACCGTAGCGACGGCGGCTGGGGCGAGGTTGCCGAGGCGTATCCCGCCGCATCACGCGCCGCGGCCGTTGCCCCCGAGTACCGGGTCAAGGTCTTCCTGCTCACCAACTCGATGGTGCTCGAACACGGGCGCGACGGCGTCTGGCGCGAGCGCACCGGCTCGATGAGCCAGGCCGACCAGACGGAAGTCATGGCGGCGCTCGCGCGCTTCAAGGCGCTGGCAGAGACCGCTGCCAACGGCGCAGTCCGAGTAACCTTCGACGTCACGCGCGACGACGACCTACTGTTCCGGGTCGCCGACGAAACGACTAGAGAGTACCGGCAGGCGCCTGGCGACGTGCCCGAGATCAACCTCGTCCAACCAGTCGAAGACAAAGGGCTGCTCGGACCGCGATTCATCCAGCAGGAGATCGCGCCCCACATCAACAACGACCCGTTCGAAGGCGAAGACCACAGGTACCACGGCCCGTACTCCTCTGTCTTCGTCGTCCACGCGATGCGCACGTGGGACCTCGCGACCTACCTGATCGACCGCACTCCCGTGACCAGCGTTAGCTGGGCGACGTTCTCCGACCGAAAGCCGGGCCCGGCGCTGAGCATCCAGCTCTTTTACGCTTGGCTGCAGCACCTCGGCGTCTCGGCGCGCGCGCACAACCACGACCTGGGGACGTTCGCGTCCCTCAAGTCCGGAGACGCCCTGCCTGGCGTGCCGCACGTCTTCGCCACGCCGCTGACGCCGCAGCTCTTGGCGCTCGGCAACCACCTCTCTTCCCGCGCGTTCGGCGATGGCACCGAGGCAAAGGGCCCGTTCACCTCAGAAGACGCCCAGTCCATGCGGCTCGAGAGACTGCCCGGCGCCACCAAGACGATCGGTGCGGACGCGCGCAGCGTGACGCCCGTCGAGATCGACGGAAAGAGCGGGCTCGCCGTCAAGCCGTGGCTCGCCGCGAAGTACATGCAGGCGCACCCCAACGCGATCGCGATGGGAC